>CAJULM010000038.1 GCA_910587285.1 uncultured Oscillospiraceae bacterium | reverse complement strand
TCCCTGACATAGATAGCGATATTGGCCTCATGCACACCCTCTTTGCCCTGGAGGATATACGGGGGCTGACCATCGGGGAGATTGACGGCGAAATCTGTCTGCGGCTGGACAAATCCAAGGGTAGGACTTATCTCTCCATGCTTGAAATGTTCTCCAGGTGGGCCAATGAAGCCAAGAAGCTGGAAGCTGGGGAAATCACCAGGGAGGAGTACGACCATTAGCGTTACACATATCCCGCAGTTGAGGCCCAGCGCACAAGGGATGAGCTTGACGCACTCCGGGCAAAGCGCAAGGCGGCGGAGACAGAGGAATAGACAGCAAAAAGCCCTTACCGACGTTGCCATCGGTAAGGGCTTTCTAATATGGATTTTGTCACCCACAAGCCGCAAAGGAACACTTTTCACCTGCAATCCACCGGGGATACAGAATGATACGGCCTATGGGGAGCGTTATCAAATCGTTATCAAAAGAGGTTCGCAAAACCCACGAAGCCCTGGGCCACAGCGGTTTCGGGGTTTGGGGAAATTATTCAAATTCCACCGTCGCCGGGGGCTTGCTGGTGATATCGTACACAATCCGGTTGATCCCTTTCACCTCATTGACAATCCGAACCGACACCTTGTCCAGCACCTCGTAGGGAATCCGCGTCCAGTCCGCCGTCATAAAATCGCTGGTAGTAACCGAGCGAAGGGCCAGCGTGTAATCGTACGTCCGCCCATCGCCCATCACTCCCACCGAGCGCATATTGGTCAGCACCGCAAAATATTGACTCATACTCTGCTCCAAACCGGCCCTTTCAATTTCCTCCCGGAAAATGGCGTCCGCGTCCCGGAGCGTGTCCAGCTTCTCCTTCGTGACCTCTCCGATCACCCGAATGGCCAGTCCCGGCCCCGGGAAGGGCTGACGCATCACTAAATATTCCGGCAGCCCCAGCTCCCGGCCCAGCTGGCGCACCTCGTCCTTAAACAACAGACGGAGGGGCTCCACAATCTCCTTGAAATCCACGCAGTCCGGCAGACCGCCCACATTGTGGTGGCTCTTGATGACGGCAGCATTCCCCGCACCGGACTCGATGACGTCAGGATAAATGGTGCCTTGGGCCAAATAATCCACGGCCCCCACCCGCTTGGCCTCCTCCTCAAACACCCGGATGAACTCCTCGCCGATGATTTTCCGCTTGCGCTCCGGCTCGGACACGCCGCTCAGCTTCTGCAAAAACCGCTGCTCCGCATCCACCCGCACAAAATTCATCGCCCACGAGGAAAACGCCGCCTCCACCTCCTCACCCTCATGCTTGCGCATGAGGCCGTGGTCCACGAACACGCAGGTAAGCTGCTCCCCCACCGCCTCGGCCAACAGCGCCGCCGCCACAGAGGAGTCCACCCCGCCGCTGAGGGCCAGCAGCACCCTGCCCCCTCCAATTTTCTCCCGCAGCGCCGCCACCGCGGTGCGCTTATAGTCCTCCATCGTCCAATCCCCGGCGGCGCCGCACACCTCATAGAGAAAGTTGCGGATCATATCCACCCCGTGCTGGGTGTGATTCACCTCCGGATGGTACTGTACCCCATAGAACCTCCGCCTCTCGTCGGCGATGGCCACGTTGGGGCAGGCGTCGCTGTGGGCCGTGAGGACAAACCCTTCTGGCAGCTTCTCCATGTAATCCCCATGGCTCATCCAGGTAATCCCCTGTCCGGGCAGATCTTTGAACAGGCTGCACTTCGTCTCAAAATAGGTCATGGTTTTTCCGTACTCCCGGGCAGCGTCATCCTGGGCCGCAGTAACCCGCCCTCCCAGGCTCTGGGCCATCAGCTGGCATCCATAGCATATGCCCAGAATGGGTACGCCCCAGGTATAAATATCCCCATCAATTTGAGGAGCGTCCTCCAAATAGACAGAATTGGGCCCCCCGGTAAAAATAATGCCTATGGGGTTCATGGCCCTCAGCTCGGCCAGGGGCGTGGTGTAGGGCTTGACCTCGCAATACACGCCGCACTCCCGCACCCGGCGGGCAATCAACTGATTGTACTGTCCTCCAAAATCCAAAACGATCACAAGTTGATGGCTCATATGCGCGCTCCTCTCCAAATCGTCCGTAATAACTGCGTTTATTTTAGCGTATCTCCCCCCAAAGGACAAGAAAATCTCAACCGTTTTTTCCTCTTTTCACAAAAATTGGGGTTTTGGACAAACCCATGGCATATCCTCCCCGCCGCAAGGGCAAAATGTTCAAGCGTCCATCTGCGAAACGAGGTGTTTTTGTGTTTGTCGTACTCATACGCACCGCTGTGCTCTACCTCTTTATTGTGGCGGGCATCCGCCTGCTGGGCAAGCATCAGATTGGGGAGCTGGAACCCTCCGAACTGGTGCTCACCCTTATCATCGCCGATCTGGCCTCCGTTCCCATGCAGGACAACGGCATTCCCCTGCTGTCCGGGCTGATTCCCATTTTGGTGCTGCTGGCGTTGTCCTCCATCATTTCGGTGCTATGCATCAAGTCCATCCGCTTCCGTACCCTGCTGTGCGGCAAACCCTCTATTGTGGTAAAAAACGGCGCCGTAATCCAGAGCGAACTCACCCGCAGCCACCTTACCATCGATGAGCTGCTGGAGGAGCTGCGCATTCAGGGCTATACTGACATCCAAACCATCAAATTTGCCCTGTTGGAAACCAACGGACAGCTCTCTGTGCTGCCCTATGCCTCAGAAAAGCCCGTTACTGCCGCCCAAATGGGGCTGAAGCCGGAGGAGACCGGCCTGCCGGTGGTGTTGGTCAGCGACGGGCGGCTGCTGGAACATAACCTCAAGGGGCTGGGCTACGAGGAGATCTGGCTGGAAAAGCAGCTGGCCTCCCACGGGCTGTCCTCCTCCCGGCAGGCCTTTCTCCTCACGGTGGATGAAACCGGGACCACCTACTGCATCCCCAAAAAGGAGGCGGCCACATGAAGCGGCTCTATGTGTCCCTGGGGCTGGTGGCGCTGCTGGCGGCCCTGTGCGCCGCGCACACCTTCCACCTGCTTCGCTTTACCACCCAGCTTACCGGCCTGCTCACTCAGGCCCAAATTCAGGCGGAGCAGGAGGACTGGGACCAGGCCTCCCGCCTGACCCAACAGGCCAAGGAGCGGTGGGTAAACCACGAAGGCTATCTCCACATCACCTTGCGCCACACCGACATCGACGCCATTTTGATTTCTTTCAACGAGGCTCTGGCCTTTTTGGAGGCCGGAGAGCACCAAAGCGCAGAATACGCCGCTGTCAACGCCCGGCTCATCACCCAGCTGGAGCTGATTTTTGAGGCCGAGCTGCCCACCCTGACCAACCTCCTGTAGCCACGCCGGCGCAAGCCAAAGGCCCCCGCTGACGCGGGGGCCTTTGCTATAGTTCCGGCGAGTGGAACAAATCCGGGTCCTGCCACTCGTCCAGCTCTGCGCCCGCCCGGGGCGGCGTGGATTGGGGCCCCGCCTGAATCCGCCCTGCCACCAGACTGGACAGGTCCTCATAGGGCGGCGTACGGTACTGAGGGTCCCGGCACACCCGCGCCGGGTCGTTGTCGCCTTTTGGTCTCATCGCTCTGCCTCCTCCATGCAAAAAGGAGCGGAGGGCACAACCGCCCTCCGCTCCCGCCGAACTCAGTAGCCCCGGCTGGTGGGATTCTTGTTCTCGGGGTTGTTGGAGTTCTTCTTGTTCTCACCGTTCTGCTGCTTCTTGTTCTCGGAGTTCTGCTGCTTTTTGTTGTCAGGGCAGTTGTTATTGCGGTTTTCCATTGTTATCACCTCACGCAGCACAGTATGCCACCCTTTCCACTCCATTATACACAGCGAAAAATTTTTTCAAAAAAGGATATCATATTTGGGACATCTATGTTATAATTTTTGTAATCGCTCCACCATATTCTGCCCGTTACACAGAAAGGATTGATGCCGCCGTGAAATGCCCGTACTGTGCCCAGCTGGAGAGTAAGGTTGTCGATTCCCGCCCCGCCGACGAAGGAAGCAGCATCCGCCGCCGCCGGGAATGCCTGGCCTGCCGCAAGCGCTTCACTACTTACGAGATCGTGGAAAGCCTTCCGCTCATGGTCATCAAGCGGGACGGCAGCCGTCAAGCCTTTGACAAGAGCAAGCTGCTGGGCAGTATGCTCAAGTCCTGTGAAAAGCGCTCGGTGTCCATGTCCACGCTGGAACAGATTTCCAGCGAAATCGAGCAATCCCTGCAAAATGAGATGGTCCGCGAGGTGCCCAGCACCGAGATCGGCGAGCTGGTCATGGAAAAGCTAAAGGACGTGGACGAGGTCTCCTATGTCCGCTTCGCCTCCGTCTACCGTCAATTCAAAGACATCAACACGTTCATGGCGGAGCTCACCCGCCTGTTAGAAGAAAAATAACCGCAGCCTCCCCCGGCCAGCTGGCCGGGGGAGGCTGTTCTTTCATTGTTTACGGGGCCTGCGGCGCGGACCCGCTTCACGACGGCTTCGCGCTTCTTGCTGTCACGCTGCGCCTGTTCGCGACGCGCGGCTTCGCGCTTCTTGTTGTCACGCTGCGAAGCGGCCAGGACACTCGGCCGCTTTCACTGCGATTCGGATAAAATACAGATTTGCTGCGCTAATCTTGGTTTTTTATCCTCACTCCGCTCCAAGCTCCCTCGCTGTCCGCTTCTCTGCGCTCATATGCTCCCGCTCCGCCTGACTCAGCCTATGATAGCTGGGCGCCATGGCGGCGGCGGACGTCAGTTTTCCCATCCTGGCCAGCTCCAAAGCGGCCCTGGCCACCCCCCAGGCGGTCTGATAGCGCAGATGGGGCGGTGTGAGAATGCAGGGCAGGCTCGCCTCCTCCAGCGCCCTTTGCGCCAGGGCCGCCCCATCTCCCACCAAGCTCTGAGGCTTCCCCGACACGCGGATCTCCTGAATCAGCTCGTCCAGACCCATAGCCCGGTCCTCCGTGAGCCGTCTCAGCCCGCCATGTTCCGCCGCAAACCGGGCGCAGTACACCTGGTTGCGCCGGGCGTCCATCACCGCACAGATTTCCCCGCCCATATGGGCACACTGCCAGGCCATGGACTCCAGGGTGGAGCAGGGGGCGCAGGGCTTGTCCCCCGGCCATGCCAAGCCTTTGGTGGCGGCCACTCCGATGCGTACCCCGGTAAAGGACCCAGGCCCCGCCGCCACCGCCACCACGTCCATCTCCTCCAGGGTGAGCCCCGTATTCTTCAGCAGATCGGCAACCATGGGCATCAGGGTGGCGGAATGGGTCAGCCCGCTGTTCTGAAAGGACTGGGCCAGCAGCCGCTCGTCCTCGGCCACTGCCACGCTGGCCGTGACGGCCGAGCTCTCCAGCGCGATGATTTTCACAGATCCACCCCCTCAATGGTAATCATTCGGTCGTCGTCGCCCTCTCCCCGACAGATGGACACCCGCACGGCGTCCTCCTCCACGGCCTCGGCCACATTTTCGCTCCACTCCACGGCACATACGCCCCCCCGGGCCAGATAGTCCTCCCAGCCGATGTGAAATAGCTCATCGGCGCTGCCCAGCCGGTACATATCGAAATGAAACAGGGGCAGCCGCCCGCCCTCATATTCGTTGACGATGGTGAAGGTGGGACTGGTCACCCGCTCCTCCACCCCCAACGCCCTTGCCATGCCGGACACAAAAGCGGTCTTGCCCGCCCCCAGATCGCCGGTGAAGGCTACCACCCGGCCCTGCGCCAGTGCGTTGGCCAGCCGCGCCCCCAGCGCTTCGGTCTCCTCCCGGCTGTGGGTTTCAAACGTCATTGCGCTCACTTCCAAAATAAAGTTAAGATTCGGAAAACTCATTCAAAACAGTATAGCATATTTCCCCGTAATGTGCTATACTAATTTGCAGTTTTTACAGCGGGGGGGAACCACGTTTTGCATCCGACACGCACACTCAAAGAATTTTTCAAAAAAGGGGACGTGGCCCTGCTTCTGCTGTGCATTCTCGCCAGCCTCATGGGCCTGGTGCTCATCTACAGCGCCACGCGCTACCGGGAGGGCCTCTACTCCTATCCCTTGAAGCATACCATGTTCCTGTGCATGGGCATTGTGGCCTATATCTGGGTTACTTTCATCGACATTGAATACTTGATGGAGAAATGGTGGTGGGTGTTCCTGCTCCTGGGCCTGTTCGTCATCGCCCTCATCGCTCCCTTTGGCCGGGACGACGGAACCGGCAACAAGAGCTGGGTGTTTCTCCCCGTCATCGGGAAGTTTTTCGGCTTCCAGCCGGGCGAGATCGCCAAGCTGGCCTACATTGTGGTGCTGGCCTGGATGATTAACAAGGAACGGCCCCGGGGCCTGGGCCGGTTCCCTGCTTTGGTCAAATACGTCATCCTCACCGGCGTGTTCGCCGGGTCGCTGGCGGTGCTGTCCGGGGACTGGGGCATGGTCATCGTCTACCTGTTCATTTTTGTGGTCATGGCCTGGGTGGCCGGCGTCAGCAAGTGGTGGTTCATCGGAGTGGGCGCGCCCTTGGCGGGGACGCTGGTATTTCTGTGGCACTTCATCCTCCCCCGCATCGACAAGCTCTGGGGGGACTACCGCATTATGCGCTTCCGGGTGGTGGTAGAGCACTGGAAGGGCAACAACCTGGACCCCTTGGGCAGAGGCTGGCAGCAAAACCAATCCCTGGCCGCCATCGGCTCCGGCCAGCTCACCGGCATGGGCTGGCTTCAGGGCGTCAAAACCCAGTCGCCCCGGTCCACCAGCCTGCCCGCCCGCCACACCGACAACATCTTCGCCGTGTGCGGGGAGGAGTTCGGCCTCATCGGCTGCTGTACGGTACTGCTGGTGCTGCTGGCCATCATCCTGCGGTGCGTGTGGGTGTCCCGCCGGGCCAAAAGCCATATGTCCGCCTATATCGCCATGGGCATCGCCGGGATGCTGATGATTCAGACCATCATCAACGTGGCCATGTGCTTGTATCTGGGTCCGGTCATCGGTCTGACCCTCCCCTTTTTCAGCTACGGCGGCTCGTCCACTCTGACGCTGTTCATCGCCATGGGCGTGGTGTCCGGCATCAAAATGCGGCCTCTGCCCAGCTGGCTCAAGGATCGAAGCCAGCTGTAGAAACGCTTCTCCCCCAAAGGCGTATGGGGCGGCGTTGCCTGTAAAAAATTCCGCGGGCGTTTTCGACTGGAAGCGCCCGCATATTTTTTCTCCTTTGGTGTATGCTACGCTTATATTCCTACAAAGGAGGCTTTCTTCGTGAAATCCCGCATCATAGTTTTATCTTTGTGTCTCGTGGGAGCGCTGGCCGCACCGGCCGCCGCGCTCACCGCTACCACCGCCGAGGTGGAAAACGCCGCCCCCATCGCGGAGAATCTCACCCTGAACACCTACAAGGGCGTGGCCATCTCCAGCCGCTTCGCCGCCGTGGACCCGGAGGGCGACCTGGTCACTTTCCAGATTGTGGACAGCCCCGCCCGGGGCCAGGTGACTCTGGATGAAAACGACCCCGCCGCCTTTTGGTACACTCCCTACGAGGGCAAAAAGGGCAAGGACAGCTTCACCTATGTGGCTGTGGACAGCGCAGGCAATCAGTCTGAACCCGCCACAGTGAAAGTCACCATTCAAAAGCAGTCCACCCACGTGAGCTACTCCGACATGGAGGGCAGCCCCTCCCACTATGCCGCCCTGCGCTTAGCAGAGGCCGGAGTGTACACCGGACGCAAGGTGGGCGACTTGTACTGCTTTGACCCGGAGGCGCCCTTCACCCGAGAGGAATTTCTCACCATGGCCATGACGGCGGCGGGCGCGTCTCCGCTGGAAAACGTAACCCTCACCGGCTTCTACGACGACCAGGACATCTCCGCTTGGGCCAAGGGCTATGTGTCCGCCGCTCTCATCCAGGGCGCGGTCCAGGGCAGCCCCAACGAGGCGGGCCAGGTGGTGTTCGGCGGCGGAGAGCAGATCACCTGCGCCCAGGCTGCCGTCATCATCGACCGGCTGCTGGCCACCGGGGACGTGGCCTCCTCCTCCGTCTTTTCTACGGAGACCGCCCCCGCCTGGGCCTACCAGTCCGTGGTGAATATGGAGGCAGTATCCGTGCTCAACAGCAGCGCAGACCTGTCCCAGCCCCTCAACCATGGCGAGGCTGCGGTGATGCTGTCCGCCATGCTGGACGTGCTGGACAACCGGGACAGCGGCGGATGGTTTAGATAAGCGCCCTTTGTGGTCACGCCCGCCCGTTCGCCACAGGCGGCCCGGCACTTCCCCGCAAAAAAGCACCCTTCCGGGTGCTTTTTTGCTATTCGTCCATATCAAAGGGCGGCGCACCCCGGTCCTGGGGGACGGCGTCCCCCTCAAAGGGCAGCTCGTCCGGCACTGCAGCTACCATACCCTGACGGTACTGCATCTCCGCCCACTGCTCCTTGGTGATGAGCAGCTGCCGGGGCTTGGAGCCCTCAAAGGGTCCCACGACCCCCTTCTCCTCCATCTGATCCACCAGCCGGGCCGCCCGGCCATACCCCAGCTTCAGCCGGCGCTGGAGCATGGACACAGAGGCCTGCCCCACCTCCAGCACCACGTCGATGGCGGCGGGCAGCAGCTCGTCGTAGTCGTCCCCGCCCCCACTGGGGTCGGAGCCGCCCACGCCCTTGGCAGCCTTGTCCTTTTCCTCGGCGTTCTTCTCAATCTCGTGCATGACGGCCTCATCGTACTGGGCGCTGGCACCGTCCTTGATGAACTCCACCACGTTGGCCCGCTCCTCGTCCGTGATAAAGCAACCCTGGACCCTCAGCTTATCCTGGCCTAAGGGGGCATACAGCATATCTCCCTGGCCCACCAGTTTTTCCGCGCCGGTGGTGTCCAAAATAATGCGGGATTCCAGACTGGAAGCCACTGCCAGGGCGATGCGGCTGGGGATATTGGCTTTCATAAGGCCGGTGATCACGTCGGCTCGAGGGCTCTGAGTGGCGATGATGAGGTGCATCCCAGAGGCCCGGCCCATCTGGGCCACCCGGCAGATGGATTCCTCCACCTCCTTGGCGGCCACCAGCATCAGGTCGGCCAACTCGTCAATGACGATGACAATCTGGGGCATGGTCTCCATGTCCTCCTGCCTTTGGGCTCGCTCGTTATAGGTGGCCAGGTCCCTTGCCCCCACTTCGGAGAATTTCTGATACCGCTTCATCATCTCGCTCACTGCCCATTGGAGGGCCCCGGCGGCCTTTTTCGGGTCGGTGACCACCGGGATGAGCAGGTGGGGGATGCCGTTGTAAATGCTCAGCTCCACCATCTTGGGGTCCACCATGATAAGGCGAACCTCCTCCGGCGTGGCCTTATACAGCAGAGAGATGATAAGGGAGTTGGTACACACAGATTTGCCGGAGCCCGTAGTGCCGGCGATGAGCATATGGGGCAGCTTGGCGATGTTGCCCACGATGGGGTTGCCGCTGATGTCCTTGCCCACGGCAAAAGCCACCTTGGAGGAATTATCCGTAAAGCTCTTAGAGGACAGAATGTCCCGGACGCACACCATGCTCTTGTGGCGGTTGGGGACCTCAATGCCCACGGTGGAGATTTTATCCGGGATCGGCGCCACCCGGACGGCAGAGGCCCCCAGCGCCAACGCGATGTCCCCAGACAGGTTGGTGATCTTGTTCAGCTTCACCCCCTGGTCCAGTTCCAGCTCATACCGGGTGATAGACGGCCCCCGGATCACGTTGACGATGTGGGCGCTCACCCCGAAGGATTGCAGCGCGTCCTGGAGCCGCTGCTGATTGGCCCGCAGCTCTCCATCCGCAGCGGCGGCGTTGTCCCCACTGCTCTGATTCAACAGGGACAGCGGCGGATAACGGTAGGCGGGCGGGTCCTGCTCCATCCCCGCCTCAATCTCCCGGGCCACCTCCTCCTGGAACTGGGCCCGCTCCTCCTTGGACGACGCTTTGGGCACCGCCGGCTCCCGAATCACCGGGGGGGGCACCGGCTCCGGCTCATGGCGCTCCAGGAACGCCTCGGGCTGCGCCGGCCCCATGGGCGCCGGCGCGGGGGGCGGCACCACATCGTCCGCCGTCACGGCCGGCGGCGCTACCGGCTCCGGCCTGGGGGTACGGGGCGGCTCCCTCATGGGGCGCAGCTCAGGCACGTCCTCATACTCCGGCGGTTCCTCCTCCTGCGAGGGCCTGCTCTGCCCCGGAACGGCCACCCCCGCCACCTTGTCAAAGAAATTCTTTTTCCGCACGCCCGTCACCGGCGTGGTGGGCTTTTGGGCCAGGGCGGGACCGTCGTCCACTGGGATGTCGATGGCGGCGGACCTGCGCCGGGCGGGCGCAGGCTCCACCTCCCGGCGGGCGGCTCTCTCGGGCCGCTCCTCCGGGTAGTCCTCCGGGTCATACTCCGGCCGGCTCTCCTGCCGCGCCCGGAGATAGTCCAAAATATCCGATGGGGTGAGGCGCAGGGCGCACAGCGCCGCCGCCGCGCTCAGCACCAGTAGAACGACCACCGCGCCCACGCCTGTGAAGGCAAAGCGGAATGCCATGGCCATCACGCCGCCCAGCACGCCGCCCGCCGTCATCTCCTTGCCCGCCGCCCACAGCAGGGCGGGCAGCTCCAGCGACCAGGCCAGCTCGGTTTTGCACAGGATGAGATGGAACACCGCCGCCGATAGCACCGGCAGCAGCAGCGCCCCCGCCAGCCGCAGGCGCACCGGCCTCCCCCGGTGGAAAATGAGTATGCCCGCCGCCGCCAAAAACAGGGGCGGCGTGATGTAAAAGCCGTATCCGCACAGACCTTTGAGCAGGTTGCAGAACAGGGCGATCACCGCACCCTCATCCGTCTTGAAATAACCGATGGCGCCAAACAGGGCCAGCAGCAGAAACACCGCCCCCCCGATCTCCCGGCGGTAGGGCCGCCTTTGAGGCGCGGACCGGCGGGAGGAGGACCGCCCCTTGGTTTGGGATGCGGCGCGCTTCCCTCCCCCGCTTTTCGATGCGGACGAGGCCCGGCTTCTGTTTCCGGACGAGGACGTTGTGGTTTTCCTTTGTGTCGATGCCATTGGGGAACCTCCCATTTTTTCGCTGCGGTCAAATTGAATTTACAGGAAGAAGCTGGCAATCAAGGCGACAGCTCCCACTACCCAGCAGTAATAGGCGAACCTGCCGAACTTGCCCTTGTCCGCCAGCAGCTTCACCAGCCGGATGGAGAAGTAGCCCACCACGCCCGCCACCGTCATGCCCGACAGGTACATGGGCAGCAGCGTCAGGTCCACCTCGCCCTCCACGGCCACCTTCACCACCTTGAGCAGCGTGGCCCCCAGCACTGCGGGCAGGGACAGCAGGAAGGAGTACCGCACGGCGAAATTCCGATCAAAGCCCAGGGCCATTCCGGCGGAAATGGTGGTGCCCGACCGGGACAGGCCGGGAATGGTGGCCAGACCCTGGGCCAGACCCACCAGCAAGGCGTCCTTCACCGTGACGGTGCGCACCGTCTTGCGCCCCTTGGCATAGTGGTCGGACAGGAACAGGATGCAGCCTGTGAGCATCAGCATCAGCGCCACAAACATGGGGTTGGCCCCCATCCCCTCCACCAAATCATCAAAGGGCAGCACCAAAAACAGGGGCAGCGTGCCCAGAATCACCAGCAACACCAGCCTGCGCCCCTCCGGCGGATTGCCCCGCTCCCGGCCGCCCCGGGGGAAGGCCAATGCGGCAATTCCCCGGAAAAATTCCACGATCATATCCACAATATCCCGCCAATACACCACGCACACCGCCACCAGCGTGGCAAAGTGGAGCAGGATGTTATACAGCGCGTCCGGCTCCTCCATTCCGAAGAAATACTGCAAAAGGGACAGGTGCCCCGAGCTGGAGATGGGCAGAAACTCCGCCACACCCTGCACCGCACCCAAAATCAACGCCATCCAAAAGGTCATGCGCTCACCTCATTTATTTTCGCCGTCAATCGACAGCACATGGTCAGTATATTATATTAGCACACCGCTGGGAAAAATTCCAGTGCCAATCGCAAAGATATTGCTTCTTGCTCCCGTCCTATACCGCCAGCACCGGGACCTGCTCTACTTCCTCCATGACTGACCCTTCGCCGGGGAACTTTCTTGTGCACTTTGCTGCCGGTAAAGTTCCCCGGTTTTCTTGCATTTTGTCCCGCAATTTGCTACACTAAAGTAACATGCCGCAAATCGTCCTTGGGAGGAATTTACATGATTACGATACACAGCGCCCCTGTCCGCTTCTCCAACGGCTGCTTCACCCCCGCCCAATCCCCGGAGGGCCGGGAGGGCACCATGGCCCATGCCATCCTCATGGCCCACAACCTCTCCAATGACCCGGAGCGCCTGTCCATCCGCTTTGACGCCATGGCCTCCCACGACATCACCTACGTGGGCATCATCCAGACCGCGAGGGCCTCCGGTATGGAGGAGTTCCCCCTGCCCTACGTGCTCACCAACTGCCACAATTCCCTGTGCGCCGTGGGGGGCACCATCAACGAGGATGACCACGTGTTCGGCCTATCCGCCGCCAAAAAGTACGGCGGCGAGTTCGTCCCCGCCCACCAGGCGGTCATCCACTCCTATATGCGGGAGCGGTATGCCGCCCCCGGCAGCATGATTTTGGGCTCCGACTCCCACACCCGGTACGGGGCCTACGGCTGCATGGCCATCGGCGAGGGCGGCCCCGAGCTGGCCCGCCAGCTCCTCCGCAAGACCTACGACATCGCCTACCCCAAAATTGTGGCCGTTTACCTCACCGGCGCGCCCCGGCCCGGCGTGGGCCCCCAGGACGTAGCCCTGGCCCTGGTCGGGGCCACCTTCAAAAGCGGCGCGGTGAAGAACGCCGTCATGGAGTTCTTCGGCCCCGGCGTGGCCAATCTGTCCATGGACTACCGGGCGGGCATCGACGTGATGACCACCGAGACCACCTGCCTGTCCTCCGTGTGGCAGACGGACGGGCAGACCAAAACCGCCCTCGCCCTGCTGGGCCGGGGGGACAGCTATCGGGAGCTGTCCCCTGCCGACGGCGCATACTATGACAGCGTGGTGACGGTGGAGCTGGACAAGGTTGAGCCTATGATCGCCCTGCCCTTCCACCCCTCCAACGCCTACCCCATCCGGGAGTTCAAGGCCAATATGGCCGACCTGCTCCACCAGGTAGACGTGGACGCGGCCCATCAGCTGGGGGCAAAGAACGCCCCCTCCCTGGCAAGCAAAATTGTGGGCGGCCAGCTCCATGTGGACCAGGGCGTTATCGCCGGCTGCTCCGGCGGCACCTATCAGAACCTGAAGCGGGCCGCCGAGATTCTCAAGGGCTGCGCCATCGGCTCCGACGCCTTCTGGCTGTCCTGTTACCCCGGCTCCATGCCCATCAACCTGGAGCTGACGAAGAACGGCGCCATCGCTCAGCTCATGGCGGCGGGGGCGTCCATCCGCTCCTGCTTCTGCGGCCCCTGCTTCGGGGCGGGGGACGTGCCCGCCAACGGGGCCTTCTCCATCCGCCACTCCACCCGAAACTTCCCCAACCGGGAGGGCTCCAAGCCGGGGGACGGCCAGATCTCCTACGTAGCCCTTATGGACGCCCGATCCATCGCCGCCACCGCCCAGATGGGCGGCGTACTCACCGGCGCGGACGAGCTGCCCGACGTGCCCGCCGACCGGGCGGACGAACAGTGGAATTACGACGATTCCGCCTACCGCTCCCGCGTCTATTTCGGCGTGGGCAGGCCCCAGCCCCAGGAGAAGCTGATCTTCGGCCCCAACATCGCCGACTGGCCGGAGCAGATCTCCCTGCCCGAAAACCTGATGCTGACCGT
Source organism: uncultured Oscillospiraceae bacterium (assembly GCA_910587285.1). Taxonomy (GTDB): domain Bacteria; phylum Bacillota; class Clostridia; order Oscillospirales; family Oscillospiraceae; genus Enterenecus. The sequence goes on along the minus strand of CAJULM010000038.1, from coordinate 11,977 downwards.
ATGCGCCGCCATCTACGACCCGGTGACCACCACCGACGAGCTCATCCCCTCCGGGGAGACCTCCTCCTACCGCTCCAACCCCCTGCGGCTGTCCGAGTTCGCCCTGAGCCGGAAGGACCCCCAGTACGTCCCCCGGGCCAAGGCCATCCACGCGGTGGAGCAGCTGCGCCGCACCAATCCCAGCGCCCCCGAGGTGAAAGAGGCCCTGGAGGGCCACGACCCCGCCCGCACGGGGCTGGGCTCCCTGGTGATGGCCCTGAAGCCCGGCGATGGCTCCGCCCGGGAGCAGGCCGCCTCCTGCCAGCGTGTTTTGGGCGGCTGCGCCAACGTGGCGGAGGAGTACGCCACCAAGCGCTACCGCTCCAACGTGGTAAACTGGGGAATGCTGCCCTTCACGACGGAGGATTTGGATCAGCTGAACCTCCAGCCCGGCGACCGGGTATATATTCCCGGCATCCGCGCCCTGCTGGAAGGGGACGGGGAGACCGTCCAGGCCGCCGTCCTGCGCAATGGCGGCGAGACCCCCGTCACACTGTCCCTCCCCGGCCTGACGAGAGAAGAACGCGATATTATCCTGGCGGGCTGCCTCATCAACTACTACGCGGAGGGCTGAACCATGGAGCTAACTCTGAAAAAGGTGGACGCCAAAAATATTTGGCCCCTTACCGACCTTCAGGTGCACAGCGGACAGCGGGAGTTTGTGGCCTCCAACACCATCAGCATCCTGGAGGCATACACCACCATCACCGCCGGGGGACACGCCCTCCCCTTCGGCGTGTACAACGGCGAGACGCCGGTGGGCTTTCTGATGATCGGCTACGACTGCGCCGACTGGGAGGCCGCCCCCGCCATCGCGGCGCATAACTACTGCCTGTGGCGGCTGATGATCGACGGGCGCTACCAGGGCCGGGGCTATGGCCGCCGGGCGGCGGAGCTGGCCCTGGACCTCATCCGCAGCTTTCCCTGCGGTCCGGCGGAATCCTGCTGGCTGTCCTACGAGCCGGAGAATGCTCCCGCCCAGGCGCTGTACCGCTCCCTGGGCTTCGTGGAAAATGGCGAGATGGATGGCAGCGAGGTGGTCGCTGTCCTGCCCCTGACATGAAAAGCGCCCCTCCGCTTCATCGGAGGGGCGCTCTTTTTACTTCATCCGAAGTAACCGTTCGATGTGCTTATACAGCAGGAAGGTGATGATGGAGTCCGCCACACCCTTCAGCAAATTGAAGGGCACCACGGCGAACAGCACCAATGTATTCACGCTGGTAATGGCCGGGTTGATGGCGGTACCCATGCCGATAATCACATCCAGCGGCTGCCCGAACAGAACAGAGAAGGTGGGAATTAGGTAGACGGCGTTGAACAGGCTGCCCACCACCGTAATGCACGCGGTGCCCACGGCCATGCCGAGGATGGCGCCCTTTTTCGTCTTGTTGGCAAAGTAGACCGCCGAGGCTGGCAGAATCAGGGCGCAGCCCACCACAAAGTTGGACAAATCGCCCACAAAGGCGGTGGATGTACCCTTCAGAATCAGCTTCAGCACCACCTTCAGGAACTCGCACACCACCCCGGCCACAGGGCCCAGGGAGAAGGAGCAGATGAGCACCGGAATCTCGCTGAAATCCAGCTCATAAAAACCGGGGGCGAAGGGCAGGGGGAATTCGAAGTACATCAGCACGGCAGAGATGGCGGCGAAGATGCCCACATAGGCCACCCGGCGGGCCGGGGACTGCTTCTCCGGCTTGAGCCACAGCTTTTCCAACAGCAGCGCTATCCCGAAGATGCCAGCGAATACCACTAAGCACATCAGCAGGAACATGGCGTTATCCGCCACTACCGCTAAAAATTTTCCCGGATCCTTGAACATAATAAAAACCTCCTGAAATAGTCTGAAACGCCTGAAAAGACTGTCTTCCAGGCGCAACACTACCTCAAGAGGGGCCGCGCGTCTTCTTCCATCCGGACTTTAACCGTTGGTCCCGGAGTTTCACCGGGTCCACCGCTTTCGCGGGTTGCGGACTATACCGCCAGTGGGGAATTTCACCCCGCCCTGAAGACATTCATTCACTTGTTTCTCCCATATTATATGCCTGCCCCAGCCAAATTGCAACCCCTTTTCGCAAGATTCTCCTCAAATTTTTTAAAACGAACGTTCCATTTTCTCTTGACCTTTTCCCATTTTTACGATACAATCGTATCAGTTCTATGGATGGAAGGAGGGACTGATATGCCTATGGAGCGGACGCTCACCTGCTGCTTCAGCGGCCACCGGCCGGACAAGCTGCCCTGGGGGCTGAACGAAAGGGACCCGCGTTGCGCCGCGCTCAAGCTCAGCCTGACCCGGGAGCTGGAGGAGCTGTACCGCCGGGGCTTCCGGCACTTCATCTCCGGCATGGCCATGGGGTGTGACCTGTACTTCGCCGAGGCTGCTCTGGCCCTGCGGGAGACTTGCCCGGAGCTGACGGTGGAGGGGGCGGTCCCCTGCCCCACCCAGGCCGACCGCTGGCCCGGCGCCCAGCGCCGGCGCTGGCGCGCCATCCTGGACACCTGCGACCTGGAGACGGTGGTGCAGCAAAACTACGACCGGTTCTGTATGCTCCGCCGGGACCGGTACATGGTGGACCGCTCCTCCGCCATCCTCTCAGTATTTGACGGCACCCCGGGGGGCACCCAGTACACGCTGAACTATGCCATGGACAAAAAGCTGGCTGTTTTGCTGCTGGACCCTGCCCGCCCTGACGCCCCCGCCGCCCGGTTCACCCCATAATCCGGTATTAAATCGCTCCCCTCGGCTTTTGCCGAGGGGAACCCCTTATTCTGGATAGATGGTGCAGTCGGGCGCTTTCCTGCGATATAAAATCGTTCCCTCCAGCTTTCGCCGGGGGGAACCCCTTATTGGGAATGAGTGGTGCAGTCGGGCGCTTCCCTGCGATATAAAATCGTGCCCCCCGGCTTTCGCCGGGGGGAAACCCCTTATTCTGGATAGATGGTGCAGTCGGGCACTTCCCTGCCGGCATATAAACGCTCCCCCCGGCGAAAGCCGGGGGGCACGAAACCTCTTATTGGGGATTAATGGTGTAGTTGGGCGCTTCCTTGGTGATATAGATATCGTGGGGGTGGGACTCCTTCAGGCCCGCAGCGGTGATCTGGGTGAACTGAGCCTTGGTGCGCAGCTCGTCGATGGTGCCGCAGCCGCAGTAGCCCATGCCGGAGCGCAGGCCGCCCATCATCTGATAGATGGTCTCGGACACCGGACCCTTGTAGGGCACGCGGCCCTCCACGCCCTCGGGCACCAGCTTCTTGTTGTTCTGCTGGAAATAACGGTCCTTGGAGCCGTGGGCCATGGCCCCCAGGGAGCCCATGCCCCGGTAGACCTTGAACTGCCGGCCCTGGTAGACCTCGGTGTCGCCGGGGGACTCCTCACAGCCCGCCAGCAGGGAGCCCAGCATCACCACATTGCCGCCTGCGGCGATGGCCTTGGCGATGTCTCCCGAGTACTTGATGCCGCCGTCGGCGATGATGGGCACGCCGTACTCCGCCGCCACCTGGGCCGCGTCGAACACAGCGGTGACCTGGGGCACGCCGATGCCCGCCACCACGCGGGTGGTGCAGATGGAGCCGGGGCCGATGCCGATCTTCACGCAGTCGGCGCCCGCTTCAATGAGGGCGCGGGTGCCCTCGGCGGTGGCCACATTGCCCGCCACCAGCTGCACATCGGGATACAGGGACTTGATGCGCATCACGCACTCCAAGATGTTCTTGGAGTGTCCGTGGGCGGAATCCAGGCAGAGCACGTCCGCACCGGCCTCCACCAGCGCCGCCACCCGGTCCAGCACGTCGGCGGTGACGCCGATGGCCGCACCCACCAGCAGCCGGCCCTTCTCATCCCGGGCGGAGTTGGGGTAGACCTGAGCCTTCTCAATGTCCTTGATGGTAATCAGACCCTTCAGGTGGAACTGCTCGTCCACAATGGGCAGCTTCTCAATCTTATGCTTGCGGAGAATCTCCCGCGCCTCGTCCAGCGTCGTGCCCTCGGGGGCGGTAACCAGGTGCTCCTTGGTCATCACATTGTCGATCAGCTGGTTCATGTCCGTCTCGAATTTCATGTCCCGGTTGGTGATGATGCCGATGAGCTTGCCCCCATCGCAGATGGGCACGCCGGAGATGCGGAACTTGGCCATCAGCTCGTCCGCCTCAGCCAGCGTGTGGCCCGGGCCCAGCCAGAAGGGGTTGATGATGACGCCGTTCTCGCTGCGCTTCACCATGTCTACCTGTTCGGCCTGCTGGCCGATGGACATATTCTTATGGATCACGCCGATGCCGCCCTCCCGGGCCAGGGCGATGGCCATGCGGGATTCCGTCACCGTATCCATGGCCGCGCTCATCACCGGGATGTTCAACGTAATCTTTTTTGTCAGCTGGGTGTGCAGATCCACATCCGCCGGAAGCACGTTGCTCTCCGCCGGGATCAGAAGCACATCGTCGAAGGTGAGGCCGGTCTTTACAAACTTTTCGTTCCAAGCAAGCTGGGCCATATTCCACTCCTCCATTTTACCTTATTTTTGGATTTTATCTATTGTACGCTCTGGCTGGGGCACTGTCAAGCACAACCAACCACAACGTCGTTTTTCGGCACTTTCGCCCAGGAGAACTGACCCACGAGCTCTTGGACTGTCACTTTTTCCGGCCTGTCCAGCAGCCCCGCGTACCACGCCAGCAGCCCCGTGAGCTCCTCCGGAGCGTACCGCATCCGCAGGATTTCCATATCCAAATCCCGGTCCCGCTTGGCCAGACGGCGCCCGTCCTCCGCCAGCAGCAGCGGCGTGTGAAAAAACTTGGGCGGTGCATACCCCAGCACCTCATGGAGCCAGGCCTGCCGAGGGGCGGAGCACAGCAGGTCCCGCCCCCGCACCACGTGGTTGACCCCCATGAGGGCGTCGTCCACCACCACCGCCAACTGATAGGCAAATACCCTGTCCGACCGGCGGACAATAAAATCCCCGCAGTCCCGGGCCAGATTTTCCATATACGTCCCACAGCTTCCGTCCTCCACGGTGACGGACAGGTCTGGGCAGCGCACCCGCCAGGCCGGCCGGCGGCCCTGGCGCTCCAGCGCCTCCCGCTCCGCCGCCGTCAGCTGAAAGCATCTCCCGCTGTACACCACCGCGCCATCGTCCCGGTGGGGCGCGGATGCCGCCATGCGCTCCGACCGGGAGCAGTAGCAGGGGTAAATCAGCCCCTTCTCCTCCAAACACCGAAACGCTTCCTCATAATACGCCGTGCGGCGGCTCTGCATATACTCCGGCCTCAGACCACCCCGGTCCCAGTCCAGCCCCAGCCAGCGCAGATCGTCCATGAGCTGCAGGGCAAACTCCCGGCTGGTCCGCTGGGTGTCCAGGTCCTCAATGCGCAGCACCAGCTCTCCCCCGCTACTGCGCACATCCAGCCACGCCAGCAGGGCGGCCAGCACATTGCCCAGATGCATCCGCCCGCTGGGCGTGGGGGCAAAACGCCCGATTACATCCATTGGCCCTCCCCCTGTCAGTCAAAAAATGTGAGCTGGCGGTCGCCATAGTTCAGCGTAGCCCCTCGAATGATGGATTTCATATCGTACAGAATGCCTCGTTCCCGGCAGGCCGCCGTGAACACCGCCCACAGCTGTTTCGCCCTTGGGCTGGCACACTGGTAGCGATCCCCATACTGCCGCAGATAGCGCTCCCTCAGCCCCTGGCCGGGAAAGGCCCGCTCCAGCCCGTCCAAGAAGTACTCCCGCTGGCCCTGGCGCATGGTGACGCCGAACGCGGGGTAGATAAACCGTGCCCCGGCCTGGGCCGCGCCCTCCACCACCGCCAGCACCCCCTCGTCGCCGTCCTCCAAAAAGGGCAGCACCGGCATAAGCAGCACCCCGGCAAACACTCCGGCCCGAGACAGCTCCCCCAGCGCCGCCAGCCGTGCGCTGGGCGGCGGCGCATGGGGCTCTATTTTCGCCGCCAGTCCATCGTCCGCAGTGGTGACAGTGAGCTTGCAAATCACAGGGGAGTGGCGCTGGATGGCGGCGAGCACCTCCGCGTCCCGGAGGATCAGATCGCTTTTGGTGGCGATGGCCACGCCGCAGTCATAGGCATCGATGAGCTCCAGTGCGTGGCGGGTGAGCTTCAGCTCCCCCTCAAAGGGATTGTACGGGTCGCTCATGGACCCCATGGCGATGAACGCAGGGCGCACCTTCCGGGCCAAATCGTCCCGAAGAATGCGCAGGGCGTCCGCCTTGGCCCGCACCTGGTCAAAGCCCTCTACGTGGTAGCAGTCGCTGCGGCTGTCGCAGTATAGGCAGCCGTGGCAGCAGCCCCGGTAGATGTTCATGGTGTGATCTGTCCCAAACCACTCGGTGGACCGATTGCGGTGGAGCAAATGCTTGGCCGGTATGGTTTCCATGTCCATCCCCCTCCCGTCGCTTCCCTGCTGAAAAACGCCCCTCCCCACCGATGGGCAGGAAGGGGCGCGTCTCACTTCTTATTGAAAATGCGGAAGATGTCGTCAAAGGGGTCCGCCTCAGGGGGCTCCACCGCCGCGCTGGACAGCGGCTTCGGCGGCATCACCGCGCCCACTCCGGCGGGCACGCACTCGGGCTTGTCCTCCTCTTTCGCGGCCTGGGGGGGCGTCTTGGCTTCCTCCTCCTGGCCGGGAACGGGGTTGTTCACGCTGCCAAAGCCGGTGGCGATAACAGTCACCCGCAGCTCGTCCTCCAATGTATCGTCAAAGGCCGTTCCCATCATAAATAGGGCGTCGGGGTCGGCCACCTGCTTGACCATTTCGGCAGCCAGCTCCACCTCCTCCAGACCCATATCCATGGGCCCGGTAATGTTCACAATGATGCCCTTGGCCCCCTGGATGGACGTCTCCAGCAGGGGGCTGTTGATGGCGATCCGGGTGGCCTCCTCCGCCTTATTCTTGCCGGCGGCCCGGCCCACGCCCATGTGGGCCAGCCCCGCGTCCTTCATCACGGCGGTGACGTCGGCAAAATCCAGGTTGATGAGGCCGGTGGTCTTAATCAGGTCGGAGATGGACTGCACCGCCTGGCGCAGCACATCGTCGGCAATGGCGAAGGCGTTGGCAAAGGTGATCTTCTCATCCGTGGCATACTGAAGCCGGTCGTTGGGGATGATGACCAGCGAGTCCACCTTCTGCCGCAGCTCCTCAATGCCCTTGGCGGCCTGCTCCATGCGGCGGCGGCCCTCAAAATTGAAGGGCTTGGTCACAACGCCCACGGTGAGGATTCCCTTTTCCTTGGCAATCTCCGCCACCACGGGGGCCGCGCCGGTGCCGGTGCCGCCCCCCATGCCGGCGGTGACGAATACCATATCCGCCCCATCCAGCAGGGCGGTAATCTGTTCCTTGCTCTCCTTGGCGGACTCCCGGCCTACCTCCGGATTGGCTCCCGCGCCTTTGCCGCCGGTGAGCTTTTCTCCAATGGCCAGCTTCTGGGTGGCCTCGGAGGCGTTGAGGCATTGCCGGTCCGTATTGACCGCGATAAATTCCACGCCCCGCATCCCTGCGCGCACCATACGGTTTACCACATTATTGCCGCCGCCGCCCACGCCGATGACCTTCAGTACATCCTCATGGTTTGCGACGGAGTCCATTACAAACGCCATACCCACGTTCCTCCTATGTGAAACAAGTAATAGCTGTCAATTTCAGTCCAAATGACTATATCTTGTTCATTGTACCCTTTTTTCTCCATGGGGTCAATAGAAAATCGCAGATTTTTGGACTGAGGGAAAATTTCCCTCGTCCTTTACTTCCCCGGCTTGAAATATGCCTTTCCCTCCGCCACCGTGAGGTCCAGCGTCCCCGCCACCCCCTCCGGAATCTTTTCGCTGGTCAGCGCCCGCTCCGCCAGCTGAATATAGTAATCATAATCTCCGCTCCGGGGCAGCTTCAGCCGGTAGATATCATAATCCAGCAACATATAGGTGGCCATCGAGCAGTCCAGCGCCGTACATTGGCTCAGGTGTCCCCGCTTCTCCAGCACGCCCAGCAGTTCCTTGACATACTCCAGGGTGCTCTCCTCCTCCTCGGGCACGCGGATCATACCTCCGGCGTAGGGTCCCACCGCAGTCAGCCCGGTGATGGTCACGCTGTCCGCCCCAGTGTCCGGCTCCAGCAGCTTGCCCTGGGAGGACATGAGCCAGCGGCCCTCCGACGAGTCCACCGACGCCGCCGCCACCCGCTCCGTCACCTTCAGCACCACGCCGTCGGGCAGCGCCTTGCGGATGGACACCCCCTCCACATAGGGCAACTGCGCCCGAATGGCCGCGGAAATCCGGCTGCGGGGCAGCGTAATCAGGTTGTCGCCCATCTGAATGCCGGAGGCCTGGATCACCTCCGCCGAGGTATAGCGCACATTTCCCGTCACCTCCACGCTGTTCACGCGGAAAAAGACCACGCAGGCCATAACCACCGCCGCCACGACAAGCAAAACGGATAGCACCTTGTAAATGCCGCTGAAGCGGCCTCTGCGCCGTTTGGGTCTGCCGTGTCTGCGCTGCCGTGCCATGGTTATCACCTCTGATCTTATGTATCTGCGCGGAGTGACTTGCGCTTCTCCTTTGTCACGCTTCCCGCCGCTCCACATCTGCTCCCAGCAATCGGAGCATCTCCTCCAGCCCCTCGTACCCCCGGTCTATGTGGTTCAGACCGGACAAAACGGTGGTCCCCTCCGCACCCAGCGCCGCCGCGGCCAGCGCGCCGCCGCCCCGCAGGTCGGTGGCCTCCACCCGGGCTCCGTGGAGGCGCTCCACCCCCCGCACCAGGGCCACCCGTCCCTCGGTGGTGATGTCCGCCCCCATGCGGATCAGCTCAGGCACATGGCGGTAGCGGCTGTCGAATATGGTCTCCACAAACAGCGTGCACCCCTGCGATGCCGCCAGCGCCGCCATCACCGGGGCCTGGGCGTCGGTGGGAAATCCGGGATAGGGCGCGGTGCGGACAGTGGGCGCCCCCCGGAGGGGCACCGACCCATCCCGGAACAGCTCCACATACTCCAGCTTGCTCTCCACCCGGCAACCCGCCTGGTGGAATACGGACAGCACCGTGGCCAGGTGCCGCCAGTCCACCCCCCGCAGCCGGACGGTCCCTCCCGCCGATGCGGCGGCGGACAGCAGCGTGGCCGCCACGATGCGGTCGCCCATCACGGTGTACTCCCCGCCGGACAGGCAGCGCCCCCCCTCCACGGTGATGGTGGAGCTGCCAGCCCCCCGCACGCCGGCCCCCAGGCTGTTGAGAAAGCTCTGCAAATCGCCGATCTCCGGCTCCCGGGCCGCGTTGGTGATGGTGGTGGGGCCTGATGCGCCCACAGCGCACAGCATGGCGTTCTCCGTGGCCCCCACGCTGGGGATGGACAGCTGCACCTCCCCGCCCTTTGGCCGGCCCAGGCAGTGAATGCCCTGCTCCTCTCTCACCTCACACCCCATGGCCCGCAGCGCGGAGAGATGCAGGTCAATGGGCCGGGGGCCCAGCTCGCACCCGCCGGGGTAGCTCAGATGGGCCTCCCCCGCCCGGGCCAGCAGCGGCCCCAAAAAGATGATGGAGGAGCGCATAGAGCGCATCTGCTCCTCTGAAATGGAGCAGCCAGACGCCCCGGTGGGGTCCACCACAATGGTGTGCCCCTCCTGCTCCACCCGGCAGCCCAGCCGCCGGAGTATGCCCAGCGCGGCGGCCACATCGGTGAGCCTGGGGCAGTTGTTCAGCGTCACCGGCCCCTTGGCCAGCAGGCAGGCCGCCAAAATGGGCAGCACACTGTTTTTCGCTCCGTGGACCGCCAGCTCGCCCTCCAGCGGCCGGCCGCCCCGGATATACATCACACTCATGACAAAGCCTCCCCATAGAAAGATCTCCACCCATTCTATGTGGGAGCGTTCATCACTGCTATTTTTTCACCAGCTTCATCAGATTTTTATAGATATCCTGGGCCGCATCCGGCGCGGCCAGCCCCTTCAGCGCCCGGCCCATGGAAGCGCGCCGCGCGCCGTCCGCCAGCAGCTCCAGCGCGGTGCGGTACAGCCCCTCGCCGGTGCAGTCCTTTTCCTCCATCAGCTCCACCCCGCCCCGGTCCAGCAGCACCTTGGCGTTTTTATACTGGTGGTTGGCCGCCACAAAGGGAGAGGGCACCAAAATGGCCGGCTTGCCCAAGGCGGTGAGCTCCCCGATGGTGGACGCCCCCGCCCGGCAGATCACCAGGTCGGCCGCCGCCATCACCACCGGCATATTGTCGATATAGGGCCGCACTTCGCTGTCCGTCACCGCCACGCCCCGCTTGGCCAGCTCCGCCGTCATGTCCTCGTAGTCCCGCCCGGCGGCGTGAATGTAGTGGAACCGGCGGCCCTCCGCCGCCCAGCGCTCCACAAAGTCCACCGTGCGCTCGCTCATATGCCCCGCCCCCTGGGAGCCCCAGAAGGAGATCACCAGCGGCTGGCTGTCGGTAAGCCCCAGCTCCAACCGGGCCCGCTCCCGGTCCAGGGAGAAGAACTCTCCCCGCACAGGAGTTCCGGTGACGGCCACCGCCTTGGCGTCCTTGTAATACTCCGCCGCCTCCGGGAAGCCCACCATCACCAGGTCCACCTTCCCCGCCAGCGTCCGGGTGGTCAGCCCCGGGTAAGCGTTGGACTCGTGGATGGCGCAGGGGACGCGCCGACGCGCCGCCTCGTGGACGGCAGGATAGGAGGCGTAGCCCCCGGTGCCCACCACCAGGTCGGGCATGAACTCTTTCAGGATGGCCGCCGCCTCATGCTGGCCCACAGGGAGCTTCAAAACGCTGCCCACGTTGTGCCGCAGCACCTTCAGACTCCAGGACCGCTCAAAGGTGGACACCTTCACTGTGCGAATGGGATAGCCCGCCTGGGACACCAGCCGCTGCTCCATCCCCCGCTCCGCGCCGATGAACAAAATTTTGCAGCCGGGGTGGTGGGCTTCAAACTGCTGGGCCACGGCCAGGGCCGGATTTACATGGCCCGCCGAGCCGCCGCAGGTAAATATCACTCTCATGTCGTCCTCACATCACCGAAGCAAAGTCCGCTTGCTTCTTCTCTCTCCGCAAAACCAAAGACCGATGTTGCGGGGGCCCCTGTCTGTCTCACAAGCTTCATTCTCTCGCCTCCACCTTTCTTATTCCGCCTTGGGGGCGGCAATCTGCCGGGATACGCTGAGCACCATTCCCATCTCCGCCAGCTGAATCATCAAAGCCGTGCCGCCGTAGCTGAAAAAGGGCAGGGAGATGCCGGTGGGGGGCAGCACGCCTGTGACCACGCCGATATTAAAAAACACCTGCATTCCCGTCAGGGTGGTGATACCCACCACCAACAGCGTGCCAAACCGGTCCCTGGCGTGTATGGCCAGCCAATAGCCCCGGATGATGAGCAGAGAGAACAGGGCGATGATGACGCAGGCCCCCACCATCCCCATCTCCTCGCACACAACGGCGAAGATGTAGTCGTTGTGCTCCTCGGGCAGAAACAGATATTTCTGCCTGCTGTTGCCCAGCCCCGCCCCCAGCAATCCCCCGGAGCCGATGGCAATCCGGGCCTGCCAGGGCTGATAGCCTCCGTTCTGCAAATCGCTGAGAGGGTCCTGCCAGATCTCAATCCGGGCCTTCATGTAGTCCGTCTGAGTGATGATGAACCACAGGGCCGCCGCAACCAGCCCGCCGCCGGCGAAGAACCAGTACAGCCGGATGCCCGAGACAAACAGCACCGACGCCGCCGCCACAATCACCAGGATCATGGCCGACATATGTTTTTGCAGGGCGATGACGCCCAGCACCACCACCAAACACACCCCATAGGGAACCAGCTCCAAAAAGCCGATACGGTCCAGCTTCTCCCCCCACCGACCGGTCAAGGTGCGCCGGCTCCACTTTTTGGGCGGGCCAAGCTGGCTGTTCCGCTTGGACAGCCGGGCGGAAAAGTATAGAATCACGCCGATTTTA
>CAJULM010000037.1 GCA_910587285.1 uncultured Oscillospiraceae bacterium | reverse complement strand
TTTATCCTCCACCAGGGACTGAACCGGCAGATCCGCCGGATGTGCGCGCTGGCGGGGCTGGAGGTGGCGGCCCTCACCGACCACAACACCTGCGGCAACTGCGCCGCCTTCTGCCGGGCCGCGGAGCGCTACGGCCTGCTGGCCCTGCCGGGGATGGAGCTCACCACCGCCGAGGAGGCCCATGTGGTGTGCCTGTTCCCCGGTCTGGAGGAGGCCGGCGCGTTTTCCGCCCTGGTGCGGGAGAAGCTGCCCCCCATCCCAAACAACCCCGCCGTCTTTGGCCCGCAGCTGTACTTAGACGAGAAGGACCGCCCGCTGGGGGAGGAGACCGCTTTTCTGGCCGGGGCGGCCGCCATCGGCATCTACGAGGCGGCCGCCCTGGTCCGCGCCCACGGCGGCGTGGCCTACCCCGCCCACATCGACCGGCCCTCCTTCTCCCTACTGGCCAACCTGGGCCTGTGGGACCCGGCTATGGGCTTTCCCGTGGCGGAAACCTCCAGAGGCTGCCCGCCGGATTTGTTCCAACGGCCAGACCTGCGGGGGGTGGCCCATTTCGACGCCAGCGACGCACACTATCTGGACCAAATCCAGGACGCCCACCAGTATATGCCCCTCTTGGAGCGGTCCCCTCAGGCGGTTCTGAGCTGGCTGCGCCAGGGTGCGCCAGGCGCGGATGGAATTTCCTGACGATTTTTGGTGATTTTTATGCTGTTAGCTTGGACAAACCGTACTGCCGTATGATAGAATAGCTTGTCCGGGTGATCTTCCATGCTGATGCTTCGCCCGGACGCTTTATTTCATTTCTGCAACATCGGGGCGGCGGCCCACTCCGCCCGCCCCAGATCAAAACAAGGAGGAAGCGAAATGCCTAACTGCAAGACCGCAGTCCCCTACCGGGGCACTCCGGAACAGGAAGAACGCCTGCGCCATGTCATCGAGGCGCACAAGGGCCAGCCCGGCGCCACCATGCCGGTGCTTCAGGCCGCCCAGGAAATCTTCGGCTATCTGCCCGAGGAGGTCCAGATCATGGTGGCCGAGGGGCTGGATATCCCCCTGTCTGAAATCTACGGCGTGGCCAGCTTTTACTCCTTCTTCTCCCTCAACCCCAAGGGAAAGTACCAGATCTCTGTGTGCCTGGGCACCGCCTGCTACGTCAAGGGCGCGGCGGATGTGCTGGCCGCGGTGGAGAAGAAGCTGAACATCGCCCCCGGCGGCATCACCAACGACGGGCTGTTCTCCCTGGACGCCTGCCGCTGCATCGGCGCGTGCGGCCTGGCCCCCGTCATGATGATTAACGACGATGTGTACGGCCGCCTCACCGCCGCCCAGGTGGGCCCCATTTTGGACGAGTACATCAAAAAGGGATGAAGGACCTCTCCCTCCATCTCTTAGACGTGGCCAAAAACTCGGTGGCCGCGGGGGCCAGCCACGTGGCCGTCACCTTGGAGGAGGACGAGGCCGGCTGGCTCACCCTCACCATCGCCGACGACGGCCGGGGAATGTCCCCGGAGTTTCTCGCCCAGGTCACCGACCCCTTCACCACCACCCGCACCACCCGGAAGGTGGGGCTGGGCCTGCCCCTGCTGCGCCTGACGGCGGAGCAGACCGGCGGGTCGCTGGCCATCGAGAGCGCCCTGGGCGCGGGCACCACCGTCACCGCCCGCTTTCAGCGCCGGCACCTGGACTGCCCCCCCCTGGGAGATTTGGCCGGGACGACGGCCCTGCTCATCCAGGGCAGCCCGGAGATGGAGCTGACCTACCGCCACACCACCCCGAAGGGGGAGGCGGCGCTGTCCACCGCGGAGCTGCGGGACATTTTGGGCGATGATATCTCCCTGGCGGAGCCGGAGGTGTTCGCCTGGATTCAGGACTATCTGACCGAACAGGAAAACGACGCGGCGGCGGATGCGCTCCCCGCCGCCGGAATCGAAGGAGAGATTACATGAAAAGCTTAGAAGAACTCAAGGCCATCCGGGAAAAAATGAAGCGCCAGATGGACCTGCGGGAAAATGACGAGAGCAATATCCGCGTGGTGGTGGGCATGGCCACCTGCGGCATCGCCGCCGGGGCCCGCCCTGTGATGACCGCCTTTTTGGATGAAATCAACCGCCGTGGCCTGACCAACGTCACCGTATCCCAGACGGGCTGCATCGGCGTGTGCCGCTTAGAGCCGGTGGCCGAGGTATTTGTCCCCGGCGAGGAGAAGGTGACCTACGTGCGCCTGCGCCCGGAGATGATCCCCGCCATCGTGGAGCAGCACCTGGTCAATCACAACGTGGTCCAGGACTACACCATCGGCGCGGCCGAATGATAAAAGAGGGAGGAACCAACTATGAGCCATATCCGAAGCCATATCATGGTGTGCACCGGCACCGGCTGTACCTCCTCGGAAAGCCCCAAGCTCATCACCGAGTTTGAGCAGGCCCTCAAGACCGCCGGGATGGACCAGGAGGTCCGGGTGGTCAAGACCGGCTGCTTCGGCCTGTGCGCTATGGGCCCCATCGTCATGGTGTTCCCCGAGGGGGCGTGCTACACCCGGGTCACTGTGGACGACGTACACGAGATCGTGTCCGAGCACATCGTCAAGGGCCGCATCGTCAAGCGCCTGCTCCACATGGAGGGGGAGGAGGGTCAGTCCGTCACCTCTCTGGCGGACACCCAGTTCTACAAGCACCAGCTGCGCATCGCCCTGCGCAACTGCGGCGTCATCAACCCGGAGTCCATCGACGAGTACATCGGCGTGGACGGCTACACCGCCCTGGAGCGCATCCTCACCGAGAAAACCCCGCCCCAGGAGATCATCGACGCGCTGAAGCAGTCCGGCCTGCGGGGCCGGGGCGGCGCGGGCTTCCCCACCGGCACCAAATGGCAGTTCACCTATGACGCCAAGAGCGACGACGGCGTGAAGTACGTGTGCTGCAACGCCGACGAGGGCGACCCCGGCGCGTTCATGGACCGCTCGGTGCTGGAGGGCGACCCCTTCTCCGTCATTGAGGCCATGACCATCGCGGGCTACGCCGTGGGTTCTCATCAGGGCTACATCTACATCCGCGCCGAGTACCCCATCGCCGTGAAGCGGCTGGAGCTGGCCATCGCCCAGGCCGAGGAGTACGGCCTGCTGGGCGACGACATCCTGGGCTCCGGCTTCTCCTTCAGGCTGGAGCTGCGGCTGGGCGCGGGCGCGTTCGTGTGCGGCGAGGAGACCGCCCTCATCACCTCCATCGAGGGCCACCGGGGCGAGCCCCGGCCCCGCCCCCCCTTCCCCGCCGTCAAGGGCCTGTTCGGCAAGCCCACCCTGCTCAACAACGTGGAGACCTACGCCAACATCACCTGGATTCTCAACAACGGCTGGGAGAAGTTCGCCGCCATCGGCACCGAGAAGTCCAAGGGCACCAAGGTGTTCGCCCTGGGCGGCAAGATCACCAACACCGGCCTGGTGGAGGTCCCCATGGGCACCACCCTGCGCACCATCATCGAGGACATCGGCGGCGGCATCCCCAACGGGAAGAAGTTCAAGGCCGCCCAAACCGGCGGCCCCTCCGGCGGCTGCATCCCCGCGGAGCTCATCGACACCCCCATCGACTATGACTCCCTCACCGCCATCGGCTCCATGATGGGCTCCGGCGGCCTCATCGTCATGGACGAGGACAACTGCATGGTGGACATCGCCAAGTTCTTCCTGGAGTTCTGCGTGGACGAGTCCTGCGGCAAGTGCGTCCCCTGCCGCATCGGCACCAAGCGGCTGTACGACCTCCTCTGCAAAATCACCGACGGCAAGGGCACTTTGGAGGACCTGGACACCATCGAGGAGCTGTGCCACCACCTGAAGGACTCCGCCCTGTGCGCCCTGGGCCAGTCCGCCCCCAACCCGGTGCTGTCCACCCTGCAATACTTCCGGGACGAATACATCGCCCACGTGGTGGACAAGCGCTGCCCCGCCGGGGTGTGCCGCAACCTCACCCGGTACATCATCGACCCGGGCAAGTGCAAGGGCTGCACCCTGTGCGCCCGGAACTGCCCAGTGGACGCCATCTCCGGCGCGGTGAAGGCGCCCCACGTCATCGACCAAAACAAGTGCATCCACTGCGGCCTGTGCCTGAACAACTGCCGCTTTGACGCCATCTCCAAATCGTAAGGGAGGGAGAGAACACGATGGAACCCAACATGGTAAATCTGAAAATCAACGACATCCCCGTCACCGTTCCCGAGGGGACCACGGTGCTGGAGGCCGCCCGGGCCGCGGGCTTCAAAATCCCCTCCCTGTGCTACCTGAAGGATGTAAACGAGATCGGCTCCTGCCGCATCTGCGTGGTGGAGGTCAAGGGCGCCCGCTCCCTCATGGCGTCCTGCGTCTACCCCGTCAGCGAGGGCATGGAGGTGTATACCAACACCCCCAAGGTGCGCCACTCCCGCCAGCTCTCCCTGGAGCTGATTCTGTCCAACCACCGGATGGACTGCCTCACCTGCGCCCGCAACGCCCACTGCGAGCTGCGGGACCTGGCCGCCGATTTGCAGATCGACGCGGTGCGCTACGCCAACGACCTGATGGTGCCCCAGATTGAGGCCTCCGCCCTCCACCTGGTGCGGGACAACTCCAAGTGCATCCTGTGCCGTCGGTGCACCGCCGCCTGCCGCAAGGAGCAATCCGTGGGCGTCATCGGCCCCAACGACCGGGGCTTCATGACCCACATCGGCTGCGCCTTTGACCGGGACCTGGCCGAAGTGGACTGCGTGTCCTGCGGGCAGTGCCTGGTGGCCTGCCCCACCGGCGCCCTCAGCGAGCAGGACTCCATCCCCGAGGTGCTGGCCGCCCTCCACGACCCCGCCAAGCACGTGGTCGTCGGCCCCGCCCCCTCCGTCCGGGTCACCCTGGGCGAGTGCTTCGATATGCCCATCGGCTCCAATGTGGAGGGCAAAATGGTGTCCGCCCTGCGTCGGCTGGGCTTCGACAAGGTATTCGACGTGGACACCGCCGCCGACTTCACCATCATGGAGGAGGGCACCGAGTTCCTCCAGCGCCTCCAGAACGGCGGCAAGCTACCCATGATTACCTCCTGCTCCCCCGGCTGGATTCGCTTCTGCGAGCAGCACTACCCCGAGTTCATCCCCTCCCTGTCCTCCTGCAAGTCCCCCCAGCAGATGTTCGGCGCGCTGGTCAAGAGCTACTACGCGGAGAAGGCGGGCATCGACCCCAAGGACATCTACGTCGTCTCTATCATGCCCTGCACCGCCAAGAAGTACGAGGTGAAGCGGGAGGAGCAGCGCATGGCCAACGGCTGTATGCCGGTGGACGCCTCCCTCACCACCCGGGAGCTGGCCCGGATGATCACCCAGGCGGGCATGATGTTCGACCACCTGCCCGACGGCGAATTCGACCCCATGCTGGGCCTGTCCACCGGCGCGTCCGTCATCTTCGGCGCCACCGGCGGCGTGATGGAGGCCGCCCTGCGCACCGTGGCGGCCAAGCTCATGGGCGACGACTCCGCCCCCCTGGAGTTCCATGAGGTCCGGGGCATCAAGGACATCAAGGAGGCCAGCTATGAGCTGCCCGGCCGCACCGTGAAGGTGTGCGTGGCCTCCGGCCTGTCCAACGCCAAGATCGTGCTGGACGGGCTGAAGTCCGGCGAGCTGGACTACGACTTCATCGAGTTCATGGCCTGTCCCGGCGGCTGCGTCAACGGCGGCGGCCAGCCCCTCCACGCCTCCTCCGTGCGCTCCTTCACCGACCTGCGCACCCTGCGGGCCCAGGCGCTGTACAAGCAGGACGAGGGGATGCCCCAGCGCCGCAGCCATGAGAGCCCCGTGGTCAAGGAGGTCTACGAGACCTATCTGGGCGAGCCCGGCGGCCACAAGGCCCACGAGCTGCTCCACTGCACCTACGTGCCTCAGACCCGCTACCGCACTTGAGTTTTGTAAGCCCCCCGGCGAAGCCGGGGGGCTTTGCTCTCGGGCCCGCTGACGCACCTGAACTTTGCAAGCTCCCCCGGCGAAGCCGGGGGAGGCGTTTGTTCTCCGGCCCGCTGACGCACCTGAGTCTTGTAAGCTCCCCGGCGAAGCCGGGGGGCTTGCTCTCGGGCCGAAACCCGCCGCCGCGCAAAAACGCCCGCCCCCTTGCCAAAAGGGGGCGGGCGTCTCTTTCCATGTTGCGGGAATGCGGCCTTAGAACAGCTTCTTCAGGCCGTCCAGCTTGTCGCCCAAATCGGAGGCGGTGAGCTTGGCCTTCACGCCCGCCACCAGCGGCTTGAGCTGCTCATCCGGCAGGTCCACACCCAGGACGCTCTCCAGCGCCTTGATGGGGTCGTTCTGGAACTTCTCCATCAGATCGGGGTCCTTTTTCAGCTTGGCCACAATCTCCTCTACCTTGCCCTTGATATCGAAATTCAAATCCATGTCCATTCTCCCTTTCTCAGTTTTTGTCGGGAACGCCTCCCGTTACCGGCACTATCTTACGCCATCCCGCCCCGGTTGTCAAGGGCCGCCTCGCCGCCCCGGCGGGTCCGCAGCCACGAGCGCAGCAGGTGCACCGCCTCCGGCGAGAGCAGCAGCAGCGCGGGCAGGTTCACCGCCGCCAGCAGGCCGTTGAACACGTCCACCAGCTGCCACACCGCCGTCACGTCTCCCACCGCCCCAAGGATTACGCAGGCTGGGAAGGCCAGGCAGAACAGCCCCATGGCCCAGGAGGAGCCGGTGAGGGTCTCCAATCCCCGCCGCCCGTAGTACCCAGACCCGATGAGGGAGGTAAAGGCGAACAGAATCAGGCTGACGGACACAATCCACTCCCCCGCCTCCCCAAACAGGGTGGCGAAGCCCGCCGCCGTCAGCGGTGCGCCCAGCATTCCGTCAGGCAGCGCCCCCGCTTCCGCCAGGGCCAGCGCCTGAACCGGGTCGTACACCCCGGAGGTCAGAATCACCAGAGCCGTGACGGTGCAGATGACCATGGTGGCGAAAAACACCTCGAAAATCCCCCACATCCCCTGCTCCGCCGGCTGCTCCACGTCGGCGCAGGCGTGGGCGATGGCGGACATACCCAGCCCCGCCTCGTTGGTGAACACCCCCCGGGCCACCCCGTACCGCAGCGCCGCCCCCATGGCGTAGCCCCCGGCAACGGCCCGGGGCGCGAAGGCATAGGCGATGATCTGCGCAAAGGCGCCGGGCACCGAACGCCAGTTGGCCGCCACCACCGCCAGCCCGCAGCCCACGAACAGCAGCGCCATGGCGGGCACCAGCAGCTCGCACAGCTTCCCAATCCGCTTGATTCCCCCCGCCAGCACCAGGGCCACGGCAGCGGCCAGCACCACCCCCACCGCCAGCCGGTTCGCCCCCGCCGCCGCGGACAGCGACGAGGCGATGGAATTGGCCTGGGCCAGATTGCCCCCCGCCAGCGTCTCCGCAATGCAGAGCAGCGCGAACAGCTTGGCCAGCCACGGCAGGCGCAGCCCGTTTTTCATGTACTCCATGGGCCCACCCCGGTAGCTCCCGTCCGGCCCCCGCTCCCGGTGGCGCACCGCCAGGGTCTTCTCCCCGCAGCTCACCGCCATGCCCAGCAGGGCGGACATCCACATCCAGAACACCGCCCCCGGCCCGCCGTACACGATGGCCGTGGCCACCCCGGCGATGGACCCGGTGCCCACCGTGGCCGCCAGGGCGGTGGACAGGGCCTGGAGCTGGGTCACGCCCCGGCCGCCCTTCCCCCCCTTTTTCCGCCCAAGCAGGGAGCCCACCGTGGTCCTCCACCACACCCCCACGCCGAAGATGGGAAAAAAGCCGGTGGCGAAGGAGTACCACAGCCCCACCGCCAAAAAGACCGCCAGCAGCGGTCCGCCCCACAGCCAGTTGCCCAGCGCCTCAAAAAAAGCCATGTCCGCATCCCTCCTCATGGGAAGGTATGCGGACATGGCCTTCGTTATGCGGTCTGCGGGGCGGTCACTCCTCCCAGGGGACCGCCTGCTCCTCGCGCTCTTTTTTCCGCCCCATCCACTCCGGCTTCCTCCACAGCTTCAGCCGCGCCGCCTGGGCGGGCAGGAAGCCCATGCGGTGCAGAATGGGCAGCAGGGCCGCGAACAGCGCCACCAGCATGACGGTCTGAACGGGCAGCATGATGGCGTTTTTCACCGCCCGCTCCCCCGCGATAATCCAATAGCCCTTGCTGGAATACCACAGATAGGTGCCCAGGGACTGCAAAAATACGTTCTGGATATTGGTGAGCAGCTTGGCCAAAAACACCCGCGTCACCGTCACCTCCGCCCGGTAGAGGAACAGCGCGTAGGTGAACACCCCCAGCATGGTGGTGAAGATGTAGAAGGGGTTGTAGCCCCCGTCCGGGTTCATGAAGTAGCTCACCGTGTCCTCCACAAAGCCGAAGGCCAGGGCGTTCACCGGCCCGCCCACCAGGGCGCACAGCGCCCTGGCCAGAAAGCCCCACGTCACCCGGACGTTGTCCACAATGGGGATGGACTTCAGGTAGCTCAGCGCCACGCAGGCGGCCACCATCAGGGCGGAGAACACCAGCGTGCGCGGCTTTTTGAAGTCCGCCAGGGCGTCCCTCCAATATGCGGGGGAAAAGGGCGTTTTGTACAGCGTTTGAGACATAAAAAGACCTCCTTTGTTTTCTCGGCAGCCCAAAATGGGTATGCCGCACAAAGGAAGCCCGCAATCCAAGCTCCGCCATGCGGCAGCGGGATGCGAGGCGCGCACTGCAAGCCCTGCGGCTTTTCGTCCGGCGGACAACTCCCCGTCCCGCCGGCACTGCGGAGACCATAGCCTCCCAACACACGCGCCCCTACTCTGCCTATGGAAACAGCTTACCCTATTAACGGAAAAATTGCAAGGGGCAATATCACCAAATTCTGCCTGCCGCTATTTCAAATTATTTTGAAACAGCCCTTGACATCCTCCGCCCGCTATGATAGTATCTATTTAAAGAAAGCTTGAAATAGCTGGGAGGTGCACGCCATGCCCGTTTCAGACATCCTGGCCGCTCTGGCCGACGAAAACCGCCGCAGGATTCTCTCCAAGCTGAAGGAGGGGCGCATCGCCTCCGGGGCACTGGCCCAGGCGGTGGGCATGACGCCCCAGGCTCTGTCCTACCACCTGAAAAAGCTGAGGGAGGCGGAGCTGATCTATGAGACCCGGCACAAAAATTTTATCTACTACGAGCTGGATTTGACGGTGCTGGACGAGGCGATTTTGTGGCTGAACGAGCTAAGAGGAGGCGCGAACCATGAAGCTGAGGAGACTATACACCGCCGCAGTTCTGCTTCTGGCACTGGAACTGGTGCTGGTGCTGGCGGCCCTGCCCTTCCTTCCGGACCGCATCCCGGCCCATTATAACGCCGCGGGAGCGGTAAACCGCTGGGGAAGCAGGTATGAAACGCTGATTTTCCCCCTTCTCATGCTGCCCTATGGGGCGCTGTGGCTGGGCGTCTCCCGCCTGATGAGAAATTCCGCCTCCGGGAAGATTGCGGAGCTCCTGCTGGTGCTTGCCGGCATCGTCCAGTTCGCTGTGTTCGACCTCATCATTTTGTATTTCTTATACGCGGACTTCCGGCAGGCGGAAAACCTGGCCGCCCTCCCGCTGGACCTGAACCGAAGCCTCTGCGCCGTATCCGGTCTGGGCCTGATCGCCCTGGGCAACTGGATTCCCAAGCTGAAAAAGCCCGGCCCCGCGGGGCTGCGCACCCCGTGGAGCGTAAAAAACGAGGCGGTCTGGCGCAAGTGCCAGCGCTTTGGCGGCTGGGCCATGGCGGCGGCCGGGGCGGCCACCCTCCTGGCCGGCCTGCTGGCGGCCGGAGCGTGGTGCTGGCTCTGGGCGGCGCTGGCCCTGCTTGCCGCCGGGTGCGCCGGGACGCTCTACTCTTGGCACGCAGCCAAAACCACCCCTGGCTAATTCGCGGAAAAAGCTCCTGACCTGCCCAGCGGTCAGGAGCTTTTTCCCTGTCTCAGCCGGACCTCCGCCGCCCAATCCCGCCCTCCGCCTTGACAGCTGTCGAATTTTGAGTATAATAAAGGTATTATATGAAACAGTTGCAAATGAAACAATCTATGGTAAGGAGACTGCGCAATGGCGGGCACAGACAAACAGCGGCAACAGCTGCGGGAAAACATGATGCTGGAGGGCTCCCTGCCCCGTGTCATCACCAAGATGGCCTTTCCCTCCATCATCTCTTTTTTGATTACCTCTATTTACAACTTGGCGGACACCTATTTCGTCAGCGGCCTGGGGGAGAGCGCCCAGGCCGCCATCAGCGTCAACGCCTCGCTGGACCAGATCATTATGATGGCCGGCTCCATGCTGGCGGTGGGCGCGGCCAGCTATATCTCCCGCCTGCTGGGGGCCAAGGACTCGGACAAGGCCAGCCAGGTGCTGTCCACGGCGTTTTTCACTGCGGTGCTGTTCGGCGCGGTGGTCACCGTCCTGGGCGTGAGCTTTATGCACCCCATGGTGCGTCTGCTGGGCGCCACCGACACCTGCGAGCAGTTCGCCGTGGAATACGCCACCTATGTGCTGCTGGTGGCCCCCTTCATGGCGGCCAACTTTGTGATGAACCAGTGCCTCCGGGCGGAGGGCAGCGCCATGCTCTCCATGGTGGGCATGGGCTTCGGCGGCATTTTGAACTGCTTCCTGGACCCCATTTTCATCTTCAACTTCAACATGGGGGTCAAAGGCGCGTCGCTGGCCACCGCCATCTCCAAGCTGGTCAGCTTCGCCATTCTCGTCTTCCCCTACGTCACCCGCCGCAGCGTTCTGCACCTGTCCGTCCGCCGCTTCCGCCCCACCCGTGACATCGTCACCCAGGTGGTCAGCGTGGGCTCCTCGTCCATGTTCCGCTCGGGGCTGGCGGTGGTGTCCGCCATTGTGCTCAACAACATCGCCGGCGGCATCTCGGACGCCGTGCTGGCCGGCATCGGCGTGTCCACCAAGGTGATGATGTTCCCCTTCGGCATCATCCTGGGCTTTGGCACCGGCTTTCAGCCTGTGGCCGGCTTCAACTGGGGCGCCAAGCGGTACGACCGGGTGAAGGACAGCTACCGCTTCGCCTCCCGCACCGCCATCATCGGCGCGCTGGTGATGGGGCTCACCCTGGCCCTGCTGGCCAACCAGCTCATCGGCGTGTTCGCCAAATCGGACCAGTCGGCGGAGATGCTGGCCATCGGCGTGCTGTGTATCCGCTTGCAGTGCCTGGTGCTGCCCATCCACGGCTGGGTTGCGGTGGTGAATATGTTCTGCGCCGGGCTGGGCAACGCCCGGGGAGCGCTGCTGCTGTCCACCTCCCGGCAGGGCACCTGCTTCCTGCCCATCGTCTACCCCATGTCTTGGGCCTGGGGGGCCTACGGCGTGGCCGCCGTCCAGGCCGTGGCCGACCTGCTCACGCTGATCCTGGCCCTGCCCCTCATCCGCCGGGTGAAGCGGCAGATTCAGGCCGCAGCCGACGCCCAAGCGGCGGAGCGCTCCGCCCCCGGAGGTGAGGTAGCATGACGGACCCGGTGCTGTCCAGCCTGCTGAAAATCAACCGCCAGCGGATGCGCATTCTCCGGCACACCGTCCTCACCCCCAACGGGTATGTGGGGGTGATGCACCTCATTGTCCTCTACATCGGCCGCCATCCCGGCGCAAGCCAGGAGGACGTGGTAAGCTTTTTCGCCCTGGACAAAGCCAGCGTGGCCCGGTCCGCCCGGCGGCTGGAGGACCTGGGCCACATCCGCCGCGCCCCCGACCCGGAAAACCGCCGGCAGTACCAGCTCTACCTCACCCCGGCGGGGGAGGAAATGCTGGCCGTGCTGGACCAGGCCACCCAGCGCTTTCAGCGCCAGCTGTCCGCCGGCGTGTCGCCGGAGGACTGGCGGACGCTGGCCGGGCTGCTCCAGCAGCTGGAGGAGAACAGCCGCAAGCCGCCAGACTTCAACTAAACAGAGCCGCCGCAGAATTCTCTGCGGCGGCTCTTTCATCTGTCCTCAGCTGGGCGGTTAAGACACCGCCTCCACCACGCGGACCTTCCCCTCGGTGTTGTCCAGGTAAATGGTCAGCGTGTCGGCAAAGTTGCGGCACTGGCTCAGGGTGTCGAATTTCTTAATCTCTGGAGCGTTGGGCGTCCAACTCGTACTGTCCCAGATCCACTCGAACTTTTCTCCCCCAGGCAATCTGCCCTCTGCGTCCCAGGGCAGGTCCATCCACGCGGGGGGATTGTTGCCGGGCTCGGTGTAAGAGGCGGCGATGTTGAAGCACTTGACGTCCTTGTCCACCTCGTACACATCCTGGCCCACCCGCACAAAGGTGGTCCCGTCCTCGGTAAAGAAGGCGGTAGAGGGCACGTTTTCAATCTTTTTCAGGTAGCTCACGGCGGTGATATAGCCTCCGGACACCGTCAGCTCACAGTAGCCGCTGGAAATGCGCAGACCGTTGGCGAAGGTATAATTTGAGTCCTCGCCGTTGAGCAGCGTCCGCGTGGTAACAGTGCGCCTGTACCCACCACCGTCTGGCGACACTGTATAGGTGTTGACCGAGTCCACCCGGCCGTATACCTTTCCGCCGCCCCGGCCGGTGCCCAGGATAATCATGTCCACCACGCCTGTGCTGCTGCGGTGGTAGTAGTCGGCATGGTACGAGACGTTCAGGCTGGACAGCTCCCGGGCCACCAAATCGCCTTCCGGGCTGCGCTCGAACACCTGCGCGGCCGGGCTCACCTTCACGCCGCCCAGGGTCATGGTCTTGGGGTTGAACAGGAAGCCGCCGCTATAGATTCCCTTGGATTGCAGCTTGAGCGAGCCGCGGGAGGAGGAGCCCAGGTTCCAGATGCTGCCCCGGTTGTAGCTCTCGGACGGGATGTTCTCCGTCAGGGTCAGCCGGCAGTTGAGGAGCTCGAAATGCCCGTCCTTGTTCACGAATCCCAGGGCGTTGGAGGTGGAGATGTCGGTCTTCCCCGGCATCAGGCCCGCCACCATGCCGTTGGCGGTAAACAGCAGCGTGATGTGCTCGCCCAGCTTCCGCCCGGTGAAGTCCTCGATGGCATCGGCCAGCACGGCGAAGTGGTTGCCCCCCGCAGCGACGATCTCGTTGGGGGAACCGGGCGTGGGCACGGCGTTCTCATAGACGCAGGCCAGCTTGGCGTCGCACACGTCCAGCACCTTGGTGATGGGATCATAGGTGACCACGTCATACTGCCGAATGTCGCTCATGGAGATGGCCACGCCATTTTTGCGGATGGTGTAGTCCTTCTCCTCCCCCAGCAGGGAGCGGAACATCCCCGAGGTGGCCGAGGCGCTGCGCACCACCACAAAGCGGGACTCCGCCGTCTCCTTCGCCCGGTACAGGCCCGCCACCTTGCCCTGCCCGTCCAGGTAGAGCGTCACGATGTCTCCGGTCCGCAAATTGGCCATATACTCCTCATAGGTGGTGATCTCCGCGCCGGTGTACACCGGGGTGTCCTTCGACATCGTGTACCGGCCCTTCCCCGCCAGATGGAGGTAGGACGACCCCTGCTTCCGGCTCACCGCGGCGGTGATGTAGCTGGACGCATCCGGCAGCATGGTGACAAAGCGGCCCTCCTGATCCAGCAGCACCGAACCACGCAGGCCCAGCATGGACGTGTCCACCGGTGCCGCGCTGCGGTAGGCCGTGGTGGCGCCGTCCTTGGCGGTAACTACCCAGCCCGACTTGCCGTTGATGGTGGCGTCGGTGGCCAGGAGGATGGCGTCGTCCTTGATATCACCCAATTTTTCCTTGGCAAAAAGCTCGCCGCTGGCTTTGCAGGGGGTGGTCAGCAGGTTGTAAAACAGCAGCGCGGTCTGTCCCCGGGTGACGGGGGCGGAGGGGACCTCCACAGACACTCCCTCGTCCAGTCCCAGGCGGCTGGCTGCCTCCAGGGCGCTGTGGGGCCAGGCCCGGTTTGCCTCCTCGCTGTAGCCCAGGATGCGCAGGCACAGTGTCACCGTCTCCTGATAGGTGACCTCCCGGTCGGGGCCGAAATTCCCGTCCCCCAGGCCCAGCATCAGCCGGGACTTGGAGCCCTCCGGAATCTCGGTGACGGCGGCCAGGTTTACATACCCGCTGGCCCAGTGCCCGCCCTTCATGTCCTTGAAAATGGTGCGGTAGGCCTGAGCCTTGGCCTCCTCCCCCATGCCCAGCACCTCAATGGCCATTTTGCACAGCTGGGCCCGGGTGAGGTGTCCCTCCGGGGAGAAGCCCCCGCCGCCGGTACCCTTCACCACCCCCAGGGCGGACAGCACATCCGCCGCCATGGAGGTCTGGCTGTCCTTGATGTCATGGAACTGGCCGGCATAGCCGGGAAGAACCGCCAGCGACAGCACCGTGACCACGCACAGCAGCAGGGCCAGCCCTCGCTTACAATTTCGTCTCATTGTCTCTCCTCCTTATTCCGCCCGCAGCGCGTCCACCGGCTGGAGGCTGGACGCCTTGATGGCGGGGTACAGTCCGAACAGCACGCCCAGCACCACCGAGAAGGTGAACGCCCCCACGGTGATCACCATGCTGGGCCACAGAATCATGCCCTGAAGCAAGAATTTTCCCGCGATGAGCGAGCCCATACAGCCCAGCCCAATGCCGATGATGCCGCCGATGCCGCAGATCACCGCCGCCTCAATGAGAAACTGGACGATGATGCTTTTGCGCTCCGCGCCGATGGCCTTGCGGATGCCGATCTCCCGGGTGCGCTCGGTGACAGTGACCAGCATGATGTTCATGATGCCGATGCCGCCCACCAGCAGGGAGATGCCCGCGATGGCCCCCAGCACCAGGGACTGCATCAGGCTCTGCTGCTGCATTTGGTCGGCCCAGTTGTTGTTGCTGCTCACATCGTAAAAGCCGTTGTCCTCAGTGATGAAGCCCCCCAGGAACGCCTTGAGCTTGGCGATGGCCAGGGTGGTGGCCGAGGCGCTGCGCGCCTTCACCACGTACTGACGAATCTGCTCGTTGTTGTTCAGGGTTCGGTTGAAGGTGTAGGGCAGCAGCACCACGTTATCCATGTCGCTCATGCCCTCCACCCCGGTGGGCTCATACCAGCCCACCACCAGGAAGGGCTGGTTGTTGATGAAGATGGTCTCCCCCACCGGGTCCACAAAGTCAAACAGCAGCGTCTTCGCCCCGCCGCCCAGCACGCACACCTGGTTGGTCTTCTCAATGTCCAGGAAGGACAGCTCCCGGCCGCCTCCCAGGGTGTAATTATTGCACACGCCGAATTGGTCGGAGCCCAGCTTGAGCGAGATGCGCTTCTCCCAGTCGTCCCAATTCTGGGTGTTGAAGGTTTTGGCGCCGTATTTGATGGTGATCTCCTGCCACACCTCAATCTGGGGAGTGACCCCCACCACCAGGTCCTGCATTCCCAGACAGTACTCATACAACAGCCCGGACACGCTTCCCGAGGTCTCGTAGCGCTGGTAAGCGTAGACGCTGATTTTGTTGTCGCCCATGGCCTCCAGGTACTCCATCTGCTTCTTGTTCTGCCCCTGCACCACCGACACCATGATGACCACCGACGCCACGCCGATGATAATGCCCAGCATCGTGAGGAAGGACCGGGTTTTTTTAGAAGCAATGGATTTAAAGGCCATTTTGAATGCCTGCATAAAATTCACAGCCAGTCCACCTCCTGCCGTCCATCGTGGACAATCTTTCCGTCGGACAGCCGCACCACCCGGGGGGCGGTGGCGGCGATGCCATCGTCATGGGTGATGAGCAGGATGGTGGTGCCCTCCCGATAGAGCTGCTGAAGAATGCCCAGCACGTGCCGCCCGGTCTTGGAGTCCAGGGCTCCCGTGGGCTCGTCCGCCATGATGATGGGGGGATGGGTGGCGATGGCCCGGGCGATGGCCACCCGCTGCTGCTGGCCGCCGGACATCTGGCTGGGACGGTGGTGGGCCCGGTCGTCCATCCCCACCCGCGCCAGGGCGGCCATAGCCAGCTCCTCCCGCTCGAAAATGGAGGTGCCCCGGTAGATCAGAGGGAGAATCACGTTATCCAGCGCGTCCAGGTCTTGGAGCAGGTTGTAGCCCTGGAAAATGAAGCCGATCTCCCGGTTGCGGATGCGGGCCAGGTCCTTGTCCTTCAAGGAGGTGACATCGGTCCCATTCAGCTCATACTGCCCATGGGTGGGCACGTCCAGACAGCCCAGCACGTTCATCATGGTGGACTTGCCCGAACCGGACGCACCCACGATGGCCACAAATTCCCCCCGGTCGATCTGGAGGGACACGCCATCCAGCGCCCGGACCTCGCTCTCCTGTCCCTCGTTATAAATTTTGTAAAGGTCTTTGATGTCAATGAGCATGGCGCCACCTCAGCCGATCATCATGCCGCCGCCCATGCCGTTCTGCTCGGTGGTATAGTTGATGAATACCATGTCGCCCGCTTCCACGCCGGACTTGATCTCCACCTGCTTGGCGTCGGAGATTCCGGTCTCCACCAGCACGGGCCAGTACCCCTCCTCCGGCTTGGGCACGCCGTATAGGGCGGTGTAATCCAGGTCCACGGCGTTGTCCGGCCGCTCCTCCCGCTGGACAAACACCACGGTCTGCTTGTTTCCCTCGGCGTCCGCCACCGACTTCACCGCCGTGGTGGCCACCAGCACGCACTCGTCCGACTGGCTGGTGACGAAGGAATAGTCCAGCCACGCCCCGGCGTACAGCGAGCCGTCGAAGTTATCCACCTCCAGGGTGACGGGGAAGGTGGACATCCCCTGACCCACCTCGCCCTGCATCTTGATATCCGTGACCAAGCCCATAAAGAAATTCCCGTTGTAGTCGGACAGCTCAATGGTATCCCCCAGCTTGACAAAGCCGATGTTTCGGTCGTCCACCTGAATGGTCACCACCATGGTGGTGGTGTTCTGAATGGTGACCACCGCATCCCCCGCCTTTACCTCGCCGCCTTCCACCAGGGTGCAGGAAATCACGGTGCCGTCGATGGGGGCGACGGCGTTCAGCGCGTCCACATTGGCCTGGGCCTCGTTCAGCGCCTCCTGGGCGGCGGCTATCTGCTCGTCCAGGCTCTCAGAGCCCATGGACAGCAGCACCTCCCCCGCCTGCACGTTGGCGTAGTTCAGCAGGTTGCTGTACACCAGCGGTCCCCCCGCCTTGGTGGTCAGGGTGCGGGTCTCATAATACTGGGTCTGGGTCGCCTCATAGGGGTAGATGGACGTGCCGTCCCCGGCGGTGAGAACGGCGGACGCGTCCATCTCGGCGGTGAGGGTGCCTGGGTTGTTGAATACGATGACCGCCTCGAAATACACGCCCCCCTCGGGGGTGATGAAGCTGACCTTGTTCACCTTTTCCACCACGCCCTCGCCGGTATACATCACGGCCGGGATGGAAACAGAGGCCGTCTGCCCCGCCCAGACCTGGTCCTCATAGGCGTAGCTGAAGTAAAGCGACAGCTTCAGCTTGGTGTCGTTCACCAGGGTGGCCACGGTGGCCCCCTCCCCCACATTGTCGCCGGGGTAGAACTCGGAGACCTCCATCAGCTTGCCACTAAAGGGGGCCTGGAGGCTCAGGTTCGCCAGCTTTTCATTGAGGGAGTTCATGGTCTCCTGGGCGGTGGCCAGCGCATCCTGAGCCGTCTGGCTATAGACCGTAAACAGGGGCTGACCAGCCATCACCACGTCTCCCCCAGACACATGAACCTGCTGCACCGTGCCGTTGGCGGGAATGCTGACGGTGGAGGTCTCCTTGGCGTTGGCGTTCCCGCTGCCCTGGACCACGCTTTGAATAGAGCCTATGTAAGCGGGCTCGGCGTAAATGTCCCCCAGGGAATCGTCCTCCCGAAAGACCAGGAACCACATTCCAAACACGATACCGCTCAAAATTGCCGCCGCCACCACGATGGCGATGATCCGCTTCACCAGCTTCTTCTTCTCCGCAGCGGTGCGGCGCGGCTTCTTTTCCTTCACCGCAATCTGCCCCTCCGCCGCCGGGGCCTGTCCCTGGACAGAGTCCACGTCCACCCCTTCGGTCTGCTCCACCGGCGCTTTTTCCGGCGCGTCGGGCGTATAAATCTCCGGCATATGATATCCTCCTGTCTAAACAGCCTGTGCAGGCAAATTCCAACCGTAGGCGGGCATAGAGCCGCCTGCTGCAGTTCCTTTTTAGTATAATCGGGCCAGCCATGAGAAACAACAACAATCCTGTAACATTTTAACTGGAAATTGTTAAAGTTCTTTTAAGACCACATCAAACTGTGAAATCCGCTCTTATAAACATCCTTTCGTCCCATTCTCCTCACACCCACATACCATACAATTATAATACGTTTGTGACGCCTCTTTCGTTGCATCCCACAAGAAAAATTTTCATCATACCTGGAATCAGCCGCCTCGACTTTGGCGATGCTTTATGTTACAATAGCCACAGCAAAAGACGAAACGGAGGACATTTTATGCTGACCATCAGGAGAGAGGCTGCGGCGGACCGCCAGACCGTGGAGGACGTCACCCGCCGGGCCTTTTACAACATTTACGCCCCCGGCTGCGTGGAGCATTACCTGGTCCGCACTATGCGGGACCACCCGGATTTCATCCCTGAGCTGGACTTTGTGGCCGAGCTGGACGGCCTCGTCATCGGGAACGTGATGTATACCAAAGCCACCCTCACCGGCGAGGATGGGACGGTCAAAGACATCCTCACCTTTGGTCCGGTGTCCATCGCGCCGGAGCACCAACGCAAGGGCTACGGCAAGCGGCTGTTAGAACACTCCTTCCGGCGGGCGGCGGAGTTGGGCTGGGACGTGATCGTCATATTCGGCAGTCCCGCCAACTATGTCGGTCTGGGCTTCAAAAGCTGCAAAAAATTTAACATTTGCACAGAAAACGGCCGATTCCCATCGGCTATGATGGGCAAGGAGCTGAAAGCGGGCGCATTGGACGGACGCAGGTGGGTCTATCGGGACAGCCCCGTAATGAGCATCGACGAGGACCAGGCCCGGCGCTATGACGACACCTTGGAGCATATGGCGAAGGAATTTCGACCCAGTCAGGAGGAATTCTATATCATGAGCCACTCCTCTGTGGAGGATGAGGTATAAGTGAAACGCCGCCCGTTTCCCACAGCAGCTTTGCTCCTGAGGGGAGCGGACGCGTCAATCACCGCACGGATGCCAAAAGCCCCCCTTAAACCATAACGGTTTAAGGGGGGCTTTTCCTTTTATTTCAGGTGGCCGCCTTGTCCAGCACGCCCAACCGGTCCAGAACCGTGAGCGTCCTGCACAGGTCCTCGGACACGTTCAGCTCTCCGTCCCCGGTGCCGTTCAGCGCACCCTGATCCACCGCCTTTTGCACTGCTGCCTGGTAGTATTCCGGCACATCGGTCAGCGCCTTATAAATCACCATCTCATCGTCCTCCTCCGGTTCCCCGATCACCAGCGACCAGTCCGGCCGCCCATAGCCCTTGATTTTCGCGTATTGCTGGGAATATCTGCACAGGCGGACCGCGCTGGGACTGCCCGCGTTTCCCTCTACCGTGTGCACATACCCGTCCTTCACCGCCACCACCAGCCCTGTGTGGCTGGTCACGGTGGCTGTGCCGAAGAAAATTTGATCTCCCGGCTGAGGCGTCATGAAAAACCGCCCCCGCGCCTTGTAGTAGTCCATGGAATACTTGGTCCCCGCCCCCAGGGAGTACCTGGGCTGGCAGGTCAGCTTCCGCGCCAGCTCCACCCCAAAGGTGCGCACAAAGCACCAGTCCACAAACACATCGCACCAGTCGTAGCCATTCTTTTGGCCGTTGTAGAAGTCTTCCAGGGCGTCCATATCCCGAGCAAACTTGTTCCACAGTCCGCCCGCGTTGGCTTTGAAATCATCCAGCTGCGCGTTGGTCTTTTTCCCCAGATAGCCCTCCTGTTCCTGGGCTGCGGCGATGAGCCGCTCCTGGGCCGTCATGCTTTTCCCTCCACTGCGCCCTGCGCCTTCTGGACCTGGGTGCCGAAATAGAACGCTATCACCACGGAGTACACCGTCATAAACTCCTGGCTGACGGCCTGATGCATGGTCATCACCGCAAATACCCCCGTCAGCGTCAGCGTCACCAGCGATTTCACACTGAGCAGATTCCCCAGCCGTCTTATCACTATCTCATACATATTTTGTCCTCCTTCTCCCGCTCCACCGCCTCAATGCGGGGAGCGGGCGGCACTTGTTAACGTTACAGCCTTCCTGCATTGATGCTCCTCCTTCACAGCTTGATGATATAGCACAGCGCATAGTAGGGCGGCATATTGTTATGGGCGGCATCCTCGCCCGTATAGCCCACCGCCTTGTTGGAATACTGGTGCGTTCCGCTGACGACCACCGTAGTATCACCGGCGCTGGCGCCATTGCTGCCTGTTTTGAAATTCAGGTAGTGGTCGGAGTTGGTATGGTTGTGTCTGGGCAGCTCGCTCATTGTCAGAATATGCGATTCCTCGCCGCCTGTGACGCCCACCGCATATCCGCTCCCCGCTCCCAATACAAACCGGCTGCGCAGATCAGGCCGTCCATCCTGCCCGTCGCACAGCGCCCAGCCCTCTGGAAGCTCCTCCTCCGCCCCCGACCAGATCAGGATGCAGCCGGAGGGAACTCCCCCCTGCATGGCCGCCGCCAGTTCCCCGATGGCCCGAGCCGCCGCCTGAGCCACTTCTCCGGTCAGCCGCTTCGACTCCAGCACGGCCTGGCGCAGCTGCTCTAAATTGATCACTTTCTTCATCATGCGTTCCTTTCGCCTTTTATTTTAGAGACAGGGGAGCGGATTCATCCGCCCCCCAGGCCCTTTACTCCTGCGCAGCAAAAACATCGCTGAGCATCTCCGCCACTTCCTCGTCAGTGGCCGCGCTCAGGCTTTCCAGCTTGGCCTTCAGCGCGGCAGTGAAGTCCTCGGAGGACAGGCCCTTGCCCTCCGCCTTCTCCACATAGCCGGACAGGTCCACGGTGGTGTCGTCCAGCAGCGCCATCTCGCCGCCCACCTTGGCGTAAATGTCGTAATGCCCGGTCTGCTCGTTCATCACCAGGTACAGCACATTGTCCTTCGCCTGGGCTGCGTCCGGGACGGCCTGCGCCGTCTCAAATCCGGCGTGGCCGGCGGCGGCGATGGCCGCGGCCACCTGCGCGGCGCTCTGATACCCGGCGTCATTTTCCAGCTCGGACGCTTTGACCGGCACAGCGATATCCACCGCCTTGCCCGCCACGGCTTGGCTCTCGCCGTTCACCTTCACTTCGACGATCACGTTGGGCTCGCCGCCCTGAACCGTCAGCTCATTCACCCGGCTCTCCAAGGCCTCCACGCGCTCCTTGCCGGCGCACTCCCGTCTCACCCGCTCCGCCAGCGTCTTCAGCACCCTCAGATTCGCCAGCTTTTCCTCATTGTAAGCCATTCTTTTCCCTCCATTTTACTCTCCCGCGAAGCCGAATACTTCGTCGAGCATCTCGTTTGTCTCCTCCTGAGTGGCCGTTTCTGCCCCGGTTGGAGCGGCCGCACCGTCCACTGCCACCGCCCTGCCGGCCCCGTCAAATCCCACCAGCTGCCCCGGCCGCCCCGCAAGCCGGTCCTGCTTTTGCCCCAGCTCCTGCCGCCACAGCTGCGCGGTGGGCGCTCTCGCGTTTTCCCCGCCGCTGGCCCCCTCCAGGATAACGCCCAGCCC
Source organism: uncultured Oscillospiraceae bacterium (assembly GCA_910587285.1). Taxonomy (GTDB): domain Bacteria; phylum Bacillota; class Clostridia; order Oscillospirales; family Oscillospiraceae; genus Enterenecus. The sequence continues at coordinate 4,552 of CAJULM010000037.1, read as the reverse complement.
GGCCCAAACGGTGGGCAGCACCACTCCCCCCTCCTTTGTGCCGCACACCCCGGCGTAAAGCGTTTTTCCCTTGCCATCCGGACCCATCACCTCCCAGGGAACGGTACACTCCCCGCCGCCGTCCAGCAGCACAGACACCGTCTGCGCCCCGGCCCTGAAGCACGCCGCCCGGCTCAGTCCATCCCAGTCCCGAGAAAACTGAAAGCGGACCGTGTAGGCCTCCACCGATCCGCTGGTCACAAGCTCCCGCTCTAACACCGTAAGACGGTTCTTTTCCGCCTTCAAAACAAACATCTCCTCACCTCCTCTCTGCGGCCTCCCCCGCTCCGGTTTTCTCTTGTACGAAACCGTGCACCCCCAACGCAAATTTTTTGCAACCCCTTGATTTTTGCCCCGGTTTGGGATAGAGTTTGAGGGAACGGCTCCGCCGCTCAAAGTCAATCAACCGGCGGCCCGCCTGATGCGAGTCCGCTATCAATGGGAGGAATCAAGCCATGGCGGAAAACACAACCACCCTCTACCGCAATCAGGTTATCTACTCTGTTTTTGTCCGCAACCACACCCCGGAAGGCACCTTTGACGGCGTCCGGCGAGATCTGCCCCGCATCCGCGATCTGGGCGCAGACGTGCTGTGGCTGCTGCCCATCCACCCCATCGGCGAAGCCGCCCGCAAGGGCTCGTTGGGCTGCCCCTACGCCATTCGGGATTACCGGGCGGTGAATCCGGAATACGGAACCCTGGATGACTTCCGCCGCCTGGTGGACGAGGCCCACAGTCTGGGCATGAAGTGCATCATCGACGTAGTGTATAACCACACCTCGCCCGACTCCGTCCTGGCCGCGGAGCATCCCGGCTGGTTCTACCACAAGCCGGACGGCAGCCTGGGCAACCGGGTGGGGGACTGGTCCGACGTTGTGGATTTGGACTACTCCCACCGGGAGCTGTGGCAATATCAAATCGACACGCTGAAATACTGGGCCTCCATGGTGGACGGCTTCCGGTGCGACGTGGCCTCTCTGGTGCCCCTGGCTTTCTGGCGGGAGGCCAGGGCCCAGGTGGAGGCCGTCCGTCCCGGCTGCCTGTGGCTGGCGGAGACCGTGGACCCCGCCTTCATCGCCCACATCCGGGCCATGGGTTACGACTGCCTGTCCGACTGCCAGGCCTACGACGCCTTCGATCTCTGCTACGATTACGACATCTACCACATATTCCGAGACTACCTGGAGGGAAAGACCTCTTTAGACCACTATGCCCAGGCCATCAACCGGCAGGAGGTCATCTACCCCCGCAATTACAGCAAGCTGCGCTTCCTGGAAAACCACGACCAGCTGCGCGCCGCCTTCCTGCTGCCCGACGAGAGGGCTCTGCTCAACTGGACCGCCTTCAGCTTTTTCCTGAAGGGCACGGCGCTGATTTACGCCGGACAGGAGACGGGCTGCGTCCACCTGCCCAGCCTGTTCCACCGGGACGGCGTGGACTGGTCCGGTCCGGACCGCACCGCCCTGTTCCAGCGGATGTGCGCCCTGAAAAAGCATCCCCTCCTCACCGACAGCGTCTACCAGGTCCATGCCCTGCCCGGGGACGTACTGTGCGCCGTTCACACCAAGGGAGACCGGCGGCTGGTGGGCGTATTCAGTGCCCAAGGAACCGCTGCACTGGTGCGCGTTGGCGAATTTGCGCCCGACGGCAGCTATGAAAACCTGCTGGACGGCAGCCGCGTAGAGGTGGCCGGCGGCTGCCTGAGCTGCCGCGGTGAGCCGGTCGTGCTGGAGGTCCGGCCCTGACGCAAAACAAGAGCGCCCCTCCCCCGCATGGGGGAGGGGCGCTCTCTTTGTGTTTTGTCACGCGATGCCGGTCAAATCGAACTTGTCCAGCCAATCGCTGGCCGTCTCGCACACGCCCCGCAGACACTTCTCGTCGAAGGGGCTGTCCAGCTCGGCGTTTTTCAGCAGGTCGGTGAAGGTGCGGCTGCCGCCCTGCTTCGTATAGGCCATATACTTCTCCCACGCCGCCTTTTTGTCCTTTTGCAGCAGCGCCCAAAACTCCAACGCCACCGTCTGGGCCAGGCAGTAGTCGATATAATAGAATGGGGAGGCGTAGATGTGGCTCTGGCGCTGCCACGCCTCGCCGTCTGCGAAGAAGGGAATGGCTCCGTCCAGCTTCACCCAGGGCATATAGACCTGCTGCAGCTCCTTCCACTTGGCGTGGCGCTGGGCGGGCGTCATCTCCGGGTTGGCGTAGACCTCGTGCTGGAAGTGGTCCACCAGGGTGCCGTAGGGGATAAAGGTGAGGGCCCCGGCCAGATGACTGTACAAATATTTTTTGGTATCCGGGCCGAAGAAGCCCTCCGTCCAGGGCCAAGCCATGAACTCCATGGACATGGAGTGGACCTCACAGGCCTCCATCCCCGGCCAGATGTAACTGGAGGGCACCCGATCTCGGTTCATCCAGCAGGCAAAGGCGTGGCCCGCCTCGTGGGTGACCACCTCCACATCCCCCTGGGTTCCGTTGAAGTTGGCAAAAATGAAGGGCACTTTGTAGTCCATGATGCCGGTGCAGTAGCCGCCGCCGGCCTTGCCCTCGGTGGACAGCACGTCCAGCAGCTCATTCTCCAGCATGGTGCGGAAAAACTCGCTGGTCTCCGGAGACAGCTCATCATAGAACTTCTTCCCTTGGGCCAGGATATCGTCCGCCGTCCCCTGGGGGCGGGGATTGCCGGAGCGAAATTTCAGGGCGTTGTCCACGTAGCTCAGCGGGTACTCTACGCCGATCCGGCGGGCCTGCTCCTGGAAAATCCGGTCAGCCAGAGGCACCAAGTACTTGCGCACGGCGGCGCGGAACTGCTCCACATCCTCCTTGGTATAGCAGTTGCGGCCCATTCGGTAATAGCCCAAGGTGGTATATCCCTCATAGCCCAGCTTTTTGCCCATCTCATCCCGAAGACGGGTCAATTCGTCATAAATGCGGTCCAGGTCGCTCTGGTGGTCCTTGTACCAGCCCCCCACCGCCTTCCAGGCGGCCAGGCGGCGGGCATCGTCCGCATCGGTGGTAAAGGGGGTCATCTGGGAGATGGTATACTCCCCATCCTCAAAGGGAATTTTGGCGGAGGCAATGAGCTTCTGGTACTCCTGCGTCAGATCGTTCTCCTGCTGAAGCTGGGACACAATCTCCGGGGAGAAGGTCTTCAGGGCGATCTCGGTGTTGAGGAACATCAGGTTGCCGTACTCCGATTCAAAGTCCTTGCGGAAGGGGGACTCCAGCATGGCCAGCTTCCACGCCTGCTCGTACTCCTCCAGCTCGGGAATCGCGGCGTTCCAGAAGTTCATCTCGCCATCGTAGAACTCGTCCCGGGTGTCGATGGAGTTGCGGATACTGGCCAGGGTGCACAGGGTTTCCACATGGCGGTCGGCCTCCTCCTTCTCCAGAAATACAGCCTTGGCCTTGTCATAGCTCTCCGCCTCCTTCAGACGAGCGGTGAACTCAGTCAGTTGCCCCTTAAACACCTCCAGTTTAGGGCGCTCATAGGGCATCTCAGAAAATCTCATGGTGCTTCCTCCTTTGATATTCTTAGAACGAACGTTTCATGTGAAACATCTCAAACGATGGTCTTTCCATTCAGCACCGCCCGGGTCAGCCGGTCCCCACCGTCCTTCGCGCGGTAGTCCAGGGTGAGCAGGAAGGGCGGCGCGTCCTGCGCCAGTAGCTTGAGGAAAACCTCGTCCCCCTCCCAGATGGGTAGATCCAGCACCTTCCCCTTGGGAACCCAGGCCAGCTCGCCCTCCCTGCAGTTCATGTTCAGCTCCCCCGTCCAGCCCGTAGCGGTGAACAGATACATAAACTGGTCCGAGGCGCTGTCGTTACACAGAAAGGTGACCACCCCACGGAACTGGAATTCGGTGAGGGTGAGGCCAGTCTCCTCCAGCACCTCCCGGCGCAGGCACTCGTCGGGGCTCTCCCCCTCCTCGAACTTGCCGCCCACGCCGATCCACTTGTCCTTGTTGATGTCCGCCTTTTTCTTCACCCGGTGGAGCATCAGGTACTCCCCCTGGGCGTTTTCCAGATAACACAAGGTACTGTTGTGCATCATTGCCCCTCCTTAGACATCAGCCTGTCCGCAACGCGCGGCTTACGACGGCTCAGATGCTAAAAGGGGAGGTTCAATCCACCTGTCAGCTTGGACATCTGGCTGGCAGCGTCCTCATTTGCTTTCCGCAGCGCCTCGTTCACGGCGGCCACGATCAGGTCCTGGAGCATCTCCACGTCGTCCGGATCCACCGCCTCGGGGTCGATGGCCACGGACACCAGCTCCTTCTTGCCGGACACCGTGGCAGTCACCACGCCGCCCCCCGCCGCAGCCTCATAGTTTTTGCTCTCCAACTCCTCCTGAGCCTTGAGCATATCCTGCTGCATTTTCTGGGCCTGGCGGATCATGCTGTTCATGTTGCCGCCCCCCATGCCGCCCATACCGCGGCTGTTGAATCCCTTTGCCATGTTCAAATCCTCCTCGTATAATAAGTTTCAGGTTAATAAATTCAGTATCAGCAGGTTTAGA
>CAJULM010000036.1 GCA_910587285.1 uncultured Oscillospiraceae bacterium | reverse complement strand
ACTGGTCTGGAAAGCAATATCTTCTATGGCCTTGGCGATCTTGGTGATCTCCTGCGCATTTGCGCTGATGTCATCCATGGCGGAGGACAAGGTGCGCATCTGTTCATTGGCGGTTTGAATGCGCTGGCTGATCTCCTCTGTCTGGGAGCGGGTCTGCCCGGTGCTTTCCGTAACGTCGGCCAGCCGCTCCTTCACATGAGTGACCTCGTGGACCAGCGCCTCGGTGGATTGATTCTGATCCATGGAGGCCTGGAGCAGCCGTGCGGACTGCCCGCTCAGCTGTTCCGCCATAGCGGTAAGCCGATTCGCTGCGGAACGGAATCCGAGGAGGGTCTCGTTCATGGATTGGGTGATGGTGTGCAGGCTGCCGCGAATCAACACAAAATCGCCCTTATAGTCCACCTGGGGCCCGGTGCGCAGGTCGCCGTCCGCAACACGGGTCAGTACCTGCTGGATGTCGGATATGTACCGGTTTACGCTTTCTAAGGTGGCGTCCAGCGTCTGCGTCATGACCTCCAGTTCATCTCCAGTGCTGACAGGCAGCACCTCCGTGTGCAGGTCGCCGTTGGAGAGGGCCACCATCCGGTCCGTGACGCACTTCACCGGATGGGAGATGGAGCGGGCAAACCGCAGAATCAGCAGGATGGAGATTGTCAAACCGGCCAGGGTGGCTAGGATTGATACCAGCATAGCTCCGGTGATAAAATGGCTGTAGTCCGATTTGGGAATCTGGATGACCAGCGACCACTGGGTCCCTCGGATGGGAGAGAAGGCCACGAGCATCTTTTCCCCGGCGAAGGAATATTCCGTCGCTCCCGTTTCCCCGGTGGTCACCCGCTCCACAGCGCCCTTGTTGCCGCCGCTGAGCTCATCCAGCGAGGTCTGTCTGAGGGCAAGGGACTGGTTGGGGTGGCCGGTGACGACGCCCTCACGGTTGACCATATAGGCCATTCCGGTGTTTCCCAGATTGATGCCGCTGATGACATCGTTCAGCAAATCATATTTATAGGCGCCCATCACGTAGAGAGCGGTCTCGCCGTTCTCCTTCACAGGAATTCCCATCGTAATGCCCAGCTTGTCTTGGAAGATGGTGGAAGCGTCGATGGTCAGATTGTCTGTCTCCTTCAGCAGCGCAAAAAAATCGCTGCCCAGGCTTTCCGGCGCGCCGTCGATTCCCTGCACCAGCCGCCCATCCAGGTCATACAGGGCGATGGTGTAAAGCTCGTACAGCTCCGCCGCTTCTTTCAATACCACCATGCGGTTTGCCGCCGTCGCCGCGGCATCCGGGCGGGACGCTTCCGTTTCGCCCAGGCCGGCGGCGGATACCGTGTTCATCCGGGGATCGCCGGCAATGCCCATCATACGGTCGGCCAGCATATGAATGTTGGCCTCCACGGTCTTAGCCGACTGCCGGGCCATGGGCTGAAGGCTGTCCAACAAGATGTTGTTGGCGAGGGATTGCAAGGAAGCAGCCATAATCACGCAGCATATGACCACCAAAATCAAGATATTAAGAGTGGTATTTCTCAATATCCGCCCATTCAGGCTCCGTTTTATCTCCCGGCTGGTACCGGAGTCCGCTTGCTTTCCTGTCACGTTCCTGTCGCTCCTTTTTTGGATAGTTTTCTGTCAATGGACAGAATAAAAGCCGTTCAATCCACCAATCCGGAATTGGGAATCCAGCCGAGCTGGTGGGTAATCAGCTTTGCAATCAATATAACACAGATTGCCTATTATGGGAAGAACTTTTTTTGGCGCCGGTGTGAACGGTTTTCTGCCACTTATTATTGACGTGATTGGGGGCATATGGTATTATAGCAAGGATTTTCTGACCTTTACGGCGAAGCTGTGGGAGCGAAGCAGGATGATGCAAAATATTCCAAAACAGCGGTTTTTGGGGAAACTCTCTGCGCACTGGAATTTGCCGCGGCGGTTTTAGCCGGAAAGCGGCCTATATGGAGGACGGACACATGGAATATTCAGAGAAACTGGTTGAACGGGTGGGAGAAGGCGTCCCAGCCATGGAGGCCCATGAGCGGCACAGTGATATGTGGAGCGTTCAGAATTTGGAGGTTGTCATCAACGAGGGCCTTCGGGTGGCCTTGCTGGAGGAGACTCCGGATGATTCGCTGAATGTGCTCCTGATGCATTTGGGAAAGGCGCTGAACGGGGAGCGGGCCTACATATTTGAACAGAACGAGCTGGGCGGCGATGACAACACCTATGAATGGGTGGCCGATGGAGTGGAGCCAGAAAAGGAAAACCTTCAAAATGTTCCCGCTGAGGTGTGCGCCAGCTGGTACCGGAATTTCAGCACCGGCAAGCATATTGTCATCGAGAGGCTGGAAGACATCCGGGAGGACGCTCCCCTTCAGTACGAGAATCTGAAGCGCCAGGGCATTCATTCCCTTGTGGTGGCGCCCTTATATAACGGCGAAAATATTATCGGGTTTTACGGCGTGGACAATCCCCCTGTGAAATCGTTGGAATATGCCTCGAATATGCTCCAGACGGCGGCGCATTTCATCGTATCCTCCCTGAAACGGCGGAATCTGTTCCGGGAGCTGCAAAAGCGGAGCTATAATGTTCTCCATGCCCTCAGTGTGGACTATCTGGGCATCTATCAGGTAAACCTGGACACAGGGGAATGCGAGATATACCGGAGCAGCGAACAGAGCGGTTTGGATTGGGCTACCCATTTTCAGGACGGCTATCAGGCGGCGATGGAGCGGTACATTTCCAAGTGCGTGGTTCCACAGGACCAGGAACGGCTTCGCGCCATGACAAAAAAGGACTATGTGCTGGCTCAGCTCAGGGAAAAGAAAAAGTTTTCTATCCGGCATCAGGTAAGGGATAATCTCTTGGGATTGAAATACCTGGAGATTCATTTTTCCGCCACCGAGAAGACGGAGGGGGAGAACTGCGCAATTTTTGCCCAGCGGGATATCAACGCCCTGGTGGAGCAAGAGGAAAAATACAAGCAGGAGGCAAGGCGGAGCCTGGAGGACATTCTGGAGGGGGCCAGGACCGGCATCTGGACGATTGAGCTGGAGGAGGGCTGCCAGCCGAGAATGTACGCGGATCGAACCATGCGGATTCTCCTGGGCGTGCCGGACGAGATCGGGCCGGAGGAGTGCTACCGCCACTGGTTTGAGCGCATTGAGCCGGACTATGTGGAGATGGCGCAGGAGGCGGTGCGGGAGATTTTGGAAACCGGGCGCTCTGAGGTGATCTACCCCTGGAACCATCCAACGCTGGGAAAAATCTATGTCCGCTGCGGCGGTGTGCCGGATAAAACATTTAAAAAGCCGGGGGCCTGCCTGAACGGATACCATCAGGACATCACGGACACCATGGTGACAAGGAAGAAACAGGAGCAGTCCATCATGGAGCTTCTGGAGCGGGTGAGACAGGCAAACTCGGCAAAGAGCGAATTTCTTTCCGATATGTCCCACGACCTGCGCACGCCCATCAACGGGATTTTGGGGATGCTGGCCATTTTGGAAAAGAGTCAGGATGACCTGGAGCGGCAGAGAGAGTGCCGGAATAAAATCCGTGTGTCAACGGAGCACCTGCTGTCCCTGGTGAACGACGTTCTCCAGGTCAGCAAGCTGGAGAGCGGGAGGCCGGCGGCAGTGGAGGAGCCGTTTGACCTTCATGGTGCGGTGGAGGACTGCATCGCGGTCCTGTCCCCCTTGGCGGAGGAGCGGGGAATCCGTCTGGAGCTGGAGAAGTCCGGCCTGCGGCATGGCAGAGTGATTGGAAATCCGCTTCATTTGAGGCAGATCCTGATCAATGTCATTGACAACGCGCTGAAATATAACCGCCCCCACGGCTCCGTATTTGTCCGGGCGGAGGAGGCTGCCTTCCGGGATGGGACCGCAAGCTGCCGCTTTGTCATTGAAGATACCGGCATCGGCATTGGGGAGGATTTCAAGGAGCATATTTTCGAGCCGTTTACCCAGGAGCATCAGGATGCGAGGACAAACTATCATGGCGTTGGGCTGGGTATGTCCATTGTGAAGAAGCTGGTTGACCAAATGAAGGGGACGGTTGAGGTGGACAGCCAGCTCGGCAGGGGGAGCGTGGTTCGGATTACTCTGCCCCTTCGCGTTGACGAGGCCCGGAGCGGAGCGCCCGCGGGCGATAACTGGGACGTGCAGGGCGATGTTGCCGGGATGCGTGTGCTGCTGGTGGAGGACAATGAGATCAACTGTGAGATCGTAGAGTACATTCTCAGGGAGGCGGGCGCGGAGGTTGTGACTGCCAACGACGGGAAGGCCGCCGTGGATGCGTTTGCCGCGTCCGGGCCGGGGACATTTGACTGCATACTGATGGATTTGATGATGCCGGTGATGAGCGGATATGAAGCGGCCCGCGTGATCCGCGGCATGAAGCGGCCGGACGCGGAAGCCGTGCCGATCATAGCGCTGTCAGCGAATGCGTTTGAGGAGGATGTGGCGATGGCGAAGGATGCCGGGATGAACGAACATCTGGCGAAGCCGGTGGATATCCGCAAAATGTTCCAGGTCATGAGCCGGCTGAAAGGCTGTTAGGCCAGGGGAGCGGCTGATGCCCGGAGGGCAGACGGCGCAAATATGAAAAAACTGTGGAGATGGAAAAAGTATGAAAAACAAGGCTTTGCCGCGTTCCTTGAAAATCAGCATAGCGGTAATCATTTGTTTAACTGCTTTCGTGTTTTCCTTCCTCGGAATATCCATTCACAATATGAGTGAAAGCACGATTGAGGAGATAGGCACCGCTTATATGTCCGGAATGAATGAGCAGGTGTCCCTCCACTTTGAGACGATTATTGAGCTTCGCCTGACAATGGCGGAGTCCATCGCGCGCATCGCGGCAGGGGACGGAGCTTCGGGTTACGGCTCCAAGGAGGAGATTGAGTATGGTGCGCGGGCAAGACAATTTTTGTGCGCCGCCCTGTATTCGCCCGACGGTGAAATTGAGATGATTTACGGCGATTCTGTGGAGCTGAACCACCCTGAGCCCTTTTTGGAGAGCCTGCGGAACGGGGAGCGCAAAGCGGCGTCCGCAGTGAACAGCGGCGGGGACGGTGTGATTGTGTTTGGCGTTCCCTGTGAATATCCCATGTCCGATGGAAGCGACAGCCTTGCCATGGTGGTGGGGCTTTCTACCAAATATATGGGCGAGGTCCTCTTTCTGGATGAGGACAGTTCGCTGATGTATTCGTTTGTTATACGAGAGGATGGCAGCTATGTCGTCGGGAACGAGAGGGATGTCCACAATAATTATTTTGACAGGCTCTCCAGCATTTTTGAGGGCCAAAATGGGGAGTCGGCTTCCTATATTGAGCAGCTCATGGCGGCCATGGATGCAAGCGAAGACTATTCCATGATTCTGAAAAATGGGGAGTCGCGCCACCACCTGTACTGCACCGATCTGCCTTACTGCGAATGGTATCTGGTGACGGTGCTTCCCTTTGAGGGGCTGGATCGCACGATTTCCGGCATGGGCAGCTGCTGGCTTGCCCTCGTTTACGGCGCCTCCTTTGTAGTGATTGCCATGCTTCTCTACATATTCTTTCAGTACCTGAAATTTTTCAAGCTGCAGGTATCTGAATTGCAGCGCGTGAACACAGAAATGGATATGGCGCGGGAGGACGCTGAACGGGCGCGGAAGGAGGCGGAGCACGCCAACGCGGCAAAGCAGGATTTTCTCTCCAGCATGAGCCACGATATACGCACCCCCATGAATGCCATCATCGGGATGACCTCCTTGGCCCTGGATAATACGGGCAATCCGGAACAGGTTCAGGATTATCTGAGTAAAATTGCGCTGTCCAGCAAGCATCTGCTGGGGCTGATCAACGACGTATTGGACATCTCTAAGATTGAAAGCGGCAAAATGACGCTGAATATGGAGCCGGTGTCGTTGAGAGAGGTGATGGACAGCATCGTCAATATCATGCAGCCCCAGGTCAAGGCGAAAAATCAGCAGTTCAACGCGGCGGCCTACGAAATTCTCTCAGAGAAGGTGTACTGCGACAGCGTGCGGCTGAACCAGGTGCTGATCAACCTGCTGGGGAATGCCGTCAAATTTACGCCGGAGAAGGGCTCTGTTCAGGTGCTTGTGTATCAGGAGGCGCTGCCGGAGGATGCGTCCCGTGTCCGCACCCATTTCCTGGTGAGCGATACGGGGATCGGTATGTCGGAAGAATATCAGACGATGATATTTGAATCCTTCAGCCGGGAGGACAACACCCGCGTACAGAAGACAGAGGGGTCCGGGCTGGGAATGGCAATCACCAAGTGTATTGTGGACGCCATGGGCGGCGCTATTTCCGTCCGCAGCGAGCAGGGCTGCGGCAGCGAGTTCCATGTGGTGGTCGATCTGGCAAAGGCGGAGGAGCGGGAGCAGGATGCGGCGCTTCCCGGCTGGAAGGTGCTGGTGGTGGATGGCGACGAACGGTTATGTGCCAATGCGGTTCGCGAGCTGGAGGCCATTGGAATCCGCTCCGAATGGTGTCTGAGCGGAGAGCGGGCGCTGGAACGAATTGAGGAATGCCGTTCCCGGGAGGATGGCTATCAGGCGGTTGTGCTGGGATGGAAGCTGCCGGACATGAATGGGATTGAGGCGGCCCGGGCCATACGCCTGAGCAGTGGGGAGGACGGCCCGGCGCTGCTGCTCTCGGCCTGCGACTGGAGCGGGATGGAGGAGGAGGCCAGAGAAGCGGGGATTTCCAGGTTTATCTCCAGGCCGCTGTTCAGATCCACCCTGTTCGACGCGCTGAAGGGACTTGCCGGCGCTGCGGATGAGGAAACTGCCGACGCCAGGGGAGCGGTAGAGCTGGTGCTTCAGGGGAAGCATATCCTATTGGCGGAGGATAACGAGCTCAACTGGGAGGTGGCGAGGGAGCTGCTTTCCGTCCTTGAGCTGGATTTGGATTGGGCGGAAAACGGAAAAATCTGTGTCGAACGGTTTGAGAAGTCCCCCGTGGGGTATTATGACGCGATTATTATGGACGTGCGTATGCCCGTTATGGACGGCTACGAGGCTACTGCGGCCATCCGGGGACTGAAGCGGGAGGACGCGGATATTCCCATTATCGCAATGACGGCGGACGCGTTTTCGGAGGACATTCAAAAGTGCTTGGAGTGCGGCATGAACGACCATTTGGCGAAGCCGATTGATATCCAGGCCGTCACCTACAAGCTGAAAAAATATTTGAAATAAGGCGTAAGAGAGAGGGGGACGCGGTAAGCCATGAGCGGCTTACCGCGTTCGGCTATGGCGCTCCCCCTTTTGGCAGGGAAGCAGGAGGCTTTTGCTGCGGGATTTGGGAAATTTATTGTGCCCGCTGGATATTGCCGCTCCGAGCATGGCAAAAACAGGACAAATACCGCCGGAACGGCTGGAACCTCTTGACAAAAGGGAATAAAGTAACTATAATTCCATAGAACCACTGTATCAAGCGGGAGAGGCAGCGTTTCCCGCCGTATGTTTTTGATGCTGCCGCGTGGGAAATCCGGCGCGGGCAGAAGAAAGGATGGGACCGACATGGCCAAGGAATACAAACTGAGCGCGGAGCGTTTGGAGGAACTGAAAAGCGAGCTGACCTATCTCAAAACCGTGCGGGAAAAAGAGGTGGCCGACCAGATCAAGGAGGCCAGGTCCTTTGGCGATCTGTCGGAGAACAGCGAATATGACGAAGCAAAAAACGAACAGGGCAAGCTATACTCCCGCATTGCCGAGCTGGAGAATATTTTGTCAAACTGCGTGGTCATTGAGGAGCACGCCACGGACCCCAACGCGGTGCGCACCGGGAGCCGGATTACGGTAAAGGATGTGGCCACCGGCGAGGAGGAGACCTATCAGGTGGTGGGCTCCCAGGAGGCGGACCCCATGAACGGGCGTATCTCGGAGGAGTCCCCCTTTGGCAGGGCGCTGCTGGGCAAGGCCATCGGCGAGGTGGCGGTGGTGGAGGCTCCCGCCGGCAATATTGAGTATGAGGTAGTGGCCATTCAGCGATGAGCGGCGGCCCTTCCGATGAAATAAAGGAGAGACAGTTATGTCTGAGCAGAGAAACGACAACCAGACCGTTCAGGAGGAGCCCTCGCTGTCCGAGCTGCTTCAGGTCCGCCGGGATAAGCTGGCGGACCTCCAAAATCGCGGGCAGGACCCGTTTCAGATCACAAAATTTGACGTGACTCACCACAGCGACGAGGTGAAGGACCGCTTTGACGAGATGGAGGGGCAGACGGTCCGTCTGGCCGGTCGCCTGATGAGCAAGCGCGGCATGGGCAAGGCCGTATTTGCCGACCTTCAGGACGGCGCGGGCCGGATTCAGCTCTACGTGCGTATTGACGATGTGGGCGAGGAAGCCCTGGCCGTGTTCAAGAAGTACGACATTGGCGACATCGTGGGGGCGGAAGGCGAGGTGTTCCGCACCAAGCGAGGAGAGATCTCCATCAAGGCCAAGACCATCACGCTGCTGTCCAAGTCCCTGCTGCCGCTGCCGGAGAAGTTCCACGGCCTCACCGACGTGGAGACCCGCTGCCGTCAGCGCTATGTGGACCTGATCGTCAACCCGGACGTGAAGCGCAACTTCATCATCCGCTCCCAGTTTATCAAGTACGTTCGGGACTTTATGGACGCACGGGGCTACATGGAGGTGGAGACGCCGGTGTTGAACACCATCTCCGGCGGGGCCACCGCCCGGCCCTTTATCACCCACCACAATACTTTGGATATTGATATGTATATGCGTATCGCCACCGAGCTTCCGCTGAAGCGGCTGATTGTGGGCGGGCTGGAGCGGGTGTATGAGATGGGCCGCATCTTCCGCAACGAGGGCATGGACAACCGGCACAACCCGGAGTTCACCACCATTGAGCTGTATCAGGCCTATGCCGATTTTAACGACATGATGGACCTGTTTGAAGACCTGCTTTCCTCTGCCGCTCAGAAGATTTTGGACACCTATCAGGTGGAGTGGCAGGGGGAACAGATTGACCTGACCCCCGGCTGGCCCCGCCTGCCCATGTACGAGGCAGTGAAGCAATACACCGGTTTGGACTTTATGGCCATGGACTCCGACGAGGAGGCGGTGGCCGCCGCCAAGTCCATCGGCGTGGAGCTGCCCGAGACGGCCGACAAGACCTGGGGCAACGCCTTGTACGAGGTATTTGACCAGCGGGTGGAGAGCAAGCTGATTCAGCCCACCTTTATCACCATGCACCCGGTGGACGTGTCCCCGCTGGCCAAGCGGTCCCCCAAGGACCCCCGGCTCACCGAGCGCTTTGAGCTGTTTATCTGCCGCAGCGAGATGGGCAATGCCTTCTCCGAGCTCAACGACCCCATCGACCAGCGCCAGCGCTTCCAGAAGCAGGTGGAGCTGCGGGCCAAGGGAGACGACGAGGCGGGCATGATGGATGAGGACTATATCACCGCTCTGGAATATGGCCTGCCCCCCACAGGAGGCATGGGCATCGGTATCGACCGGTGTGTGATGCTGTTGACGAATAACGACTCCATCCGGGAGGTCCTGCTGTTCCCCACGATGAAGCCGTTGGATTAAAAAGTCGTTGTGCCGTAAGGGCTTCAGAGGATTTTGACCCCGTTTTGAAAACTTTACGACAACCTTACGAAAAATGAAAAGGATTTTGATATAGCACGATGGGAACACCTCGCATTTGCGGGGTGTTTCTCTATGTATCGGCACTTTCTCCGTCCCTGACCGCCGGAAAATCCCGGCTACGGAGATCACAATGGGGACGAGAAAGGGAGTAGCCGTCAGCTACTCCCCGGAGCGGATCGCCGTATAGAATTTTGAGCAAAAATAATGCGGAGTGTCCTCAAAGGATACTCAAATCCTATAAGGACACTCCGCATGCTACGATATCAAGGAGCTGGGCAAGCAGTTGAAGCAGCTCGGTATGCTGGTCATCCAGGATCAGGTGTGGAACCGTGTCACGGTAAACCGGGGGCTGGGCAGGACCACCCGCTACTATGTGGATGAGTTCCATTTGCTCTTGAAGGGGGAGCTGGCGAGTTGGAGCGTGGAGATATGGAAGCGGTTCCGCAAATGGGGCGGCGTCCCCACAGGCATCACGCAGAATATCAAGGATCTGCTGGCAAGCCGGGAAGTGGAGAATATATTTGAAAATTCCGACTTCATCTATATGCTCAATCAGGCGGCGGGGGACCGGCAGATCCTTGCCAAACAGCTCAACATCAGCCCCCACCAGCTCTCCTATGTCACCCACTCCGGCGAGGGCGAGGGGCTGCTATTCTATGGGAATGTGATCCTTCCTTTCGTGGACCGCTTCCCCAAGGACACCGAGCTGTACCGCATCATGACAACGAAACCCCAGGAGGTGTCCGCATGAGCGAGGCCGTCTACACCCGGCAGGATCTGCTCACCATGCAGGGGTGGCCGTTGGAGCGGAAGATCCAGGAGAGCCGGACGTTGATCCGGGAGTGGTATGAGCACTATGATGGCAAGGTCTTTGTCTCCTTCAGCGGAGGAAAGGATTCAACTCTGCTTTTAAATTTGGTACGGGGCCTCTACCCGGACGTGCCCGCCGCCTATGCGGATACCGGCATGGAGTACCCGGAAATCCAGGAGTTTGTGCGCTCCATCCCCAATGTGGCGTGGCTGCAACCGGCGATGCCCTTTACCCAGATCATTGAGCAGTACGGATATCCCGTCATATCAAAAGATGTGGCAAAGCGTATCTATTACGCCAGAAAAGGCAGCAACTGGGCAATCAGTCAGTTGAACGGCTACAATTCAGATGGCAGTCCCTCCTGGTTTTGCCAGCGGTATATGAAATGGCGCTTCCTGTTGGAAGCGCCATTTCCCATTTCCGAATACTGCTGCGGCGCGATGAAAACGAGGCCCCTCCACAAGTACGCCCGTCAAACCGGCAGGGCCGCCATCATGGGGACGATGGCCTGTGAGAGCAAGCGGAGGGAAGGGGCGTTCCTGCAAACCGGCTGCAACGCCTACGATAAAAAGGAACCCATCTCTAAGCCACTGTCCTTCTGGACGGAGCAGGACGCCCTTCAATACCTGCGCGTGACCGGCATCCCCTATGCCTCCATCTATGGGGATATTGTGGAGCGGGACGGGAAGCTCGTCACCACCGGGGCACAGCGCACGGGCTGTATGTTCTGTATGTTCGGCCTCCATCTGGAGAAGGAGCCGAACCGCTTCCAGCGCATGGCGCTGACCCATCCCAAACAGCATGATTTTTGCGTGAATAAGCTGGGCTGCGGCAAGGTGCTGGATTTCATCGGCGTTCCCTACCAGCCGCCAGGGGCGGACTGAACTCTATGAAAGGAGAAGATCACACATGAGATTTCTGAGTGACGATGAAACCGTCGTGCAGTTGCTCCGCTTGATGAAGGAGAGTGGCCGGGAGGCCACGGGCGCGGAGTTGTCCTGCCTCGTTGCCGCGCTGGACAGCATGGAGCAGCAGTACAGCGCGGTGCTGGCAGAGCTTCAGGGCGTGAAAAAGCAGTTGGAGCAGACCCAGGCCCCGTCCGCCGGGGACCGGCTGCTGGGCGCGATCCAGGCCGCGCAGGACAAGGTGGGGCAGGCCCTCAAACAGCTTGCCGCCGTGAAGGAGAAGGTGATCACCTGGGCCAAATCCGTGTTGGAGGATGTCCGGCGGTTGGGGATCGGCGCTCTGGACGGGGCGCTCTCCACCCTGGGCGTCCACAAGCTGCTGGAATCCATGGGGGACAAGGTCAGCCGCGCCATGGAGGGCGTCAGCGCCGCCGTAGAGCGGGCCGAGGCCATGGGCCAGGAGCTGCGGAGTGCTGGCGGGCACTTGAAAAACGCCGGACGCGCCGCCGTTGGGAAGGAGACCCGGCAGATCGACGGCGGACAGGCGGGGCGCGTCCAGGCCGTTGTGCTGGCCCCCCTCCGCGCGGCCCACGCCTCCCTCTCCGGCATAAACCACACGATCAGCACGGCGGAGGGGGCGGTACACCGGCTGGGCAAAACTGCGGAGCAGGGACGGGGGAAGCGGGAGCGGCCCTCCGTCCGGCGTCAGTTGGCACAGCGGAAAGCGGCGATCCCCGCCCTTCCCGGCCCTGACCTGCGGAGAAAGCCCCGCGAGGCCGAGCTGTGAGCCGGAGTAAACCGGGGCAGCAGTCCCGTTTACAGTTCACCGACGCCGAACGCGGCGATCCCCGGCTGAGGGAGCACATCCGCCGCGCCGACAGAGCGGCGGACAAGGCGGACGCGGCGCAAAAAAGGGTGCCCAAAAAGAAAAAGCTGGTGAAGTACCGGCAGGCGGACCCGGCCACAGGCAAGACCAAGACCCGGCTGCGGTTTGAGGACGTGGACAAGCCCGCACCCGTGTCCAAGCTCTCCCATACGGTCAAGTCCACACCGCTGAACGCCGTCTCCGCCCAGGCCCACCGAAAGATTCAGGAGGCTGAACAGGAAAATGCGGGCGTGGAGAGCGCCCACAGGCTGGAGGAAGCATCGGAGGGCGGGGCGCGTCTGGCGGCGCGCTCCGCCCGCGCCCGGAAGCTGAAACCCTACCGGGAGGCGGAAAAGGCACGGATGAAAATGGGGCGGGCCAACGTAAACGCCATTTATCAGAAGCATATCCGGGACAATCCCGACCTCTCCAGCAATCCCGTCTCCCGGTGGCGACAGAAGCGGGCCATCCGCAAGCAGTACGCCGCCTCGGTGCGTTCCGGGGAGGGCGTCGCCGCCACCATGGAGAACGCCATGAGAGCGGCGAAACAGGCGGCGGTGAAGTCCAGGGCCACCGGCAGCTTCCTCCGGCGGCACAAAAAGGGCGCGGCCCTGGCGCTGGCCCTGTTCCTGGCGGTGTCCGTGTTCCTCAACGGACTGTCCTCCTGCGCGGCGCTGGTGGAGGGGGTGTTGTCCGGGCTGGGCGGTTCCACCTACCCCTCCGCCGACGGGGATATGCTGGGGGCGGAGGCCGCTTACGCCGGGATGGAGGCGGAGCTGAAGAACGAGCTGGACAACTACGCCGCCCTGCACCCCGGCCATGACGAATACCAATTCGACCTGGACGAGATCGGCCACGACCCCTATGTGCTGATCTCCCTGCTCACCGCCTATCGCCGGGGCGGCTGGACGCTGGAACAGGCGCGGCCCACCCTGGAAATGCTCTTTGAAAAGCAGTACACCCTCACCGAGACCGTCACCACCGAGACCCGCCAGGACGGGGACGGCCAGCCCTATGAATACACCATCTGCAAGGTGAAGCTGGTCAATTCCGACCTGTCCCATCTGCCGGTCCTGGTGCTGGACGAGGACGGGCTGCATCTCTACGCCACCTATATGGCTGCCCTGGGCAACCGCCCGGATCTGTTCCCTACCGCCGAATACCCCAACGCCTCCCGGCGGGAGGACTATCTGGACTACGACATACCCCGGTCAGCATTGGAGGATGAAGTCTTTGCAAAAATGGTTGCCGAAGCTGAAAAATATCTCGGCTATCCCTATGTTTGGGGCGGCACCAACCCCTCCACCTCCTTCGACTGCTCCGGCTATGTGTCCTGGGTCATCAACCACAGCGGCTGGAACTATGGGCGGCTGGGGGTGATGGGGCTGGAGGATGTCTGCACCCCTGTGTCCAGGGCCAACGCCAGACCCGGCGATTTGGTGTTTTTCGTCGGCACCTATGACGCGCCCTACCCGGACAGGCCCACCCATGTGGGCATCTATGTGGGCAATGGGATGATGATCCATTGCGGATCGCCCATTTCCTACGCCAACATCAACACCCCGTACTGGCAGGAGCATTTTTATGCTTTTGGCAGGCTTCGGGAGCCATGAAAGGAGTTGTCAGTTTTATGAACCCGAAAATCAAGAAGATCAACGCGGAGTATGAGAAAAACGCCGCCAAAATTGCCGAGCTGCAAGGGCGGCAGGCGGAGCTGGACAAGCAGCGCACCGAGCTGGAAAACCTGGACATCATCGGCCTCGTGCGGGGCATGGGGCTGGACCCGGACCAGCTCGCCGCGCTGATCCGTGCCGCCCGCCCGGTGGCGCAGGAGGACAGCCACCATGGGGAAATGTAAACGCCTCCTGACCATGGTGCTGGCGGCGGTGCTGTGCTGCGCCACGCTGCCCCTCACCGCCTTTGCGGGCGGCGGGCCGGAGGACGGGAGCGACAAGGTTCTGGAATACTGGAGCCAGGGTTCCGCCCCGTCTCCCCAGCCCACCGCGCCCGCTGATGTTCAGCAGACGGGCCAGCCCTCCACTGGCCCCCAGCAGACGCCCGCCCAGGGGGAGCCGCTGTCCCCCGGCAGCGAGTTCTCCACCCGCGACCTGCTCTATGACAAGGACACCCACAAGCAGTTCATCACCGTGGAGGGCCGGGGCGGGAACACCTTCTACATCGTAATCGACTATGACGCCCCGGTGGACGAGGACGGGGAACAATATCAGACCTATTTTCTGAACAAGGTGGACGAGGCCGACCTCGCCGCCCTGGTGGAGCAGGGGGAACCCGCCGCTTGCATCTGCACCGACAAATGCCACGCCGGGGCGGTCAACACCGCCTGCCCGGTCTGTTCCGTCAACATGACCGAGTGCGCGGGTAAAGAGCCGGAGCCGCCCGCCCCGGTGGAATCGGAACAGCCTGACCCCGAGCCGGAGCCGGAGAAGCCCAAAACCGGGAACGGCCTGTTGGCTATCGTGGGGCTGGTTCTCCTGGCTGGCGGCGGCGCGGCCTACTTCGTCATATTCAAGAAGAAAAAGCCGGATGTGAAGGGCAGCGCCGACCTGGACGAGTATGACTACGGGGACGAGGACGATCCCGATGACGGGCCGGAGGACGGGGAGGACGAATGAGGTATTTCACGTCCAGCGCCCTGGAACGGCTGATGATGCAGAACCCGCGCCCCCACCAGGAGCGGAATCCCCAGCCTGACCCACCCAAAGGCCACCCCTGCCACGGCTGTAAACGCTGCGGTGAGCGGTGCGTCCTGCCCTGCTATCGAGGGGTGGAGGCTATCCCACCCCTGCCAACTGTCAATCGCGCTCTGTCTCGGTGATGCCGTAATAGATCACGGTGTTGGTTTCCGCATAGGCCGGGGACACGATGCCGCACATCTGATATTGATACGGCGAAGCACCCTCCAGTTCATCGGGAGGATCGGCATAGGTTTCGCACTTGGCGTATTCCGGGTTCTCGGACAGATCCTCACAAACGGCCTGGATTAGCCTGTCCGTGGTGTCATAGATGTCCTCGCCGTACTCGACGCCGATCAATTCATGCTGACCATAGTTTTCATCATCCTCGGCGGGCATACGGAAGATCGTGTATTTTTTCATAAGTAGATTGCACGTCCTTTCCAGTTGTCTCGTTCCCATTATAGTTTGACGGAGAACAGAACGCAATCTATATTTTCCGAGCGGCTCCGACAGGATTCGGGGCCGCTCACCATTTCAAGGAGTGTGATTTTATGTATCGCGTTGTCATCGCGGAAAAACCCTCGGTTGCCATGGGCATCGCCCAGGTGCTGGGGGCTTCGGCCCGGAAGGATGGCCATATGGAGGGCAATGGCTGGCTGGTGAGCTGGTGCATCGGCCATCTGGCGGGGCTGGCCGAGCCTGCCGTCTATAATCCCAGGTATGACAAGTGGCGGCGGGAGGATCTGCCCATCCTGCCGGAACACTGGCGCTTCACCATCGGCCAGGACAAGCGGGAGCGGTTCGACATTCTGCGCACCCTGTTTCGCCGGGAGGACGTGTCCGAGGTGGTGAACGCCTGTGACGCCGGACGGGAGGGGGAGCTGATTTTCCGCACCGCCTACCATCTGGCGGGCTGTACCAAGCCCATGAAACGGCTGTGGATCAGCAGCATGGAGGACAGCGCCATCCGGGAGGGCTTCGCTAACCTGCGCCCCGGCAGCGACTATGACGGCCTCCACCAAGCGGCGCTGTGCCGCCAAAAGGCGGATTGGCTGGTGGGCATCAACGCCACCCGGCTGTTCTCCGTGCTGTATGGCCGGACGCTGAACATCGGGCGCGTCATGTCCCCTACCCTGGCGATGATCGCTCAGCGGGAGGCGGAGATCGCCGCCTTTGAGCCGGTGCCGTTCTACACGGTGGAGCTGACCTGCGGTGGCATGACCGTCACTGGGGAGCGAATCGCTGCCAAAGAGGACGCCGCCGCCATCGCCGCCGCCTGTGAGGGCGGCACCGCCACCGTCCAGGCGGTGGAGCAGAAGGAGAAAACCGAGCGGCCCCCGGCCCTCTATGACCTGACCACCCTCCAGCGGGACGCCAACCGCATCCTGGGCTACACCGCCCAGCAAACGCTGGACTATTTGCAGGCCCTCTATGAGAAAAAGCTGTGTACTTATCCCCGAACGGACAGCCGGTATCTGACGGACGATATGGAGAGTGTGGTCCCTGCCCTGCTGTCCGCCGCCGTCACGATCTGCGGCGTGAAGCCTGTGGGGAGCATATCAGCGGCCCAGGTGTGCGACAGCGGAAAAGTCTCCGACCACCATGCCATCGTCCCCACCAGGAGCACCGCCCATGCCGACCTCGCCCAGGGAGAGCGGGAAATTCTGCGGCTGGTGTCGCTGGGGCTGCTCCGGGCGGTCTGTCCGCCCCATCGGTACGCCGAGACCAGCCTGACGGCGGAGTGTGGCGGACATCGCTTCACCGCCAAAGGAAAAGCGGTGCTGGACATGGGCTGGCGGGCTTATGCCGCGCCCTCCAAGGATGCCGCCCTGCCGGACGCTCTGGCAGAGGGTCAGACGCTGGCGGTGGATGCGGTCCAGGTGAAGGAGGGCAAAACAACACCGCCCAAGCATTTCACCGAGGACACCATCCTTGCCAGCATGGAATGTGCCGGGGCGGAGGAAATGCCCGATGACGCAGAGCGGAAGGGCATCGGCACCCCCGCCACCCGCGCCGCCATCCTGGAAAAGCTGGTGGCCACCGGGCTGGTGGAGCGGAAAAAGACCAAGAAGATCACCAACCTCCTGCCCACCCATGCGGGCAGCTCCCTGGTGGCCGTCCTGCCGGAAGCCCTGCAATCGCCCCTGCTCACCGCCGACTGGGAGCAGCGGCTGGGGCAGGTGGAGCGGGGGGAGCTGTCCGGCGAGGACTTCATGGGGGACATCGCCGCCATGGTGAAGGAGCTGGTGGAAACCTACCGCCCTGTCCCCGGCGCACAGGCCCTGTTCCCCTCGGCACGGGAGGCCGTCGGCCCCTGCCCCCGGTGCGGCGGCGCTGTGGTGGAGGCCAAGAAGGGCTTTTTCTGCGAAAACCGGGAGTGCCGCTTTGCCCTGTGGAAAGACTGCAAATTTTTTGCCGCCAAGAAAAAGACGCTCACCAAGCCTATCGCCACCGCCCTGCTGAGTAAGGGCCGTGTGAAGCTCACCGGCTGCTTCTCGGAGAAAACCGGGAAAACCTACGACGCCACGGTGGTACTGGAGGACGATGGGGAGCGGGCCAGTTATAAGCTGGTGTTCGGCCATGGGTGAGCTGCCCCGGATGAGCGAGGGACAGCGCAGGCGGGCCAAGACCCTGATCCGGCGCTTGTGCGCCAACTATGACGGCGGCAACTGCCTGCGCCTGGATGACGGCGATCTCCACCCCTGCCCCCAGCTTATCACGCCGGTGCCCATCTGCAAGTATTTCCGTGCCGCCGTCCTCCCGGCTGACCCGGAGCTGAACGCGGAAGTGATGGGCGTCGTTTACACCTGGAAAAACTGTACCTTGTGCGGCAAGCCCTTCATCGCCCGGAGCAACCGGGCAAAATACTGCGCCAAATGCGCCCAGCAGGAGCGGCGGCGAAAGACCCGTGGCCGGGTGCGCCGCCACCGGGGGGGGAATGTAACGCTTTAGGGGTGAAAAAAGCGGCTGTTTTCAACGGGTTCCGGGGGTGGTTTTGCCGTCCCCGTATCATTTCCCACGCACCCCGGAAAAACAGGGGTCTAAAGCGTTACAAAATTTGAAAGGAGCGTATCATCGTGGCTGAAAAAAAGCCCACCAACCGGGAGCAGATCAAGCAGATCGTGGCGGGCATTGAGGGCAGTATCCAGGAGTTATTCCAAAGCGAGCGGTATCTGGACTACCTGCGTACCATGTCCCGGTTCCACACCTATTCCCTCAACAACACCATCCTGATCCATATGCAGATGCCCAACGCCACCCACGTCGCGGGCTATAACAAGTGGAAAAATCAATTTGGGCGTCATGTGAAGCAGGGGGAAAAGGGCCTGACCATCATCGCCCCCACGCCGTTCAAGAGGAAAATTGAGGAAATGAAGCTGGACCCGGACACCAAAGCGCCGGTGCTGGACGGGGACGGGAATGTGGTCATGGAAGAACGGGAGGTTGAGATCCCGCTGTTCAAGCCGGTGAAGGTGTTCGATGTGAGCCAGACCGAGGGAGCGCCCCTCCCCAGCCTCGTTTCCAACCTGACCGGGGATGTGCAGCAGTACGAGGCGTTCATGGAGGCCCTCCGGCGCTCCTCCCCGGTGCCGGTGCAGTTCAAACCGCTGCGGGAGGGCCTGGATGGATTTCTGAGCCCGCAGGATCAGACCATCACCATCCGGGAGGATATGAGCCAGGTGCAGACGGTATGCGCCGCTGTCCATGAGATCACCCATGCCATGCTCCACAACCGGGAGCGGGATCAGGCTGCCGCCGCTGCCGGGAACACGGATAAGGAGCCGCCCAAGCCCAAGGACAAAAACACCAGGGAGGTGGAGGCGGAGAGCGTGTCCTATACGGTGTGCCAGTATTACGGCATTGAGACCGGGGCCAACAGCCTGGGCTACATCGCCACATGGTCCAGGGACAGATCCCTGCCGGAGCTGAAAGCCAGCCTGGAAACCATCTCCAAGACGGCCAGCGCCCTGATCGGCAGCATTGACCGCCATTTTGCGGAGGTTTGCAAGGAGCGGGGCATCGGCCTCACCACCCAACAGCCGGAACAGGACGCGCCCGACACGTTGGAGCTGTTTGCCGCCGATCTGTACGACTATACACCGCCCCGCTTCCCTCCGCCAGCAGCGTGCAGGATGCGCTTGAACTGCTTTGGGAGCAGTTTAATACCGAGCCTCCCAAGGACTACCTGCGCCCGTCCATGTCGGTGAGCGACATCATTGCATTGAACCGGGGCGGTGTGGTAACGTACCATTACTGCGACAGCCTGGATTTTGTGCAGTTAGAGAATTTCAGCCCCCAAAAGCCCACGGTGGCGGAGCTGGAGGCCCAGGTCAAGGCGGGACAGACCATCTCCCTGACGGATCTGGCCGACGCCGCACACCGGGAAAAGGGGCAGAAAAAATCCGTGGTGGCCCAGCTCAAAGACCAGCCGAAGCGGGAACGGAAAAAGACAGCGCCCAAAAAGAGCGCGGAAAAGGAGATTTGAACTATGGAAAATTTGACGTATGAGGAAACCCAGCTTCTGTGCATCTACAACAGCACCGGCACCCGCGCCGGGGTGATCGCCGCCCTCACCGAAATGCGGGGCTGCCTGGAGCCGGACGAGGACGAGCTGCGGGCGCTGACGGACAGCGCCCTGGACAAGCTGGGGCGCATGACTGACGCTGAGTTCGCCGCCCTGGAGCTGGCGCCGGACTTTGATCTGGAGGCCCCGGCCTATGGCGAATAAGCTCCAAGCCTACGCGAAGCTGGCCGACCACGCCGCGCGGCAGATCACCGCCAGCTACCAGGAATGGACGGCGTTTTTGGACATGGCGGGAAGGTTATATAAATACCCCTTCTCGGAGCAGCTTATGATCTACGCCCAGCGGCCCGACGCCACCGCCTGCGCCGACTACGACCTGTGGAAAGAGCGGATGGGCCGGTATGTGCGCCAGGGTTCCAGGGGCATCGGCATCATCGACATCAGCAGCGGAAAGCCGGTCCTGCGGTATGTGTACGATGTGGCGGACACCGGCGGCGAGGAAACCACCCGGCCCCAGCTATGGGAATACCAGGAAGAACACCGGGATGTGGTGTCGGCGGCGCTGGCGCGGCGGTTTGAGACGCCAGCCGGTGAGGGTGGTCTATCGGAGCAGTTGGAGGCCATCGCTTCCCAGCTTATGGCGGACTATTGGTATGAACACAAGCAGGACATCCTCGACATCGTTGACGGAAGCTTTCTGGCGGAGTATGATGCGTATAACATCGGGGTGCAGTTCAAAACCGCCGCCGCCGTCAGCATGACCTATGTTCTCCTGTCCCGGTGCGGGCTGGAAGCGGAACACTTCTTCCATCACGAGGATTTTCTGAATGTGTTCGACTTCAACACCCCGGACACCCTCACCGAGCTGGGCACGGCGGTGAGCCAGGGCAGCGAGGCGGTGCTGCGGCAGATCGAAGTGACCATCAAAAAATATGAGCGGGAGAGATCCGCGGAAAGGAGCGCCGAGCATGGAGAACACGCTGACTTATACACAGAAGGGGGACATTCTGATCCCCGACCTGACCCTGGGGGAGCAGCCGGACCGGGACCTGGGCAAGTACGGGAGGATGCGCCTGACGTATCTGAGGGAGCACCGTCCGGGGCTGCTGAACCGCCTGACGCTGAACGGGACGCTGTTCAGCCACCTGCTGGAGATCGAGGACACAGCCAACAGCAGGTTGGAGCGGATGATGCCGGGGCTGGCAAAGGCGGCGGGGGTGACGGAGCAGTTGAAGGCCAGCGACATGATGACGTGGGTGGGCCTGATGAACTCCTGCAAGGCCCAGGCGGAGGAAATCATCCTGTCCGAGCTGATCTACAGCTAAACGAACCAAATCAGCCTGCCCAGGAGGGGCCGAGTGCGGAAGCGCCCGGCCCTTCTTCCATTTCCCAGGCGGAGATCGACGCCATCCTGCGGGATTATCCGGGCAGGATGCGGATCTTCACCCTGTACCAGCACGGCATATCCGCCAAGGACGCCGTTGCCGCGCTCAAAAAGGAGTACGGATATTCCGGCGGCAACCACACGTTTCTGGACGGCGCATCCGGCATGGTCAACTACCGCCCTGACACCGGCCTGACCCTGCAACGCTACCAGCCCCAGGCGGAGGTCACGGTGAAGTGGCCCACCCTGGAAAAGCGGATTCGCCAGCTTATCCAGGAGGGGAGCTACCTCGCCTCGGACGAGATTGAGAAGTACGAGAGCGACCATCTGGAGGATGCGCCGGAACAGGAAGCGGAAGTGCTTGACGGATCTGCGTCATCCCTCATCTCCGAATTGGAAAGCACTTCTTTTCAGATGGATTACAATGCGCTGAAAGAGAGCCATCCTGGTAATATCGTGGTGTACCAAATAGGGGACGCCTTTGAAATATTTGGCCCGGATGCACGGGTATCTTCAAGGGAACTGGATCTGAGGCTCACTACCTACATCGTTCCGGGCCTGGGGCGCGTAGCCATGTGCGGTTTCCCAATCCAGGAGCTTGAGCGAAACATGGAAAAGCTGCGGGAAAAACACGCTGTTACCGTCTCGGCTATCGTTGAAAATTCCACAAGGCGTCAGGTATCGACTTTTCCGCCCCTTGCCCAAACACCGGGGCGAACCGGGCCTACTGCCAGGGAAAGCACCGCCGTCCATGCGCCGGGGGCCGCGCCCCCAATCCCGGCCACGGTGCCGCCCAGGGAGATCACCCCGGCTGACATTGATGCCGCCCTCCAGGAGTGGAACGGCGATATGGACAGCAAGCGCCGGGTACAGCAGTACATGGCCGACCATGCCCGTGACCGGGCCACGGCGGAGTGGCTGAAAAACGAGTACGGCGATGATCTCCCCGCGTTCCCCGTCACGGTGGAGGGCGCGGCCACCGACCTGCCCTGGACAAAGGTACAGCGCCGCCTTGCCCTTCTGCTGAAAGAGGACAGGTTTTTCACCCAGGCTGAACTGGACAATTTTGAGGACATCGACCCCGCCGCCGTTCGGGAGCAGTTGGAGAGCGGCGTCCCGTCCCCCTTTGTGGAGCAGGTCATGGCCGATGTGGAGCGGCTGGCGGGCCAGGAGGCGGAGCAGGAGGCCGACGCCGCGCCCACCGTCCGGGAGATCTACGAGAAATATAAGCCCATGGTCATAGAGAAGGTGCTGGCCGACCAAGCCTATCAAAACGCCTGTAAAAATTCCGATCAGGAGGCCGCCCGGATGGAGGGCGGGGAGGCCGTAAACCGGGCGGCGCTCTCCATCATGTTCCCGGACGGGACAACGGCTGTCATCGGCGCGGAGGATTTTACGCGGCTGTATTTCGATATGGCAGATTTCCGTCTGCGCCTGCACAGGGAGGTCGTAGACGAGACCTATCCCATACTGTCCCAAGCCCCCGACCTGTCCGGCCAGCCTATCGCCCGCGAGGGCGATACCCTCACTATTGGGGATGGGGACGCCGCCCACGAGGTTGACATCACCGTTTCCGACGAGGACTGGCAGGCCATCCAGGACGCCGTGCCAGAAAAGCCTCCCCGCGACCCTCTGGCCCCGGCCTACCAACCGGGTGATACGGTCTATCTGGACAAGACGGCCTACGAGATTTCCGGCATCGGCCTGTTTGACGTAGACCTCCAGGACCCTGCCCAAGCCTATCCCATCCTCCGCTCCGAACCCATAGAACGATTTGAAGCCCTGCTGTGGCAGGATGCCCGGAACGGTCCTATCACCGAGTTTCTGCCCGCCAGATTGGAGAGCCCCCATGACTACTTCCGGGATGCCCTGGCCTCCGGCCTGCTGGCAGACCGGGACAAGGAACGGATCTCCATCTGGCTGCGCTCCGGCCTGGGCAATACCCGGATCGGGCAGTATCTCGCGGAACAATTCGCGGAACGGGCTGGATCAATACAGCTACCTTCCGGCGGAACGGTGGACTATTCTACCTCCACCACCGGCATGGAGATAGCCGTACACAGCGACGCGGTTTCATCAAGCCGGTATATGGGCTGGGCCTTGATCCCCTCCGTCCTCCGCGCCCTCTGGCAGCAGGAGCTGGACGGCTTCACCCGTGAGCCGGTCCAGCGCCCCGCCGTCCACCTGGAGGGCAAACCCGCCTATCAGGTGGGGGACAAGGTGACGTTCCCCTATGGGGAGCGGGAGATCAGCGGCACCATCAGCTACATCGGGGACATAGACGTGCGTATTGACACGGGGCCTTACTCCTGGAGCCAGGAAACCATCAACCGGGATATGTTTGAGGACGCGCTTCGCCAGGATGAACGCAACGTGGGGCTGTTTACCCCGGAAGCGATCCCGGCCCAGGAGTTCACCACACAGCCTGTAACGGTCTATCCGGCGGAACCGAACCACCTTCCCTTTGAAGTTGTGGTGGAACGGCTGAACATCCCCGAACAGGCGCAGGATCAGCCGGAACAGGCCCCTGCCGCCGGGAATTTCCGCATCACCGACGATGATGTGGGCGTTGGCACTCAGAAAGAGAAGTTCCGCCGCAACATGGAGGCCATCAACACCCTCCAGGGCATTGAGCTGGAAGGACGTTCCGCCACCCCCGCCGAACAGGAAATCCTGTCCCAGTATGTGGGCTGGGGCGGCCTGCCCGACGCCTTTGACCCGGATAAATCCGGCTGGACGGAGGAATTTTTAGAGCTGCAAGCGGCCCTCACCCCGGAAGAATACGCTTCGGCACGGGCCTCCACCCTCAACGCCCACTACACCCGCCCCACCATCGTCAAGGCCATCTATGAGGCCGTGGAGCGCATGGGCTTCCAAACCGGCAATATCCTGGAACCCTCCTGCGGCATCGGCAACTTCTTCGGCCTGCTGCCGGAGGGCATGGCCGCGTCCAGGCTGTACGGCGTGGAGCTGGACAGCATCACCGGGCGCATCGCCCAACAGCTCTATCCCAACGCCAACATTTCCATCCAGGGCTTTGAGAAAAGCGAGTTCCCGGACGGCTTCTTTGACCTCGCCGTTGGCAATGTCCCCTTTGGCGGCTATAAGCTGGTGGACCGGCGCTATGACAGGGAAAACCTGCTGATCCACGACTATTTCTTCGCCAAAACCATCGACAAGGTGCGCTCCGGCGGCGTCATCGCCTTTGTCACCTCCAACGGCATCAGCGGCGGCACCATGGACAAGAAGGACCGCCATGCGCGGGAGTACATCGCCCGCCGCTGTAACCTGCTGGGGGCCGTCCGCCTGCCCTGCAACGCCTCCCTCGCCTACGCCGGGACGGAGGCGGGCATGGACATCGTGTTCCTTCAGAAGCGGGACGTGCCCCTGACGCGGGACGGACCCCTGCCCGGATGGGTGGACGTGGATACGTTGGAAGAACACACCTACACCGGCGGCGATGGGGTGGAAAAGCGCGGCTTCGTCACCATGAGCCGGTATTTCCAGACCCACCCGGAAATGGTGCTGGGCAATCTGGAGATCACCTCCGGCCCCTTCGGGGCGCAGTTGGTGTGCCAGCCCGTCCCCGGCGCGGATCTTGCCCAGCAGCTCCACGAGGCCATGTCCCACATCCACGGGGAATACCGGGAGGCCGAGGCCCCGGAGCTGGACGAGGACATCAGCGAGGCGGAGTCCGCCGCCATCCCCGCCGACCCCAGCGTGAAAAATTTCTCCTATGCCCTTGTAGACGGCGATGTGTACTACCGCCAGAACTCCGTCATGGTAAAGCCCAACTTGACCGCTTCCGCCAGGGAACGGGTCAAGGGCATGATCGAGCTGCGGGACTGTGTGCGGGAGCTGATCGACTTTCAGATGGATGAGTACACCCCGGACAGCGCCATCCAGAAAAAACAGGCCGAGTTGAACCAGCTCTATGACGCTTTTGCCAAAAAGCACGGCCTGATCAATGACCGAGCCAACCGTCTGGCCTTTTCCGCCGACAGCGCCTACTACCTGCTGTGTGCGTTGGAGGTGCTGGACGAGGACGGGCGGCTGGAGCGCAAGGCGGATATGTTCACCAAGCGCACCATCAAGCCCCACCGGGCCGTCACCAGCGCGGACACCGCCATGGATGCCCTGGCCGTGTCCATTGGGGAACGGGCCTGTGTGGACCTGCCCTTCATGGCCCAGCTCACCGGCAAGACGGCGGATGAGCTGACGGCGGAGCTGCGGGGCGTGATCTTCAAAGACCCAGCCGCGGGGAGCGACCCGCTGAAGGGCTGGCAGACCGCCGACGAGTACCTGTCCGGCAATGTGCGGCAGAAATTAAAGGCGGCGCGGGCGGCGGCGGAGCGGGACCCGGCCTACCAGGGGAACGTGGACGCCCTGCTTGCCGCCCAGCCCAAGGATCTGGACGCCTCCGAGATCGAGGTCCGGCTGGGGGCCACCTGGATCGACAAAAAGTACATCCAGCAATTTATGTACGAGACGCTGAAAACCCCCTATTACCTCAAGGGAAAGATCAAGGTCAGCTATTCCCGCCACACCGCCGAATGGTCAGTGTCCAACAAGGGCAGCGTCAGCGAGACCGACATCGCCGCCTACAGCACCTTCGGCACCAGCAGGGCCAACGCCTACCGCATCCTGGAGGATTCGCTGAACCTCCGGGATGTCCGCGTTTATGACACGGTGCTGGAGGCAGACGGCAGGGAGCGGCGGGTATTGAACGCCAAGGAGACCACCCTGGCGGCGCAGAAGCAGCAGGCCCTCCGGGACGCGTTCAAAGAGTGGATCTTCAAGGACCCCCAGCGGCGGCAGGCGTTGGTACAGCAGTACAATGAGGAAATGAACTGCATCCGGCCCCGCGAGTACGACGGGAGCCGGATCGTCTTTTCCGGCATCAACCCGGAGATCCGGCTGCAACCCCATCAGGTAAACGCCATCGCCCATGTGCTGTACGGCGGCAACACCCTGCTGGCCCACGAGGTGGGCGCGGGCAAGACCTTTGAGATGATCGCCTCCGCCATGGAGAGCAAGCGGCTGGGGCTGTGCCATAAATCTATTTTCGTGGTGCCCAACCACCTGACGGAGCAGACGGCGGCGGAGTTTCTGCGTCTCTACCCCTCCGCCAACATCCTCGTCACCACCAAGCGGGATTTTGAGAAGCACCGCCGCAAAAAATTCTGCGCCCGCATCGCCACCGGGGACTATGACGCCGTGATCATCGGCCACTCCCAATTTGAGAAGATCCCCATCAGCTACGCCCGCCAGGAGCGGCTGATCTTTGAGCAGATCAACGAGATCACCGACGGTATCCAGGATCTGAAGAACAGCGGGGCGGAGAAGTTTTCCGTGAAGCAGTTGGAGCGGACAAAGCGGAACCTGGAGGCGCGGCTGGAAAAACTGCAAGCCAACCACCGCAAGGATGATGTGGTGACGTTCGAGCAGTTGGGCGTGGACATGATGTTCGTGGATGAGAGCGACAACTATAAAAACCTGTTCCTCTACACCAAAATGAGGAACGTGGCGGGGCTTTCCACCACCGACGCGCAGAAATCCAGCGATATGTTTGCGAAATGCCGCTATCTGGACGAGATCACCCGTGGACGCGGCGTGGTGTTTGCAACCGGCACCCCCATCTCCAACTCCATGACGGAGATGTTCACCATCCAGCGGTATCTCCAGTATGACCGCCTCCAGGAGATGGGCATGGGGCACTTCGACTGCTGGGCCTCCCGGTTTGGCGAGACCGTCACCGCCCTGGAGCTGGCCCCGGAGGG
>CAJULM010000035.1 GCA_910587285.1 uncultured Oscillospiraceae bacterium | reverse complement strand
TATCTCTATCAAGGCCGGGACGTGAAGCCGGACAAGGCCCAAAGCCTGAAAGACCAAATGCTGGTACTTGCGCCCCATGAGGGGATTGTCCCGTCAGATATATGGCTGACTTGCCGCAAGAAGCTGATGAACAACATGAAAATCCAGTCCGCCCGGAAAGCCACCCACACATGGCTGGCGGGGAAAATCAAGTGCGGAAATTGTGGGTACGCCCTTATGAGTATCTTCAATCCCTCCGGCAGACAATACCTGCGCTGCACGAAACGGCTGGATAACAAAAGCTGTCCCGGCTGTGGGAAAATCATCACGGCAGAGTTGGAAGCGGTTGTGTATCAGCAGATGGTGAAAAAGCTGGACAGCTACAAGACGCTGACGGGCCGGAAGAAAGCGGCAAAGGCCAATCCCAAAATCGCCGCCTTGCAAGTGGAGCTTGCCCATGTGGACGGGGAGATTGAAAAGTTGTTGGACAGTCTGACGGGCGCAAACAATGTCCTGCTCTCCTATGTGAATGTGAAGATAGCCGAACTGGACGGACGCAAGCAGGAACTTCTGACAAGGATAGCGGAGCTGACTGTGGAGGCCATCAGCCCGGAACAGGTCAGACAGATTTCCGGCTATCTCGACACATGGGACAGCGTATCCTTTGACGACAAGCGGCGGGTGGTGGATTTGATGATTACCACCATTGCCGCCACAAGCGACAGCTTGAACATCATATGGAAAATCTGACGGGCTTTCCATCGCTCGTCAGATACCTACCCTGTGTAGTCCCTTGTAAACTGTACTTTCCTTAAATTTAAGCAAGTTTGTAGGCGAGGACATTTGGTACAAACGCGTCGAATTACTGCCCACCGAAGCATGTATGTCATTTGAGGGCTTTTGACTAAAAAAACCGATGCTGCCCAATGCCAAAAAAAGGTATTGAGGTGTAGCAGTCATAAATATTAGCACACGTTTTTTCTTTTCTGCGGAGATATTTATCATGCACGATAATACATTACTATTAAATGATCCATCCGCCAAAAAATAATGTCCCTCATCCATAACCCAGTACTCGCATGAAAGAATACTTTCCCCTTCTTTTGAAGGGTTTTTTCTACTTAAGTCCACACGCTCGAAACTTTGGTAATTCATTGGAATTATCGCATTATCAAATTTGCTGTGATATGACATTTTTATCTGATCCCGCAGAGCTGTGCGATTTGAAAGGTAGAGTAATTTTTTTCCATGCTCTGCAACGAAGGGTAAGAGCTCTTGAAGCACAAAGTAGGTTTTTCCAGCCCCAGTCTGTGCGTGAATGATTACTGTGTCGCCACACGACCATTTTTTGTAATCATCTCGGATCACATCTGTTACAAACATCAGTATCATCCTTAACAAAATTTAAAAATATCTATATAAATTTTAAAGAGTTTTACCATGCTTGTCAAGTGTTCGATTGCAGTTTTTGACAAAGCAACCAACAGAATAATAATCAAACAAGGGCCCCGAGGGGAAGCAGGAACTTACCTGCTTCCCCTTGCGAATGGTATAGGACCCGTGTTTGAAATCAATCTGTTTTTGGAGGTAACGTTATAATGGCTGTCATCAAAACTGCTAACACTACAGGAAAGTATCACAACTTAAATTCCTACAGTGATGTTATCAACTACATTACACAGCCCAGCAAGACTACTCATGGATACATCGGCTCTGTTAAACTTGATCCATACAATCCCGCCGGAGACATGGAGGCGGTGGCAAAAAAGTTTCATAAGGAAAGCGGCGTTCATGTTCGGCACTTTGTCCTGTCTTTTGACCCGTATGAACTCTATGTTCCAGGAATTGCCAATTTGATTGGACAAGAAATCATTTCCTACCTGGGGGGTATGTTTCAAGCCATCTATGCTGTTCACGAAGATAAATCTCACCTACACATTCACATTGTAAGCAACGCTGTCTCTCATGTGGATGGTCACAAGTATAGAGGAACCCGTGAAGTTTTTCATAGATTTGAGGACTTTGTGAGGCGCACTGTCCGAAAGTACGGTGTGAGAGAGCTCCATTATGTTTCCAGCAGGGCGAAGCATTGTTTTGACGATTGAAACAAGCACAGCCCCAGGAGAATCCCTGGGGCTGCGTACTCAATAAACCTTCCACTGGCTGATATATTTCTTCACCGCATCTTTGGGAATCTTCCACCGGCGTCCAATGCGAAAGGCGGGAATTGTACCTTCATTGAGCAGTTGGTAGGCCGCGTTAGCACCAATTCCCAACACTTCGCAAAGCTCCTCTACTCTTAAAATGTCTGAATACTGTTCCAGTATCATCACTGTAGCCTCCCATTTGTTTTTTACCATTTTGTTCATTCATTAGCACTATAAAATATTTCCTGTAGATAATTTGATTTCTGACGTATTCTTTTACAGATAAAGCAACAATAAAGTAAAATAATTTCACAGGAGGACAAAACAATGTCTATCACAAAAAAGAGCGCTGAATACATCAAGGCAATGCGCCAGCGTACTGGCGGCATAGAGCGTGAAGGATTATATTGGACCGAGTCCGAACGGCAGCAATTAAAGGCGGATTATGCGGATGGAATTGGTCTTTCAGAAATTGCGGCAGAGTTACAGAGAACTGAAACAGCCGTCATGCAACAATTACTACAGCTCAATCTTGTGCAAAAGGCCCAGCGGTGCAGAAGCAGAAAGGCAGGCTGTCTGTGCAGCCAATGCCTTGTCAAATGTGAAAAATATACGGAAACGTAGCTTTTTCAATTGTATATCATAGATATGAAGCCTCTCCCGCAAAGCGAGGGCTATCTTTACTTAGGAGGCCATATCTATGATCGACCCCAGAACAATTCTTGCCCTGCTCAGCATCATCCTCAAAGTGGCGGAGGAGGTGGCTGACGATGACTGAGGCATTCGCCTGTGCCCACTGCGGGGCCAGCCACCCCCGCTCGGAGCTCCATGACTTCCGGGGCGAGCTGTACTGCCTGGACTGCCTCATCGATCTGACTGTGGTGTGCGACCATTGCGGCCAGCGCTTTTTCACCAACGAGGTCCACCAGGAACAGGACCTGACCCTCTGCTACTCCTGCCGGGACAGCTATTCTCATTGCGGCGGCTGTGGACGGTTGATCAATGAAGATGAGCTCCACTATCTGGACGACTATGACCGGGAGGGCTACTGCGATTCCTGCCATGCTGCCCACAGCTCCTATCAGGGCGTCGAGAGCTACTACTACAAGCCGGAGCCCATCTTCTATGGAAAAGGCCCCCGCTACTTCGGGGTGGAGCTTGAAATTGATGAGGGCGGCGAGAGCGATTCCAGGGCCAGCCGTTTGATGGAGATCGGCAATCACAATCACCCCCACATCTACATCAAGCACGACGGTTCCCTGACTGACGGAATGGAGATTGTCACTCACCCCTTGTCCCTGGACTATCACATCAGCAAGATGCCCTGGGCCGATGTGGTGGCCGAGGCCGTCCACATGGGCTACCGCAGCCACAAAAGCTGCACCTGCGGCCTCCATATCCACGTCAACCGGGACGCGTTCGGGGACTCCCAGGCGGAGCAGGAGGAGGTGATCGCCCGCATCCTGTTCTTCGTGGAGACCCACTGGAACGAGCTGCTGCGGTTCAGCCGGAGAACCCTGGATCAGATGGAGCAATGGGCCTCCCGCTATGGCCGGAAGGATGATCCCAAGTCTGTCTTGGACAACGCCAAGAAAAACCACTATCAGCGGTACAAGTGCGTCAACCTCACGAACTACCACACCATTGAATTTCGTATGTTCCGGGGGACGCTGAAGCTGAACACCCTCCTTGCCACCTTGCAGATGATTGACCGCATCTGTGAGGTGGCGCTTTATTTGTCCGACCAGGAGATGCAGGACCTGACCTGGACCGATTTCGTGTCGGGCTGCAAGGCCCCGGAGCTGGTGCAGTACCTCAAAGAGCGGCGGCTGTATGTCAACGAGCCCGTGGCCGTGGCTGAGGAGGTGTGAGCTATGTGCGCGATTTTTGGCGTGCTGGATTTTCAAGGACAGCTCACCCCCGCCCAGCGTCTGGCCCTGTTCCGGGAGCTGGCAAATGCGGCGCAGATGCGGGGCACGGACGCCAGCGGCGTGGCCTATGTGCGCAATGGGGCCATTCAAATCCAAAAGGCCCCCAGGCCCGCCAGCAAAATGCGCTGGCGGAGCGTCCCAGAGGCCCGGTATCTCATGG
Organism: uncultured Oscillospiraceae bacterium; assembly: GCA_910587285.1. Classification (GTDB taxonomy): domain Bacteria; phylum Bacillota; class Clostridia; order Oscillospirales; family Oscillospiraceae; genus Enterenecus. The sequence goes on along the minus strand of CAJULM010000035.1, from coordinate 23,286 downwards.
GCCATACCCGCATGACCACCCAGGGCGCGGCCAGCAAGAACTACAACAACCACCCCTTCTCCGGCAGGGCCGGGCGGCAGCCGTTTGCCCTGGCCCACAATGGGGTGCTCTACAATGATGTGGAGCTGCGGCACACCCAGCGTCTGCCCGCCACCTTCATTGAGACGGACAGCTATGTGGCGGTACAGCTTTTGGAACGGGCTGGGAGGCTGTGCCTGGACAGTCTGCGGCAGATGGCGGAGGCCCTGGACGGTTCCTTCACCATCACCGTGCTGGACACAAAAAACACCCTGTACCTTGTCCGGGGAAACAACCCGCTCACCATCCGGCTGTTCCCCGAGCTGGGGTGCTACCTCTACGCCTCCACCGTTGAAATTCTGGACATGGCCCTGGACACGCTGGGGCTGTCCGGGCTGTGCCAAGCTGATATCCACATCACCCAGGGGGATATTATGGCGATTGACGCCAAAGGCAGACGTACCACAGCCCGGTTTGACGATGCCAAGCTGCGGCCTCAGCGGTACTTTTTCGACTGGGGGCAGTGGGAGCGGGCGGTGTCGCCCAGGGAGCTGGACGATTACATGGAAATGGTGTTGGAGTACGGCCAGCGCCGTGGTGTGCCGGAGGCGGAGCTTCGGCTGCTGATGGACGCCGGGTATGATGCCTTTGATATCGAACAGCTCCTGTACGACCATGAGGGCCGGGAGAGCTGTATCCGGGAAATCATGGCGGACTTCGGCGTGTGCTGAGTGCGCCGATAGGGTATACCTTAACGGCACAGTGAAAAACTATAGCAATAGGGCCGGTTTTGGGGCTTTGGCATATGCCAGCCTGGAAACCGACCCTATTGGCATGCTTGATTTTAGTTCTCTGATAAAAGCTGCTCACAGGCAGATTCTAACTCCGGAATATCGTTTACCAGCGTGTCCCAGACAGATGGAATGTCAATGGAGCCATAGGCGTGGACATAAAAATTTCTGGTGTCTTTGATGGCCCGCCAAGGAACAGCAGGGTTCATTTGCTTGGCCGACTCGGATAGCTGTGAAACCAGCTCTCCAATTTGCACAACGCACATACAGCACGCGTCTTGAAACAGGTAGTCTCGCTCAAATTCAGACAAATCGTGGTGATACCGCTCCAAGTTTGCGGCAATGCGCTGACAGTAGGAGATGATTTTCTGTAAGATGATCCGATCACGAGTTTCGATAAAGCAGCACCTCATCTTTCGCAATCATATTCAGAAAGCTCTTGTCACAGGATTCGCTGGTCACCAAATCCACAGGGAGGTTCAAAGCGTCCTCAACAGCCAGCCTGAAACCAGACAACTGAAACAAGGATCTGAGTTTACCCTTTTCTATCTTCAAATCTACGTCGCTCGTTGGGCAAGCCGTGGTTTTGGCGTAGGAGCCAAACAGAGAGACGCTTTCTACTCCGTGGCTTTGTGCGATGGGGGTGATGATACTTTGGAGTTCCTCAATGGTATATTGCGCAGCCATGGGTACTGCCTCCCTTCTGAAATCATTATAGCAAAATGCAGTGCCCTTTACAACCGAAAGGATGGAGAAAAATGAAAATTGGCTACGTCCGAACCAGCACCGCCGAGCAGAACACAGCGCGGCAGGAGGTTTTAATGCAGGAGCTTGGCGTGGATCAGGTCTACATCGACCATATGAGCGGCAAGAGCCTGGATCGTCCTGAGTTGAAGCAGATGATGGAATATGTTCGGAAGGGCGACACCGTGATTGTGGAATCCATCAGCCGCTTTGCCCGAAACACCCGCGACCTGTTGGAGCTGGTGGAGCGGTTGACGGCCAAAGGGGTGGAGTTCATTTCCAAGAAGGAAGCCATCGACACGACCACCCCCAGCGGGAAATTCATGCTCACCATCTTCGGGGCCGTGGCCGAACTGGAACGAGAATATATCCTACAGCGCCAGCAGGAGGGGATCGCCATTGCCAAAGCCAACGGGGTGTATAAAGGTAGGAAGCCCATCCAGCGCCCGGAGTTTCCCCAGGTGGTAACCTTGTGGCGGGAGGGGCAGATTACGGCGGTGGAGGCCATGAGACGGCTGGACATGAAGCCCCGCACCTTCTATCGGAGGGTGAAACAGCTTGCCTGACAAAAACGCCCTGGGGAGCGTCAAACTCCCCAGGGTAGGTTACTTTTCGTTCTGTCGGTCTGCCAGCCCCTCCATATAGGCCAACGCCAGGGCTTGGCTCTGCTCGTCCAGTTTGTCCCACCGCTCTAAGCAGAGCTTTTGTTTTTTGGAGAGCTTCGCGGTATCGTCCTCCTCGGAAAAGAACTGGGCCAGGGTGATATCAAAGCCCCTGCAAATCTTAATCAGAGATGGAATGGAGGGCACATAGGCTTTGTGGAGCATGGTGCTCAGGGAGGAGTATGGGATATCGGCTTCTTTCGCCAGACGATAGTAGGTCCACGAGCGGGAGGCGCATAGCTCTTTGATCCGGCCCATCACATCGAATTCGTCCATCGGTGTCCCTCCGGGTGGGCCGCAGTAAGGAAGCGGATACCCTGCGTGCGGAGGTTGCGGCCCGCTCCCGGTATCTTTACGCTGTGATGGACACCGCAGCCATGACCCAGGAGGACCTAAAGGCTGTGGGGGAGTACCTGGCGGCCATCACCAATGCCACCGTCCTGGTGGCAGACGCCAGCGGCTTCTCCGATGCGAAGTCTCTTTATGCGGCACTGAAGGCGGACGCAGCCCAGCGGGGTGGAACAGTGGCAGGTGTGCAGATTTTTGGGACGCCAGACATGGTCCCCGCGTTCCAGGTGGATTATAAAGCCCTTATGGGCAATGGCGAGGTGGATGATGACGGCTCCTTCCTCTCCGACATATTCTACGGAAACTTTGACAATGACCCCGCCCGCATCTCTGGCCACTACAATGTCAAGGATCACTTTGGGCAGAAGTGGGATGTGACCCTGGTGCCGCAATGGCCGGTGGTCCGCCTGCCTTTGTCCAAGGGAGAGTTTACCGCATTCTTCGACAGGTACAAGACATTTGTGGCGGACACCGGCCTGGAACAGCCGGACTTGGTGAATTTCTCCAACCCCATTTCTGCCCATAAGAATCACTCTGATGACATGGGACGTTTCCTGGAACGGGCAGACACGGAATTCCGTTTGCTGGATGTTCCCTGCCGCCTGTATGGAAATCTGGAAGGCCAGTACCCCGTGACCACTCAAGTACTGGGCGGCTTTACCAGGGATAATCTGTCCAAGGAAAACGTAAAGGACCTATGGAATTGCTCATCAACTCCCACGGTCAGAGGGACAACATCGACCAGTGCGTATTTGAGAATGGTAAGGAGAAGCGAATCTCCTTCCTCAATGTGGACACCATTGACAATGCTCTGGACGGCAATCCCTATTATCTGGACTGCTGGACCTGCCTAACCGGCTATGGAATGACGGACAACCTGACCACTGCCGCTCTGAATGGAAGATGCGTAGGTGCTTTCTCTGCCACAGCCAATATCTCCGGCAACGGGGTCAACTGCGATGCCAGCCTGTCCGACATGGCTAAGAGCAATTTCTATTATTTCTACTACCACTATTTGAAAGCCCTTCACGAGGGCCAGACCAGGAGCGCGGCGTTCTGTGCCGCTCAACAGGCCTATGGCGAAGCGCTGATGAAGGACAGTGCGAACGGCATTCGAGGCGAAGGAAACTATCAGTTTAACCTCTACAATCTTTTGACCTATCACAATTTTGGCGTGATCGAACCCAGCGTTGTCTGGCCCACTTTTGAGGCAACGGGTTACATTTCCCAGGCGGGGCAAAGTGTGCCCAAAGAAACGTATCAGCAGTCCGGCCAGGAAGAAGTTCCCTCTAAGCCTGCCATCGGCCACACCAGTGGAATGTCCAGCGGTGAGAGCAGCCCCGTGGAGGCAAGCTGCGTCAACCGGCTGGCACAAGGTAGCATTACAGTTCATAGCTGCACCGTCCAGCCGTTGGATAACGGTTATGTGCGATATGCACTGAATTACGATGCGCCCGAAGGGTTGAATGTCAGCATATACGACCGTCCCAGCGGCGATCTGTTCAACTTAACAATGGACACCTTTAGGACCCTCGGCATTCGGAGCACACTCATGTTTGATATACAAGCTGAGTGCGCTGCGGCGGCATCAGAGATTTGTATTAAATTCGTCCGAGGCAACTCTGTTTCTGATTTCTGCGTGGTGGTGCTGCCAGGTTATCAGAAATAAAATGTGATAGGCTGAAATATTTTCGGCATTTCCCAATGCTATCAATGTAACGACACCCCGAGCGGGATATCCCTTAGTGGATCCACTACCCGTTTAGCAAACTGAGTGTCCCAATTTGCTCCAACTCTCATTTGATTAAACTTGGCCAAATGAGAAACACGCAAAATTTTATGTGAAAAATCAATGCCCAGATGCCCCGTTTTGGAAGCATCTGGGCATATTTTTGCGGTTTTGGTTTCTGTATATCCCTCATAACCCGAAGGTCGTCGGTTCAAATTCGGCCCCCGCAACCACAAATCCTCCGATTTCCAAGGAAATCGGAGGATTTTCTTTGATGTTCTGAACTTTTTGTGCTGCTAATTTTTGCGGTTTATGCCCGGCCCAAGTTTCGACCCATACGGCGAAATGTTCAGAAAGGATTAGATAGCATCGGAGAGGATACTCGCCATGGTATCCGCCGCCTGACGCTGGGCCTGAGTGGTCACGTGGGCGTAGGTAGGCCACCAGCGTGAACCCTGCGCCGCAGTGGCCCAGCAGTATGTGACATTGTGCTTGAACGTATGACAAGGATTGAGTGGGCTACAGCGGTGGTGGTGCGGTTTTTGACTCGCCGGGCGCTCCTTGCCGAGAAAGGCGGTATTGAGATTGTGGCGCATACCAACCCCGGTCAGACGTACAAACTCCAAAAGGCCCCGGGCGCTCATGCGTCCAAAGCCTTTTCAGATTTCTATACCCGCATGGAGTTCAGATGTTGGGCGGCAAAGCGGGATTGGTGGTAATGCAGGAAGGGGAGATTCCAAATTCATTACAGTAAGCCCGGTAAAAGGTGGAATAGTCCTGGAACCCGCACTGCATACATGCCTCCGTGGCGGAGTGTCCCTCCTGGAGCAGCTGCCTGGCCAGGAGGCACTTCTGGGTTCGAACGTAAGACATGATGGGGGTTTGCATATAGTCCGATATGTGCTTCTGCACCGTGGAGCGGGACATATGGACATTTTTGCAGATATCGTCCAGGCAGTGAATGGAGGGCAGATTGTTATGGATGAAGGAAATAATCAGCTCCGCACCGCAGTCCACCCTGTCGGCAGGCTGCTGCATATCCTCACTATTGCACAAATAGGTCAGAATGATCTGGAGCTGGCTGTTGAGGATATCCCGTGAGATGCCCTGCTGGATGTCTTTGAAGTACTTGTCTACTTGCAGGATTTCTTCAGACAGGCGGGTGCCGGCGATGGAGTAGAAGCTGCCCATGGTACGCAGCGCCGCCTGCATCTCCGGGGGACGGTTGTCATCCCGGAACCGAATGACCATGCGTTCCAGCTGCCGGTCGGAATGGACCCGCATGGTATGGTACTCCCCGGGCTTGATGACCAGCAGGCTGTGGGGACGCAGGGTATAGTAGTTGTGCTGGATTTGATAATCCGCATCCCCCCGAAGAAAGTACAGCAGCTCATAGCAGTTATGGTAGTGCCAGCCCAGTTCCCCCGCACCGGGAACCGGGGCATCGTCATACGCATGGCGGAACACATATTTATTGCAGTCTACAAAATCGGTAAGGGCGTCCATGATTTCTTTTTCGGTATAAAAAACGCTGTCCGACAAGTGATAATTCATGAGAGCCTCGCCTTTCCGCCCTGCCCCAACCTGGGAGGGCCATATTTTACAGCCGCGTTTATCATTATATCAGCAAGCGGATAAAATGCAATGTTTATAGAAAAATTTTGCAATATACTTTCCACTGCTTTTCTGTTATCCTGTAGGCGGATGGGCAAAATGACAAAATTTTTAGAAATATTTTGGTTGATTTGTCATTTTTGCACACCCAAAACGAAAAAGAAAGGATAATGAAAAATGAAAAAGCTGATTGCAATGCTGTTGTGCCTGTCCATGCTCTTTGCGCTCCCGGCCTGCGGCAACCAAGCGGGAAAAAACAGCGCCGACCCCAGCGGTGATCCCACTGGGGCGCCGTCCCAAGCCACCGGCGAAAAGGGCAAAATCGGCGGCGTGTACGCCAGCCTCTCCTTTGACTTCCAGCTCCAGATGAGTAACGGCATCGAGCGGGCCGCCAAGGAGCACGGCTATGAGTATATGTCCTACGACTACAATTTCGACAGTGAGAATATGCTCTCCGGGCTGGACACCGTGAAGGCCTCCGGCGTGAAGGCACTGTACGGCCTGTTTGTGGCGCCGGAGTCCGCCACCGATTTTATGAAGAGCAATTCCGACATCGGCGTTCTTACCCAGGGCGAGGTTGTTGACGGCGCCCTGGCGGGCACCATCAACGACTATGTGACGCTGGGCCAGCAGTTTGTGGAGGCGCTAGACCAGTTTGTCACCGAGAACAACATCACCAGCGGCGAGATCGGCGCGCTGTGGCTGGAGAACTGCGAGAACCAGGACAGCGACTACTACACCGCTAAAGAGGACATCAAGGGCGTAATCAACCAGTGGTGCGAGGACAAGGACTTCACATTCACAGTGGAATTCTATCCTCCCGACGATGAGTCCGCCGCCAACTACACGGCCCAGATTCTCAACGCCAATCCAAACCTGAAGGCGTTGTTCTGCTTCAACAACGGCTATGCCACCGCAGCCGCCAATGAGATCTCCGCCTCCGTGCCCGACGCGTCCGACTATTTTGTGTTCTCCAGCGAGGGCGACGCCGAGTCCTTCCGCCTGATTCAGAGCGGGACCAGCCCCTATCGGGCCTGCGCCTATATGGACATCGAAGCCTCCGGCTACCAGGTGGGCCTACAGCTCATCAACTGGATTGAAAACGGCACAATGGAGAACGTGATTGTGGAAAAAGTGCTGGTGGACAGCACCAACGTGGCGGACTATATTGAATGACCGCCCAGCGGCGAAAGGAAGCGACCATGGGCAAGACCGTACTGTCCCTGAAGGGACTGAGCAAATCATTTCCCGGCGTCCGTGCGCTGCATGATGTCAGTTTTACACTCCAGGAGGGCGAGGTTCTCGCCCTCCTGGGAGAAAACGGGGCCGGAAAATCCACTCTCATCAAGTGTCTGACGGGAGCGAACGTGCCCTCGGCGGGCACCATAACGCTGTTCGATCAGGAGTACTCCGCCATCCTGCCCAGCCAGGCCAGGAAAAGCGGCATCAGCGCAGTCTATCAGGAGTTCAACCTGGTGCCGGATCTGCCCATCGTGGAGAACGTGTTCATGGGCAATAACCCCGGCAGGGGGATTATCGTGGACTATCAGCAGATGCTGCGGCGATGCCAGGAATTTTTTGACTCCTTTGAGCTGGATATCAACCCGGAGGACCCGGTGAGCGTGCTGTCCCCCGCGATGATGCAGATTGTGGAGATCGCCAAAGCTACTATGCTGGATTTGAAAATTCTGATCCTGGACGAGCCCACCGCCCCCCTGACCCAAAAGGAGACGGAAATCCTGTTCCGCATCGTCCGAGAGCTGAAAGAAAAAGGGACCTCCTTCATCTATATCTCCCACCGGCTGGAGGAAATCTTCGAGATTTGTGACCGGGCGGTGGTGCTGCGCGACGGGCAGCTGGTGGGGGAGACGCTGATCCGGGACACCTCCCGCCCCGAGCTGATCCGCATGATGATTGGACGGGAGCTGTCCAACTATTATCCCGAGCACGTCTCCAAAGCCACCGGGGAAGTGGTGCTGCGGGTGGAAAATCTGAGCGGGAACGGCGCGCAGGATGTGTCCCTGGAACTGCATAAGGGAGAAATCTTGGGCGTTGCCGGCCTGGTTGGTGCGGGGCGCACGGAGCTGATGAACGTGCTGTTCTGCAACGTGCCCAAAACCGGCGGGCACATCTATATTCGGGGAGAGGAGTTGAAAGGGAAGCAGCCCTGGCACGCCATTGCCCAGGGCGTGGCGTATCTCCCCGAGGACCGCAAGCGGCTGGGCCTGCTGATGGACAAGAGCATTGCGGTCAACGCCACCCTGGCCAGCATCAAGCGTTTCTGCCGGTTTGGGGTTATCAACGAGCAGAAGGAGAACGACTGCATTCGGACCTACTGTGAGAAGCTGGAGGTCAAAACCCCCAGCTACGGCAAAGAGGTGCAGCACCTCTCCGGCGGCAACCAGCAAAAGGTCATCGTGGCCAAGTGGCTGGCTACCGAGAGCGACATCATCATCTTTGACGAGCCCACCCGGGGCATCGATGTGGGTACCAAGCATGAGATATATCAAATCATCCACCGTCTGGCGGACGAGGGGCACAGCATTTTGATGGTGTCCTCCGAATTTGAGGAGCTGATCGGCGTAGCCGACCGCATTGTGGTCATGTCCGAGGGCAGACTGGTGGGCGCCGTCGGGCGGGCGCAGTTTGATAAGGAACTTTTGCTGGATATGGCGTCCGGCAGCAGATAATGAGGTGAGGACTATGAACAATGTGCTGAAAAAGGGGGCAAACCTGCTGAGCAAATGCAGTGCCCAGTTGATTTTGGTTGCGCTCATCATTTTCTTCGGAGTGCAGTGCGGCGCCGCGTTTTTCTCGGTCAGCAACCTGATCTCTATCGTCAGGCAGGTCACCACGATGGGTATTGCCGCGCTGGGCGTCTCGTTTTTGATGATTACCGGCAACCTGGACTTCTCCACCGGCCAGGTCTATGCCTTTACTGGGACGCTGGCCGCCTTCCTTTACTCCGCCGGGGTGCCCATTTGGATAGCGATGGCCGCGGGCGTGCTGGGAGCGGTAATTATTTTCTGCCTGACCTGCTGGATCTCCATCCGCTTTAAAATCAGCCGGCTGGTGATCTCTATGGCTATGGGCACCGCGGTCAGCGGCTTGGCCTGCATCGTCGCCCGAAACAAGACCATTTACGGCCTTCCGGAGTCCATCAAGTGGCTGGGGCAGGGGTATATTTTTAACCTGATCCCCATCTCCACCATCATCTTTCTGGTGCTGGCAGTCATCGTTGCGTTTGTGTTCCGAAAGACCTATCTCGGGCGCTATCTGTTTGCCGTGGGCGGCAGCGACGATGTGGCTCGCCTGTCCGGCATCAACGTGAACCAAATCAAGTACATCGCCAGCATCATCGGCGGCGCCCTGGTGGGAGTGGCCGGCCTGGTGTGTATGTCCCGCACGTTTTCCGGCAGTCCCTTCGCGGGCGGGTCGCTGAGCAGCGATGTGATTTCGGCCGCCGTTCTGGGCGGCGTGTCCGTCATGGGCGGCACCGGCAAGACCTCCGGCATCGTGACCGGCGTGATTATCATCGGCACCTTGTCCGTGGGGTTGAACATGATGGGGATGAACACCAATTCCCAGGACATCTTCAAGGGCCTGATGCTGATGGTGGCCGTGGTGCTGGACGCCGTCTCCAAACGCAGCGCGTCAAAAGCGTAGCGCTGAGGAATGCGCCTTTCAATAACGGATTCTACGAAAAAGGAAGTGAAAGCTATGGAAAAAAACGATCATTTTTATGCGTGTTTTGGCGGTTTTGGGGATCAGTACTGGACTCAGCTGACCACCCCTAATTTTCAAGGCGCCTGTGACTGCCTGACATTGTGCCGGGTGGACGCGCAGACAGGCGCAGTGAGCGTGTGCGACCAGCTCCACGGACTGGAAAGCCCCAGCACCCTGGTGGTCTCCCCGGACCAACGGTATATCTATTGCGGTAATGAAGAACACGACTTCAAGGGTCGGGGCTTTGGCGGCGGCGTGACGGCGGCTGCGCTGGATCTAAAGGCAGAAAAGCTGACGCTGATCAACCAATCCTTCGCCGCCGGGGCCAGTACCTGCTACGTGACGCTGGACCGAACCGGAAAATACCTGCTGGTAGCCAACCACGGCTCCAAATTCTACTGCTCCCGCTTCGACATCAAGGACGGGGAGATCACCCCTCGCGCGGTCCGGGACGAGGGATGCGTCAGCCTGTTTGCCATCCGGGAGGACGGGGGCATTGGTAAGCTGCTGGACCGGCTGGTGCTGGACGGCACAGGCATTGATCCGATAGAGCACGCCAGCGCCCACCCCCACAGCGTGGTCATCAACGACGAGGACTTCGTCATCATCCCCAACAAGGGGGGCGACAACATTTGGGTGTGCCGGCTGAACCGGGAGACTCAGAAGCTGGACAAGCTGTCCGTGTTCCAGTCTGATTACGGCTCCTCCCCGCGGCACGCCTGTTTCGTCAAAAATACTCCCTACGTTCTGATACAAAACGAGTATGACGGACACCTGTGCAGCTACCGCCTGGATCGGAGCGCGGGAACGCTGGAGCGGATCTCTCGCGTGGATATCATGGACCCCTCCGTCAAGGGCAGCGCCTTCAGCCTGCTGGGCGCGGACCTGCACCCCTGGGGCATTGATGTGCAGGTTCATCCCAACGGTCGTTTCGTCTACGCAAACAACACCCAAAGGGTGGTCTGCCAGCTGGAGCTGGAGCCCGACACCGGGGTGCTGACAGTGAAAAACCACTGCGTCACCAACTGCGATTTCATGACCCGGGGCATCCAGATTGACCGGGAGGGCCGGTTCCTGATTGTCACCTGTGTAGCCAGCGAGAAGGCGGTGGTCTACCGCATCGACCAGCAGACAGGAGCGCTGGAGCCAGTCTCGGAGCCTTCCCTTCCCACCCCTACGGCACTGCGGTTTTTGTACCCGGAGGAAGATCGGGCATGAGAGAAGCACTTAAGAAAAAACCGTTCTATCTCAGCGACAGCCAGTGTGACTGGGTGTTTCAGACACTGGAGCGGCTGACCCTGCGGGAAAAAGTGGGGCAGCTCATCTGCTGCGTGTCCCCCGGGGAGTCCAGCGAGGAACTGCTGCTGCGCTATCAGACGATTCCCTACGGCGGGGTCACGTTCCGCACAGCCCCGGCGCGAACCATCAAGGAGCGGGTGGATTTTCTCCAGAGCCAGGTGGATATCCCGCTGCTGGTTTCGGCCAATTTGGAAAACGGCGGCAGCGGTGTGGCCGTGGACGGCACAGAATTTGCCAGCCAGCTTGAGGTCGCAGCCACCGGCGATCCGGCCTACGCCGAGATGCTGGGGGAAGTCTGCGGTGCGGAAGGCGCCGCAGTGGGGGTGAACTACTCCTTTTCTCCTGTGGTGGATATCCACTATAACTGGCGCAACCCCATCATCAACACCCGCACCTACGGCGATGACCCGGACCGGGTGATTGCCTTTGCGGGGGCGTACCTGCGAGGGATTGGCCGGCACAATATGGCGGTGGCCCTCAAGCATTTTCCCGGTGACGGGGTGGATGAACGGGACCAGCACCTGATTTCGTCCATCAACAGCCTGTCCTGCGAACAGTGGGACGCCTCCTATGGCCGGGTTTATCAAGCGCTGATCGACCAGGGGGCCCAGACGGTGATGGTAGGGCATATCCTTCAGCCGGCGTACAGCCGCCGGCTGCGGCCGGGGATTCGAGATGAGGACATCCTCCCGGCGTCCTTGTCCCCGGAATTGGTCAACGGCCTATTGCGGGAAAAACTGGGTTTCAATGGGGCGGTGATTACGGACTCCGCCTCCATGACCGGGCTGGGGTGCGCGCTGCCCCGGCGGCGGATTCCGGCGGCCTGCGTAAACGCTGGATGCGATATGTTCTTATTTGGCCGGAATCTGGAGGAGGACTTTGAAAGTTTACTGGAAGACGCCCAAACAGGCATCATTTCCCCCCAGCGGCTGGATCAGGCGGTGACAAGGGTGCTGGCGCTGAAAGCCTCGCTTGGGCTGGTCGATCGGTCAGAGTTCACAGCTGACGACTGCGCTGCCGTAGTGGGCAGCGCAAAGCACCGGGACATGGCCCGTAATTGCGCCGACCGGGCCATTACGCTGGTAAAGGATACCCAGTCGCTGCTCCCCGTCACCCCCCGGACCCGCGGGAGGATATGGCTGCACATTTTGGGGGACAATCCGGCTTTCCGCGGCGGATTCAAATGCAAACATGGCGTGATCACCCGCCTGGAAGCGGAAGGCTTTCAGGTAACGTGCCTGGAGGGAAGGGAACTGGCGGAGACCTTTACCGCGCCGGTACAGGAGCTGAAAGCCCGGTTTGATCTGATTTTATATGTTGCGAACATGGTCACTGGAGGAAACGACACGGTAAACCGCCTGCGCTATATGCCCAAAGCCTGTGGTGAATCGCCCCAGCTCGTGCGGGATATTCCCACCATGTTTGTCTCACTCGGCGACCCGTATCATTTTGTGGATGTCCCCATGATCCGTACATTTATCAACTGCTACAACAACTCGGACGCCGTGTTGGACTGCTTGATCGAGAAGATCACCGGCAGAAGCCCCTTCTATGGCATATCTCCTGTAGACCCCTTCTGCGGTGGGATCTGGGGGGCAGCGTTGTAATTGAGGAGAAGATCTATGGTAAAATTCCAAAAAAAGGCCATCATTTTCGACCTTGACGGAGTCATCTGTTTTACAGACAAGTTCCACTATCAGGCGTGGAAGGCTCTGGCGGATCGGTTGGGCATCTACTTTGACAAGGAGATCAACGACCGCCTTCGGGGCGTGAGCCGGATGGCCAGTCTGGAGATCATACTGGAGCAATCAGGCAGGGAGTACACCCGGGAGGAAAAAGAGACATTTGCTTCCTGGAAAAACGGCACCTATCAAAAGCTGCTAAAAAGCATGAGCCCGATGGATCTCTCCGGCGAAGTAAAGGATACCCTCGTCTCCTTGCGCAATAGGGGTTATAAGCTGGCCATTGGCTCGTCCAGTAGGAATACAAAACTGATCCTGGGGCAGATCGGCTTAGGCAATTTCTTTGATGCCGTCGCCGATGGCACCGATATCACCCGCTCCAAGCCAGACCCAGAAGTATTCCTCCTCGCCGCGCAGAAACTCGGTTTTGTTCCGGCGGACTGCGCGGTGGTCGAGGATGCTAAGGCGGGCATTGAAGCCGCCAAGGCAGGCAGCATGACAGCACTGGCGCTGTTTGGCGATGCCAAGGGCTGCGGGCTGGAGGACTATGACCTTGCGTGTTTCTCCAACCTGCTGGATATTTTCTAAATTGGAAAACGTGCGCAGCTGCCAAACATACGTCCGCCCGTTCTCCTGTCCGGGGCACAAAATGCCCTCGGTTTCATCGGCAATGCTGTACGGACCCCAGTAACCCGCGTGGAGATGGCGGGGCAGCGAGGCGGACAAATAAAGAAGGCCCCGGGAGTAATCCCGGGGCCTTCTTTTGCGCTCTCCCAAGCGTGGGGCATATCGGGTGTTAAGCCGCGATTTCATCCTCAACCTCGGCGAGAATGTACTCCTCGCCGAAGAATTCAGCCAGAATCTCGTCGCAGTTGAGCACGGCCTCGTCCTCCTCACCCGTCAGGGTGGTAAGGTCGGCAACAGCCACAGCGTTGGTGCCGAACACCTGGGCGAAGTTGTCCAGGATGTCCCGTACAGCGGCCACAGTCACCAGCTCGTCGGGCTGGAAGGAGCCGTCCTCATAGCCGGAGATGAGTCCGACGGACTGAGCCCACGCGATGGCCGGGGCGTACTCGTGCTCCGTGGTCACGTCGGTGAAGAGCACGGTGTCGGTCGCGGGAGCGGGCTCGCCCTCATGACGCCACAGGTAGTCAACGAACTCCGCGCGGGTCACAGGGCCCGCGGCCAGAGGCACGGCCTCGTCGTCGATGGTGGTCAGATCGTCCATGGTGTTCAGATCGCCCTGGTCCAGCAGATCATCCCGGCGGCTCTCCTCCTCGTCGGCGCGGCGCTGAGCCTCCTCGGCGTCCTCAACGGCCTTGTCGGCGGCATCCTGGGCCTCGTCGGCGGCCTTTTTGGCCTCCTCGACCTTATCGGCAGCCTTCTCAGCCTCAGCGATGAGCTTCTCCAGGTTCTCCTTCAGCGCCTTAAGGGTCTCGTTGCCGTCCCAGCTGTGGTCGTCCAGGTTGATTCCAAACTCCTTGACGGCCTCCAGGGCGGCATTGACAGCCTCCTCAGCTTTCGTCTTGGCGATGAGCGCGAGGTTGTAGGCCTCCTGGGCCTTCTGGGCCTCCTCAAGCTTTTCGGCGGCGTCAGATACCTTCTTCAGCGCCTCCTCGGCGGCGTCCTTGGCGTCCTCGGCAGCCTCGACGGCCTTCTCAGCCTTCTCAACCTCTTTGTCCTTCAGCTTCTTGTCAGCCTCGGCATTCTTGACGATGTCCTCCGCATCCTTGACGGCGTCCTCCGCATCCTTCAGCGCGGTCTCGGCGTCGGACTTGGCATCGGCGGCGGCTTTGGCCTCCTGAGCGGCCTTGTCGGCGGCGTCCTTGGCCTTCTGAGCGGCCTCCTGGGCAGCCTGGGCGTCCTCAGCGGCCTTTTGGGCGGCACTCTGGGCATCGGCCAGCTCCCGGTCGGCGATGTCCTGGTCGTCCTGAGCCTTCTTCAAGATATCCTGCTGGTCTTTGATCTGCCTCTCCAACTCATTGATCCGACCGGCATAGCTGTCGGCAGTGGGCAGATTCTCCAGCAAAGCGGTGAGCCTGTCAATCTCAGCCTGGGCGGCCTCCGCACGACTCTGGGCACCGGCCAAATCCTGCTCAGCCTTGCTCTTGGCCAGGCCGGCTTCGCGGGCATCATCGGCGGCCCTGTCGGCGGCGGCCTGGGCATCGGTCAGCGCCTTGTCGGCGGCGAGCTTGTCGGTCTCAGCCTGGTTGGCCTTGCTCTCAGCGTCGGCCACAGCCTGATTGTACTCACCCTTGGCCTTGTTCAGCGCGGCGTCGGCAGCGGCCTTGGCGGCGTTGGCGTCGATCAAAGCCTGGGCGGCCTCGTCGGCTTTCTCCTGGGCAGTCTGATATGCGGTGTCGGCGGCGGTCGCCTTGGCCTCAGCTTCGGTCTTTTTGGAGGCGGCCTCATTCTTAGCGTCAGCGAGCTTTCCGCTCAGTTCAGACTGCTTTTCATCGAGCCCTTCCTCATTCGTCACGCCATTTTTCTCAAGAATCTCCTCGATGGCGGACTCGTAGCCCTCAATCTCGGTCTCCTTGGCGGCCTGATCGGTCAGGTTGTCGGCCACGGCTTGATTGGCAGCCTCTTGAGCCTCTTTAGCCTCGATAACACTATTTGCTTTGCTCTGATCACTGGAAGATCCAAAGGCAAACAACAAGTTCTTAACAAGTTGAGCCCAGAAACCGCCCTCATTCCGATGCTCGATAATCTCGCGTCTCGTGTATTTGGTAATAAAGCCTACTTCTTCATCCAGCCAATCATTGAGTTCAATTTCCAGACGCTCTACTTCAGCATCCGCCCTGTTCTTTTCGCCATAGAGCGTATCGGCATCGGCAGGGTCATTCACACTGCCCAGCTGATCAGCCAGCTGCTGCTTCTCGCCCTCGGCGGTCGCCTTGTTCTGGCTGGCGGTGTCGAGATTCTCGATGTCCTTATTCAGCTCATCAACCTTTCCAGTCAGGTCCTTCACCGCATCGTTGGCCTGCTCCAGCGCCCGGTCGGCGGCATCCTTGGCCTCCTGAGCCTTCTGGGCCGCTTCCTCAGCGGCCTCCTGGGCCCGGTTGGCCTCGGCGACAGCTTCGTTGGCAGCGGCGTAGGCGTCATCCTTGGTAGCCTGGGCGGCCTCCCACGCCTCCTCCGCGGCGGCCTTATCGGCCTCGGCCTGCTCAGCCAGCTCGTTGGCGGCGGCCTGGGCAGCCTCGGCAGCGGCCTGGTCCTCCTGGGCCTTTCGGGCGTCCTCCTTCGCGGCGGCCAGGGCACTGTTGGCCTCGCTCAGCTCACCTTCGGCGGTTTCGATATCACTCTCGGCCTGCTCCAGCTTCCCCTGCTGTTTTATAAGCTCCGCTTCCAGCTCAGCCCTCATGGCCTCGTTACCGGCGGCTTCCTGCTGCAGCTTGGTCAGCTGCCCCTGAAGGTCTTTGATCGCCTGCTCGGCGTCCTTGACGGCCTGGGCAGCCTTGTCGGCGGCGTCCTGATAGCCCTGAACCTGGTCAGCCAGATTCTGGGCGTTCTGGGCGGCCTTGTCGGCGGCCTCCTGGGCATCCTTGGCGTCCTGGGCGGCCTTATCGGCCTTGGCCTGGGCCTCCTGGGCGGCCTTCTCAGCCTTGTTGTAGTCCGTTTGAGCCTTGCCCAATTCCTCGTCGGCCTTGTCCTTCGCATCATTGGCCGTTATAACGGCCTGCTCGGCGGTCTCCTGGGCCTCCTTCGCCGTCTCCAATGCCTCGGCAGCCTCCTTAGCGGCCTCCTGGGCATCCTTGAGCTTCTGCTCCTCTTGGGCCGCGTCGATGTCCTTCGCGGCGTCCTGGGCGTCCTTGGCGGCCTGGGCGGCGTCCTGGGCGTCCTTCTCGGCCTCAGTCAGCTTATCGCTCAGAGCGTCAAAGTCATCCTTGGCCTGCTTGGCGGCTGCGGCGGCCTTGTCAAACTCTGCCTTAGCGGCAACGATACCTGCCTCGCCGACCTCGTCGGCATTGTCCACGGCATCATTGTACGCCTTTTCGGCCTCGGCCAACTTCTGGGCCGCTTCAGCGGCGGCCTTCTCGGCCCGGTCGGCAGCGGTCTGGGCGTCGTCATAGGCGGCCTGGGCCTTGCCGGCGGCCTCGGTGGCGGCGTCGGCGGCAGCCTGGGCGGCTGCGGCGTCAGCGTTCTCCTTCGCCTGCTCGGCCCTGTCGGCGGCGTCCTTGGCGGCGTCGGCGGCGCTCTTGGCGTCGCCCACAGCGGTGTCCACCGCCTGGTTGGCGTCCTTCACGATCTGCTCCTGCTCCGTGAGGGTGCCGTTCGCCACGCTGGCGGCCTTCTGGGCGGCATCGTCGGCGGTGTCCTTCGCCTCCTGGGCGTCCTTCTTGGCCTGGTCCGCCTGGCCCTTGGCGTCGTTGGCGGCCTCCTTGATCTCGTCGTACTCACTGGCCAGAGCGGCGTCCTCAGCCGCCACATCCGCGAACGCGGCTATGGGCAGCAGAGACAGGCACAGAGCCAGCGCCAGCAGGGCGGCCATCAGTTTACTCATTTTTTTCATATACATTACTTTTCCTTTCTTTGCATTTTTCGGACGCAAAGGGTCCGGCAGTCGGGCTGCTGTAGCGGAACCGGGAAACCCGGTTCATACCGTAGGCCCCATAACTTTGCTGTCCCACGGTTTCCCGTGGTTTGCTCAGTCGCAGTCGGACGGGCATAGCGCCGAAGGGCTTGCGCAATTTCCCCTTCGATTCCACAGCCTCCAAAACTTTGCGCCCCATCGTTTCCAATGGTTTGCCAAAATGCAGCCCGACAGGCATAGCCTGGGCGTTACCCCATGGCCTTAGTCTCGCGGCTTTGCAGTCCCACAGTTTCCCGTGGTTTGCCGATCACCGATTTCCCTGTCACCCCGCCGCCGTCGGTGCATCCGCCGGTGGGCTTCCCCCAGGGTATTGTCGCACCATCCATGGCGCTCCCTCCTTCCGCTGCTCGATAATTGAATCAGCCGCCCGCCACCGTCGGGGCAGTTCCGGCGGAAAATTCCTCTAATAGCGGCTGGAACAGCTCCTCCTCCGCCCGCCTACGGGCCTTGACCGCGTCCTCAAACCTGCGGTAGCTGCCCCAGTAGCGCCGCTTACCCTTGAAGCAGATGGCGGCCCGCCACAGCCCTTTGGACGCCACCCAGTCCACTCCGAGTGCGCCGCTGGTATTGTTCTTCCGGGCCACCCTGGCCGCGGCCAGCATCTCCGGGCTGGTGCCGTCAGCGAGGTCGGTGAGCCTGCCGAACCGCTGGCCTGTCAGGTCCAGTCTTTTCTTTGAACGGCCCACAACTTCGCCCCCTTATGGACAAAATAAGAATTTTGTCCATAAGTTCCCAAATTTTTCGTCCAATATCCTTGAAGTATATATAAGGAGGCATGAAAATCCAGACGGCGCAAAGCCACGAGGCTTGCGGCGCTGAATTTTCATGCCATATTTTGTGAATTTGCTGATTTTGAAAAAACTGCTTCCACTTTCCGGGGTCTATGGTATAATGAAAATGACTGAAAGTGGCCTTTCCCGCCGGAGTTCAATGTGTAAGCGCAAGACAAAATTCTTATTTTGTCTACAATGCCGAAAAGGACTAACTGATCAGCCCCAGCCGTTCCAGCTGCCGCGCGTGCTCCGCTCCGGTGGTCATCAGGTAGATGCGGGTGGTGTCCACGCTGCTGTGCCCCAGCACGTCCGCCAGCTTTACGATGTCCCGGGTGGCCCGGTAGAAGACTGTGGCAAAGAGGTGGCGCAGGTTGTGGGGGAACACCTTAGACGGCACCACCCCTGCGGCGGCGCACAGCGATTTCATTTCATGCCAGATCTGCTTCCGGCAAAGGCCCGTTCCGTTTCTGGTGCTGAAGATTTCGCCCGAGGCGATCCCCCTCCGTTTGGCATATGTGAGCAACTTGCGGCACAGCTTCCTGGGCAACAGGATGGTGCGGACCTTGCCCTTGAGGGCCACGTCCGTCCGCCCCTGCCTTGCCGCCTCCACGGTGATATAGCGCACCTCGGACACCCGGATACCGGTGGCGCAGACGGCCTCCAGCAGCAGCGCCAGCCGGACCCGCCCGCGCTGCCACGCAGTGTCCAGCAGGCGGCGGTAATCGTCCAGCGACAGCTCCCGAGCGCTGTCCCGGAAGGCCCGCCGCTGGAGCTTGAGCAGCTTCACCTGATGCTCCCCATGCCCCAGAAACCGAAACAGGCTATTCACTGCCGACAGCTTGGCGTTCACTGTTGCCGGGGCCCGGCCCTGGGAAAGCAGGTGCTCTTTCCATGCGGAAGCAAGCTCCTTGGTGGCGGCCCTGCCTCCCAGCCAAGCGGCAAAGGCCCGTGCGTCCCGCAAATAATTTTCCACGGTGGATTGGGCGCGTTCCTCCCGAAGCAGCTGCGCCCGGTAACGGGTCAGGTCATGGCTCAAAAGTCCTTGTTTATACATTTTTCGCATCCCTCCAAATGGTAAATACGTTTAGTTTATCACACGGAGGAAAGCTGCGCGTGGACTCTTTTGCTGCCTCCGCTTGATGTTGCCTGGCTGCCCCCCTTGATAGGGAGAAGTTCCACTACCTTCCTGGTGGTGGATGGCGCTATAGGAGCGCTTTCGGAATGTGCGTATTTTTCCGGGCGTGCCCTGTTGCTGGTCCAGATCCAGAATGGGAAAAGAGCAATCGGAAACAGTGAAAGGAGCAGTGCTGGAAAGCACTCTACCCTGGAGCAAACACGCCCCCAACCGCCAAAAAGCCGCCGACACCGCCGGCCTCAGCTCACAGCCCGAAGGTCGTCGGTTCAAATCCGACCCCCAACCATAAAGGCCTTGAAATCGCAAGATTTCAAGGCCTTTCATTTGTTTTTGTTGGAAAATAATCTGGGTTAAACATAGGTCAGCCCTTTGTATTAACAATGTGCCCCTTCGTGTGCGGGATATGTCCATTTGCAATTTTGCCAAAAACCTTTTGCATCAATTTGTCAGTTTTGACAAATTGATTGCGGCACTTTTTATAGAAATAGAAAAAAGTATTGACAAGCTTGGCCACGGGAGGTATATTAACTACAGATATTGACTCGAGTCAATAAACAAGGTCGCCTTGCGGCAGACGTGTCGCACTGGGAGAAAATAATGCGGAGGAGTGTATACAATGAACGAAGTAGTAATTGTAAGCGCCGCACGAACCCCCTTTGGTAAATTTGGTGGCGCACTAAAGGCGTTGAAGGCCGTGGAACTCGGCGGCTACGCAATCAAGGAGGCAGTCAGCCGTGCGGGGATTCCTGGCAGCCTGGTTGATGAAGTGATTATGGGCATGGTGGTTCCTGCCGGACAGGGTCAAATTCCAGGCAGACAGGCCGCAATCAAGGGTGGGATTCCCCACAATGTGCCCTGCCTGACCATCAACAAGGTTTGCGGTTCCGCCCTGAAGGCCGTGGTGTTGGGTGCGCAGATGATCAAGGCTGGTGATGCTGATATCGTGGTCGCGGGCGGTATGGAAAGCATGAGCAATATCCCCTACGTGTCCCCTAATATGCGCTGGGGCGCTCGGATGAACAACGTGACGCTGAAAGATGCCATGGTCAACGATGGCCTGTGGTGTCCGGAGAACGACGTCCATATGGCGGTCATCGGCGGCCAGGTCGCAGGTGAATACGGCATTACCCGCGAGATGCAGGATGCATGGTCTTACCGCAGCCAAAAACGTTGGGAGGCTGCGGAACAGGCAGGAAAATTTGAGGAGGAACGGTTTGCGGTCGAGGTAAAGGGCAAGAAGGGGACTGTCGTGGTCTCCAGGGATGAAGCCCCCCGTCCCGACACCACCATGGAGGGGCTGCAGGCGTTGAAGCCGCTGTTTATTCCGGACGGCTCCGTTACCGCCGGCAATGCGCCGGGCACCAACGACGGCGCTTCCGCAGTGGTCATCATGAGCCGTGAGAAGGCGAAGGAGCTGGGTGCTCCTGTTTTGGCCACAATTCGGGGCTATGCACAGGTCGCGCGGGAGTCCAGATATATTTCTACCGTGCCCGGCCTTGCCATTCAAAAGCTGTTGGATAAAACAGGGAAAACACTGGATGACATGGATGTGATCGAGATCAACGAAGCCTTCGCCGCTGTCCCCCTGGTCAGCGGTAAGTGCATCTTGGGTATGGATGACCGCACCATGGACGAAAAGGTCAATCCCAACGGCTCTGCCATTGCGGTGGGACACCCAATCGGCGCTACCGGCGCACGTATCCTGATGACCATGCTTTACGAGCTGCGCCGCACGGGGAAAAAGAACGGCGTCTGCGCAATTTGTTCCGGCATGGCGCAAGGGGACGCAGTTTGGATCGAAGCGGAGTAAAAACGGGCACAATTCTACCCATGGGATAAGACTCCCCAATAGAAGGCGAAACTACTTTGAGAGAAGGCGTATCAATTTTTTGAGAAAGGTGTTGTGTTTATGTTACGCGCATTGACAAAAGGCTGCACAAAAATGGTCGAAAAATTTTTGCCTGATGCGTTCTTGTTTGCCTGCATCCTAAGCATCGTCTGCTATATTCTGGCCCTGATTTTTACCCCTTCCGGACCGATGGACGTTTTAATGGCCTGGGGCGGCGGCGTGTGGAATCTGCTGGCGTTCACGGCTGAGATGGCAACAATCATGGTCTTTGGCTATGCTTTTGCCAAAACTGCCGCTGTGGAAAAAATCCTGGGCAAGCTAACCGACGTCGTACACAACCCGAGACAGGCCTATTTCTTTACCGCGTTTGTTTCCGCGATCTGCTGCTGGTTCTGCTGGGCCGCAGGGCTGATTATGGGTGCGTTCATCGCAAAAAAGCTGGCGAAGAAGCTGCCGGGAGTTCATTACCCGTTGCTGGTCGCCTCCGCATACGCAGGCTTTTTGGTGTTCCAGATGGGCTTTACCGGCAGCGTGTCCCTGTTGATCGCTACCCCCGGAAACTTCATGGAAGCGCAGATTGGCGGCTTGATCCCTGTTTCCCAGACAATGCTGGCGCCGTGGAATCTATTTCTGTCCGTGATTTTGGGGCTGGTGGTTGTGCCGCTGATGATGCGGGCCATGTCTCCCAGGGAGGGGGACCAGATTGTCGAAATTGACGCATCCATGCTGGCGGAAGAAGAAGCACCGGGGAAAATCTCCCTCAAAGGCTTGGCCCCCAACGCGTGGATGGAAAACAACTACATTTTCAACCTGATTATCGGCGGAGGCTTAGCTGTCTACACTGTTCTTTATTTTGCCAAAGGCGGATCGCTGACCATCGATGCGACGAACCTGATCTTCATGATCCTTGGCATCCTGCTCACACCGACGCCAATCCAATATGTGAAAAACTGTATGGAAGGCGCGGCCACTGCGGGCGGCGTAATTATGCAGTTCCCGCTGTACGCGGGCATTCAGGGCATGATGCTGACCACCGGACTTGCGGAAGTGTTCGCCAATGCCTTCGTTTCGATTTCTTCCGCAAAAACTCTGCCGCTATGGACCTTCATCTCCGCCGGTATCATCAACCTGTTTATTCCCTCCGGCGGAAGCCAGTGGTCTGTGCAGGGCCCTATCATGATTGACGCCGCAGCTAATATTGGAGCTGATTATGCCCGCGTCGCCATGGCCTGCTCCTATGGTGATAACTGGACCAACCTGATCCAGCCCTTCTGGGCGCTGCCTCTGCTGGCTGTGGCCAACCTGAAAGCAAAGGACATCATGGGCTATCTGACGCCGCTGCTGATTGTTTCCGGGGTCATTATCGGTGCGGTCGTCGTTCTCTGGCCCATATGACCGCGACATAAAATTTCGATAGGAAGTGAACTGTGGTGGATAAAAAGATCACTGTAGAGCAAGCCGTCTCCATGATCCATGATGGCGATACAATTATGGTCGGCGGCTTTTATGCCATCGGCACGCCGGAAGGAATTGTCGATGAGATTCTCCGCCAGGGGAAGAAGAATCTCACCATTATCAATAATGACTGCGGCAATCCCAACTCCGCGTTGGGACGCCTGGTGTATTCCGGCCTGGTGAAAAAAGTAATTCTGACCTGGTGCGGCTATTTGAACGAGCTGCCCGGCATGGTGGAGGACGGAAAAATTGAACTGGAGCTGAATCCGCAGGGAACCCTGATTGAGCGAATCCGCGCAGGCGGTTATGGGCTTGGCGGTATCTTGACCCCCACCGGCCTGGGCACCTACATCGAGGAACAGGGCTATGGGACCCGCGTCAACATGGATGGCAGGGATTATCTGTACCATACGCCGCTGAAAGCGGACGTGACAATCGTGCAGGCGTATGCGGCGGACGAAGCGGGGAACCTGGTATTCCGCCGCACCCAGCGGAATTTCTGCGACACAATGTGTTTCGCCGGCGAAAAGGTGATTGCTTCCGTGGCAACGCCCATTCAGCAAAAGGGCGCCATTGATCCTGACGCGGTGATGGTTCCTGGCGCTGTTGTTGATTACCTTGTACAGGAGGGTTGAGCTGTGGCTGAATTGACAAAAAAGGAACTGATTGCAAAACGCATTGCACTGTTTTTTAAGGACGGCGAACTGGCCAATCTTGGCGTCGGCATTCCCACTATCGTTCCCCGCTTTTTGCCGGAGGGCGTGGAAGTATGGTTAGAATCAGAAAACGGCATCATAGGCGGCGGAGCACCGGCGGAGCCGGATGCCATCGATCCATTTTTCAAGGATGCCGGGGATAAATACTGTA
>CAJULM010000034.1 GCA_910587285.1 uncultured Oscillospiraceae bacterium | reverse complement strand
TGGAGCGGGTGATGGGAATCGAACCCACGCGACCAGCTTGGAAGGCTGGGATTCTACCATTGAACTACACCCGCAAGAGGTGTCTGCACAAATGTCAGCCTGGATATGATAGCATAAAGCCAGGCGCTTGTCAATCCCCTCAGGGAAAAAAAGCAAAAAGCCCGCGCGGCTTTTGCCGCGCGGGCACATTTTACAGCTTCAAAATGGGCAGGCCCGCCGTATCCTCCCCCGCCAAAGGCAGTGTCACCACAGCTTTGAACAGGTCCCCGTCGATGCTGACCTCGAATTTGCCGCGCTGGAGCTCGGTGAGAGACTGGGCAATGGACAGCCCAAGCCCGCTGCCCGAAGCGTTTCGGGACTCGTCCCCCCGGACAAACCGCTCCATCAGCCGCTCCGCGGGCAAATCCAGCGCATCCCGGGAGATGTTTTTCACCGTCAGCACCGCCCACTCCCCGCTCTGCCGCAGATCCACGTACACCCGCGTGCCCGGCATGGCGTATTTGGCGCAGTTGGTGAGCAGGTTATCCAGCACCCGCCACAGGTGCCGTCCGTCCGCCTCCACCCACATGGGTTCGCTGGGCAGGGAGCGCACCACGGTCAGGTTCTGCCCCTCCAGCCGGTCGCCGCACTCCGCCAGGGCCTGGTCGGTGAGCTGCGCCCAGTCCAGGCGCTCCCAGTTCACCGTCAGGTTGCCGGTGGACGCCTTGGACGCCTCCACCAAGTCCTCCGTCAGCTTCTTCAGCCGCTGGCTCTTTCGGTCCAGCACCTCGATATACTCCTTGGCCTTGGGATCGCCGATATCCAGCATTTTCAGCAGGTCCACATAGTTAATAATGGATGTCAGCGGCGTTTTCAAATCATGGGACACATTGGTAATCAGCTCCGCCTTGAAGTGCTCGCTTTTCATCCGCTCGTCCACCGCCGTGGAGATGGCGTGCCCCAGATTGTTCAGCTCGTCGGCGTGCCCCTTCAGGTCGGGGAGCATCCGGCGGGTATTGATGTGATAGCTGGGGTTGCCACCGATGATCTCCTGGGTGCCGTGGCGGATGCGCTTCCACTGGTAGGCCCAGGTGCACAGGTAAGCCGCCGCCAGGAAGCTCACCAGCAGCCACGGCCCGGTGGCCCACCGAATCGTAGCCATTGTGAAGATCGGGTATGCCATACAGCCCATCACCGCCTTCCAAATCAGGGGGACGGCCTGAATGGCCCGCCCCATCGCTCCAAGCAGCTCCCACAGCCAGCCCAACAGCTGCACCGCCAGCCTCCAGCACCAGGCGCAGATGGCCCAGGTCCAGGTGTTGCGCAGCAGGGTGTGGGCCTTGCACCGGGCGCACACCGTCACCAGCGCGGCCAAACCCATGGCCGCGGCAGCGGCCACCCCCAGCCCCACGCCGATGAGCTGTATAAACATGGGCGCGTCCCCATAGCCGTCGGCCACAACGAGCATCCCCAGCCCCACCGACGCCACGCCGCCCAGGAACAGGAGAAACAGCAGCACATCGCCGGGCAGCCGGTGGAACCAGTTGAGGTAGATTCCCTCCGTCCCCCGCTTGTGCCCCGCGCCGCAGCACAGGTACACCATCAGCAGCACTCCCGCCGTCCCCAGCACAATGGTGAGGGTCAAATACCCCTTGCGGCCAGCCTGCCAGCGCTCCAGCTGGAGGGCGGCTCTGCGGTATTGGTCGTCCACCCGCAGATTTTTGTCCACCCACAGGATGAGGCTGACATTTTTTCCCTCCGACTCCTCAACGGCCTCCGGGGTCAGGATCCAGGTCTGGCTCTCCGGCTCGAAGACGTAGCCAAATTCGTTGGCCTCCAAACAGGCGCGGATCGTAGGATAAAAGATATACTCCTCGCCGTCCGCGCTCACCACCCGCAGTACCTTGGTATAGCCGTCGTTGTCCGCCAGGATCTGATTTTCCATGATGGTGATAGCATTGCCCTGGACGTTCACCAGCTCGGCAGACGTGCCCTGCGCTTTGGCCTCCCGGGTGGCCTCCACCCAGATAGGCAGCATGGTCCGCCAGCCCGAGTAAAGGCACACGCTGTCATAGTCCCCGGCGTTAGCCGCGCTGGGCGGGTCGTCCATGTCATAGTATTCCCACTCGGCGTTGGCGCTCTGGGTCCGGTTCCCGCCCCGCCGGTACTCCACCCAGTAGTCGATGTCCGCCTGGGAGCTGTCCTCCTGGGTGTTGCCGTAGATCACATTGCCATCTTTGTCCAAAAGCTGCCAGCGCAGGTTGGTGGCTCCGGCGTCAAATTCCGCCTCATTGCGCTCGATGGTCCGCTTTTCCGACAGGTCCAGCTGCTCCCCCGCCGCCTGTCTATCCTTCAGCTCCACCAGATAGCGCACCACCCAGTAGTCCTGCCGTACCAAATACTTCTGGGTGTAGCCAGAGCCCATGTCATAAAGGTAGCCGTCGCTCCACAGGGCGTCAAAGTTGGCAAGCTGATACCAAGACATGATGGCGGTGGCTGTGAAAGCCGCCACCGCCGCGGTGAAGGCCAGGGCCTTCACCGCTAAATTTTCCCGCCACTTCATGTCATCTTCTCCATTTTATACCCCAGGCCCCACACCACCTTCAGATACCGGGGGTTGGCCGGGTCGATTTCAATTTTCTCCCTCAGGTGGCGGATGTGGACAGCCACTGTGTTTTCACTGCCCAGCGCCGGGTCGTTCCACACCTGCTCGTAAATCTGAGCGGTGGAAAACACCCGGCCCAGATTCTTCATCAGCAGACGCAGGATATTGTACTCAATGGGGGTGAGGCTGACGCTCTCCCCGTCCACCGTCACCGCCTTGGCCTCGTCGTCCATGATAATGCTGCCGTTGCGCAGCGCGCCGTCCTCCTCCTGGGCGGAGGCCTTGCCCCCCAGGGTGGTGTACCGGCGCAGCTGGCTTTTCACCCGGGCCAGCACCTCAATGGGGTTAAAGGGCTTGGTGATATAGTCGTCCGCACCGATGTTCAGCCCCAGCACCTTGTCGGTGTCCTCGCTTTTGGCGGTGAGCAGAATGATGGGGATGTTTCCGCCCTCCTCCCGAAGACGGGCGGTGGTGCGGATGCCGTCCAGCTTGGGCATCATCACATCCATAAGGATCAAGTCGATATTCTCCCCCCGGACCGCGGCGATGGCCTCCTCCCCGTTGAACGCGGGCACCGTGCGGTAGCCCTCGCTGGCCAGATAAATCTCCAGCGCCGAGACAATGTCCTTGTCGTCGTCGCAGATGAGCACCGTGTACATTGGCTTCCCCTCCCTTTTACAACATCTATAGTATCAGCACGCCGATTAAGCTGCAAGTGGGAAAATGTTTAAAATCCCTTTAAGGCGCGAAAAAGCCCGCCCCGGGTGGACCGGGGCGGGCTTGTCACACCGTTCACGGCGGCTTCGCGCTGCTCAATCATACCATCCAATCTCGCTGAGGATGCCCATGTTGGGATAGCGGGCGTGAAGCACATTGTCCGGGAAGCGCTCGTCCAAAAACCGTGTCACCGCCCCCAGGGCAGGCACGCCCTCCTGCCGCTGGCTCATGCGGCACAGCGCGGCGGCGGACAGCACGGCGCTGAAAATCAAAAACGCGGCGGACAGCGCGGCCAGACGCCGCCCCTGCAGCCGGGGGATGCGCCCCACAAAGGCGCACAGCGCCGGATAGGCCATCCGCACCCACACAATGGCTATGGCTCCCCAGAACAGACAGAACACCAGGTTCACCCGCCCGTTCAGATTCAGCGGCAGATGGCGGTAGTCCCAAAAGCAGGCGCCGAACAGCGCTTCCTGGAGCCAGGAGCATATGTATTCGTACACCCCGCCCAGCACCGTGCCCGTCATGAAAATCCGCCCGGCGCTTTGGTCGTCCATGCGGTGAAACACCAGGGTGAGCAGCACCGCCCCCGCCCCCCATACAATGCTGAACGGACCGTAGAGCAGACTGCTGCGGCTGGTGAGCTCTCCCCGGGTGAGCAGCCAGAACGCCACCTCGATGAAGTCGCCGGCCACCCCCGCGCTGAGAAACACCCAGAACACCCGATAGAGTGTGAGCGAGGTCTCCTCCATAGCAGACCGGGGGTTTTCTTTGGACAAAAAAGCTGTTCTTTCCTTCGTCATGGGCTTCCTCCTTGGGCGGGGTGATTTGGTTGACGCTCTCAGTATAGCACCGCCGCAAACGGAAACCCGAAAGGAAGTATAAAGGATTTTTTAAGTTTCCAACCAAACAAACGGACGGCGCCCCCTTGAGGACGCCGCCCGTTCCCGGTCCTGTTACCCCAGCAGCCCGGTCATATCCCGCCCCGCCAGCACATGGAAATGGAGGTGTGGCACAGACTGGCCCGCCTGGGGGCCGCAGTTGGACACCACCCGGAAGTCGGTGAGGCCCAGCTCCTTCGTCACTTTGGCGATGACCTCGAAGCAGCGTTTCACCACCAGGGAATTGCCCTCGTTCAGCTCCCCGCAGGAGCCGATGTGGACCTTGGGAATCACCAGGAAGTGGACGGGGGCCTGGGGGGCGATGTCGTAAAAGGCCACGCACTTCTCATCCTGATAGATGATGTTGGCGGGGATCTCCCCCTTCACGATCTTACAGAACAGGCAGTTGGGATCTTGGGTCTGAAACATGGGATCATCCTCCTTTACTGGTTGGGCACCACCGCGAAAAACTCCAGATTGCCCTCGCTGTTGTTGATGAGGGAGTGGGCCTGCCCCTTGGGGCAGTAGTGGCAGTCCCCGGCCTTGAGCGGCTCCTCGCCGCCCTCCACCTTCACCTTGCCCGTACCGGACAGAATATAGACGATCTCGCTGCTGGTCTCGTGAGTGTGGTATCCGATGGACGAGCCGGGGGGCAGAATGCCGTGGAGGATGCGGTTCAGGCCGTCCACGTGCATTTTGGCGTGAATCTCCCCCTCACCGCCCACAAAATGAGGGATGATCTCCGGCTCCATGTTAGAAAAGTCGATGAGCATAGCGGTTATTCTCCTTTCCAAATAAAGCGCTGCGCCGTCGTGAGCAGACGAAGAGCTGCCATTCAGGCGGGTTTGAATTGGTTGGTGTCCGGGTCGTAGGCATAGCCCACGCCGGCCAGCTTGGCTTCCAGCTCCGTCTGTTCGGCGTCCAGCCCGTCGCACAGGGCGGACAGGCTTCCGTACTCGTCCCGAAGCTTGGTATTCACATAACTGAGCAGAATATTGGGGTCCTGGGGCAGCATAGGCGCCTCCTTTTCAGATGAAACCGTGACGGCGGCAAAATGAACGGCCTCCGTCTCCTCCGGGGGCACATAGCCCACCGCGTCATAGTACTCCTCGGAAAAGTTCAGCACCGCCGGGTCAAATTTTTTCTGCATGGCCTTGACCTTCTTAAAAGGGTCAACGGGAGTCAAGTCAAATTCCTTTGCAGTCGTGGCCAGGGCTTTGTCCTTTTCCTCAAAAAACCTTGATTGATACTCATTCTTCCGGGCGTCGGCGTCCTCCGCCGCCAGCTCCTGGTACTGCTTCCGGGTCATCCAGTAGATTTGGCTCAGGGGGTTGGCGTCCTGGCAGTAGAGGATGAATGAGAGAAATTCCCGGAAATCGCCGGCCACCGGGAGCACATAGGTCCCCCGCTCCCCCATGGATGGGTCCACGCAGAACACCCGCTCGTCCCCCGGCAGGAGAATAAAGTGGACGCCGTCGCAGCCGATCCGTCCCACAAATTCCGCGTCCACCGGCGTGCAGAAATAGGCGAAGTCCTCCGCCCCGCTTTGAAGCAGGCCGATGGAATCAAAATTGATGTCCAGCGCCCGAAAGCGCCGCAGATCATCGCGCGTCATATTTTGTCATCACTTCTCTATCAAATTCTTTTCGTTGCCGGACGGATATTTTCCACATCCTTCCCAGCCCGTCAGCGAGCTAAAGTTCTTTTTGCCTACTGTTTCTTTCAAGAAAAAGTAGGTTACAGCCCCAGCTTCATGGCTACCACGTTGTCCACCATAGCCAGCGCGTTGTCCACCATGAGCACGTCCTTCCCGCCGTTCCCCACAGGGCAGGCCCTGTGGGGTCCCCTTTTCATTTAATATGCTCGGGCGAAATGAATTCGCCCTGCGCAAATTCTTCGCTGCGCTGCGAATTTACGCGCCATCCGGCGCGGCTCGCTGACGCTCGCTGGGCGGCTCACAGCCCCAGCTTCATAGCTACCACGTTGTCCACCATGGCCAGCGCGTTGTCCAGCATGAGCACGTCCTTGCCGCCGCCCATGGCGGAGTCGGGCTTGCCGCCGCCGGAGCCGCCCGCGATGGCGCACACCTGCTTGATGATGTCCCCAGCCTTGACGCCCTTCTTAACCGCCTCCTTGCCGCAGGAACACAGGAAGGTGATCTTGCCGTCGTTGACGCTGGCCAGCACCGCCACCACGTTGGCCTCCTTCTCCCGGAGCATATCGCCCATCTGGCGCAGCCGCTGGCCGTCCGCCTCGGGCACCGTGGCGGTGAGCACCTTCAGCCCGCCCACCTCGTGGGCGCCGAACAGAATGCGGTCGGTCTCCCCGGCGGCCTCCTTGGCCTTGAACTTCTCCACCATCTGATGCAGACTCTTGATCTCGCCCATGACGGCCTCGGCCTTCTCCCGCAGCTCGCCCGGCTTGGCCTTCAGGATGGCCGCCGCCTCCACGGCCATTTGGCGCAGGTCGTCATAGAACCGCAGGGACTCCTTGCCGGTGGCGGCCTCAATACGGCGCACGCCGCTGGCCACGGAGAACTCGCTCTTGATGCGGAACACCCCAGCCTTGGCGGTGTTGTCCAGATGGGTGCCGCCGCAGAACTCCACGGAGTAGCCTTCGCCCATGTCCACCACGCGGACGGTGTCGCCATATTTCTCACCGAACAGGGCGATAGCCCCGCGCTGCTTGGCCTCCTCAATGGGCAGCACCTCCGTATTGACGGCGTAGCCCTCCAGAATGGCGTCGTTCACAATATGGCTCACCTCGGCCACCTGCTCCGGGGTCATGGCCTCGAAGTGGGTGAAGTCGAAGCGCAGCCGGTCCGGCTCCACCAGGGAGCCGGCCTGGTGGACGTGGTCGCCCAGCACAGTGCGCAGAGCCTTGTCCAGCAGGTGGGTGGCGGTGTGGGCGCGCATAATGGCCTTCCGGCGTTCCCCGTCGATCTGGGCCTGCACGGTGTCGCCCACCTTGAGCACGCCCTCAGTCATCCTGCCGTAGTGCATATATTTGCCGCCCTTGTTCTTCTGCACGTCGGTGACCTCAAAGCCAGCCTTGTCCGCGAAAATCGCGCCGTGGTCGGCCACCTGTCCGCCCATCTCGGCGTAGAAGGGGGTCTTGTCCAGCACCACGATGCCCTCCACGCCGGGCATCAGCTCCTCGGCCAGCTCGTTCTCCACCACCAGGGCCACCACCTTGGCGTCCTGGATGGCGGTGTGGTCGTAGCCCACGAACTCCGTCTCGGGCACGTCCTTGCCGAACTCCACCCCGGCCCAGCCCAGGTCGCCCAGGGCCTCCCGGGCCTTCCGGGCCCGTTGGCGCTGCTCCTCCATGAGCGTTTTGAACTCGGCCTCGTTCAGCTCCATCCCCTGCTCCTGCACCATCTCCAGAGTCAGGTCCACCGGGAAGCCATAGGTGTCGTAGAGCTTAAAGGCGTCCGCGCCGGAGAAGGTCTTGTCCCCCTTCTCCTTGTGGCCGGAGAGCATCTCGTTGAAGATCTTCAGCCCGCCGTCGATGGTCTTGGCGAAGTTCTCCTCCTCCACCCGGATCACCTTGGTAATATAGTCCTGCCGCTCCCGCAGCTCGGGGTAGTGGCCCCCGTTCTCGTGGATGACGGTGTCGCACACCTGGTACAGGAAGGGCTCGTTGACGCCCAGCAGCTTGCCGTGGCGGGCGGCCCGGCGCAGCAGGCGGCGCAGCACATAGCCCCGGCCCTCGTTGGAGGGCAGCACGCCGTCGCAGATCATAAACACGGAGGAGCGGATGTGGTCGGTGATGACGCGCAGGGACACGTCCTTCTCCCGGCTCTCGCCGTAGTGGGCGTGGGTGATCTCGGAGACTTTATTGGTGATGTTCATCACCGTGTCCACGTCGAACAGGGAGCCCACCCCCTGGCACACGCAGGCCAGCCGCTCCAGGCCCATGCCAGTGTCGATGTTCTTCTGCTTCAGCTCGGTGTAGTGGTTGTCCCCGTCGTTGTCGAACTGAGAGAACACCACGTTCCACACCTCAATATAGCGGTCGCAGTCACAGCCCACGGTGCACCCGGGCTTGCCGCAGCCGTACTTCTCCCCCCGGTCGTAGTAGATCTCGGAGCAGGGGCCGCAGGGGCCGGAGCCGTGCTCCCAGAAATTGTCCTCCTTGCCGAATTTGAAGATCCGGCCGGCGGGAATGCCGATCTCCTCGTTCCAGATGCGGAACGCTTCGTCGTCGGCGGGGGTGGTCTCGTTCCCGGCGAACACGGAGGGGTACAGGCGGCTGGGGTCCAGCCCCACCCACTCGGGGGAGGTCAAAAACTCCCAGGCCCAGTGGATGGCCTCCTTTTTGAAGTAGTCGCCAAAGGAGAAATTGCCCAGCATCTCGAAATAGGTGCCGTGGCGGTCGGTGTGGCCGATGTTCTCAATGTCCCCGGTGCGGATGCACTTCTGGCAGGTGGTGATCCGGTGGCGGGGAGGCTCCTGCTCCCCGGTGAAGAAGGGCTTCATGGGGGCCATGCCCGAGTTGATGAGCAGCAGGGACGCGTCGTTCTGGGGGATCAGGGAGAAGCTGGGCAGGCGCAGATGCTCCTTGCTCTCGAAGAATTTCAGGAACATCTCCCGCAGCTCGTTCAGGCCGTAGGGCTTGGGATCGTACATGGGAATTACCTCCGTTTTATTATAATTGTTTCATTTTTGTTGTAGGGGAGGGGCTTGCCCCTCCCGCCGCTCAGGGGCGGATACCCTTTCCCCGGGAGGGGCAAGCCCCTCCCCTACACAGGATATACCATCTCAAACTCCTCGCACACCACGGGCATTTCCGGCGAGAACTCCAGTCCGGCCTCCGCCAGCTCCGCCCGGAAGAAGTCCTCGTGCACCCGCCGCCAGTAGGCCAGGGAGCGGTCGCCCTCCCCCTCCCGGAACGCCTGCTCCGCGCCCACCTCATCGAAGGGCACGGTGAACACCCGGGTGGTGCGGATGACGCACACCGCCTCCTCCCGGCTGTCCAGGATCACGCTGTACTCCCCGGCCCGGGGCAGGGGCTCCTCCCCCCGCCCGTACCAGACGCCCGCGCTGGCGGTGGCGGTCTTGATTCCCGCGCGGGTCAGCTCCGCCAGCCCGTCCGGGTCGTCCCCGTAGGCCCAGGCCTCGTACTCCTCCCCGGCGTTGGGGCTGGCGGCCCGGTACGCCGCCCACATCTCCTGATGGGTCATGGGACACCTCCCAAAATAGAAAACGCCCCCGCCAACCTCCGGGGGTGGGCGACGGCCCACGGTACCACCCCGGTTTCCTCCTGGCGAGGACACTCGTCTGCGCTTAACGCGCGCCATACGCCCCGGTCGTCCCAGGGAGGCTCGGGAGTGGCTTGTCCGGCGGCTCACGCGAGGGCTTGCACCGTCCCCTCTCGCTTGGGCGCGGCGGGCCGGACTTGGCTCCGTCACTGCCTGATTATTCTATCACATTTTTCGCCGTTGTCAACGGGGAATGTTGACAAAAAGGACCCCGGAGGACTTCCTCCGGGGCCCCGTTTTCATTATTTCGGCTCGTATTCCAGCAGGGCGGAAAGGTTCAGGCTGTCCAGGATGTCGTGGATATCATCCAGTTCCAGTTCTGTCCCCCACATTCCAAAAGAATTGTATCCGGCAGTAAAATCAGCCCAAAACACCGTTTTCCCGGAATTAGCGGTTCCCATCTTAATGGATACCTCTACGCCGTCAGGGGTTTGGTAGGTCTCCGTGTAATCATACCCCGTGGTCATTTGATACACGGAATCAGCATAGGGGCGGTCGCCCTTGCTGAACTGCACCGTAAAAGCGGCACCATCCTCTCCTTGAAATTCCCCGCAGAGAGAAAATTCAGCCGTTTCCCCCGACTTGATTTTCATATAACCTGTCTGTCCGTTGGACACAGAAGAATAGTGTTCTTCCAGCCAGGTGGTATCCCAAGGCGTACTGGCCCACAGGCTGTTGAATCCGGACAGCGTTTCGGCAAGATACCGCAACTCAAGGAAACCCTCGCGCTGGAACTTGCGCATCCTTGCCCAGCCGTCCTCCTCTGTTCCCACGGTCTCCTCCAGAGGGGTTAGGCCATAGGCATCCCACCATTCCTCCGTATCGTCTGCGGTGGATTTATACTCATAATCTTTATTAAAGCCGCCGCCTACCGCAACCGCGCCTGGTGCATCTTTTCCATCATCGATAACCTGCGCACTCTCTATTATGTCCAGCACCTCATCCCTGCTGTTGAGGAAATACGTCCTCCCTTGCCGCACCGCGGCAGTCGCCGCGAACGCCGTCCCCGCCAACGCCAGACACACCGCCGCCGCCAGGATCACCGCCCGCACAACCCGGAAGCGTTTCCCCTTTACAGTCCTTCCCTCCTGCTGTTTCATCAGGTTTTTCATGATGCGCTCCTTTCCCGCGCCGGAAAACGCCAGACCGTCCAGCGTCTCCCGGTAGTCCTGTTCAAACCGTCCCATAGCGTTCACCCTCCAGCATGGTTTTCAGCTTCTTCCGCCCCCGGCTCAGGTGGGCGGACACCGCCGCCCCGCTGCGCCCCGTCAGGGCCGCGATCTCGTCAATCGAATACCCTTCGTAATAAAAGAGGTAAATCGCCTCCCGGTATTTCTCCGGCAGGGCCGTCACCGCGTCCAGCACCTCGGACCGGGGCGGCTCCGGGGCCACCGCCTCCGCCAACCCGTCCAGGGGTACGGCCCTGCGCCGGAAGGCGCGCAGCTCGTCCTTGCAGGCGTTGATGGCGGTGCGGATCACCCACGCCTTTTCATGTTCGGGGCTTTCAAAGCTCTCGTCCTCGGCGAGCAGCTTGAGCAGCACCGTCTGACAGATGTCCTCCCCGTCCTGGGTGGACTTCAGATACGTGTAGCTCAGCCGCAGAATCAGGTCGGAGTAGGCATTCACCAGCCGCTCGGCCTCCTGCGGGTCCATTTGTTTCATGGGTATCTCTCCTTCAAAGGCGCCTTCACCTGAAATACGATTGAGGAGGGCAAATCCTGACAGGGGGTGAAAAATTTTTGTTTGGGATTAACAAAGGCGCAAATTCTTCCGATAGCTTTTATAGAGTATAACACGGAAAGGAGCGGTGAATATGGAGCTGCGCACCACGAGGGAGCTGCGGCGCAATGAGCGGCTGTCCAAGGCCATGGCAAAGAAGGCGGAAGCGGATGCCCCCGCCCCGGCCCAGCCCGCCCAAAAGCAGCCTCCCGCCGACAAGCTCACCCTGTCCAGGCAGGCGCTGAGCTTTTTGGAGGAGCAGAACCGAAAGCGGCTGGAGCTGGACCTGGAGCGGGAGCAGCGGCGGCAGGCCCGGATGAACAACAGCCTGAGCCAATTAGAGAGCTCCAAGGGCCACTTAGACCGGCTGGACAAGGCCCTGAAGGTGCTGAGCAAGTGCCAGAAAATCGCCGCGTCCATCATGAAGGGCAACCGGGTCCCTCCGGAGGACCTGCGCTATCTGATGGAGAACGACCCGGAGGGCTACAAGCTGGCCATGGCCATGCGCCGCCAGAATCCCGACCCTGAAGACGAAAAGAGCGTGCTGGACGAGGAGGACAAGAACGGCGGCTCCACCAAGAGAAGCGGGGACAGCGGGGAGGCACCCAGCGTTTCCGCATCAGAGGCGTCCTCTGGCGGCGGGGCGTCATCGTCCGGTGGTGGAGAGACGTCCGCCTCGGCGGAATGACTTTGGAGGAGATATCATGAATGTAGTTAATTTTGCAAACCTGTTCCAGCCAAACAGTATTTTTCAGCAGAACAGGCTGGGGCAGGGACCTGCCCAGCCGCCTGCCATTGATGCGCTGAACCGGCTGTCTAAAAATATGTCCAGCCCGCAGGATCGGGCAAAGGAGCTAAAAGCCCGGTTTGATACCGTGGAACTGTCGGCCGAGGCCGTGCAGCGCAGGGGAGACGATTCCATCGAGGAACTGCCGGAGGATGTGCTGCGTTATTTTTTGGATGTGTACAGGACAAACTCATATCAGAGCCAGCAGCATGAGGCTTCTTTGATAGAATACCAGGACCAACTCTCTGCCTTTGATCAGACCATCCAATCGTACCAAGATATGCTGGATGGGAAGGCGGCCCTGCCGGAACAGATGGGACGGGAGGATGTCTCCCGTCTGCTGGATGCGGCCCGGACGGCACGGGAGGAGTTTTTACAGAAGGGTGCGGCGGTGCTGAACCGCCTGTCAAAGAATGATCCCTCTCGGATGGGCTATATGTTCAAGGACTACAGCGCGGGCACGGACCGGCAGAGGGACGAGTTTGACACGTGGATTGATACCTCCGCTGAGGACATTTATGGCGAAATTGACCGCGCCCTCGGCAACGC
The DNA here is from genome assembly GCA_910587285.1 of uncultured Oscillospiraceae bacterium. Classification (GTDB taxonomy): domain Bacteria; phylum Bacillota; class Clostridia; order Oscillospirales; family Oscillospiraceae; genus Enterenecus. The sequence goes on along the minus strand of CAJULM010000034.1, from coordinate 17,943 downwards.
CCGCAATGTGACATCCACGTTCGAGGAATGGGCCTCCAATATTCAATCTGAGTTGAAACGGCGCGGCTGTGAGCAGGAGCTTCGTATGGTGGACCGGGAGGCTGTGGCGGATGCAGCTGCCGCGCGGCCATCTCTATTCCAGTCGATTTATGAGGACGTCTGGAATATCCTCAGGCGGAGCACCGGCGGCGGGGAAGCGTCCGCCTCAGCGGAATAATAGAAATCCCCTCCCAGCTGCGCTGGGAGGGGATTTCCCTTTACACAACGGTCAGCTCCCCGTCCGCCGCGTCCACAGTGAGGACGGAATCCGGGACAGCCTCCCCGGCGATGATCTTCCGGCCCACCAGGTTCTCCACGGTGTGCTGAAGATACCGGCGCAGGGGCCGCGCCCCGTACATGGGGTCGTAGGCGGCGTCCAAAATCAGCGACTTGGCGGCGTCCGTTAGCTCCACCTTGAGGCGCTTGTCGGCCAGGCGGCGGTTTAGCCCCGCCAGCAGCAGGTCGATGATGTGGTAGATGTTGTCCCTGGTCAGGGGCTTGTAGAACACGATCTCATCCAGCCGGTTCAAAAACTCCGGCCGGAAGGAGCGCTTGAGCAGCTCGTCCATCTGAGCCCGGGCCTGGGCGCTCACCTCCCCGTCCTGGCCGATGCCGTCCAGCAGGTACTGGCTGCCCAGGTTGGAGGTGAGGATGATGACGGTGTTCTTAAAATCCACCGTCCGGCCTTGACTGTCAGTAATACGGCCGTCGTCCAAAACCTGAAGTAATACGTTGAACACGTCCGGGTGGGCCTTCTCCACCTCGTCGAACAAAATCACGCTATAGGGATGGCGGCGCACCGCCTCGGTGAGCTGGCCGCCCTCCTCGTAGCCCACATATCCCGGAGGGGCCCCGATGAGGCGGGAGACGGAGAACTTCTCCATATACTCACTCATGTCGATGCGGACAAGATTCTTTTCACTGTCAAACAGGGCCTCGGACAGCGCCTTGGCCAGCTCGGTCTTGCCCACCCCGGTGGGACCCAGGAACAGGAAGGAGCCGATGGGCTTATCCGGGTCGGCGATGCCGGCGCGGCTCCTCAAAATGGCCTCACTCACCAGCCGCACCGCCTCGTCCTGGCCCACCACCCGCTTATGCAGGATGTCCTCCAGGTGCAGAAGCTTCTCCCGCTCCCCCTCCATCAGCTTGGCCACGGGGATGCCCGTCCACCGCTCTACAATCCGGGCGATCTCCTCCTCCGTGACCTTGTCCCGCAGCAGGTTGTCCTCCTTAGACTGGGCGGCAAAGCTCTCCTGCTCCTCCAGCTGCTTTTTGAGCTCCGGGATGGCGCCGTACTGGAGCTGGGCTGCCTTCTCCAAATCGTACTCCCGCTGGGCCTTCTCCAGCTGGGCGTTGGCCGCCTCCAAATCCTCTCGCAGCTTTTGCACCTTGCCGATGGCGCTTTTCTCGTTCTCCCACTTGGCCTTGCCCGCGTGGAACTGGTCTCGCAGCTCGGCCAGCTCCTTCTGGATGTCGGCCAACCGGCTCCGGGAGAGCTGGTCCTCCTCCTTTTTCAGCGCCGCCTCCTCGATTTCGCACTGGATGATTTTTCTGGAAATCACGTCCAGCTCGGTGGGCATGGAGTCCATCTCCGTGCGAATGAGGGCGCAGGCCTCGTCGATGAGGTCGATGGCCTTGTCCGGCAGGAAGCGGTCGGTGATATAGCGGTTGCTGAGCGTGGCGGCGGCCACGATGGCCCCGTCGGTGATCTTCACCCCGTGGAACACCTCGTACCGCTCCTTCAGCCCCCGCAGGATGGCCACCGCGTCCTCCACCGTGGGCTCGGACACCATCACGGGCTGGAACCGCCGCTCTAAGGCGGCGTCCTTCTCAATATACTGCCGGTACTCGTTCAAGGTGGTGGCCCCGATGCAGTGCAGCTCTCCCCGGGCCAGCATGGGCTTCAGGAGGTTGCCCGCGTCCATGGCTCCCTCGGTCTTGCCCGCGCCCACGATGGTGTGCAGCTCGTCGATGAACAGCAGAATCCGGCCCTCGGACTGCTTCACCTCGTTGAGCACGGCCTTCAGCCGCTCCTCAAACTCGCCACGGTATTTGGCCCCGGCGATAAGAGCCCCCATGTCCAGGGCGAAAATGGTCTTGTCCTTCAGTCCGGCGGGCACGTCGCCCTTCACAATGCGCTGGGCCAGCCCCTCGGCGATGGCGGTCTTGCCCACGCCGGGCTCGCCGATGAGGACAGGATTGTTCTTGCTCTTACGGGACAGGATGCGGATCACATTGCGAATCTCATCGTCCCGACCGATCACCGGGTCCAGCTTGTTCTGCCGGGCCCGCTCCACCAAATCTGAACCGTACTTTTTCAGCGCCTCGTAGGTCTCCTCCGGGTTGTCGGACGTGACCCGCTGGTTGCCCCGCAGGGCGGCCAGGGCCTGCATCACCAGCTCCCGATCCACGCGATAGGTGCGGAACAGCTCCTTCAGCCCGCCCTCGGCGGTGTCGATGAGGGCCAGCAGAATATGCTCTACCGAGACAAACTCGTCCCTCATGCCCCCGGCGATGGTCAGGGCCTGGTTCAGCGCCTTGTCCACCCCTGCGGAGACGTAGACCCTGCCCTCCTCCCGGCCGGAGCCAGACACCTTGGGCAGCTTCTCCACCTCGTGGCGGACGGCGGCCCGGAAGGACTCCAGCGTGAGACCCATATGGGTCAAAAGCTGGGGGATAAAGCCCCCCTCCTGGTCCGTGAGGGCCAGCAACAGGTGGGCCTGCTCGATCTGCTGATTGCCGTACTGATTGGCGATGTTCTGGGCATTCTGGATGGCCTCCAGGGATTTCTGGGTAAATTGGTTCATGTTCATGAAGTTCACGCTCCTCTGAGCCGGGTAAACTCCCGGCAGCTTGTATTTCTACTGTGTAGTATACCCCGTCCCGCCTGAATTTCATGAACTCCATGTAAACAATTAGCACTCTCGATAAGAGAGTGCTAATTGTTTGTTTAATCATTCAGCAGCCCGGAATCCGCCATGGATACCATGTCGTCGTTGGCGATAATCAGGTGGTCCACCAGCTCGATTCCCGCCTCCCGCAGCACCCGCTTCAACCGCAGCGTGGTGTCCAGGTCCGCGGCGGACCACAGCGCCACCCCGGACACATGGTTGTGGGCCAGGGCCACCCGGGTGGCGTTGCTGGCCAGGGCCGCCTCCAGCACCTTCCGGGCCGTGATCTGCACCGCGTCCGCCACGCCCTCTCCCAGCCGTTTGGTGACAATCACCCGGTTCCTGCTGTCCATGCACACCAAGTAGGCAATCTCATTGCGCTGGCCCCAAAACAGGGGCATCAGCAGCTCCTGGTACTGCCAGGTGCTGACGATCTGCCCCTCAAAGCTGTTGCACTCCTGCAAATACCGGGCGGAGGCCGCCGGAATCAGCCGGAGCAGCACCGCGGTGCTGTGCCCCACGCCCTCCACCTCCAACAGCTGCTCGTAGGTCGCGTGGAATACCCCGGCCAGCGACCCAAAGTGGTCGATCAGCCGGTGGGCCAGGGGGTTCACGTCCCCCTGTGGGATGGCATAAAACAGCAGCAGCTCCAGCACTCTGTGGGCGGACAGGCCGTTGAGCCCGTTGGCCAGAAACTCGTCCTTGGTCCGCCTGCGGTGGCCGGCGTGGACGCCGGACGCCCTCCTCTCCGCCATGGGCGCTCAGCCCCTGGGGCCGTATAGGGCCAGGTAGTCCTCCATCCGGCCCAGCATGGCGTCGTCGATATACACCCTGCCGTCCACTTCTTTGTTGTGCAGGCAGGCGATCACGTCCCGGATGGTGACGATGGGACAGACCTGGATGCCGTAATCCTGGCGCAGCTCGTCCAGAGTGGTGCACTCCCGTGTGCCCCGCTCCATGCGGTCCACGCTGACGAACAGCGCGGCAAATTTCACGTCCGCCACCGATTTGAACAGCTCAATGGTCTCCCGCACGGCGGTGCCGGCCGTGACCACGTCCTCAATGATGGCGATGCGGTTCCCGTCCTGGGGCTTGTAGCCCACCATGGCGCCCCCCTCGCCGTGGTCCTTGGCCTCCTTGCGGTTAAAGCAGTAGGGCAGGTCCCGGCCGTGGTTTCGGTACAGCGCCGATGCGGCGGACACCGCCAGGGGAATGCCCTTGTAGGCAGGGCCAAACAGGGCGTCGATGCCGTCGGGCAGATGCTCCTGAATGCAGGCGGCGTAGTAATCCCCCAGGCGGGACGCCTGGGCTCCCGTCTTATAGTTGCCGGTGTTGACGAAATAGGGGGTCTTGCGCCCGGACTTGGTGGTGAAGTCCCCAAAGGTGAGCACGCCGGAGCGCACCATGAAGTAGATGAATTCCTCCTGATAAGTCATACAATCGTCTCCCTTTCCCGTATCGGTGAAGTTTGGGAGATTATATCATTTTTTGCCGAGTGCGGCAAGAGGGTCTATCCGTAACTTTAAAACCGGAGCAGAAAATGCTTCAAGCCCCCGGCGCGAACCGGGGGCCTGCTCCTATTATCCTTGCTCCGCGCCGCCCTCAGCCGGGCGAAAGGCGGGCACCGCCTGGGGCTCGTCCACATAGCACACCGCCGCCGCAAGCGCGTCCTCCCCCACGGGGCGCAGCGTCGCGCCGCCCTGCTCCACCGTGAGGGACAGTCCCTCCCGGTCCGCCTGAAACACCACCGCGCCGGGGACGGGCCGGTCGGCCACCTCATAGCCCAGCCGCTCCAGCGCCAGGGTGAGGGCCGCCGGACCCAGGGCCACGGCCAAGCCGCCGGGGGCGCGCCGCTCCCCCACCCGGTTGGCCACCCAAGCGCAGTCCGCACCGGCCATCAGGTCCCACTGACCCACCGCGCCCTCCGGTCCGTCTGTCTTCAGCTGCCGGTGAAAGCTGCGGCCCTGCCCGTCGGTGAGGTAAACCGCCACCTCGCCCTCCTCCTGCCGGATAAACAGCGTGGCGGGGAGGTGGTAGTACCGCCCCAGCCACGCCCCGCAGCCCGCGCAGCCGCCATCGTGGAATTTCACCTCTCCCCCTGCCAGCGCCGCGCCGCACCCTGCGGCCCGGGCCAGCGTTCGGGCCAGCTCCCCGCCGCCGCTGCCGATGGCCACCGCGCCCAGGGCCCCCAGCCGCAGGCCCAGCTCATACAGCTCCTGTCCCAGCTTCTCCGGACGTTCCATCCTGTGTACCTCCCGCTCCAGGGCTTTCGCCCGTTTGCCCGAAGTTTACCCCCTCCGAAGCGGAATTATACGTCTCCCACACCGTTTGCAGCAGGGCCTTGAACTCCTCCACCGCCCAGTCCGGCGAGAGCACCTCCACCCCCGCGCCCAGCCCGAACAGCCAGCCCCACAGCGGCGGACTCACCACCACCTCCAGGGCGGCAGTGAAGTGCTCCTCCCCATCGGGCACCAAGGACACGTCCTGCCCAAAGCGGTCGATGACCACCCCCGCCAAAGAATTTTTGAACCGCAGCCGCAGCTGGCAGGGCTTGCCGGAGTACATTCCAAAGTGCCGGCGGGCATACCCCGCCGCCGTCCACTCCCCCTGCGGGGTGCCCTTCATGCCGGTGATGGTGATGTCCGCCATTTTGTCCACCCGGTAGTGGCGCAGCTCCTTTCTCAGCTCGTCCCACCCCGCCAGGTAATAGTTCTCGCTGTCCCAAATCAGGCCGAACGGGGTCAAGCGGTACTTGCTCCCCTCCCGCCGGAACACCCGCTCCCGGTTCACATTGTACTCAAAATAACGGAAGGTGATCATCTTGTTGGCGGCGATGGCCCCGTGCAGCCGGTCCACATTGTAGAAAATGCTCTCGTTCATGGTTTTCACCCGCCGGTCCACATATACCTGCCGCTGGAGCTGCCGGGCCTGGTGGACACAGGTCAGCCCCTCCAGCTTGCGGATGAGGGCGTCGCTTTTCCGCTTGGTGAGAAAGCGGCTGGACTGCACTGCGTCCACCAGCAGCTTCAGCTCCGCCAGCTCAAAATCCCGCTGGCCGATGAACCAGCCGCCCCCCCGGCCCCGCTTGCTCTGCACGTCCAGGCCCAGCTCCCGCAGCTGCTCCATGTCATCGTACAGGCTCTTGCGCTCTGCGGACAGGCCCCAGCGCTCCAGCTCCTCCTGCATCTCCTGCCGGGAGATGGGATGCTCCTCGTCGCTGCGCTCCAGCAGCAGCTTCGACAAAATGGGCAGCTTCCGCTTGTAATTGGCGCTCTTAGCCACTGCCACCGCCTCCTTTCCCAATTATCCTATCAGACACTCAGTCCCATATATGGGGATTATATCAGGAAATCCGTCACAGCGCAAGAAAAACCGCCCTGCCTTTTCTGGCAGGGCGGCTGCTGTCAGTCCGCGTTTGTGGCGCTTGAGATCTCCGGAGCCTCCCCTGCCTCCTTGCCGGGAAGCTCCTCCGGAGCCTGGGGGGCGTCCTGCTCAAACATGGCGAACAGGTCCTCCTCCAGCAGCACCGGCCGGCGGCGCTTCACCAGGGAGGTGAGGATGGGATAGAGCACAATGGCCACAAGCCCCCCCGAAAAGCCGTTATTGTAGAGATTCATCCCCTCCAGCGGCAGCCCGGCCTGGAGCACCACCGAGGAATGGAGCAGCCCGGCCAGCACCCCAAAGGGCCAGCCGAACACCCCGGCAAAGGGGGCCAGGGTGGTGCCGAACAGCCCCGCCAGCTGAAGGGAGCTGTTGTTCAAATCCACATGGTTCGTCAAGCTGCCCAACAGCACCCCCGCCATCACGGGGACGATATTGAACGCGTGCTTGCCATAGCCGGAGAAACCGATGATGGTAAAAATCGCGCCGATGGTGGCCCCGTTTAAATCGCCGCCGGTGAGCACAATATAGAGGGTGGCAATCAGGCCGTTCACGCCCATGTTCACCAATACCGGGCCGGGGGTAAAGGTGCGCACATAGTCACTGGGCACCCGGCCGGAGGTGTGCAGCAGCGCCCAGTATTTTTTCAGCACCGTTTTCGTGTTCCGGGCCAGCCCCGCTGCGATGAGCAGTGCGCACAGCACCGCCAGCATCCCGCCCAGCAGGCGGTTGTTCCCGGTGGACCAGTAATGGGCGGACTGGGGCTCCAGTCCAAAGGCCTTGAAAGCGGGCACCAGCATCATGGCCAGCAGTCCGCAGGAAAAACCCAGGCTGTACAGGTTCATGCCGTTTTGCACCCGGTGGGCGTGCTCCGCCACCGGCGGCATCAGAAAACCGATCAGCACGCCCATCAGCACACCCAGCCAGGGGCTGTACCGCAGGGCCATAAAGCTCACCACCGGGGACAGTGCGGTGGCCCGCAGGGCCAGGTTCACGTGGTGGGCAAAGGTCTCCTGCTTCAGCACCGCGTAGGCGGCGGTGCCCACCAGGATGGGCCAGATGTTCACAATGTTCTTGCCGAACAGGGAAAAGCCCGCCATCAGCCCCAGTGTGACCAGCGTGGCGCCGTTGACGGGGTCGCCCACCAATCTGAGGATGAGCACACTGATCAGCGTCACCAGCCCTGCGTTCACAAAGGCGGCGCCCATGCCCGCAATGGCGATGTAGTCGGTGATCAGCACGTCCTCGTGGGTGACGATGGTGCGCAAGCCTTGGAAAACGCCGGCGGGAGTGTCTTGAAAAAAGCCGAACAGCATCAGCGCCGCCCCGAACAGGGCGCTGGCGGGCAGCATGGCTTTGTTGGGGCGGTCGGCGGATTTCGGCATGGCGGACGGCTCCTTCCGGGCATTGTTTGGCATCTATGATACACGCTCCGCCGGTTTTTGTAAAGCCCATCGTGCAGAATTGACAAAATTTGCAGCGGTATGTGGAGCAGACTTAAAACCCCACCAGCGGGGCCTCGCCGTTGTCCTCCCCCGGCTCAATGGCGCGGATGACCACATCATAGCTGTAGCTGTCATTCACCTGCACCGTCACCCGCTCTCCCGCCCGGCGGCCCAGCACCGCCCGCCCCACCGGGGACTCCTTGCTCACCCGGCCCTTGAGGGCGTCCTGCCGCATGGTGGTGACGATTTGGCAGGTGATCTCCTCGTCGTCCTCCTCCACATAGAGCGTCACTTTGTCGTACAGCCCCACTACGCCCTCGGCGGACTGCTCAGAAATCACCACCGCCGTTTTAATCATGTTTTCCAGATAGCGGCACCGGCTGTCATTCCGGTTCTTCTCTTTTTTCGCCGCCTTGTATTCAAAATTTTCGCTCAGGTCCCCAAAGGCCCGGGCCTCCTTCACCGCCTCGATGAGCTGGGGACGCAGCACGCCCCGCCGGTGCTCCAGCTCCTGGCGCATCAGCTCAATGTCCTTCCGGGTCAGTTCGTTGCGCATGGGATACTCCTCCTTTTCATTGGCAGCCTCCATTCTGCCCCCAACGGGAGAAATTGTCAAGCCCTCCCCATCCGACAAAAAAAGCTGTACTTTTTCATTGAAGTATGATATACTTCCTAAAATGGTATCTTCTCTCAAGAGGGGACAGCTTTTTGAAGCATGGCATAATGCGCCGGATACGGCGCTTTTTAATTGATCAAATCAAAGAAAAGGAGTTATTATGGCAGAAAAACTGAAAATTATCTCTCTTGGCGGTCTCAACGAGATCGGCAAAAACCTCACCGTGTACGAGTATGGCGGCGACATCATCGTGGTGGACGTGGGCATGGGCTTCCCGGACAATGATATGTACGGCATCGACGTGGTCATCCCCGACTTCACCTACCTCATCCAGAACCGGGACCGCATTCGCGCCATCTTCATCACCCACGGCCACGAGGACCACATCGGGGCTATCCCCTACCTGATGCGGGACGTGAACGCCCCCATCTACGCCACCCGGATGTCCGCGGGCCTCATTCAGCTCAAGCTGGACGAGCACCGGCTGAGCGACAAGGTAAAGCTCATCACCTGCGAGGCGGGGGAGACGGTGAGAGCCGGCCGGTTCAGCGTGGAGTTCATCCACATCAACCACTCCATCGCCGACGCGGTGGCTTTCGCCATCCGCACCCCCATCGGCGTGTGCGTCCACACCGGCGACTTTAAAATCGACCCCACCCCCGTCCAGGGGGGCATGGCCGACCTGACCCGGCTGGGCGAGCTGGGCAACGAGGGCGTGCTGGCCCTGCTGTGCGACTCCACCAACGTGGAGCGCCCTGGCTTCACCAAGAGCGAGCGCAGCGTGGGCGCCTCCTTTGAGGCGCTGTTCCGCGGCTGTGAGGAGCGCATCATCGTCACCACCTTCGCCTCCAACATCGACCGCATCCAGCAGATCATCAACATCGCCGCCAAATACGGCAGGAAGGTGGCCGTCACCGGGCGGAGCATGGAGAACGCCATGCGGGTCTCCACCGAGCTGGGCTATATGCAGGTTCCCGCCGGAACTATGGTGGATGTGGCCCAGATCAAGAGCCTTCCCAAAAGCAAGGTGTGCGTCATCAGCACCGGCAGCCAGGGCGAGACCATGTCCGCCCTCACCCGCATGGCTTTCAACACCCACCGGCAGGTGGACATTCAGCCCGGCGACCGGGTGATCATCTCCGCCTCCGCCATCCCCGGCAACGAAGACTCGGTGGGCAATGTCATCAACGAGCTCTACCGCCGGGAGGCCGAGGTGGTCAACGAGCGGGAGCTGCCCCTGCACGTGTCCGGCCACGCCTGCCAGGACGAGCTGAAAATCATGCACGCCCTGGTGCGGCCCAAGTTCTTCATCCCTGTCCATGGAGAGCAGCGCCACCTGAAAACCCACGCCCGGCTGGCCCGGGACGTGATGAGCATGGATCCCCGAAATATCGTCATCAGCGACGTGGGCCGGGTGATCGAGCTGACCCAGAGCAGCGTAAAGCTCAACGGCACCGTTCCCTCGGGCAAGGTGTTTGTGGACGGCTACGGCGTAGGCGACGTGGGGGCGGTGGTCCTTCGGGACCGGCAGCATCTGGCCCAGGACGGCATGATCGTGGTGGTGGTGTCCATGTCCGGGGAGGACGGCTCGGTGATCTCCGGGCCGGACATCATCACAAGGGGCTTCGTGTACGTGAAGGAGTCCGAGGAGCTGATGGACGAGCTGCGCCAGGTGGCGGTGGACGTGCTGGACCGCTGCCAGGACCGGCACATCCGGGACTGGTCCACCATCAAGTCGGAGATGAAGGGCACCCTGTCCAACTACCTCTACAAAAAGACGAAACGCAACCCCATGATCCTGCCCGTCATCATGGAGGTGTGACGGAACGCCCCGGCTTGCGCCGGGGCTCCGTTTTTCTCCGCAGCCATGTTTCACGTGAAACATCCGTTTTTCTCTGTCCCGTCATTCTCGTTTCACGTGAAACATTCGTTTTGCGCTCAGCCGCCGCAGTCCAGGACAGCCGTGCCGCGCCTGCCCGCCACCGCTGCGCAACCTAAACTTGCCGGATTGCCAGCCGGATTTGGTGGACGCGGGGGCCGCGCCGGGTTACAATGGGGCTGTCCCCGGTCCTCGGTATCTGTTCGGCGCCGCCTCACGTCAGGATGAATTGGAATGCCGGAACCAAAAAACGCCGGGCCCGTGGCCCCGGCGTTCGTTTTCCCTTATTTCCGCTGATAGCGGTAATATCGAAAATCCCCCTCGTCCCTGATATGCGCAAAGCCCAGCTTCTCCAGGATGTGCTGGCTGCGGTTGTTTTTGCGCACGGTGTCGGCGTTGACCGCCTCCATGCCCAAGACGTCAAAGGCGTACCGAAGGGCCAGCCGCTCCGCCTGCGTCCCATAGCCCCGGCCCTTTACCCCGTCGTTCTGCATATGGATGCTGAGGGTGCACTCCTTTTTCCCCCGGTCAATCCCCTTTAAGTGCAGCTCTCCCACCGGCGCGCCGTCCTTTAAAATGGCAAAGAGCACGCGGTCCGGCCCCTGCTTTGCGTCAAAATACCGGTCCACCCCGGCTTTATCGTAGCGGTAGGGCGAAAACAAGCTCATATCCATATAGATGGCCGGGTCGTTTTCCCAGCCCTGATACAGCTGATGACACAGCTCCCGCGTCATGACACACAGCGATATCTCATCCATTGCCACCAGTCCTCCCCTGCGGTTGCCTGATTATATCATGCCGATCTCCCTTAGTCAACAGAACATCTCTGTACTTTTCCCCCGCGATCTGATATAATGTCTTTACTTGACGAAAAGGATTTGATACCCATGCTGACGCCGGAACAGGAACTGGAATTCTGCCGCCTCCGCCGGGAGGTCATCGGCCAAAACTACCAAAATCTCAACCCCGAGCAGCGAAAGGCCGTGCTGGCCACCGAGGGACCCCTGCTGCTGCTGGCGGGGGCGGGCTCGGGCAAGACCACGGTGCTCATCCACCGGGTGGCCAACCTCATCCGCTATGGCCGGGGGTCGGACTGCCTGGAGGTGCCGGAGTGGGTGACGGCGGACGACCTGGCCTTCCTGACCGAATACGCCGCCCATCCCACCCCCGAGGGCCGGCTTCAGGCCGACCGGCTGTGCGCGGTGGACCCCGCCGCCCCCTGGACCATCATCGCCATCACCTTCACCAACAAGGCCGCCGGGGAGCTCAAAGCCCGGCTGGAGAAGATGCTGGGGGCATCCGCCCGGGACGTGTGGGCCTCCACCTTCCACTCCGCCTGCGTGCGCATCCTCCGCCGGGACATTGAGAAGCTGGGCTTCCCCTCCTCCTTCACCATCTACGACACCGACGACTCCGTCCGGGTGATGAAGGACTGCATCCGGGAGCTGAACGTGGACGACAAGCAATTTCCCCCCCGCTCGGTGCTGGGGACCATCTCCCGGGCCAAGGACAAGCTCCAGCTGGCGGCGGATTTTGAGCAGGAGTGCCAGCGCTCCGGCGACTTCCGCCTGCAAAAAATCGCGGCGCTGTACGCAGCCTATGAACAACGGCTGTGGGAGGCGGGTGCGCTGGACTTTGACGACATCATCCTGCATACCGTCCGACTGCTCCAAAAGCACGAAGACGTACGGACATATTATCAGAAAAAATTCCGCTACGTATTGATCGACGAGTACCAGGACACCAACAACCTGCAATACCTCCTCTCCTCCCTGCTGGCCGGGGGCCGGGAGAACATCTGCGTGGTGGGGGACGACGACCAGTCCATCTACCGCTTCCGGGGGGCCACCATCGAGAACATCCTCTCCTTTGAGGAGCAGTACCAGGGCTGCCGCACCATCCGGCTGGAGCAGAACTACCGCTCCACCAAAAACATTTTGGCGGCGGCCAACGCCGTCATCCGCCACAACCAGGGCCGCAAGGGCAAGGAGCTGTGGACCGCTGGGCAGGAGGGGGACAAGGTTCAGCTCTACACCGCCATGAACGAGCACGACGAGGCCCGTTTTGTCACCGAAGCGCTGATGGAGGACTATCGGGCGGGGAAACAGTGGAACAGCCACGCGGTCCTCTACCGGATGAACGCCCAGTCCAACCAGTTGGAGGTGGCCTTCAAGCGCAGCGGCATCCCCTACAAAGTCATCGGCGGCACCCGGTTCTTTGACCGGGCCGAGGTGAAGGATATGCTGGCCTACCTGTGCGCCGTCCATAACCACGGGGACGATTTGCGCCTCACCCGGATCATCAACAACCCGCCCCGGGGCATCGGCGGGACCACGCTGGAAAAGGCCCGCGCCGCCGCTGTCCGGGAAGGGCTGTCCCTGTGGGATGTAATCTCGGATGCAAAACGTTACCCCGAGCTGCAAAAGGCAGCGGGAAAGCTGGGCCAGTTTGCCGCCATGATATCCGAACTCTCCGCTCTGGCCCAGACCATGGACCTGCCCAGCTTCTATGAGGAGGTGGTGGTCCGCACCGGATACGCCGCCATGCTCCAGGCCAAAAACGACGTGGAGAGCCGCACCCGGCTGGAAAACGTGCGGGAGCTGCTCACCTCCATCAACGGCTACATGGAAAACGCCGAGGGGGAACCCTCCCTGGCGGGCTTTTTGGACGAGATCGCCCTGTACACCGACCTGGACAGCCACGACCCCAACGAGGACGCGGTGGTGATGATGACCATGCACTCCGCCAAGGGGCTGGAATTCCCCACCGTATTTGTGGTGGGCATGGAGGAGGGCATCTTCCCCGGCATCCGCTCCATCGGCGAGGCGGAGGAGATGGAGGAGGAGCGCCGGCTGTGCTACGTGGCCCTCACCCGGGCCAAGGAGCGGCTGTACCTCACCTGCGCGGGGCAGCGGATGCTGTTCGGCCGCACCAGCAACAACCGCCCCTCCCGGTTCGCCGGAGAGATTCCCGCCGAGCTGTTGGAACAGTCCGGCCGGTCCTACCTGGACCCCACCCCCACCGGCGGATACTGGGACGACTTCGACCAGACCCCCCAGGTGTCCACCTACCGGGAGCCCTACCGCCAGGCCGAGAGCCGCCCCGCCTATGGAGCCGGAGAGCGGCACTCTACCTACACCCCCGGACGGCCCCAGAAGGCCCCGGCCAAGCCCGCGTTTCGGCCCGCGGCGGCCGAACCCGGCCCCGCCCTGCCTGAATATCAAAAGGGAGATATGCTGGAGCACAAGGCCTTTGGCCAGGGGATGGTGCTGTCCACCCAAAAGGTGGGAGGCGACACCCTGCTGGAGATCGCCTTCGACGGCGTGGGCACCAAGCGGCTCATGCTGAAATTCACCGCACAGCTGATGAAAAAGCTTTGAGGAGGGGATATTTATGCGCATCGTGGTCAGCATTCTGGCAATTTTATTCGGCCTGCTCCACTTTATCGCAGGACTCACCCAGTTTAAGTCCCAGGACCCCGCCGTCCGGGGCAGCACGGTGATGATGGCCTGCGGCGGGATCGCCGTGGCCTGCGCCGCCATCTCCCACCTGGGCGGAGCGCATCCCATGGGCTGGGTGGACGCCTTGTCCGCCGTCCCCGGCGGGCTGCTGATATGTTCCGCAGCCTACCTCAACGGCAAACGGTCCGGCAATTTTCACCTATCCCACCACATCATCCGGGGCGGGATCGCCGTGCTGCTGGTTGTCGGCTTCATTCTTTGGTGACAGAAAAGCGGGAGAGCTTCCCCAGAAGCCCTCCCGCCTTATTTCGTTTCCGCCCAGCGCCCCGCCCCGCAACGGGCGGATACGACAACCCACCCACCCGGCTGGAGGCGGGCATAAAGTTCTTTTTCGGCTCCCTTTTCTTTCAAGAAAAAGGAACGCTGTTTTCCTGCAAAATCCGCCGGGTGTTGTGGAAGAACAGGCGCTGAGCCCGCTCCAGCAGGTCGGCCAAGTCCCCCTTCATCCCCCGCCGCACCCACTCTAACAGCATCCCGATGAGCATAAACTGGTAGGAGCAGCACACAAATTCCAAGTCCTCCTCCGACGGGGTCAGCTCCCTCGCCGCATCCCGGATATAGGCCATGAACAGTTCGTGCGTGGCCTCAATCAAATATTCCTCCAGAGCGGCATGGCCCATACCGCTGTAAATGTGGCACACCATCCGCTGCCGAGCGGAGATGTAGTCCACCAGCCGCCTCAGCCCCTCGCTGGCGTGCTCTCCTGGCTGGCGCTGGGCCAGCAGCAGGTCCATATCCCGCTGGAGCAGGGCCTTCAGCAGAGCATACACATCCCCATAGTGGTAATAAAAGGTATTGCGGCTGATGCCGCACTCCGCCGTTATGGCCTGCACAGTAATCTGCTCCATGGGGGCGTGCGCCAGCAGCCGGGCAAACGCCTCCATAATCGCTGTTTTGGTCAACTGGACCATGCTGCCCCCTCCTTGTCCGGAATCCGTTTATAGTCACCGCACTTCCAAAGAAGTAAATGACTTCTTTGGAAGTCTGCGGCGCAAATGCGCCGCAGGGGCCGCAAAGCGGCCTGCGGTGGACTTCAAAGTCAAAACACAGCCCATGAAATGGGCTGGCGGGCTTTGCCCGCCTTGAAAATCGGGTACCGATTTTCAAGTATTTTGACTCTACTCGTACAGCTTCCCCATATATAGAATCCGCGCCATGATGGAATACTCCACCCGGCTCCAGTCGACATCATTGTATTCGGACGTGGAAAAATCCTCCACCCAGGACTGCACCGCCTCCAGGTACTGGTCCACCGTCCGGTTCTCCCACTCCTGGGGGCTGGCGCGGAAGTCCGCGGCCAACTGGGCCAGAAAGGACAAAAAGTCCTCCTTGCAGGAAATTTCCTCGATTTTCGCCGCAATATCGTCCACCGTAGTTCCCCCTGTCCATTGATCTGCGTTCCGGCAAAAAACAGCGCCCCGCATAGCGGAGCGCTGTTTAACTGTCTTAATAGAACTTCTTGCGGTTCTTCCGGGCCGCCTCGCTCTTTTTACGGCGCTTGACGCTGGGGCTGTCGTAGAACTCACGCTTACGCACCTCGGCCAGCACGCCGGATTTGGCGCAGCTGCGCTTAAAACGCTTGAGTGCGTTTTCCAGAGACTCGCCTTCGCGGACATGAACTTCGGACATCTATATTTCCCTCCCTCCGAGGCGTCCGGTTTTTCCAGGACGCTTTAAGGGCCATCGACATGGCTTTAACAGGACTATTATATGTGAAAAACCGCCGCTTGTCAACCGCAAAATATGGGGGATTTTTCGGTTGACGCCGGCAAATGCTGTTACCGCCCCTTACTGGGGCTTGACAATGAGGTTCACCAGCCGGCCCATCACCACCACGGTGCGCACCAGCTCCATGCCGTCGGTGAACTTCCGCACCTTGGGGTCGGCCTGGGCGGCGGCGATGATGGCCTCGTTGTCCGCGTCCGCCGGGACGACGATGTTGGAGCGTAGCTTTCCGTTCACCTGCACCGCCAGCTGGACGGTGTCCGTCGCCGTCTTGCTCTCGTCGTAAGCGGGCCAGGGCTGCTGGCACACAAAGCCCGTGCCGCCCAGCAGCTCCCACAGCTCCTCCGCCACATGGGGGGCGAAGGGAGAGAGCAGGGTAACGAGGGTTTTCATGTCCCCCTTGGAGCAGCCGTTCTTCTGGAAGTCGCCGACGAGCGTCATCATGGCGGCGATGGCGGTGTTGAACTTCATGGACTCGATATCGTCCGCCACCTTCTTGATGGTCTTGTGGATGGCCGCCTCATTGTCCTTGGTGTACTCCAAGGCGTCGGAGCAGCTCTCCGCCAGGTTCCACACCTTGTCCAAAAACCGCTTGCAGCCCTTCACGGCGTTGTCCGACCACACGGCGGCCTGCTCAAAGTCGCCGATGAACATGGTGTACAGCCGCAGGGTGTCCGCGCCGTAGGCCGCCACGATGTCGTTGGGGTTGACCACGTTGCCCCGGGACTTGGACATCTTCTCCCCGCCCTCGCCTAAAATCATGCCGTGGCTGGTGCGCTTCCGGTAGGGCTCCTTGGTGGGCACCACGCCGATGTCGTACAGGAACTTGTGCCAGAACCGGGAGTAGAGCAGGTGGAGGGTGGTGTGCTCCATACCGCCGTTGTACCAATCCACCGGGGACCAGTAGTCCAGCGCCTCCTTGGAGGCCAGGGCCTGGTCGTTGTGGGGGTCCATATACCGCAGGAAATACCAGGAGGAGCCTGCCCACTGGGGCATGGTGTCCGTTTCCCGCTTGGCGGGGCCGCCGCAGCAGGGGCAGGTGGTTTTCACCCACTCCGTCATCTTGGACAGGGGGGATTCGCCATCGTCGGTGGGCTCATAGCTCTCCACGTCGGGCAGAAGCAGCGGCAGCTCGCTCTCCGGCAGGGGCTGCCAGCCGCACTTCTCGCAGTACACCATGGGGATGGGCTCGCCCCAGTACCGCTGGCGGGAGAATACCCAGTCCCGCAGCTTATAGTTCACCTTAGCGGAGCCGATACCCTTCTCCTCCAGCCACTTGGTGACGGCGGGGATGGCGTCCTTCACGGTGAGGCCGTTGAGGAAGTCGGAGTTGACCAGGATGCCCGTCTCGTCCTTGGCGGTGAAGGCGGCCTGCTGCACGTCCTCCCCGCCGGACACCACCTCAATGATCTCACAGCCGAACTTCTTGGCGAACTCCCAGTCCCGGTCGTCATGGGCGGGAACGGCCATGATGGCTCCGGTGCCGTAAGTGGACAGCACATAGTCGGAGATGAAAATGGGAATCTCCCGGCCGTTCACCGGGTTCACACCCCGGACACCGTCCAGGCGCACGCCGGTCTTCTCCTTGTTCAGCTCGGTGCGCTCCAGGTCGGACTTGGAGGCGGCGGCCTTCTGATAGGCCTTCACCTCATCGGCGTTGGCCAGCTTGCCGCCCTCCAGCCAGCCGCGCACCAGCTCGTGCTCCGGGGAGAGCACCATATATGTCGCGCCAAAAAGGGTGTCCGGCCGGGTGGTAAACACCACGATATCGTCCCCGGCGGTGCTTTTAAACGTGACCTCCGCGCCGGTGGACCGGCCGATCCAGTTGCGCTGCTGAATCTTCACCCGCTCGATGAAGTCCAGCTCGTCCAAATCGTCGATGAGCCGCTGGGCATACTCGGTGATCTTCAGCATCCACTGGGATTTCTCCTTGCGGATGACCGCGGAGCCGCACCGCTCGCACACGCCATCCACGACCTCCTCGTTGGCCAGCACGCACTTGCAGGAGGTGCACCAGTTCACCGGCATGGTGGCCTTATAGGCCAGCCCGTGCTTGTACAGCTGGAGGAAAATCCACTGGGTCCACTTGTAGTAGCTGGGGTCGGTGGTGTCCACCACCCGGTCCCAGTCAAAGCCGAAGCCCAGCATTTTGAGCTGGCCGGTGAAGTTGGCGATGTTGTCCTTCGTCACCTTGGCGGGGTGGATGTGGTTCTTGATGGCGTAGTTTTCCGTGGGCAGGCCAAAGGCGTCAAAGCCCATGGGAAAGAGTAGTTGTACCCGTCCATCCGCTTCTTCCGGGTGACGATGTCCATGGCGGTGTAAGGGCGGGGATGGCCCACATGAAGCCCCTGTCCGGAGGGGTAGGGGAATTCAATAAGCCCGTAGAACTTAGGTTTATCGCTGTGGTCGGCGGCGGCAAAGACTTTGCCATCTTCCCAGCGTTTCT
>CAJULM010000033.1 GCA_910587285.1 uncultured Oscillospiraceae bacterium | reverse complement strand
GGAGAAGCTGGCCGGAGGCGATGGCTCCGGCCGGATTCAGAGATAAGGGGCGCGAGCTTAGGCGCGCAGGACCGGAGCGAGGCCGAGCGGAGGGGTGCTGTGCGCCCCGCAGACCAGGCCGAGACGCAGTGAAAGTGGCCGAGCGTCCTGGCCGCTTTGCAGCGTGAGGAAAAGCGCGATATACGACAAAAGCCGCTCGGGGTGAGTACCTGGGCGGCTTTTATTATATAGTTCAGGCGTTTTCCCGGCTGTAGAAATAGCGCT
Source organism: uncultured Oscillospiraceae bacterium (assembly GCA_910587285.1). Lineage (GTDB taxonomy): Bacteria > Bacillota > Clostridia > Oscillospirales > Oscillospiraceae > Enterenecus. The sequence goes on along the minus strand of CAJULM010000033.1, from coordinate 31,380 downwards.
CAGGGTCGATGACATGGCTGCGTAAATAGTCGGCCCAGCGTCCATATTCTCCGTAGACAAAGTGACAGCCATCGTTAGCCAGCTCGCGAGGAAGCTGGCCGTCCTCCCCGGTATAGACCTCGGCGGTGTTGAGGAGCACCACCCGCTTGTCCGCAGCCACTTGGGTGATGGCCTCGTTGTAGGCCGCAACATTGTCGTTATTAATGTAGCTGGCCAGTCCGTTGGCACGGCACATGGCGTCGTTTACCGGGGGGAGCAGCTGAAGGTAGATCACCGCCTTCGGCTGGGCGGCAATCACCTTGTCGATGAGCTCCGCCAGCCCCTCGCCGTAGGCCTGCGCCCCAAAGCCGAGTTCGTTTACGCCGATCATGATGTACACCGCGTCATACTCGCCTCTGGCCAAAACGCCCACCAGGGTGAGCTTTTCTCCGTCTGCTTCAAAGACCTTGTAATCCTCGTGGTCGGCGCGAAATACGCTCATGCCCCTGGCCCAATAAAAGGTGCCGTTCTTCAGCCCGCTGAACAGCTGCAAGCCCTCTGTGCGGGAGTCGCCCACGAAGACGGCGTTGTCAAAAAAACTGTCGTCCTCCACCGGCTCGCTCTCCTCCAGGGGCACGCCAAACTCGTACACCGGCCAGGGCAGCGGCGTGGGGGTGGGCTCAGGAGTAGGCGTGGGAGTAGGGGAGGGCGTGGGTTCCGGCGTGGGGTGTGGCGTCTCGGCGGCGGAGGTGGCGTCCGTCCCCAGGTCGGACGGAGCTGACGGGGCGGCAGACGGTCCCTGGGCGGAGCAGCCCGCCAGCAGGGAAGCGGCCAGCACGGCAGCGAGAAAAAACAACACATTGCGACGCATTTCGACAAAAACTCCTTATAATTGACAGTGCTTTTCATGGTAGCACCGGCGGGGGACAATGTCAAGGCGGAATGAGTTACAACTTTTCAACAAAACAGTAACAGATTTTGGGCGCGGTTCAGCCCTTCCGCCTCCGCCAGACCTCCAGCGATGACGACACCAGCAGCAGCCCCAGGGCGATGCACCCGGCAATGCCGAAGGTGCGGAAGAACGTCTCCCAAAACAGATCGGTATTTCCTTGAATGGCGTGATCCATGGCCTGATAGATGGTCAGGCCGGGCACCAGGGGGAACATGGAAATCAACAGGTAGGACGTGGCCGGGCACTTGCGCAGCCGGGCCATGATCTCGGAATACACCGCCACGCACACGGCGGCGGACAGGGTGGCGGCAAAGCTGTTTCCACCAAAAAGCATGACGAAAAGGTACACCGCCCAGCCGAGCGCTCCGCCGAAGCAGCACAGCAGCGCTCCGATTCCCTGGGCGTTGAGGGACGGGCAGAAGCCCAGACAGGCCACAAAGGCGAACAGGCACACCACCAGCCCCGGATAGCTCACCGTATACAGCGTGCCCGCCGCGCCGGGAAATAGGTCATGGTGCAGCGCCATGGCCGCGCCGGTGCCCAAGGCGATGGCCCCCGCAGACAGCACCGCGCGGGCAAAGGTGGCCAGTCCGGACAGCATATCTCCCGTGAGCAGGTCGCTCATAAAGCTGGTGAAGACCAGCCCCGGCACCAGCACCATGATTGCTCCGGCGATGGTGACTTCAATGTTGATGGGCGCGCCCAGCGCCGCCAATGCGCAGGCCGCCGCCCCCAGTGCAAACGCCGAAACCAGCGTGGTGATAAACGCATTGGCTTGGACCCGCTCCAGCGCGATCAGGCACGCCCCCGCCGCCAGCCCCGCCAGTCCGGCCGCCGCGGCGGAGCTCCAGCCGCCGGAGAAGAACAGCGCGAAAAAAAACGCCCCCACAAAATATCCCAGCAGCCGCAGCCTGGCGGGATACTCCCGCATCTCCGCCAGAGTAGTGCGGCACAGTGCCAGAATATCCGCCGGGTTTTCGGGGGGCGCGGCGCACAGGCGGCGGGACAGGTCGTTGAACCGCTCAATGCCCTCAATGTTGGCGGCCGTGCCCGGCACCCGCCGCATCCGCGTGTGTACCTGGCCGCTGGGCGCACACACGCTGGCCCATACGCAGTTGGGCACGGCAAATACCTCCCCCTCCAGGCCGTAGGCCGCCAAAAGCCGCCGCACCGTGTCCTCCGCCCGGGGAATCTCGCCGCCAAAGCGCAAAAGCTGGACGCCTACCTGACAGCAGCCGTCCAAAAGCAGGTCGTAGTCCATGGGAAAAGCCGCTCCCTTCATGCCGCCCTTGACAAATGAGGGCGGGCGGAGTATCATAGACGTATAAGGGCGCTGCCACGACGGTTGGCCGCCCAAGTTATCCGATCAACACATTAGGTTGACCGCCTGGGGGCAAGCCGGGCGGTCAACACGCTTTCGGGGCTATGGAGATCATCAGCGCAAGCGCGATGATAAACCAAAACAGGATACGCAGGGCTTTCGCCCAGCGCCCGTTTCCCATTCGCATCACCCCCTTTGCGGGGGTGGCCAACCGCCGTATGTAACAGCGCCAGCCATAGTATATCACGCCGCGGCGGGAAACGCAAGCACCGCCCTTGACAAATGAGGGCGGACGGAGTATGATAACCATATAAGGGCGCTGTTACGACGGTTGACCCTCACAAATCAATCATAGAAACCTATGCTGACTGCTCGTGCCACCGGGCAGTCAGCACGCTTTTTGGGCTGTGGCGACCATCAGCGCAAGCGCGATGATAAACCAAAACGCCGCACGCAGAGCTCTCGCCCAGCGTTCATCTCCCATAAGCACCACCTCCCCCGGACACGTCCGCAGGGTCGTGGGCCAACCGCCGTATGTAACAGCGCCAGCCATAGTATACCACGCCGCCCAATAAAAAGCAAGAATGGAAGGGGAGCTGGAAAATCCTGGCTCCGCTTCCATTAAAATTTGTAAAAATTTACGGATAATACTTGCAAAATTTTGATGGTCGAGTATAATAGAAGCTGTATAACTGTGATGTCGGAGGCGTCAGCCAATCATTCCGATGGAAGGAGGGCCGAATGCCCGGTCACAATCCCCTATATGGGGAACGTTAAAACAGAGCGAGACTCGAATGATTTCCAACCAGAACAGGAGGAACAAACATGAAGAAAAGACTTTTGTCAGCCCTGCTCGCGCTCGTAATGGTGCTGGCAATGTTACCGGCCACCGCGTTCGCGGCGGACGACACGACGGGCAACCCCCCGGCGGACAGCAGCCAGACCGACAGCACCCCTGGCACCCCGGACGCAGATCCTGCCGACCCGGCGGATACGCCCCCGGCTCCTGCGCCCGCCAATCCTGCTCCCAAGGTGAGTTTGTTGAGCGAGGCAAGCAGCGCTCAGAATGGCTGGAGCACTAAGGTTATCACCAAGACAGATGCTGCCTATGACATCGGCCTTGATGATATTGGCAAGTATGCCGCTTACGGTCAGGAAGACGATGGCACTGGCAAGAAGGTTACGAAGTATTATATAATCCAGTCAGGCTTCGTATACAGCAACAGGTACTACAACTCCTTGAACGATCTTCCCACCAGTGTGGTTGGCAATCTGACCAGTAACATCACCTCCATTGGTAGCGGCAGTTCCGGTACCATTCCTGATCGGATTACCAGCGCTGTGATTGAGATTTTCAGCGGTGACCTGGCTATCACGGGTCACACGAAGCTCACCAGCCTGACCGTGAAGAACAGCAAGAACACTGGTACTCAGCCCACTGTCACGTTGGCCAGCTGCGATAATTTGGCCAGCCTGACCCTGGAGAACGTGGACGGTTCCGCCGGGATTAACATCAACGAGAGCACCCCCGCCGTCAATAACACCCGCACCATCAAGCTGACCAACGCTAAGATCGGTGCGATTACCATGAACGGCAAGGGCACTTATACCGATTCCAATGGCAAGTCCACCGCCGTTGACAAGGGCCGCACCATTCAGGCCACCAACAGCGACATTGGCGCGATCAGCCTCACCGGCTCCAACAGCCAGGTGAAGCTCACCGACTGCCGGCTGGGCACCAACGGCATCACCGTCCACTCCAATGGCGGCTCCATCTCCATTGATGGCCACAGCACCGTGGGCGATATCGAGATCGGCACCTTGGACGCCAAGAAGACCCTCCCCACCATTACCATCGGCGGCACGACCACCACAGGCAGCATTGATCAGTGGGACAGCTGCCCCTCCTTGACCACTGCTACCGCCAACATCACCATCAACGGCGCGGGCGCTCATGTGGCCACTACGAATGGTACGATTACATTTAACAGTGCTAACATTACCATTTCTGCCGGCCATGCGGGCTATATTACACTGAATCAGGGCGGCAAGCTGGCGCTGAACGGCAGCTACATTAACGTGAACGGGGTATCCTTGAATGGCACTGCCCAGTTTGCGGTGAACGGCAGCTACAACGCGGCCAACAGCAATTCCGGCGCTCATAACACTGTGGGCGGCTTCTATGTGATCAGCAACAACGTCTCCCTCACCATTCCCAACGACCCCACCAACACCTTTGGCGCTGGCGATCCCAATCTGGACAGCTTGGCTGCTTACAAAAAGCAGAACATTCTGGGCGGCACCTGGAAGTTCGATGTGCCCGCCAGCGCCCTGAGCACCACCCTGGTGTATTACCTGGTGGATAATGCGGCGGTTGCGACTGAGTGGACCTACTATACTTCCGCCCAGCTGGGCGCGGCCCTGAATAAGCAGATCGAGGGAGATGCCGGTGGCGCCCGCGTGCGCGTTACGGGGCAGGATTACACGAAGGGGATTGGCGAAGTTCGCTTCATGAACGGCGCTACCAGCTGGGGCGTCCTGCAGGTTACTGACCCCATGCAGATCATCCTGCCCGACATGATCAACAACGTGAAGCTCACCAGCTGGACCGACGGGGCCCATACCTATACTCTGCCCAGCGTTTACACCGTTCCCACTGTGGACCTTATGCCCAATACGGGGGCTGGCGACACAAAGTACGTGGAGCTGAACGCCTCCGGCGGTGTGAACACCGGCGACGTGACCAAGCTCACCAAGGTGGCTGCCAGCGCCGTCACTGACTACGTGGGCGGCAGCGTCCGGGCCGAGCTGAACGGCAACGTCATCAGCCTGTCCGGCGCGGTGAATCCCGGCACGTCTATGATTACCCTGACCCTCACCACCGATGCGGTGGAGAAAAAGACCGAGGCTGGCGTTTCCAAGGACGTTCCCGTGGAGCTGGATGTGGGCGTGACCTACTTCAGCGGCACCAAGAGCCTCACCTTTGAGAACAAGGGCACCACCGCTCTGGGTAAGGGCATGACCCTGGAGACCGACGCCAGCGGCCTGGGCGTTCTGCGCCTGTCCAACGGCACCAAGTACACCCTGAACGGCTCCGGCCTGAAGGTGCGCTCCCAGCAGATCAAGGTGGCGGGCTACGATGCCGATGTCTACGGGATTACGGACTACTCTCACATTGAGGTGAGCGTCAACGCCCCCACCATCAAGACCGAGCAAGACAAGCAGACCATCATTGATATGTTCACCGGCACCAACGGCGATTTTGACTGGACCAACAGCCCCGCCATGAAGCAGGCCATCAACGCCGCCCTGGCCACCATCACGGACCAGCAGGTGGACAACTGGCTGGCCCAGGTGCAGCGCGAGGCCTGGACCAAGGTGAACACCGGCACCTACAACGCCGCAGCCAACGCTACCGAGAGCGGCTATGACACGGTGTGGCTGGTGCCCTACCTCCAGGTGAACGTCACCGGCTACAGCACCAACGGCACCATGACCTTTACCGCCGTGCCCAGCTGGCGCGTAGAGGTGCGGCAGAGCGCTCCGAAGGGTAACGCCTATGACACCGCGTTCTTTGACGCCAAGAAGCCCGAGAACAACCTGACCAACCCCAAGAGCGCCAAGGTGGTCAAGGCCGGGACCTCTCTGGGGGCCCTCACCGGCAACATGGGGGATACGGACGATCTGACCAAGGGCGTGACCCTGAAGATCACCCATGGCTTTGCTGGGACTTATCTGCACCAGGATAATACCTACACCTATAATTCTGTCAGCGGCACTGCTACCACCATCACCCACGCCGGCAATAACGGCCTGGGCACCCTGGTCATCAACAAGGACGCTCCGCTGGTGACGCTGTACAAGAGCAATACCGTCAGCGCTGATGTGGTGGCCTACTATGACACCCTCCAGGCCGCCGTGGACGACGCCAAGGATCAGCAGCACATTGTGGTGGATCAGAACTACAAGGGCAGCATGACCATCAACGTCACCGGTACCGCCCGCACCTTCACCATCCAGGGCAACGGCAATAACGTGGTGGTGTCCAACACCAACAACGGCCTGGTGACGCTGAACAGCACCGGCGGACTGTACACCGTGCAGCTCACCCGTGACGCCACCGCCGTGGGCGGCACCACCGCCGACATCAGCGTGGCCAGCGGCATCACCAACGGCACCGTCACCCTGTCCACCACCCGCGCCAAGGCGAACACCAAGGTGGAAGTGACCACCACTCCCGCCGCCGGCTATCTGACCCGCAACCTCACCGCCACCGCCCGCACTGCGGACAACAAGAATACCACTGTGGCCGTGACCAAGACTGCGGACAATAAGTACACCTTTACGGTGCCCACCGGGGCGACCAGCATCACCGTCACCCCCACCTTTGCCATCAACACCGGGATGCCCTTCACCGATGTGGAGGCCAGCGACCCCTATTTTGAGGCTGTGAAGTATGTGTACGAGCACAATCCCCAGCTGATGAACGGCATGACCGCCACCAGCTTCGGCGGCTACGGCACCATCACCCGCGGCCAGGTGGTCACCATCCTGTACCGTCTGAGCGGCTCGCCCAGCGTGTCCAGCTACAGCGGTTTCACCGACGTGAACACCAGCAAGTACTACGCGGCCCCCATCACCTGGGCCCGCAATAACGGCATCGTGGATGGTTACGGCACCACCTTTGGTCCCGAAGATCCCATCACCCGCGAGCAGCTGGCCAAGATTCTGCACGACTACAGCGTCTTCCGTGGCCTGAACGTGAGCAAGACCACCTCCCTGAACGGCTATACCGATGCCGGCTACGTCCACAGCTGGGCGCTGGAAGGGATGCAGTGGTCGGTTGCCAACGGCATTGTGGGCGGCACCACTACCACCACTCTGTCCCCCGGCAACAGCGCGCAGCGCTACCACGCCGCCACCATGCTGATGCGCTACTGCAAGCAGTACGGTCTGTAAGAAGCGGCACAAGCGAATAGAGAGGGAAGTAGTAAGACCGGCCGGGGAAACCCGGCCGGTCTACTTTTTTCGTGATGGGCGGCGGACACAAAAACCCCCGGACCTGTTGGTCCGGGGGTGCTCGGGTTAGGGCTCGTCTTTGGGTTCCTGGTTTGGCTCGCCGCTCATGTCCTCAATGGTGCCCTCCATGTCCTGGATGGCCTCGTGGATTTCCTCAGCGTCCATAGGGGGCTCCTCCGGGCCGTCGTCATCCGGCGGTGTGGGCGGCAAGGGGATGGGTTCGTCCACGATGTGGACGTGCCGGGCGGGGGGCTCGATGTCGCCGCTCAGCTGGGGCTTAGCACGGGTGGAGGTGTAGGCTCCCTCCACCAAGGCTGGGTCCCGGCCCTCCAGAATGGCCACCATTTCGCCTCCGGTGATGGTTTCCTTCTCCAGCAGATAGGCCACAACCTTGTCCATGTCCTCGCGGTTGGCCCGGATGACCTCTACCGCGTCCTTGTAGCACACGTCCAGAACGGCTTTCACGGCCTTGTCCATCACGGCGGCAGTATCCTGAGCACAGTCCAGGCCATAGCCGCCGTCCAGGTATTGGTTGCGGACGGAGCCCAAGGCCATCATGCCAAATTCCTCGCTCATGCCGTACATGGCCACCATGTTTCGGGCGATATTGGTGGCCTCCTGGATATCCTGGGAGGCGCCGTTGGTCATGGTGTCCATCACCACCTCCTCGGCGGCGCGGCCGCCCATGGACACGGTGATTTTTGCCATCAGCTCCGCCTTGGTGCGCAGATTGGTCTTGTCCTCCTCGGGCATCAGCAGGGTGTAGCCCAGAGAGCCCTCGGTGTGAGGAACGATGGTGATCTTCTGCACCGGCTCGGCGTTTTTCTGCTTGTAGGCCACCATGGCGTGGCCCACCTCGTGATAGGCCACCAGCTTGCGCTCAAATTCGGTGAGGACGGAGTTTTTCTTCTCACTGCCCGCGATGACGAACTCGAAGGATGCCAGCAGGTCCTCCTGGGTGACCAGTCTGCGGCCCTTGCGCACGGCCCGCAGGGCGGCCTCGTTCACCAGGTTGGCCAGGTCCGCGCCTACACAGCCGGCGGTAGCCAGAGCGATTTTGTTCAGGTTCACGTCTTCAGCCAGCTTGATTTTCCGGGTGTGTACCTGGAGAGTGGCCAGACGGCCCGCCAGATTGGGCCGGTCAATGGTGATGCGCCGGTCAAAGCGGCCGGGGCGGAGAAGGGCCTTGTCCAGCACCTCGGGCCGGTTGGTGGCGCCCAAAACGATGACGCCCTTGCCGGGGTCGAAGCCGTCCAGCTCGGCCAGCAGCTGGTTCAGGGTCTGTTCCCGCTCATCGTTGCCGCCCATGCGGTTGTCGCGGGATTTGCCGATGGTGTCGATTTCGTCGATGAAGATGATGCAGGGGGCCATTTTGCTGGCCTCTTTGAACAGATCGCGGACACGGGACGCGCCCACGCCCACGAACATCTCCACAAAGTCGGAGCCGGAGATGGAGAAGAAGGGCACGTTGGCCTCGCCAGCCACAGCCTTTGCCAGCAGGGTTTTTCCGGTGCCCGGCGGACCCACCAGCAGCGCACCTTTGGGCAGCTTTGCGCCGATCTCGGTGTACTTGCCGGGATTGTGGAGAAAGTCGATGATTTCCTCCAGGCTCTCCTTGGCCTCGTCCTGGCCGGCCACGTCCTTAAAGGTGACGCCGGTCTTTTTCTCCACGTATACCTTGGCGTTGGATTTGCCCACGCCGCCGATGCCGCCAAAGCCGCCGCCAGACCCCATTTTCTTGAACATATAGCGGTAGATGAAGATCATCGCCACCACCATGGCCAGCACGGGCAGCACATAGCTGACAATGGCGGAGAGCATATACTGCTCGGTGGTGATCAGTTCGGCCTCAAAGCGTTCTACACCGTGCTCGGACAGCCAGGATATCAGATCAGGCTGGTTCAAGGGGGCGGTCTGGAACTTGACGTTTTCGCTGGCTACGCCGGTAAGGCGGTTGGGGTCAAATGGACCGAACAGCTGGCTCAACCCGCCTTTGCCGTAGGATTCGGTGAGCTTGGCCAGGTACTCCTCAAGGGGCGGAGCGTTCGGCTTGAGGGTGAAGGTGTAGGCGTTGGACGCAAGATCCACGCGGTCCACATACCCATCTTCTACCCACTGGTAAAAGGTGGAGTAGGGCACCGTTTGGACCGAGGCGCGCTCCATAGAGCTGCTGCACATATGCAGCAGGAGCACCAGCATCACTGCCCACATCACGATGCTGAAAAAGCTCCATGGAGAGCGCTTTTTATCGTCTCCGCCGCCGTTTTGATTATTGTCCCGGCGATTTGGATCGCTGGGCTTCATTGGGCCGGCCATAGGTGTGCCTCCTTAAAGCTCGGGAAGGGCAAAACCGCCCCGAACTGTTTTTATTTCTCTGCCTGAACAAATTTAGGCATTTAAGGAAGTATACCACACTTAGAGAACAAAAACAAGAAATGTTCATGGACAGCGTGTAAAATTTCTATGACGAAAAAAGGGGAAGGGAAAAAGATTGCGCTTTCCCCTTTCAACGTGCCAGGATTTGTGGTATACTTTCTATGTCTATATATCAGTAAAAGACTTGAAGGATAAAAGGAGTTTTCCCATGCGAGACGAAAAAAATCGGCGCCCGATTCAGGAGGCGGAGGCAGACGGCCTCATTGAAGGGCGCAACGCGGTGATAGAGGCGCTGCGGTCCGGAACCGTTATTGATAAAATTTACATTGCCCGGGGGGAGACCGACGCCACCCTGGGCCATATCGCCTCCACGGCGCGGGGGAAGGGAATCGTGGTCGCCGAGGCGGACCGGCGCAAATTGGACGCAATGAGCCGGACAAAGAGTCACCAAGGGGTTATTGCCGTGGCTGCCGTCCGGGAGTACGCAGACGTGGACGATATTCTCCGCGCCGCCCGTGAGAAAGGAGAGGCACCGCTCATCGTAGTGTGCGATGAGCTCAGCGATCCCCACAACCTGGGCGCGGTGATCCGAACCGCCGAGTGCGCTGGAGCTCACGGGGTGGTCATCCCCAAGCGGCGCTCCGCCGGGCTTACGGCCATTGTGGCCAAGACCAGTGCCGGAGCGGTGAGCTACCTGCCTGTGGCGCGGGTGGCCAACCTCACGGCTCTGCTCAAGCAGCTGAAGGAGGAGGGGCTGTGGGTGTTCGGCACCGCCGCCGACGGCGGGACCAGCCTCTATGAAGCGGACCTGAAGGGCCCCGCCGCCATTGTCATCGGCAGCGAGGGGGACGGCATGGGCCGCCTGGTGCGGGAGCAGTGCGATTTCCTGGTGTCCATCCCCATGCGGGGGCAGCTCAATTCCCTGAACGCCTCGGCGGCGGCGGCAGTGGTTCTGTACGAGGCCGTGCGGCAGCGCGGAAGCGCTGAGCCGTCGTGAGCGGAGCGAAGCCGCGCGTGGCGAACAGGCGAAGCGTGACAACGGGAAGCACAATCACAAAATAGGAGGAAATCCATGTCCGATCAGAGGGATCAGAAGGGCCGGAAGGAATATTCCGTGGACGAGATTCTGGCGGAATACGGGTCTGGGAACTATGGAAAATCCAAGAAGGTGGTGGAATTTCCGGAGGGGAGATCCGCGCCGCCGAAGAATGAGACGGACCAGCCCCCCATTCGGGAGATAAAAAAAACCACGCCTAAGGAGGACAAGCCCATCCCGGAGATTGTGCCGGAAGGGGTGGGGCGGACCATCGGCGCCCATCTCCACACGCTGCTGCGCAGGGTGGACCACTATGCAGACCATATGTATGACCAGGCGGAGCCGGACGAGGCCACCCGCCGGGCGGAAAAGTACATCCCCGGCGTGGACCGGGAGGAGCTGCCTGAGGAGGGCAAGCGCGCCCACCGGGACAAGCTCCGGGTGGTGCGGCAGAGGGAAGCCCCTCCGGACACCCCGCCGGCCAAGCTGGCCGCCCAGTATCAGAAGGGACTGAAGGGCCAGGGCTTCCGGGTGCGGTTGGCGATGTTCGTGGGATTGATTGCCATTTTAGCCTCTGTGGAGGTGTCCTTTTTGCCTTGGGCCAGTCTGGCCGGGGTGGTGGAAGATGCGGGCCTGAGCGTTTACCAGCTGCGTTCCCTTATTCTCACTGCGCTGCTGCTGGTGGTGGGGCTGCTGTGCTATGAGGTTGTGGTCGGCGGCGTGCGCCAGCTGGCCACCCTGCGCCCTCGGGCGGAGAGCGTACTGGTGCTGGCCTGGCTGTTCACCCTATTGGACGGCGCCACAGCCGGAAGGCTGGAGCCCCGATACGCCTGCCTGCCCTATTCTGCGGTGACGGCGCTGGGGATGGCCTTTGCCCTGTGGGGGACGCACGAGCGCCGCCGGGGGGACCGGCTGTCCGCCAAAACGGCGGCCCAGACCCGCACGCCCTACGTGGTGTCTTGGGATGAGACACTGTGGTCCAACCGCTCCACCTACACCAAAGCGTCCGGCTCCAGCGTGGGCTTCGGAAGCCAGCTCCAGATGGAGGACGGCGGGCAGAGGGCCTATCGTATTGCCGCGCCGCTGTTGATTTTAGGGTGTATGCTGTGTGCGCTGCTCGCCTCGGTGGGGCAAGGAGTGCCAGGACGGTTTTTGTGGGCGGCCTCCGCCTGTTTTACCGCTGGGGGAGCGTGGTCGGCGCTGCTGTGCTTTGGTCTGCCGTACCGGAAGCTGGCGGAGCGGCTACACAAGCTGGGCGCAGGCTTGGCGGGTTGGCAGGGTGCGGCCAAGTGCGGCCCGGGCGGAGCGATTGTCAGCGATTTAGACCTGTTTCCTCCCGGTTCGATTACCGTGAGCCAGGTGAAGGTGTTCGGCGGCGCGGCAACGGAAAAGGTGGTGGGCTATACCGCCACCATGCTCCGGGTAATGGACTGCGGCCTCACCCGGCCCTTTCATGACCTACTGCGAACCCAGGGTGCGCTCTACCGGGAGGTGTCCGGCCTGGAATGGCATGAGGGCGGGGCCTCAGGGGTGATCCGTGGTAAAGAGGTGCTGGTGGGTACTGCGGCGTATATGCACATCATGGAAGTGACCCTGCCCGCGGGCTACAATATCAAGAACGCGATTTTCTGCGCCGTCAGCGGTCAGCTGTGCGGGATGTTTGTGCTGAATTACGCCATGGACGGGGCGGTAAATCCCAGCCTGTCCGCATTGATGCGGGCGGGGCTGTCCCCGGTGCTGGCGACCCGGGATCCGAACCTGATTCCCACGTTGCTGGGGCAGAAGTTCAAGCTGCCGGTGGACAAGATGGAGTTTCCCCCGGTGGGTCGCCGGCTGGAGCTGTCCAAGCCTAATCCGGAGGGTGGCGGAGCGCTTGTGGCGCTGCTCAGCCGGGAGGGGCTGGGCGTCTACTGCGACGCGCTGGTGGGGGGCCGACGGCTGCGTCAGGCCACCCGATGGGGGCTGATTTTCGCGCTGGCGGGGGCGGTGATCGGGCTGTGTCTCACCTATTACCTCACCTCCATCGGGGCCTTCGCATCGCTGACCGTAGCCAATTTTTTGGTATTTATGGCGGCCTGGCTGGTGCCCGAGCTGCTTATTGCCAACTGGGTGAACCAGTTTTGAATGAGAAATCCCCGGTGCGAAGGGCCGCACTCCAGAAAGAATTAAGTGCAAGACAGACCGCTTCGGTTTGTCTTGCACTTTTTATACTGTATAAACCCACTATGACACTTTCTGGGAAAGTATCCGCAGGACAGAGCGATAAACTTGAAGCTGTCAGCCTAAAACTTCCATAACTGTTTCAAATTTATCCTGATAGTGTTTTTTGCTTGCGGCAGATAGTTTTTGAAAACTTCTCGTCAACTTGTCTTTTACAAATGTCCTGCCTTCCTCAATTCCCATACCTTTTTGAACGTATGCTAAATATAAAAGACTCGGAACACTATCAAAGTGTGAGATTGCATCGGCATCGGCAACACATAATTCTTCAAGGGTGATTTTCTCCGAACTGATACTGCCTCTGTGATTTCTGATACATTTTTGTACCAACGAAATCCTTTTGTCATCATAACCGTATTCTTTTAGAATGCGATGGGCCATTTCTGCCCCGTGGATATGGTGAAGTTCATAGAGACTATAATCTGTAATAGAAGCGATATCATGCAACCAAGCCGCAATCATGACAATTTCCTTATCCGCCCCGTATTGTTCCGCCAGAATTTCCCCATTTTTAACCACTGCAATAATGTGATAATAGCAGCCCATTCCAAACTTATTCGTTGGCTTTTGGCATCTATGATATATTTCATGCCGCAAATTTTCGAAAATATCTTCCCGCATATTTTCACCTCTGTAGAGTTCCACTTTGTCGGTCAGTTCATTATAAAGCAACACCCGCCGAAAAGCAATTTTTTTCAGCGGGTGTTAACTTCCTAACAGTATGTTTCCCAAGCGCCAGGGCCTTTCCTATACACGATGAAGCGGCGGTCCGTCCAGCTCAATCACCGTATCGCAGGCGTTCAGCACGGCGGTCTGGTGGCTGGTGAGTATAATGGGGACGTTTAACTGCCGCAGTCGGTTCAAAATGCGGGCGGTGCGCTGGCTGTCAACTCCGGCAAAAGGCTCGTCCAGCAGCAGGAGCGTTCCACCCAGCGCTGCGCACCGGGCCAGGGCCAGCCGGCGGGCCATGCCTCCGGACAGAGCGGAGGGGTGGGAGTTTTCCTCGCCGGACAATTCTGCGAAGTTCAGCCAGAACGGCAGCTCCCCACGGCGGGGCCGGGGCAGAATGTCGGTGATGTGCTGGCCTACTGTGCGCCAGGGGAGCAGCCGGTCCTCCTGAAACAAAAACGCAGTTTGGGCGGGCTGGACGCCGGATATGTGTCCTGACTCCGGCCGCTCCAGCCCTGCCATCACCCGCAGCAGGGTGGTCTTGCCACAGCCGGAGGGACCGGACAGGGCGGTGATGCCCTGCTCTGGGAGCTGTAGGGAAAACTGGTCTAACACCAGGCGTTTTCCATAACGCAGGGTTAAATAATGAAGGGAGATCACACTCTGTTCACCCCCTCCAGACGTCGGCGGAGCAGTCCCTCCAGGGTGAGAGACAGTGCCACGATGGTGAGCGTCCAGGCGAACAGCTCCGGCGTCTCCAGGCCCAGCTTGGCCTGCTGAATGCGGGAGCCGATGGCCTGGCTGGGGGGACAGATGACCTCCGCAGCTACCCCGGACTTCCACGCCAAACCAAAGGCGGTGAGCATTCCGGCGGAAAAGTGGGAGCGCAGGGCGGGCAGATAGATGAGCCGCAGCAGTTTCCCCTGAGAAAAACGGTAGGCGCGGCCCAGCTCCAGCAGCTTGCCGTCCAGCCCGGCCAGCCCCACCGTGAGAGAGCCCCACACCACCGGCAGCACCATCAGCCCCGCGATGACCCAGGGAATGGCAGCCCGAGGGGTCCACAGGTACACCAGCAGAATAAAAGACACCACCGGCGTGGCCCGCACCACCCGCACCGCTGGGGAGACGATGGCGTTAGCCCAGGAGGAGAAGTGGGTGAGGAAGGCCAGGGCCGTCCCTGCCGCCGCTCCCCACAGCAGGCCGAGCACCACGCGGCCCAGGGTGGCCGCCACGGACAGCCAGAAGTCCGTCGTTCCGGCCAGGGCCAGCAGGCTGCGTCCTACCGCAGCGGGGCCGGGGAGAAGAAGCTCCTGCCTCACGCACCAGGCCGCAAGCTGCCATACCCCCAGCCAAAAGACTGGGGGTATGGCGGCTTTTAAACATTTTTTGAGGCGTTCATTCATGGGTCAGGGGACGTAGTAGATGGCGTCGTCCGGCAGGGAGCCGCCCACAGCGGCGGGGTCGATGGAGTACAGTTCTATAAAATAGTTGGAAATAGCACCCATCATGTCCGACCCAGAGATAAAGGCCAGGTGGCACTGGGGAATGGCCTGCTTGGCGATGCCCGCGCTGGGGGTGATGCCGTAGCCCGCCACCAGCTCCGCCGCCGCGTCCACGTTGTTGTTCACATATTGGATAGACGCCTCGTAATCGGTGAGGAAATGCTCCACCAGGTCGTGATAGGTCTCGGCGAACTCCGTCCGGACCACCACGGCGGTCATCACCAGCTGGCTGCCGTTTTGCAGGGCGTCCCACGCCTCGGTCACGTCAACAGCGGCACGGATTTTGCCCTCGCCCTTGGCGATAGCGGCAGTGGCGGCGGGGACGGGCAGCATGGCGTACTGGATGTCGCCGCTGAGCAGCTTGGCGCTGATTTCGGAGGCGTCGGCGAAGACCACCTCTACATCGGCGCCCGCCTCAAGCTTGTTCTCCCGCAGCAGGTAACGCAGAATATATTCCGGGTTGGCACCCTGGCCGGCGCAGTAGACGGTCTTGCCCGCTAAATCGGCGATGGAGTGGACGGTATCTCCGCCGCCCCCCTCCAGAATGTGGAGGACGCCCAGGGTGCCCACGGCGATGATCTGCACTCCGCCGTCCGTCTTGTTATAGAGGTTCACAGCTACATTGGAGGCCACGGTGGCGATGTCGATCTCCCCCTTGGTCAGTCCGGCCACCAGCTCGCTGTTGTCGGTGTAGATATCATATTTATAGTTGCCGTAACTCAAGTCAGCGGGGCTGTTGTCCACGCGGTCCAGCAGCTTGGCCGCGCCGATGCCGGTGGGGCCGGACAGCACCGCCAAGCGAATTTCCCCGTGCTCCACACTGCTAGGGGTTTCAGTGGGCTCGGGGGAGGGCTCCTGCGTGGGCTCCGCACTGGGCGGGGCGGACTGGGAGGGCTCCTCAGAGGGGGACTGGGATGGGCCGGCCGCGGCGGGCTTGCAGGCGGCGAGGGTGAGCAGCAGAACAAGAGCCAGCAGCAGCGCCGGCAGCTTTAGGTGTTTCATGGTCAAACTTCCTTTCCTTCCATTTCGTTTGTGGACTGCGACAGGGCGGCCCGGTCAGCGATGCGGATGGTTTTCCCTGACCGGACAATGGCGCCGCTTTCCTCCAAAACCTCAAAAGCGCGGTAGAGGGTGGCACGGCCCACGCCAAGCCGCTGGCACAGCTGGGTGGCGGACAGAGTGAGGGTATCGTCTCCGGCGGCCAGGAGGTAACGAGCCAGCTTTCCCTGGGCAGAGGGGGTGGACACCGCTTCCAGACGCGCGCTGAGAAACTGAATGCGGTTGGAGAGGTAGGCGGCATAATCCTCGGCAAAGGGGGGAGACTCCCGCAATAGGCGGCGAACGCTGTCTTGAGGGATGAGCAGGGCTTGACAGGGGGTGAGGGCGGTGAGGGTGGTGGGGTAGTGCTCCCGGTCGGTGAATAGGGCGGCGGCGCCGAATATGTCCCCGGCGCTGAGGGTGGACATGAGCAGCGCCTCCCGCCGCACCTGCACCCGGCCCTGAAGCACCATACCCAGGCAGCGGCGAAAGCGCTTGGGCTGGTAAACTGTGCCGCCTTTATCCACCTGGAGCAGCTCCGACTGTTCCAGCGTCTGCTGCCACAGCTCTCCGCTCACCCTGCCAAAGAGGGGGTGCCCCTTAGGCGTCTTCACATTCAAGCAAAGCTCCTCCAAACTGTTTCATTTGATACACATTGAAAGTATACTGGACAAGATATATAATGTCAAGGGGAAAAATGGGAGAAAAAACTTCATGAATTATTTACATACGCCTCTTGTTTTTTGCCAGTGGCTCAGTTATACTAATGTGCGGCTAAAGTTGACATAATGCGAGGGGCTTCGACAGGCCCCATCGCCGGGCCCGGCCCGGCCGGAGTGTGCAGGAAAGGATGCTGTTATGAGCGGCGGCAAAAGACAGAAGAAAAACGCCCGCCATTCGTCTGTCATCGGGCGGGTGGCCAAGGGCCTGTATGTTGTGCTCTTTGTGTTATCTCTTATCATTGTGGTGTCCTTTGTGGCGCTGAATGTGTTCGCGCCCGCCCCCACGGTGGACTCCCAGGTCACGTTCAATCCCGGGCCTCGCGGCCCGGATCAAACCCAACCGCCGGCGGACTCCTCCGACCAACCGGAGGCCACCCCCACGCCGCTGGTGCTCAATCGCCGGGACGGAGTGTACACCTGCCTGCTGCTGGGGGTGGCGGATATGGGCGGAACGGACACGATTATGCTGGGTGTGTTTGACACCCAGGCCAAGACCGCCTCGCTGATCTCCATTCCTCGGGACACGGTGGTGTATTACAATGGAAAATATCAGAAGGTGAACGCCACCTATGCCGGAGGGGAGGAGGCGGTGGCGGATGCTGTGTCCGACCTGCTGGGAGTGCCGGTGGATTTTTGGATGTCCATCAACCTGAAAGCCTTTGAATCCATCGTCAATCAGATTGGCGGAGTGTATTTCACTGTGCCGGTGGACATGGATTATGAGGATCCCTATCAGGATTTATCCATCCACGTCAAGGCGGGCTACCAGCTGCTCAACGGCAAGCAGGCCGTGGGGGTGATGCGCTGCCGCAGCTGCTATCCCAGCGCGGATATCGGCCGCTCGGCCACCCAGCGGGCGTTCCTCACCGCCCTGGTAAAGCAGACTGTGACCCTTTCCAATGCCAGCAAGGTCACGTCCCTCATCAACACGTTCAGCCAGTATGTAAGTACCAGTATGCCGCTGAACGACATGGTGTATTTCGGCACTCAGGCCATCGGCATGGACCTGGACAACGCGCTGAATGCCGCCGGGCTGCCGGGGGAGTGGATCAACCCCTACTGGGAGCTGGACGATGAAGCGGTGCTGGAGCTGGTGAACGACTTGGGCATTTATAAAGAAGAAGTGCCTGCCCAGGTGCTGCACATTGTACATCCATAAAAAATGTCCCCCCGGTTTGAACCGGGGGGACATTTTTTATTTTGTGGCCCAGGCGCCGGTGGCGGCGGCGGTGAGGTAGGCGTTGATGAAGCCGTCCAGGTCGCCGTCCATCACGCCGTCGATGCCGGAGGTCTCAAAGGCGGTGCGGTTGTCCTTCACCAGCTGATAGGGCATAAACACGTAGGAGCGAATCTGGCTGCCCCACTCGATTTTCAGCTGTACGCCCTTGATATCGGAGATTTTGTCCAGATGCTCCTGCTCCTTGATCTGCATCAGCTTGGAGCGCAGCATCTTCATACAGGTCTCCTCGTTCTGGAACTGAGAGCGCTCTGTCTGGCAGGACACCACGATGCCGGTGGGCTTGTGGATCAGTCGCACAGCGGAGGAGGTTTTATTGATGTGCTGTCCGCCGGCGCCGGAGGAGCGGTATACCTGGCGCTCAATGTCCTCGTCCCGGATGTCCACCTCCACGCTGTCGTCCAGCTCAGGCATGACCTCCACAGCGGCAAAGGAGGTCTGCCGCCGGGCGTTGGCGTCAAAGGGGGAGATGCGCACCAGACGGTGGACGCCGTGCTCGCTCTTGAGGTAGCCATAGGCGTTGTCGCCCTCGATGCGGATGGCGGCGGACTTGATGCCCGCCTCGTCCCCATCCTGGTAGTCCAGCACGGAGTAGGTGAAGCCGTGGCGCTCCGCCCAGCGGGTGTACATCCGGTAAAGCATCTGGGCCCAGTCCTGGGCCTCGGTGCCGCCCGCCCCGGCCTGGAGGGAGAGGATGGCCGTGGAGTTGTCGTACTCCCCCGACAGCAGGGTGGACAGCCGGGCGGTCTCCATCTCCTTTACCAGCGCATCGAAGCCGGATTCCACCTCGGGGATGAGGGACTCATCCTCCTCCTCGTTGCCCATTTCGCACAGAGTGATCAAATCTTCCCAGGCGCTTTCCCGTTTGGTCTGGGCGGTGACTTTGTCCTCCAGGTTGCTGATGCGCTTCTGCACCTTGCGGGCCTTTTCCACGTTGTCCCAGAAGCCGTCTGCGGCGGACTGAGCGTGGAGCTCGTCCAGCTCCCGCTCCGCGCTGTCCAAATCCAGCGCCTTGCGCAGTTCGTCCAAATCGGGCTTGAGGTTGTTCAGCTTGACCCGGTACTCGTCAAATTGCAGCATATTGTACTCATCCTTCCGCGGCCCAAGCCGCTGATATGGTTGTTACAAGCTCAGTTTACACATTATATAAAAATTTCCGCCGGTTGTAAAGAGGTTGACGGCAAAAACCGCCCCCGCCCCGAACTGGGGAGGAGGCGGCGCGCTCCGGCGGGGCCGGATTACCGTTGACTGACAAGCACGTCCATCTGCTCGGGGAAAATCAGATCATCCACGTCCTGAGAAGGCGTGCCGGCGCTGCGCACCATGCCGTTTTCTTTCATGCTGATCGCTCCTTTATCTAAAGCTCTAATTTTGCGCATATAACTCAGCATATGCAGGAGGGGGCAGGATGATACCGAAAACGGCCCGGTTTTTATGTGCGGTCAGCGTAGCCGCCCAGCGGCGGCGCGGTGCGCTTGGAGAGGTTGGGGCGCTGGACAGGGGCTGGCTCTGAAGGGGGCTGAGCGGCGGCCGCTCGTTTGCGCAGGGTCCGGCCCACTGCCAAAATCAGCGCGGTGACTGCAAGCACCAGGTAACAGCTCAGGGTACGGGTGAGGATCATGGCGGGGGCCACCAGAGATTCCCCAAAAATCAGCAGGAAGCTGCGCAGGAACACGTTTTCGGCCGCCCCGGCGGAGCCAGGCAGAGGCAGGTAGCCTACGGCGATGGAACACAGGGCCTGGAGGGCGAACACCTCCCCCAAGGAGAAGCCGGACAGGCCAAAGGCGCGGTATACGATATAAGGCATGGCGTAGGAGCAGGCCAGTTGCAGGGCGCTGAGCCCCAGCACACGAATCAAGAGGCTGGGAGCCCTTTGAATGAGCTGGGCGCCCCGGCGGTACTCGGCCAGATGGGCGTCAGCCTTGGCCTCTAAGGCTTCCCGGTCCAGGCGGGGGAACAGACGGGAGCCCAGGCGGATGCAGGCGTACAGCAGCCGGCGGGCGGGGCCGGGGAGGAATAGAAACAGCAGCATGGCCACATCTAACAGGGCGAATACCGCCAGCCCCACGCCCAGCAGAAGGCCCACCTGGCCGCCCAGCCGCTCGGTAAAGGGGGCGGCGGTGAACAGGGCGAATACGCCCCAGATCATGGCGGCGGTGTTGTAGCCGATGGTGACAAGGAGCATATCCAGCGCGCCGGAGGCGGTGGGCACCCCGTCCCGGCCCATGGCCAGAATTTGGGCGGGCTGGCCGCCGGTGGCGGAGGGGGTGATGGTACTGAAGAAAAAGCCGGTGCAGGAGTAGTAGGCGCAGCGGCGGAAGGGTTGGGCGCAGCCCAGGGATCGGAGAATGGACCAGGTGGCCGCGGCCTCGCAGCACAGGAACAGGGCCATCAGGGGCAGACTCAGCAGCAGCACCCGCCAGTCGGCGCTGAGCAGGGCGGCGGCCAGCTGGCCTGGGGACTGCTCCTTCAAGATGGTGTGCACAGTCCAGACGAGCAGGGCGGCTACCGCGCCGGCGCACAGCAGATTTTTCATTTTCCCTTTCATGCGGGCACCTTCTCTCCCGCCAGGCCGGCCACCACGCCGCAGACCGCGGCGCGGGCCAGGGCCGCGGAGGTTTTTTCCATAGCCTGCTCCATGGCGGCCAGCGCCTGGTCGTCATAGATGGTCTCCCGGATGGCGGTAAGGCAGGCGCTCTCCTCCTTAGCGGCGATGCGCGCCATGCCGCACCGGACCAAAAAGTCGGCGTTTTCCTGCTCCTGCTTCAAAAAGGGCTGCCACGCCAGGATGGGCAGGCGGGCGGCGATGGCCTCAAAGCAGGTGATGCCGCCGGGCTTGGACAGCATCAGGTGGGCCCGGGCCATGTACTTCTCCACCTGGGTGGTAAAGGGCACCGCCTCGATGTTCTCATATCTGCCGTTCAGGCGCTGAAATAGCTTGTCGTTCCGGCCGGTGAGGATGGTGGTGTGCACGCCGGGCAGGGCGTTGAGGGCCTGGTAGAAGGAGTCCCGCCGGGGCATGAGCCCCAGGCCGCCGCCCATGATGAGCAGCTCCCGCCGGCGGGAGCGGTCCCGCTGGGCGGGCTGAAACCGCCCGCTCACCGGGATGCCCGATACCACCACAAGGTGGGGAGCCACGCCCTTGGCGGCCAGCCCCTGCCGGACGGTCTCGCTGGCCACCAGGTAGCAGTCGGTGCCGGGGTGGATCCACTCGCTGTGGCAGGTGACGTCGGTGACGCAGGTGACCAGGGGGAGATCGGACGGGCCCTCCTCCTTGTACTGGGACATGGCGGCGGAGCAGATGGGGTGGGTGGACACCACCACGTCGGGCTGGTACTCGTCCAACAGAGTGTCCAGAGCGCGCAGCAGGCCATCCCCCCGGTTATCGCCGGAGCTGTCGGCGGTGAGCACGTGGTAGAGGTTGTAAAACGCGCCGCCGAAGGTGACCAGCAGGTTGAAGGCTCCGTACATGGCGGGGGCCAGCTCAGGCATGGCGTAGGCAAACAAATCCACGGTATCGGCCCGGTGGCCGTCGTGCCGCAGCTGCTCCTGAAGGGCGTTGGCGGCGGACAGGTGGCCCATGCCGAACTTTCCGGTTAAAATCAGTATGTTCATGAAGATTTCCTCCTCAAATCAGCACAGAAAGCATTGCCGTTTTGACGGTGCGGCAAACGCCGCCGGGACAAAGCGACGTGCGCTTATCCTATGCTCCTGATTATAGAGGACAAATCTTCAGTTTCAAGTGAGATAGCCTTTAGCATTTGGTGAGGTTTCTTTTAAGGAATTCTTAAGGCAGGAGCGCGGTTTGCGTTCCTGCCTTGGCGCCGGCTATTGGGGCGAGGAGAGCTCCGCCGGGTCGAAGACTGCGGACAGAACATCGCCGGAGGAGCGGATGAATTCGGACACCTCAAATTCTACGGGGGACGATGCGTCTGAGAGCAAAAAGGCGCGGTGGACGCTGGCGGAGGTGCCCGGGCGGAGATTACGGATGGAGGTTCCAGATTGATAGCCGGGAGTGGAGACGACAATGGCCCCGTCCATCTGAACTCCGTTCTGATAGGCATTTTCCAGCAGGACAGACATGGCATTTGTGGTCTGATCGCTGTTGTTGGTCCACTGATAAGTAATGACGATGGCAGGGTGGCCCTGGTAGTCCTCGGCCAGAAAAGCGTCCTGAATCTCCACGTAGTAATCCCCCAGTGCGCCGGAGCGGTCGGCGGGGGTGGAGGTGGGAGCATCTGACTTGGGCGATGGCTGGGGCGATTGGGCGGCGCTGGATGGGCTGCCCGGGTTGGTCTTGTCCGTGAGGGAGCCGCGGCCAAATAGGAAGAACACAGCTCCAGCGGCGGCAAGAACAACGATCACGGCCAAGACGGCGCCGGGGCGGAGCTGCCTGGAGGGGGGCGCTTCCGGCTCTGGCTCGGGAAGGGCGGTGATGGACTCCCGGCGGATGAAGGCGGTGAGCAGCTGCTTTAGGTAGCTTTTGGCGGCGAACTCGGGCAGTGCGTCCACGGCGGCATCCCGCCGGTGCTGGTTGCGTTCAAAGAGAAGGGTGCGCAGGGTTGGCACGGCGGGGGAGCGAGCGGTGGAGGCCGCCCCGGCGCTGGGTTCGTCATCCTCAAAATAGAGCAGGAGAAAACTCACCAGGGCGAGAACGGCGCACAGCAGGCACCAAAGGGAGATAAGCAGCAGGCCGGTTAGGGTAAAGCCCACCAGTGCGCCAACCCCGTATAGGGAGATGAGGACAATATCCGCGCCCATGCTTCCCCGGCTGGAGGCGATGGCAATGATGCCGGCAATGAAAAGCAGGGCGGCAGCGGCAAGTCCGGCGGCGGGGAGCAGGGCGTTGTCCGGCGGAGAGACAAAATAGGACTGGTACGCGGTCAGCAGGCCGGCGGCGATGGATAAAACGCCGGAGATGATTTTCCAAATCCTCATGGCAGGGATCCTCTCTGTGTATAGTTGGCGGTGGGAGCAGGGGGTGGTGAAAGGGAAAGGGCTTCCAGCTCCAACCAAAGGATGGCGGGAGGGGGCGGGCCATCACAGCACACCGCCGCCCGCCAGCCCTCTCCAGCATAGCTTTGGTGGGGACAGGGGGGAGGGGTAGGGATATTGCGGGGTGGGAACAGGGGGGCGTCCTCCCGTTTGCACCAGCTCTCCTTCAGCGTCCACAGGCGGTAGAAATCCTCCCAGCTGCCGTCAAAGCGGGACAGCTCGTCCCCACTGAGGGCGTAAGCGGGCAGGCCGGGACGGCGGGGCCGGACCAGTTCAATGTCTACCCCCACAGGGCTGTCCGACAGGGAGCAGAGCGCCAGCCTCCCGCAGTGAGACAGGGAGAACCAGCGGTCCGGTTGGCCAGGGAACAGGGGTTTGCCTCGGGGAGAGCGTTCCACAGGCGGCAGAGCGGGCCAGCCCCAGTGCTTTCGCGCCGCCGCGGCCAGCAGCGGCCGGACCAGCGCCCGGCCGTCTGTTCCCGCAACGCCATAGATGACAGTCATAGCCGCTCCCCCCAAAAAAATACAGGCTGTTTCTTCCATTATAGCGCGTCCGGGGCGGGGCTTCAAGGGAAAAATACAGCCGTCCGCCCCGGAGAGGGATGGACGGCTGTGGATTCAGGTTCCGCCGGGGCACTGTCGCCCGGTGTGGTCGATGGTATAGTCCTGGCCGCAGCAGCCCGGCAGGATCAGCTCGGAAATGGGCACAAAGGCGTACCCATCCTGGAGCAGCTTTTCAATGATGCCGGGCAGGGCCTCGGGGGTGTGCTTGGCGGCGTTGTGGAACAGCACGATAGAGCCGGGCTGTACCTTGGAGGTGACCCGCTGGGTGATGTCGGCGGCGGACAGGTCCTTCCAGTCCAGGCTGTCCACGTCCCACTGAATAGGCTCGATGTCCAGGGAGCGCACGGCGTTGATGACATGGTCGTCGTACTCCCCATAGGGACAGCGGAACAGGGTGGGGCGCACCCCAGTGACCGCTTCAATTTTATCGTTGCAGGCGTTGAGGTCGTCTACGATCTCTTGGGAAGACAGGCTGTTGAAATGGGCGTGGGTGTTGGAATGGCCCATCACCTCGTGGCCCGCGTCGGACAGCGCCTTCACAGATTCCGGGTATTTGTCCACCCACTCCCCCACCACGAAAAAGGTGGCTTTCACGTTATATTTGCTCAAGATGTCGATGAGCTGCTGGGTGTCCTCATTGCCCCAGGCGGCGTCAAAGCTGATGGATAGCACCTTGTAGTCTTTCTGCACGCAGTAGATGGGCAGCTGCCGGGTGGCGGCGGACGCCCCCACCACCGCCGGGTTGTTGACAACCCAGAACATCATGGCGGCCGCCAGGGCGCAGGCCGCGGCGGCAATCACCTTTCGGCGCAGGTAAATAATTTTTGTTCCTTCCATTTCGACCCCTCCGATGCTCGTTTGTACACTTTATGCGCAGCGGGGGCCAATCATGTGAAAAAACGCCCCTTGTCCCAAGACAGGGGGCGTTTTGCCGCTCAGCAGCCCGCCGGCGGGGCGGCCAGCGCGGCTGCGTCATGGCAGGATTTTTTGGGTGCGGTTTGCAGCTTCTCCAGGGCGTCCTGGAACTGCTGCCGGAATGTTTGCTCCTCCTCGGGGGACAGCCCCTGCTCAAGCAGGACGCTGAGACGATATTCCAACGAGGCAATCTGGTTGCGCTCCAGGTCGTAACCGTCGGGGATAAAGAAAAACCGCTCCTTCCTGTCGCCGAAGCCGTTGTACCGATCCACGGAGAGCCAGAACAGGTTCTTGCAGAAATAGGTGTTCAGCTCCATATTCTTATCCGACAGCCGGGACAGATTGTCCTTGCGGTCGGTGGAGGAGACAAAGGTGGCGAACTGCCGGTGGGCGAAGCGCTCCCGAAGCTCCAGCAGGGAGAGGGGGCCGCCGTTTTCGTCCACGAACCAGCCGTCGGTGGAGGGGTCCAGCATGACCCACTTGGCCAGGTCGGGATCATAGATTTCAGTGACCACGTGGTTGTCGTTGTCATAGGGGGAGCAGGGCATGATCCCCACCCGCCGGGCGTAAATCCCCACGGCCAGACAGCACTCGGTCAGAATTTTGGACTTGTTCAGGCAGTTGATGCCCTGGTCGGGCCGCTCATAGCTGTACTCCAGCAGAGAGAGAGCGTCGCAGGGGACGTGATTGTCATAGTAGGACGAGTGGGTGAGACGGGGGGCTAAATGGTGCAGCAGCCGCTTGGCCCGCTGGAAGGCGCTGCCCTTCCCGGCCAGCTTGACCAGGCCGTACTTCTCCCGCAGCGTTTCGTACTCCGGGCAGTCCAGGGCGTAGGCGGGGGGATCGGCGGGGCCGGACTGAAACTCCAGGTGGTTGAACAGGATGCCGCTGTAGATGTCGAATACCCGGCGCTCGGTCTCCAGCCGTTCTGTTTTGGTCATGGGCCATTCTCCTTTGACGTTTGATAGGTTGATGATAGCAGATTCCGCGGCCGGGTTCAATGGTGGCTGTTTTGACATCATTCAACCGGCAGTTTACCGGTGGCGCTGCGGAAGGAGGGTGGGTGCGTTAGAACGTGAGCACCTCCTGCTCCGGCTTGCCGGCGGGGGACAGGGCGGTGACGTGGAGCACGGGGCCGTCCTCCCCCTGATAGGCCTTGTGCCGCTTCAAATGGACCACGCCCGTCACGTCCGCCCAGGAGCGGTTTTCAAAGGCATCGAAGCCCACTCCCCGGGCCACCAGGCCCAGGAAGGTGATGTCCGCCTCGCAGCAGGTCATGGCAAACCGGCCTAAAATCACCTCGCCGGGGTACTGGGGCAGGTGGCACACCACCGTTTTGGCCCGGACGGCCTTGCCCTCGTACCGCTCGGGGTGCTCCATCACGTCCACGTACCACACGCCGAAGTCGTCGTCGGGAATTTCGATGATGTCCTGGCTGAGATCAAAGGGGCACACGCTGTCGTCGGCGTACTCCTCGTCGGTGCCGTCGGTATTTTCCAGGTAGATGCTGGCTCGGCGGTTGACCATGCGCAGGTTGCGCTGGCGCAGGGAGGCGCGCAGAGATTCATCGCAGCGGTTGAACACAATGAGGTCCGCGTTGGTGATCTTCTCCATCATCAGCTGGCCCAGGTTTTTGGCGTACACGTCGAAGGTGGCGGCCTCCACCATGGTCATGATCTGATAGAGCACCCAGTTGTTGGGCAGCGCCTCCTGGTAGAGCCGGCCCAGGGACCACATCCCGTTGAACTCCACCAGAACCTGCCGGGGCCGGTACTTTTTCTCGCACCGCTTGAGAAAATCCTGGGTGAGTTCCGCTTCCTCCTCCACCGTCACCACGGTGACATTGCGCAGAAGGGAAGGATCGTACTCCTCCGCCCCCTCCTCGCAGCACAGCAGGAGGGTGGGGGTTTCCAGGGCGAAGCCGTCCCGGAGGATGCCGTTGATAAAGGTAGTTTTTCCGCCGTCTAAAAATCCGGCGAACAGATAGACAGGGATATCCATGGCGCACCTTCTTACAGGCCGAACAGGGCGGCCAGCTTGTCCTCGTTCAAGTCGGCGCCGATGACGCACAGCCGCCCGGTATAGTCTGCGGGGCCAGTGCGCACCTGATGCTCCTCGGGCACGTAGTCGAAGTGGAGCCAGCTGCCGCCCTCGGAGGGGACAATGCCCTTGGCCCGGAGGATGGCGCCGCACTCGCCCAAATCCAGCTCGGTGAGGATGTGCTCCAGCTGGTCCTGGGCGAAGGGCTTCACCGTCTCCCGGCCCCAGCTGGCGAACACCTCGTCGGCGTGGTGGCCATGGTGCTCGTGGTCATGGCAACCGCAGGCGCACTCCTCACCGTGGTCATGTTCGTGGTGATGGTGTTCGTGTGCATGGCCGTGGTGGCAGTGCTCGCCGTGCTCGTGCTCATGATGGCTGTGTTCATGGTGGTGCTCCCCGTGGCAGCACGCATGGTCGTGCTCCTCGTGGTGGTGATGATGGTGCCCGTGCTCCTCCTCATGGTGATGATGGGCGTGAGCGGCCTGCTCCGCCTCATGCTCGGCGCGGATGTGGGCGAGCAGCTCCTCCTCCATAGAGGTCTTCTCAATGGCGGACAGGATGGTTTTGCCGTCCAGCTGGTCCCAGGGCGTGGTGAGGATGGCCGCCGTGGGGTTCTTTTCCCGCAGCAGCGCCACCGCCGCCTCCAGCTTGTCCTGGGTCAGATTTTGAGTGCGGGAGAGGAGGATGGTGCCGGCGCTCTCAATCTGATTGTTGTAGAACTCGCCGAAGTTCTTCATATACACCTTTACCTTGGAGGCGTCCGCCACGGTGACAAAGGAGTTGAGCTTCAGCGCTGGGTTATCCTTAGCGGTGTTTTGCACGGCCACCACCACGTCGGACAGCTTGCCCACGCCGGAGGGCTCGATGAGGATGCGGTCGGGGTGGAAGCGCTCCTCCACTTCCTGAAGGGCCTTGCCGAAATCCCCCACCAGGGAGCAGCAGATGCAGCCCGAGGACATCTCGGAGACCTCCACGCCGCTGTCCTTGAGGAAGCCGCCGTCCACGCTGATCTCGCCGAACTCGTTTTCTATGAGGACCAGCTTTTCATCTTGGTACGCCTGGGAGAGCAGCTTTTTGATGAGAGTGGTTTTGCCCGCGCCTAAAAATCCGGATACAATGTCGATTTTTGCCATTGGGAATCATTTCCTTTACTTATAGTTTGGTTTATTTTACAACCGAACGTGCATAAAGTCAAGGGAGGGGCGCTTGCGCCTCATTGACTTTTTGCCGAGGCTTTTGTATAATCAGGGTGTCGATGTTCCACTTGTGTGCGCTATGGCGCAGGAGGTTATTTATGAAGGGCATCATCTTGGCCGCAGGGCGTGGCACCCGTCTGTACCCCATGACCCGGCCTGTCTGCAAGCCGCTGCTTCCCGTATACGACAAGCCGCTGATTTACTACCCACTTTCGGTGCTCATCCAGGCGGGCATTCGGGAGGTACTGGTCATCGTGCCCCCCGGAGAGGAGGACACCTTCGCCGCCCTGCTGGGAGACGGTTCTCAGCTGGGTATGTCCATTCGGTACACCGTCCAGCCAGTGGCCCGTGGCATTGCCGACGCGCTGCTCATCGGCGGGCCGTTTTTGGACGGGGACGACGTGTGCCTGGTGCTGGGGGACAACATTTTCTGGGCGCTGGATTTGGAGCAGACCCTTCGGAGGGCCGCCCAGAACAACCGGGGGGGAACGGTGTTCGGCTGCCGGGTGGACGATCCCCGGCCCTTCGGTGTGGTGGAGTTTGACCAGCAGGGTAGGGCCATCTCCATCGAGGAGAAGCCTCAGCAGCCGAAATCCAACTACATCGTCCCCGGTCTGTATTTCTACACCAACGAGGCGCTGGCCATTGCGGCGGGGCTCACCCCTTCCGCCCGGGGAGAGCTGGAGATCACCGATGTGAACCTGGAATTTTTGCGCCGGGAGAATCTGCGCGTCATTCCCCTGGAGGACAACTATGTCTGGCTGGACGCGGGAAACGCCGACAGTCTGCTCACTGCCGCCCAGAACATTTACGCCCTTCAGCACGGCGGGCGGTACGTGGGGTGCATTGAGGAGTGCGCCTTTCGTCAGGGGTGGATTACCCAGGCACAGCTGCGGGCTTTGGGCGAACCCATGGCCATGACCGCCTATGGGCAGTATCTGCTGTCCATTCAGGTGTGATAAAAACAAAATGCGGCCCCTCCCAAGCGGGAGGGGCCGCATTTTGCGCTCAGTCGGCGTTTACGGGGATAATGTGCTCTCCGAACTTAATATAGTCCACTTGGTCCAGGTCCAGAGGCCGGTCGAAGGGGGCGTAGCCGTTCTTATCGCTGATGGGGCCGTCCGCCAGCATGGTGGAAGCGTCCCAGTTGAGATCCGCCGGGTTGTACGTCCACGTGGGTACATTGTCAAAGGCCACCGTGCCATCTTTCAGCACAATTTGCAGCCCCTCACAGAATCCCTGGCTGCCACCAAAATGCACACGGCTGGTTTGATCGGGCTTCACGTTGTCCCGGAACCACACCGAGATAGACAGCGGGGACAACACCACCCGGTCCAGCCAGGTGGTGTAGCCCAGGCCGGTGATATCAACATAGTCCGCCCCGCCGCAGTCCACGCTCAGGGAGCGTCGCTCGAAGGCTCCGCCTACGTCTAGAGCGAAAATCCCGGTGAACACGGGGGTGTACGCCTTATTGGGGGCCTGAATCCAGAGACCTTGGATGGTCAGGGTCTTTCCCTCTTGGTTATTGTATACCGCGGGCTGCGTCCCCTGGGCGGTGAAACGGATGACCACTTCCTTTACGTTGTCGGCGGGGTCACTGTCTGGCTGCCATTCGCAGCTGACAGCGATGCCCTGGATATTCTCTCCGCTCTCAGAGGTGAAGGACAGAGCTTCCTCCGGCTGGTTCCCGAACAGCTGATAGTAGCCATCCGTGTCCGGGTCCAGGTCGGGCAGAAGGGTCCCCTCCGGGGCCTCCACCCGCAGGCGCAGGTAGTAGCAGTTGTCGTCCGCCAGGGCGGCAATGGGGGTGAGGGTGGCCCCATTGTCGGTGACGCCCCCCTCAAATGTCTGGCCAATCTGGTCCAGAGTTTCGATCTGCCCTGTGGATAGGGCTTCGCCGTCCTTGGCGAAAAAGCTTTGCATCAGCCCGCCCGCTCCGATGGCGTAGTTGATGGCCATGGCGGATGCGGTGAGGGCGGCGACGGCGGCGGCCGCCGCCAGTAGGCGGGTGGTGAGGCAGGTGGCTTTTTTAACGGTTTTGGTCCCATTGATTTTGTTCATGGTCAGCTCCTTAATCCGGGCGGACGAGAGGGGCGTATTGCCGGAAAGCTCTACGCTGTCGTCGCGGTAAGCGTCCAGCAGGTCGGAAATTCGTCTGTTCATGCCAGCTCCTCCTTCGTCAGCAGTTGTTTGAGTTTGGCCCGCCCGCGGCGCAGGCGGGTTTTCACGGTGGAGTCGTTCAGCCTCATGGCGGCGGCCACCTCCCGCACGGTCTGGGCGTAATAGTAGTGCCGCAGGAAGATTTCCCGGTCCGGGTCGGGCAGGGAGAACACCGCCCGGCGCACCAGGGCCTGCTCCTCCGCCCGCTCCAACGCGGTGGCTGGGTCGTCGGGGCCGGGCAGGTCCAGCAGGTCCTCCACCAATGGGAGAATCTGCTCTCGCTGGCGCAGCTTATTTTTGGCTTTGTTTCGGGCCACAGCTCCCAGCCAGCCCTTGACATGGCCGGGGCGGAGCTGCTCGGCCTGTTCCCAGGCGGCCAGGAAGATGTCCGAGGCCGTCTCCTCGCAGTCCTCGGGGGACATACAGTCCCGGAGGATGTTCCACACAATGACGGACACATAGGGCAGGTAGCGGTCCATAAGGGCTTCCAGTCCGGCGGGGTCGCGGGCCTGCATTTTCCGCAGGATGATTTCTTCTCTCATTTGGGGTGCTCCTTGTCGGGTCTTTGAAAGCTGCTTTCGCTTATATTATCACGCCGCGCCCGGCTTTGGTTTCACTCTGCGGGTAAAAAAATACCCCCCGTGCCTTTCGGCACGGGGGGCCGCTGTTTTCAGATCACCCGCATTCGAATGATGCCGGGGACGGTGCGGATGTCGTGAATCACGCTCTCGTCCACGGGGGAGCCCACGTCTACAATGGTGTATGCGTAGTCGCCCTTAGACTTGTTGGTCATGTTCTCCACATTCACCCCGTCGTTGGAGAGCTGGATGGTGATATTGGCCAGCACGGCGGGGATGTTCCGGTGGATGACGCA
Source organism: uncultured Oscillospiraceae bacterium (assembly GCA_910587285.1). Classification (GTDB taxonomy): domain Bacteria; phylum Bacillota; class Clostridia; order Oscillospirales; family Oscillospiraceae; genus Enterenecus. Next base: position 566 of record CAJULM010000033.1, on the reverse strand, counting down.
CAGGCGCTGGGCGCCGGAGCGCTCCATGATGACATTGGGGAAGTTCACGGAGTTTTTGATGTTTCCGTTCTCCAGGAAGTCCTTGAGCTGGTTGGCTGCCATGACGGCGCAGTTGTCCTCGCTCTCCGGGGTGGAGGCCCCCAGGTGGGGGATGGCCACCACGCCGTCAGCCAGGGTGATCTCGTTGTCAGGGAAGTCGGTGACGTACCGGGCCACCTTGCCGGACTGGAGGGCGGCGATCATGTCCGCATTATTCACCAAACCGCCCCGGGCCATATTGACGATTCGAACTGCGTCCTTCATCTTGGAGATGGCGGCGGCGTTCACCGTGTCCTTGGTGGCATCCATGTAGGGCAGGTGGAGGGTGAGATAATCGGCGTTGGCATACAGCGTGTCGACATCCTTCACCACCTTAATGTGCCGGTCCAGCCGCAGGGCGGCGTCCACGGACAAATAGGGGTCGTAGCCATACACGTCCATCCCCAGGCTGAGGCCGATGTTGGCCACCAGGGCGCCGATGGCCCCCAGGCCCGCTACGCCCAGGGTCTTGCGGTACAGCTAGATCG
>CAJULM010000032.1 GCA_910587285.1 uncultured Oscillospiraceae bacterium | reverse complement strand
TTTGCATCTTATTTCATTGTCTACTTGACGGGGAGCAGTTCACCGTGTCCAGAGGTGGAGCAAGGTTGAACGGCAGCACTTCCGGGTGCTGCCTTTCTGCGTTTCCCCACAAGACAGCGGAGACGAGAGGTAATCAACATCATTCTGGAGAGGAGGGTGCTATGGCCGATACCACCACAAAAGAGGAGTACACCTATCAGGTAGATAAAATCAAGTTTATCGTCACGCCTGTTTACAAGGAGGAGGGCGAGACGATGGGGGATATTCTCTTGAAGCTGATGCTGGCCGAGCTGGACCCGGCCTGACGATTTCCGTGACATCCTTAACATGGGCGGCCAAATGAGGTATAATATAAGTAGGATAAAACCTCTTGTTTGGCGGCTGGAAAGGAGGAAATTATGAAGCTGTCAAGCAGGAAAAACGAGTTTGGAACGGCTGCCCTGTACTGCCGTTTAAGCCGCGACGATAATATGGACACCGAATCCAACAGCATCCAGAATCAGAAAAAAATTCTCCAAAAGGCCGCAAAAGAAAAAGGTTATACGGACACCTTGTTTTTTGTGGACGATGGGATTACGGGCACAACTATGAAGCGGCCCGGCTTCCAAAAGATGATCCAGGCCATTGAGAACGGGTACATCGCGGCGGTGTTCGTCAAGGACCTTTCCCGGCTGGGCCGGAACTATATCGAGGTGGGCCGTCTGACGGAAGAATTTTTCCCGGCCCATGACGTACGGCTGGTGGCCGTTTCCGATGGAGTAGACAGCGACGAGGGCGAGAATGAGTTTACCCCGTTCAAAAATATCATGAACGAATACTATGCGCGGGATATATCCAAGAAGCGCCGGATCGTAAACAAAATGAAGGGCAATTCCGGCGTGCCACTGTCCCCGCCGCCCTACGGCTACATCAAGAACCCGGACGATCCCCGCTTTTGGGTGATCGACCCGGAGGCCGCCGAAGTGGTGCAACGTATCTATCGAATGGCCCTGGACGGCTACGGGCTGGCCGAGACTGCCGCCGCGCTGGAGCGTGATGGAGTGTTCAATCCTACCTACTACTGGCGGAGTAAGGGCACCAGCCGGGGCGGGTCCAAGAGCACCGTGGAGCCCACCAAATGGGGCCATACCACCATTAAGAAAATCCTCACCTTGCAGGAGTATTGCGGCGATGTAATCAATTTCAAATCCTACTCCAAGTCCTACAAAATGAAAAAGCGGATCGAGAACCCGGAGGAGAACCGGGCAATCTTCCTCAACGTCCACGAGGCCATCATTGACCGGCCCACCTGGGAAAAGGTGCAGAGCATGAAAAAGGGGACCCGCCGGAGGCGGCCCACCGTCACCCAGGAGCCCAGCGTATTTTCCGGCTATCTGAAATGCCCGGAGTGCGGCGGCAACCTCAACTTCCATTTCAACCAGGGCAACCACGCGATCAAGTTTTTCAGTTGTCAAAATCATAATTCCGGCCTCCGCAAGTGCTCCAAGACCCACTATATCCGGCTGGAATTTCTGGAGCGTGTGGTGCTGTATGAGGTGAACCGGCTGGCCTCTTTTGCCAACGAGTACGAGGACGACTTCATCAAGGCTATGATGGGCCGTTCCGCAAAAGTGACGGAGAATGAGCGGGCCAGGAAGCAACGGGAACTGGATGGGTTGATGGCGAGGGACAAAGAGTTGGACGGGCTTTTTGAAAGGCTTTACGAGGACAACGTGAGCCAGAAAATCAGCGACGCCCGGTTTGCTAAAATGTCCCAGCGGTACGAGCAAGAGCAGGGGGAGAACGCCAAGCGGATTAAGGCCCTGCGGCTGGAACTGAAAAAGTCCGAGGGTCAGCGGCTGGACGTTGACACCTTCCTGGAAACGGTCCGGCGCTACACCAACGCCACAGAGATCACCCAGCGCATGGTAGCGGAACTGATCGACCACATCGACGTGTACCATGCAGAGAAGCAGGACGGCGTTACCACCCAGCACATTACCATCTATTATAACTGCATCGGCGCTTTCTCCGTCCCTGACCGCCGAAAAATTCCAGCTGCGGAGATCACTATGGGAACGAGAAAGGGAGTAGCCGTCAGCTACTCCCCGGAGTGGGTCGCCGTATAGGATTTTGAGCAAAAATAATGCGGAGTGTCCCACAAGGATACTCAAATCCTATAAGGACACTCCGCATGGTCCCCCGACCGATTTCAAATCCGAACGTTTTATATCATCAAAAGTGACCCGTTCCGAGCCTTCTTTGTAGTTAAAGGTAATCAAAATGTGGTCATCAAAAATCGTCACCGAGTTTACAAAGCTGTCTATGAGCCTCCGGCGTTCTTCCAGCTTGGACACGTCCAGGGTACGAAAACGGCAAATCCAATAAACAACGTCCTCACGGGACAGCATGGGGTGTTTCATTTCCTCCTGGATGATTTGCGTTTCAATATCCTTTTTTCTGTCCTCCAACTCGTCAAGCCTTTGTTTGGTGGAAACGTTTATAATCCCCATCTGGATAGCGTTCAGCATATTCGTGATACCCCGCTCCGTTTCCTCCAACTGCTTGCGCAGGGCAGGGAGTACGCTGCTTTCCCGGCTTTGAATATCCATCACAGTATCGGCTATGTACTCCACGAAATTGTCATCCATCACCCTTGCCATGACAGCGCGGACAACAGCGTTTTCAATGGGGGCTTTTCGTATGCTCTTGTGTTTGGCGTTGCAGGTTCGGTGCTTTTTGGTGTTCACACAGCGGTAATAGTGATACTTTTTCTCGGTGGAGCTGGTGCCGCTCTCGCCCACCATCATAGCCCCGCAGGTGCCGCAAAACAGCTTGGTTGTCAACAGATAATCATCCTCGGCCTTATGACGGGCGGGGGCTTTCCTATTCTTTGCCAGCTTTTGCTGCACCCGGTCAAACAGGTCTTGAGGTATGATGGTTGGAATACCATTCGGAACGACGATTTCCCGGTATTTATATTCACCCAGGAATTTTCGGTTGTGGAGGATCGCCGCCACAAAGTTAAGGTCTATCGCTCTGCCTCGCACAGTGGTCACGCCTGTATCGTTGAGATAGTCCCGTATTTCCTTCATCGTCGCGCCGTTGTCATAGCGGGTGAAAATTTCCAGCACGACGGGGGCGGTGCGCGGGTCGATTTGATAGTGCATATCGCTGTCGATGGTATAGCCGAAAGTGGGGGTGCCTCCGTTGTACTTACACTTCAAAGCGTTCTCCGTATGCCCCCGGATGACCTTCTCGGACAACTCGGCGGAATAGTATTCTGCCATCCCTTCCAGCATGGATTCCAGGATGATGCCCTCCGGCCCCTCGGAAATGTTCTCCGTGGCGGATAACACTTTCACGCCGTACTTGCGAAGCTGGGCCTTATAGTGGGCGCTGTCGTAGCGGTTCCGGGCGAAGCGGTCTAACTTCCAGACGATGACCGAATCAAACAGGCCCTTGGCGCTGTCCTTCACCATGCGCTGGAAGTCCGGGCGGTTGTCGGTCTTGGCGGACAAGGCCCGGTCAATGTAGGTTCGCAGAATAGTGATATCATTTTTTGCACAATAGGCCGTACACTCCCGAAGCTGGCCCTCTATGGATTCCTCCCGCTGATTGTCGCTGGAATACCGGGCGTAAATCACCGCTTTCATTCCTCGTGTACCCCCTCCGTCATCAATCGAAGCAGCGCCTCTTTCAGCCTCTTGTTCACTGGCGCTTGCGGGTCGAAGCACATTTCGATAAACTCCCGCATTTCCCGGTTCTGCTCTGTTTTCTCTCTGAGCGCCTGGGGCTGGTAGTCGTACAGCTTGCCTCTGGGTTCATCGGTGCGGCAATAGAGATAATCCATCGACACATCAAAATAATCGGCGTACTTGACGAAGATTTCTGGGGAAGGGGTGGAGTAGCCCGTTTCATAGCGGTTTATCCGGGATTGCTGAACACCCAAAATTTCCGCCATGTTTACCTGTGTCAGCCGAACGCCCTCCCGCAAGGCCCGCAGCCGTTTCCCGATTTGTTCCATATAGTATTCCTCCTGTCAAAATCAGAATATCACAAATAAGAATATTTGTAAACCCCTATTATCACCATAATATTTGCAGGGGTGTCAGCCAGCCTGCGGCTGACACCCCTTAATCCCCAAAAAGCCCAGGCCGCGCCCCCTGTCAATGGCGGCACCTGTGCCGTTCATCTTGACCATTGACAGGGGGCGCGGCCTGGGCTACTGATAAAACGGGACGGGATAACACTGGATAACAGATATCTTTACAAAATGTTCACCATTCAACAGGAAAATTTTGTTATCTTATAGTTGCCGCCGCAGAAGTAATTGATAGTATGCCGTCTCAACGGCACAGCTCGAAGAATGAAAACATGGGTGTGCGCGACACGCCCGAAGACCAAGCCGCAGATGGGAAAAGGTGCTGCCCTTGCCACCCCATATATCTGCGGGAGCATGATGAAGGTATGGCCCCGTGCCATATCGCAAAACCTAATTCGTGATAGGGCTTTGCGCCGGAGGTGGATAGACCATATTCACCGACAGCGTATCACGAAAGGGGGTGGCTGTTATAGACTATGAGAGCAGATTTTCCAGGCATAGGACACTGCACAGCATGATTCAGCGCACCACCTCCGGCAAAAGGCCCAGATAAAATTATAACCGGGAGGAACCGCTTTGGCTTCTGGAAAGCCGAAGCAAAGCCCCGGTTGTAAGCAAAATGATGTATCAGCCCTGGCAAGGCTGATAAAGGAGAGCCTCCAAAGTCACAAAATGACCCAAAAGGAGCTGGCAATCCGAAGCGGAATGTCAGAAGCCAGGGTAAGCCGGATTTTGCGGGGTGGAACTGTACGGCTGACCGAACAGGACATCAACCAGTTGGCCCTTGGCCTTAAAAAGAAACCGAAAGAACGGGATGAAATGCGGTATCTCGCATGGCCCGAACTTTACGAGATCGACAAGGCGTTATGCAGGGGTGACGGGGACATTTTCACGGTGAACCATCGGTTAGCTGAAAAAGGATTTCCCCTATTGGGGAATGATTACGAGGAATAACAGGAAACCGCCGTCCCAGGCAGCAATGGGGCGGCGGTAAATTTTTTTGCCCAAATTTCACTGGTGAAATTTTTGAGTTGTCCCCTGTTATATGATAAAGGCACACAAGGACTTGTGGCACTTTTCACGGGGCGGGCGTTCAGGCCAAACGCCGCCCACAATAGAACAGGAGGATATTTACCCGATGAAAATTACAGACCTGATGATTGATCCCCGGAGCCTGGGGAGCAAGCTGTGGCTGGTGGACGTGGCCCCGGCCTATGAGTACAAGGATAACCGCCGGACAGATACCATCCTCGGCTACCGCTATGCCGTTGCCATGCCCGAAAAGGGGCTGGACAAAATCAATGTCCGCATTGACGGGGAGCGGCAGATGGAGGCCCCGGAGGGCTATGTGGAGGTGCGCTTCGACAACCTGGAGGTGTTCATCTACTGGGGCCAAGGACAGCCCCAGGTAGGCGCTAAAGCCACGGGCATCCATTTGGTGAACGCTAAGAGCTGACGCATTGGGCGGCGCTGGGGAGGCCACCGGGGAAAAGACAATTCCCCTTAGGGAAGTGTCCCCCGGCGGCAGCGCCAGCGCCGCCCCTTTGCCATAAGGGTTAGTATTACCCTTATGGCAACCATGTATCATGTAGCAAAAGAATAGGAGGCCAGCATGGGAAACAATACGCAATCCCGCAAGTGGGCGCTGGTCATCAACAACCCATTGGAGGCCGGACTTGACCACAGCGCCATCACGAAAATTTTACAGAAATTTGCCCCGGCTTATTACTGCATGGCTGACGAGATCGCTACGACAGGGACGCATCACACGCACATCTTCCTGTATGCTCCTTCGCCCATCCGCTTTACCACCATCAAAAACCGATTCCCCACGGCGCACATTGAGAAAGCATATGGGAGCGCCAGGGACAACCGGGCATATATCCGCAAAGAGGGGAAGTGGGCGGATACGGACAAAGCGGAAACCGCTGTTCCCGGCACCTTCCAGGAATGGGGAGACCTCCCGGCGGAACAGGAGGAACAGGCCCCGCAGATGTTCCGGCTTGTCCAGAATATCCGGGCGGGTATGTCTACCACGGAAATTATAGATGATTCGCCCAATCTGGCCTTTCGGGTGCGGGACATTGACCTGCTCCGGCAGACCTTGACGGCGGAAAAGTACAGCGTAGAAAACCGCTCTTTGGAAGTGTCCTATATCTTCGGGGCCAGCGGCGCGGGCAAAACACGGGGCATTTATGAGCGGCATGACCCCCGCAGCATTTGCCGTATCACCAACTACCGGGCCGCGAGGGGGATTTCCTTCGACGGCTACAATGGACAGGACGTGCTGGTGTTTGAGGAGTTTAACAGCCAGATTCCCATTGAAGATATGCTGAATTATCTGGACGTTTACCCCTTGCACCTTCCGGCCCGGTACAGCGACCGGGTAGCCTGTTACACCAAAGTCTACATCACATCTAATCTGCCGTTGGAAAAGCAGTACCGGGCGGAACAGTGGGAGCGGCCCGAGACTTGGCGGGCGTTCCTCCGCCGCATTCATGCGGTGATTGAATACCTCCCGGACGGCTCCACGGTGGTTCACAAGAAAGGAGGGCTTTCCCTATGACCCGAACCGAAAAAGACAATATCAACAAGCGGACGGAAAACCGCCATTTGCTCCGGCGCGTCAAGGCCGGATTTGCGGCGGTGAAAACCACGCCATATAAGGGGCTGCTGCTGGCGCTGTACCTCGCCGGGGCCGCGCTGGTATGGCTGCTCCGGGGGCACCTGTTCAGCCTGGACACTTACGGGATGTTCTCGCCCGTCCTGGGGGCCGCTATCGACCTCTTGATTCCCCTCTATGGGGTGGGCGGCCTCTTGGCACTGCTGGTGCTGCTGGGAACGCCATGGGGCGGCAGGGTGGCAAAGGAGGGCTTGCAGAAAGCGGGCCTTACCAACCATGCGGGGGAGGCCCCTGTCCTGATCGCCAAGAGGCCGGACGCAGACAGCCCCCGGCTGACGGTGTGGGAGTTCGACCCCTGCGGGATTCCCCTCAATGAGTGGGAGGACAAGCGGGCCGGGGTGGAGACAGCACTGAACATCACCATAGCCAAAATGGCCTGGGGGGAGGGGCGGAAAATCATCCGTGTCTATGCTGTCCCCGCCGAAAGGGATTTCCCGGCGCTGCTTCGCTGGAATGATAAGTACCTATCCCCGGACAGCTTCGTGCTGGTGCTGGGGGAGGGCCTGACGGGGCCAGTGACGGTGAACCTGGCCCATGTCCCCCACATTCTGCTGGGCGGCTCCACCGGGAGCGGAAAAAGCGTACTGCTGAAGCTGCTGCTCATGCAATCGCTCCACAAGGGGGCGGAGGTCTACATAGCCGACTTCAAAGGCGGGGTGGACTTCCCAAAGGTCTGGCACCAAAAATGCCGAATGTGTTTCAACGAGGATGATTTGCTCTATACCCTCAATCAACTTACTGCGGTGCTGGAATACCGCAAGGGGCGGCTGGCGGAAACCGGGTGCCCCAACCTGGACGCATATAACGAGGCTACAGGGGAGAAGCTGCCCCGGCTGGTGTTCGCCTGTGACGAGGTGGCGGAGGTGCTGGACAGAACAGGTAAGGGCAAAGAGGCTAAGGAGCGATTGGGGCAGATTGAAACCAAGCTGTCTACCCTTGCGAGACTGGGGCAGGCTTTCGGGATTCATCTGATTCTCTCCACCCAGCGGCCCGACGCCGCGATACTTCCGGGGCAGATCAAGAACAACCTGGATTTCCGGGTATGCGGCAGGGCGGACAATGTGCTGTCCCAAATCATCCTGGACAACACCAGTGCCGCTGAGCAGATACCCAAGGACGCGAGGGGACGCTTCATCACCGGGGACGGGACAGTGTTCCAAGGCTATCTGTTCGACGAGGGGCAGCCTTAGAACGGGGGCGTCTCCTATGGCACGAAAAAAGAAGCCCAACGACTACGGCACAGGAATACCCCTCCATGAAGTGGAGGCCCTGGCCCGGGTGCTGCTCCCGGAGATTCAAGCCTTTTTCGAGAGCGAGGAAGGGCAGAGGGAGTTTGCCGAGTGGAAAGCCCGGAAGGATATCGAATCATATGAATAGATGTGTGAAATAAATTCTAGTACCATAGAAAAATTGTGACCGGTAATAACACATATATAGATGTTTTTACTCCCTGTTGGTAACGGCAAGATGCAAAATTGGCTTGTGCCCTTGGACGCATAGCGTTTAAGGGCACAAGGTTTTTAGGGGAAAACACCAAGAAGCACCCTTTAATTGATGTATATTGCCCCTGCTGCGTAGTTTATTGTCATCTAGGATAGAACCCCATTAGGGGAGCAGGTCAGAGAAACCGTGATAGATTTGGGGACTAGAAATCGCACGAAACGACCTGTTGCCGTAGCCGTTGCACCAGAACAAGTTGCATTTCCATCCCCAAAAGACCAGTTGCTGTCATAAATGTCATAACTATAACTCGCACCAACAGCCAAAGAGGTTATCCCATCATATTCGAATGTACCGTGAACTCGAAACACCAAAACAAGATCATTTGAACCGTTATAGTAACTATAATTCTTTGTCCCGCTGGTAATTTGTTTTCCGGCAACAACAGCAACCTCATCCAGTGGCTGGTCAGTATCAATCGTTACAATAACATAAGAACCATCTTCAAACCTTTGAACCTGAGGGCTTGCATTCTCAGTAGCAGAAGCAGGCGTTGCTAGTGAAGTCATAAATAGTAACAACACAAAAGTAAACAAAATAAATTGATGAATCTTTTTCATAATACAACCTCCGATTTGTTATTTGCCTTCTGTATCTATAGAATACCAGGTGGGAATAGAATCTTGAACAATGTTTATATCTACACGTTTGACTTCGCTTGCGTCAAGGTAGACGATTGTTCCGATGAAAATTATCGCCAGTAGAACAAGAGTGACTATAGCAATGCGGAACCAGCGGAGACGAATAGAATTGAATCGTATGTATTCCGTGGTGTCTATAGCTTCAAGGAGCGCAGACGCAACTTCCTCTGGCTGGCCCATATCATTAAGCAGTCTTTCTGAACTAGGGGGGTCAGGAAATTTTTCTTTTAGTTCTGCCTGGAAACCTCGCAGAAGTTCTTTTTTCTGGGATTGAGGTAGGCTCAGAGCCCGCTCCACCTGCTTGATGTAGCTTGAGTACGAATTTTCCATCAGCATTCCCCCCCTTCAACAATATTCATGAATGCATTGTGCATATTTCTGTATTCCTCCAGGGATTTTACGAGATATTTACGCCCCTCTTCAGTAATTGCATAATAACCGCGTGCTCGGTTATTAATCACCTCAGTTTTTTCTACCTTAATATATCCCTGTTCCTCCAGGCGATATAGGATAGGATATAATACTGAGATGCTGAATCGACCGTCGCTCTTTTGCTGCATAGCTTGAGATATTTGATATCCATACATGGTCTCATCATTCAAAAGTCGCAATACAACAAGCGGGCTAGTAGCACGCTTATAGTAAGATTCAAAGCTGTGACCTGTATCGCTCACTTCTGATGCCCTCTCTTCTTTTAATAAATATGTTATAATACAAAATTTCTAATAAGTCAATATATAGCATTGACATTTATTAAAAAGTCATTATAATAAAAATCGGATAGAACTAGGGGCGAACTTCTGTTTTGTTTCTCCTGATGGATCTGTCCCAATCGGTAGCATTGTTGAGGAGTGATGTGAAGGCAGGTTCGCTATAGTTTGCGGTGCACCGCTGTGCAACCCCATCTTCACAAATTAGCAGATCATGAAAGTGCAGTGTTTCAGGGCGTTGCTTAACAATGATCTACTAGTGTTAGGAGGATTGTTATGCACCGTCAAATATGCAACATAATAAATGGGTTGCGTGTATTTGGAGGGCAAAATTATAATACCCTCATGAGAACAGAACGGAGGAAAACATGAAAGTATTAAGCAAAAAGTTGTTCGCATTTTTTATGGTCTTATGCATGATTGCTCCCATGCTCATGGTGCCTGCCTTTGCTACAGACAACACCCCACACGGCGGCATCCCCGAGGAGTGCATTGCCGTATCTGAAAGCGAAGTGATGCCGTTATTAAATCCTCTCAATTCCTTTGAAACTTCTGAATCTGATCAGATGGTCGATGATGGTATCAGCCCTCATCTCTCCTCTACTGATCGTGATATGGGCGTCGGAATTCGTAGCATTACCATATATCCGATGGGCGTTAACTTAGAAACTGGAGAGTTGTTTGTTCACCCGAATGTTTATAAACGGATTTTCTATGTTAACTGGTCACAATTTGGAGGTCTTAATCTTTCTAAAAGCGACACGCTGTCGCTGATGCAACAGTTGGCGAGCATAATAAGTTCTGGCGGCGATAATTACCGCTTGGCTGGATGGTGCCTCGTAGGTGCAGTAGAGTTCCACTATAGAAATCCTCACTATCTTCTGTATCAGCGTCGCGGCACAGGTCTTGATCCCAATGCGCAACCAGATACAAAAAGGGAGATAAGCGCTTATTCTACGGAATCAATGCAAACGCTTTACTTATACCCTAGCAATGTAAATGTATTGGAAGACTACTATTTTGTAGGAGTTAGTGGGGGATGTTACTACACAACGCCCTCGGGAAATGCGTCAGACGCATTATTCCAGTATTCAGCAACCTTTAACAACTGAGGTGTTTGCAGAAATGGATATCAGTGTTTCCTATACACCTGGCTATGGCTACGCTAGGTATCTCCCTGGTTTCGATAAACCCATGATATGCTTCGGTGATGAATTTGCCGAATTTGTGAAGGAACGGGCAACACAAAATTTCGCAAATAAACATGAAACTGTTCTTTCCCCTAACGCCCCAGCAACATATAATCCCATGGACAGCTTTGACCGCAGGGAGTTGACCAAGGACGAGTTCGCTAAACTTACTGCTGAACTTGCCGCCAAATATGACCCGGCCAATATGACGCAAGAGGAATATGATTCGTTGCTGGACGATTTGGTGGAGGAAGGAATCTTGTGCAAGAATGAACTTGGACCGCTGGGGTATCATGGCTGGATTATTGTGGGTTCCCTTGCAGAAGGTGGAACTGGTTTAAGCGGCGGAACCCTATCGGTGGATACCGCAACCTTGCACAACAATCCCTTCTATCAACGCTATGGGCTTGCTTTCAGCCTTTCAGATACCGATGGAAACGCACTTGCTTATGCAAAACTGATGGCTCTGCTAACACCTACCAGTGGATTAACTGCCGGATGGCTTACCTTTGCTGAGAAAAGGCAAAGCAGTTTTGAGGCGTTGGCAGGTGTTTTGGAGGCTATGCAGAAATAATTCAAAGTTATAGCAGCAAACAGGTAGGGGTAGGAATATGATTCCTGTCCCTACCTGTTTTTATGATATGTTCTCGATAGAGATGATGAGTCCGAACCCGTCTCATATTTGGAGGGCGAGAAAATTTTTTTGCTAAGATTAAAAACTACTTGACTTTTTGGCAGAAATATGTAAAATAGTAGACAAATTCAAAAGGAGGATGCTTATGCGCCAAGATAGTGGAGATTTTACCTTTAAACTCAACGACATAGCTTGTGCGATTGTTGACGCCTTACGTTTGGCATTGGAAGTTGTCATGCCAGGTATCATGGACGAAAACAACCTGACAGAGCGGAACGGGTATGGTCAGTTTCGATGGAATGTCATTATCGCACAATTAAGGGAACGGTGTCTACATTTAGGATGGATTGACTTTAGCGTTTGCCCCAGAGGGGCATGGAAAACCCCTGTGCTTTTTCATCCTTTATCAAGAAATCTTATCACATTTATGACGGAAAACACTTTTAAGACTGTTCAGCGCCGTAAAGATAAATCCAGACACTATTTATGTGGAGGCGCAAGTTTTAACAAAGATGTTAAAGCACAATATGAGCAGCTAGAATTGAAGCTGCCCAGTGTTTCAGTAGACGACGAGAAATGGGTAGCACAATCGCGGGAAGACCTTGCAGCTTCTGTTTGCGAGGATGTCGGAGAAATTGCAGGGCATATTTTGGTGTTGTTCGATGTCCATGTAGACAGATTGCTATCTGTACGTGCAGTTCGGCTTACGCCAACCTTGGAAATCTCCACGGAAGTGGAGGACTGGACCCAATATATTCGTATGCCATATGCAGCTAATCAGGGGATCGAACCCCAGCAAAATAATGAGGGTGACGAGGAGGAACTCGTGGAACTCTTGTAATTAAAGGATAGGTGTTTGATGCAAAATGGAGGTAAAATAAACTGCGAAAGGCTAAAAGAGGCCCGATTGTTTAGACGGATGACGATGGCTGATTTGGCCCAAATCGTAGGAATCAATAAGCAGGCCATATCGCAATTTGAAAACTGCAAAAATTCTCCAGAACCGATGACACTCCGTAGGATTGCGGATGCACTTAGGTTTCCATATTCATTTTTTGTTGAAGCTGATCCTCCGTCTACTGTGGGGAATACCTATTTTCGTGCATTATACTCAAGCAAAAAGAAAGATTTAGCGGCACAACAAGTTAAGGCGAAATACCTTGCTAAAATCCACTCTGTTTTATCTTTAAAAGTGAAATTTAAACCGTTAAATTTACCTGATTTCGGTGGAGATAAAATTATAACTATTGAAGAGGTTGCAATGCGAACTAGGCAGCATTGGGATTTGGGAGATGCTCCAATACCTAATATGGTCGCTTTGCTGGAACGGAACGGAATTATTGTGGGCGAATTTGCTACTGAAAGCCGTGAGATTGATGCTTTTTACCAGTACTACGAAGAAGACGATTATCCCACGTATTGTGTAATTTTGGGAACAGATAAGAGAAGTTTCTATCGTCGTCAATTTAATTGCGCTCATGAATTGGGCCATATTCTTTTGCACGAAAGGTATTCTGACTTAAACGAAATAGATAAAGATGAGTTTAGAGAGCGGGAAGATGAAGCCAATGCTTTTGCTGCCGCATTTTTATTGCCTGCACAGGCGTTTGGCAACGATGTGGCTGCATATCCTAACCGGCTTGGACATTATGTTGAACTGAAAAAAAAGTGGAATGTTTCGATTATGGCGATGATTATGAGAGCTTATGCTTTAGGATGCTTATCTGCAAATCAGTATTCATATTTGATGCGGCAGATGAGTACACGGGGATATCGACAGACAGAGCCATTGGATGATAGTATCGAGTATAAGCATCCGTGTGCGCTTAAACAATCCATTAACCTGCTCTTATCAAAAGGGAATATGTCTGGTGAAGACATTATGAGATTCTTTGCTGAAAATAAATTTTCGGTGTCAGCAAATGTGATTGAAGAGCTATTAAGCCTGGATGAAGGTACACTGTCACAGCCTAGTAAAGTTGAAAACAGAATAATTGAATTCCCATCAGTGCACAACTAATAGGCAGGGCCACTTCTCAACTGGGTAGTTTGAGAGGTGGCCCTATGCTAACTATAATATGTTTTCAATAGAAATGATAAATCCGAACACGTCCCCCACTTGGAGAACAGCGTTCGGATTATCATAAGTTGGTCCGAGTGACAGGACTTGAACCTGCGGCCTCTTGACCCCCAGTCAAGCGCGATACCAAACTTCGCCACACCCGGATGAAATTTACTTTACTGGCTCAGATGAACCTAAAGTATAGTACCATATTGTTGGGGAAAAAGCAAGAGGAAAAATAAAATTTTTTGAAGTGATCTTTTCGGAGAAAACAGCCATTACAGCAATGCGTCAGCCCACCGCGAAAACGGTGGGCTGACGCAAAACCGATTCAACAAAAGAGAGAGGGAGGAGTTGTCATTGCATCTGACATGATTAAGAATACCATATTCTCTTTCAAAATGGTGTATAGACTTTGAAATATCTTTGAACATTCTGTAAAGGGCTAAATCAAGTCCCCGTTCAGCTGGGGACGGGGGAACTGCCGCGTGTTCTGCACTGTACAGAGCAGTTCCAAAGCCCGCAGAGCGGTGGGCAGGTCATGGGCGGGGATCCATATCCGTCCCGGCGGCAGGGTGTTTAGGGCGCGGACAGACCCACGCTCCAAGTCAAAGCAGGGTGATAAAGTCGCTGTTGGCATAGCCTTCGGCGCCATCGAAGGACACCAGATACCAGCCCTGCCACTGGTTCAAGATGGTAAGCCGTGTTCCGTCGTAGGCTTTCGCGATAACAGGAGCGGATGTGGAAGGGCGGGAGCGGATATTCAGATAGCCCCAGTCCACATCCACTACGCCCTGCCGCGGGGTTGTAGGTCCTAAAAATGGGATTCCAAAGTACTCCGTGAGGGCCAGCACAATGGTTCGGGCAATTTGATTCAGGTTGTTTTTGATCCAGGTGGCGTCGTCCTCGTTGTCATGATAGCCCAATTCAATGAAAACAGACGGGGCTCTGGGCTGACGGACCTCTCCGATTGAGGTGGTTGCCTCAGCCCGCACCCGGTTGGGCAGGGGATAGATGGCTTTTAAGTTGTCCGCCATAATCTCCGCCGCCCGCTTTCCTTTGGAGCTGCCCGGGTAATAAAATACGATGATGCCCCTGGTTTTGCCATAGTTGCTGGGGGCGGAGGCGTTGGAGTGAAGGGCCAGGTGGAGATCGTAAGTACCGGCGTTGGAGGCCCGTATGGAGGACACGGCGTTCATGTCCGGGGTGTTTCTGCTATATTGGATGCCCGATGCGTTTAGATATGGGACCATGGCGTCGGCAAGGCGGTTCATCCACTCCTCCTCGCTGCCGCCGTTCACATACATATTTGCCTCTTGCGTGGATGGGGACAGATAAATAATTGGCATAAGGAAAACCCTCCTTTGTCTCATCCTATGCGGCGGCGCAGGATTTGACAAAGGAGGGCGGTTTATTTGAGCGCGTGGGCCAGAGCCGCGAACTCCTCCAATCCCAGCCGCTCGCCCCGGACGGCCTCAGGCAGCCCGCAGTCCAGAATGATCTGGCGCAGCTGATCCTTGGAAAAGCGGCTGCCGTAGGCAGCGGACAGGCCGTTAAGCAGGGTTTTGCGCCGCTGGGCAAAGGCCGCCCTCACCACGGCGAAAATGGCGTCTTTGTCTCCGGCAACCGGAGGGGCGTCGTGGGGGGTGAGCCGCACCACGGCCGATGTCACCTTGGGAGCGGGGAGGAAGCAGTCCGGCGGCACTTCAAAGAGCAGCTCGCAGCTTGCGTGGTACTGGCAGAACAGGGAGAAGGCCCCACAGTCGGAGTCGCCAGGGGCGGCGCAGATGCGTTTGGCCACCTCCCGCTGGATCATCACCGTGACAGACTGGAAACAGCCCGCCTCCAGCAGCTTGGTAATCACCGGCGTGGTGATGTTGTAGGGCAGGTTGGCGCAGGCTTTGACCGGCAAGCTTCCGAATTTTTCCGCTGCCAGCGCAGGCAAATCCAGCTTCATCACGTCTCCGGGGATGACCTCCGCGTTAGGGCAGTCGGCCAGCGTTTCCGCCAGGATGGGCAGCAGGGACCTGTCCAGCTCCACCGCAGCCACTTTGCCAGCCCGCCGGGCCAGCTGGACGGTGAGGGGGCCGATACCGGGGCCGATCTCCAGCACGGCGCAGCCCTCGTCCAGCCCCGCCGCGTCCGCGATGTTCTGGGGAACCCAGTCCGCAATGAGGAAGTTCTGCCCCATGGACTTGGAGAAGTGGAACCCGTGCCGGGCCAGCAGGGCCTTGATGTCGCGGATATCGGTGAGATTCATGATTGGTCCCCCTCCGCTGCCTTCAGGGCGCACACTACGATATTCATTGCGTACACCTCGGTTTCAACCGTTTTTCGTAGGCCACCCGCCGGGGGTCGTGAGGGGGTGGGGCGTCCACCAGCACGTTTCCCCGGTACTGGAAGCCGGACTTTCGCAGCAGGCCCACCATGGCCTTGTTTTTTCTGTGGGTGTCTACCCGGAGCCACTCCAGCCCTTGGGCGCGGGCAAGTTCTTCCCAGGCGGCGGCCATGTGCCCCGCCAGTCCGGAGCCCCGCCACCGATCCGCCACGGCGCAGCGGTGGATGACGGCATAGGGCTCGTCGGAGCCCCACTTGCCGTCGGTGATGGCGGCGTAGCCAGATTCAGGTTGGGCGGATAGGGTGAAAAAGCCTCCCACTTCACCGCCGCAGGTGAGGACATAGCACTCTCCTCGGGCCATGCCCTCCAGAAAATCCTCCCGGGCGGGATAGTTTTCGTGCCACTGGCCGATGGGGATCAGCACGGCCTTGGCCTGGGCTAAAATGGTGTCCATGGCGTCCAGGTCGCCCCCCTGCGCCTGGCGGTATTCCACCGGCTGGGGCAGGGAAGGGCGGTTCAGCTCCCGCTCCAGCTCGGCCAGCAGTCTTTGGTCCTCTTTGGAGGACAGGTCCAGCTGTTGGTACAGGTCGGGCCGGCGCTGCCTGGTGCGCAGCAGGGACTGCTTGCGCTGCCAGCGCTCCACCTTGGCGTGGTCGCCGGTGAGCAGCTCGGGGGGGACGGCTCTGCCGTGCCACACCTCAGGCCGGGAGTACTGGGGGTATTCCAGCAGTCCGTTCCAGTGGCTCTCGTTTTCGAAGCACTCCGGGTCGGACAGCACTCCGGGCACCAGTCGGCTCACCGCGTCAGCCACCGCCATGGCGGCGATCTCCCCGCCGGTGAGCACGAAGTCTCCCAGGGAGATTTCCTCGTCTACGCACTCGTCGAGGAAGCGTTGGTCCACCCCCTCGTAGTGGCCGCACACCAGGATCAGGTGGCGTTCCTCCCAGGCCAGCCGCTTGGCGTCCGCCTGGGTGAAGGTTTTGCCACAGGGGGAGAGGTAGATGGTGCGGGGCTTTCCTTCTGCCTGGGAGCGGAGATGGTTCCAGCAGCGGAATAGGGGGTCGGCCTGCAAAACCGCTCCGCGTCCTCCGCCGTAGGGGTAGTCATCCACCTGCTTTTGTCTATTTAGGGTATAGTCCCGGAGTTGGTGGGTTTGGATGCGCAGAAAGTCCCGCTCCTGGGCCCGGCCCAGGATGGACTCGGACAGCACGTCCCCCACCGTGTCGGGGAACAGTGTGATGATGTCGATATGGTACATGGTCCCTACATCCCCTCGATAAGCCGCACTTTGAGATACCCGCCCTGGATGTTGGTCTCCAAAACGAATTCGGGCACGGCGGGAATCATAATCTCTCGTTCTCCGGCTACCACGTAGACCTGCTGGCGGGAGGGGGAGAGCACCTCCCGCAGAATGCCCAGCTTATTCCCTGCCTCGTCCACCACGTCCAGGCCGATGATGTCCGCCAGGAAGAAGGTCCCGTCGGGGAGCTTGGCGTCCTCTCGGCGGATTTGGACAGTTTTTCCCTTGAGGGCCATGGCCTGCTCCACCGTGTCCACGCCCTCCAGCGCGGTGATGACGCTGCCCTTGTGGACGCGGCTGGACCGAACGTTTCTCGCGTTGCCGTCCACGTAGAGGGTGGAAAAGCGGCATATAAAGTCCGGGCTGTCCGCCCAGGGCACAATGCGCACCTCGCCGTGAATGCCGTGGGTGTTGACGATCTCGCCGCAGTCTAAAAACTCTTTCATGAAACGGGTACCTCCTGGCCTATGGTAAGAAAACAGGCGGGGTCTGCCCCGCCTGTTTCTCAGATTCAGTCAACAATATCGACTGAGATTTTTTTGCCCTGGCGCTGGGCCACCGAGCGCATCAGCGCTCGGATCTCCTTGGCGATGCGGCCCTGACGGCCAATCACCTTGCCCATGTCGCCGGGGGCGACCCGGAGCTCCAGCACCGTCTCAACAGGGGTCTCAGTTTCGGAGACGGACACCGCATCGGGATCGTCCACCAGGCTGCGGGCGATATAAGTGAGCAATTCCTTCATGTGTCCTCCGATCCAGCTTACAGCCCGGCCTTTTTCAGCAGGTCGCGCACGGTGTCGGTGGGCTGAGCGCCAGTGCGAATCCAGGCCTGGGCGCGCTCCACGTCGATGTTGACGGCGGCGGGATTCTGCCGGGGGTCATAGGTACCGATCTCCTCGATGAAGCGGCCGTCCCGGGGATAGCGGGAGTCGGCAACGACGACACGGTAGAAGGGGGCCTTCTTGGCGCCCATGCGGCGCAGTCTGATCTTAACCATCGTATATTCACCTCCAAAAGTCATTGTTCATTTATGGCAAATGCTCCGGAAGGAGCAGAACCAACATTAAAATGGCATACCCATCCCTTTGAAGCGCCCAAACAGGCCCTTGGCCTTCTTGGGGTTGGAGAACTGCCGGGTGAGCTGCTGCACCATGTCAAATTGCTTGAGCAGACGGTTCACGTCCACCACCTGGGTGCCGGAGCCGGCGGCGATGCGCTTTTTCCGACTGGAGTTGAGGACGCTTGGATTCTCCCGCTCATAGGGGGTCATGGATTGGATGATGGCCTCAATGCGCTTTAGATTGCCCTCGTCCGCCGACAAATCCAGCTTTTTGCCACCCATGCCGGGGATCATGCCCGCGATGTCCTCCAACCCACCCATGCTTTTCAGCTGGGTGAGCTGGTCGTAGAAGTCGGACAGGGTAAATTTATTTTTCCGCAGCCGTTCCAGCTGCTCGGCGGCCTTTTTGGCGTCCAGGTTCTGCTCAGCCTTCTCGATGAGGGACAGCACGTCTCCCATGCCCAAAATCCGGCTTGCCATGCGGTCGGGGTGGAACACCTCCACCGCGTCCAGCTTTTCCCCGGTGCCGGCGAATTTGATGGGCTTGCCGGTGACGGCCCGGATGGACAGGGCTGCGCCTCCCCTGGCGTCGCCGTCCAGCTTGGTGAGCATCACGCCGTCGATGTCCAACGCGTCGTCAAAGGCCTTGGCAGCGGTGACGGCGTCCTGGCCGATCATGGCGTCCACTACCAGCAGAATCTCGGTGGGGGTTACCGCCTCCTTGATGTGCCGCAGTTCGTCCATGAGGGTCTCATCCACGTGGAGCCGGCCGGCGGTATCCAGGAAAACCATGTCGTTGCCGTGGCGGCGGGCGTGCTCCACAGCGGCCTTGGCGATATCCACCGGGTCAATCTGCCCCATTTGGAACACCGGAATGCCGAGCTGCTCACCCACTACCTCCAGCTGCTTGATGGCGGCGGGCCGGTACACGTCGCAGGCGCACAAGAGAGGCCGCTTGCCCTGCCTTTTCATCAGGCCGGCCAGCTTCGCGCCGTTGGTGGTCTTGCCCGCGCCCTGCAGGCCCACCAGCATGACGACAGTGGGAGGAGCGGAGGAAATGGCCAGCTTGCTGTCGCCGCCCCCCATGAGGGAGGTGAGCTCCTCGTTGACAATCTTCACGATCATCTGGGCGGGGGTGAGGGATTCCATCACGTCCTGACCGACGGCCCGTTCTGTCACCGAGGCCACAAAGCTCTTGACCACTTTGAAGTTGACGTCCGCCTCCAATAGGGCCATTTTGATTTCCTTCATGGCCTCCTTCACGTCTGCCTCGGAGAGACGGCCCTTCCCGCGCAGACGCTTAAAGGTGGCGGACAATTTTTCGGTTAAGCTTTCAAATGCCATAGAAGTTACTCCTGATTCAGCTTGGCCACGTTGCTTTTGATTTCCCGCGCCAGTGCGTCCAGCATGGCGTCGTCATAAATGCGCGCGTCCACCGCCTGAAGAAGCCGGTCCGCCGCCGCATCGATGGCGTTAATGGCGGCCCGGGACTGATGAAAGCGGCGGATGATGTGGGTTTTGTCCTCAACTTCGGTCATAGCGGCCTCTGCGCGGACAATCACATCCCGCACGCCCTGCCGGGAAATGCCGTAATTCTCGGCGATCTCCGCCAGGGAAAGGTCCTCGTTATAATAGAGGTCATAAAATTCCCGCTGGCGCTCTGTCAAAAGATCGCCGTAAAAATCGAACAGCATGGCCATCCGATAAGCCTGGTTCTTCATGGGAATTCACCTCCGCCAAGTGGATGCAGTGTAAAGTTTATGGACTTTACAAAGCATTGATACTATACCATACAACGTAGGATAAGTCAAGCCGCGGTCCGTATTTTCTGCTGACAAAATTTTTTGAAATCTTTTCAGGTTTTGCGAAAAAAAACTTGACAAAATCCTATGTTCTGATATAATAGCACTTGGTCCATTTGAGGACAGAGATGGATACAGCGGATTAGTGTAATGGTAGCACACCAGACTCTGACTCTGTTTGTGAGGGTTCGAATCCTTCATCCGCTGCCAGAGGAAAAGCCTTGAGCCTGTTGCGGTTCAAGGCTTTTTGCTGTCTTTACGAGTGCGTTTCTTCAGATGAGTTGGCGCCGCCTGCTGCGTGGAGTCTATCCTGGCGGCGGGGGAGGCGGGGGAAGGGTGAGTGGCAAAAAGTGTCCGACACGGCGGGGCAAGCTCCAACGGTGAGCTTCTACCGTTAGGAACCGATTGCCTGGAGGCTGCGGCCTCCTATTTGTAGAAGCGGCGGGGTGCTGTGTTTTGCTTGACTTTTTTCTTAGGTTGATGGTACACTAACGCAAAAGGGTAGGAATGGTCGGGATTTGACGCGATTGAGTTCAGAAGGAGGTTAGGGATGCTTCAGCTTGCGCTTTATCTGCTGGTCAGCTTTCTGGCGTCTGTGGCCGGCGCTATTTGTGGAATCGGCGGCGGGGTGATTATCAAACCTGTTTTGGACGTTTGCGCGTTTGACAGCGTATCTACCATCAGCTTCCTGTCTGGGCTGACGGTTCTTTCCATGAGCCTGTACTCAGTGGTTCGGAATACAGTGTCAGGCGGTAGCCAAATCGATGTCAAAACCGGGACGCCACTGGCGATTGGCGCGGCGGCGGGGGGAGTTGCCGGGAAGCAGCTGTTCAGCGTGATAAAAGGGCTGTTTGCGGACTCCAACACCGTGGGGGCGGTACAAGCGGCCTGCCTGGCGGTGGTCACTCTCGGCACTCTGCTGTATACCATATTTAAGGACCGCATCAGCCCCCATCGGGTGGAGGGCATGGGAGGGTGCCTGTGCATTGGTTTCGTCCTTGGGATTATGTCCAGCTTTTTGGGTATTGGCGGCGGGCCGATCAATTTGGTGGTGCTGTTCTTCTTTTTTGGGATGGATACAAAGACCGCCGCACAAAATAGTCTGTACATCATTCTGTTCAGTCAGATAGCAAGCTTAGCGACAACGCTGTTGACGCGTAGCGTGCCGGAGTTTGAATGGGGCGCTTTGCTTCTCATGGTCTGCGGCGGGATCGGCGGCGGAATGGCGGGCCGTTCAGTGAACAAAAGAATCAGTGGTGAGGCGGTGGATCAGTTATTTATGGTTCTGATGGCCATCATCATTTTTATCAGCGTATACAATACGGTTCGCTATTCGGTGGGATAGTTGAACAAGGTGAACCGGCAGGAACCCGAAATTTTCACGCGCCATGCCTGAAAAGGGCTGTAGGCGAAATCCTTAGAACATTTTGATAATGGAGGCTGTTGTGATGGGTTTGGAAACGAACAAGTTGCCGGAGGTTGGCGCAAAAGCGCCGGAGTTTACCCTGCCGGATTCGGAGGGGAAGCTTGTGTCCCTGGCAAGCTTCGCGGGAAAAAAGGTGGTGCTGTATTTCTATCCTCGAGACAATACGCCGGGCTGCACCAGGCAGGCCTGCGCGTTTGCTGAGGCGTTTGAGGAGTTTCAACAGATGGATGCAGTGATCATCGGGATCAGCAAGGATTCCACAGCTTCCCACAAAAGGTTTGCGGAGAAATACAGCCTGCCCTTCGTTCTACTATCCGACCCGGAGCTCACAGCCATTCAAGCCTATGGCGTGTGGCAGGAGAAAAAGCTGTATGGCAAGGTGAGCATGGGGGTGGTGCGCTCTACCTTTATTGTGGATGAGAAGGGCGTCATTGAGAAGGTTATCCCCAAGGTGAAGCCGGATACCACTGCGGCGGAAGTTCTGGATTATCTCAAAGGGGCTGAATGAATACACCCGAGTGTCTGTGGCCAGCCGCAGGCGCTCGTTATTTTTCAGATGAGATTCTGCAAGCACCAAAAATACAGAAACGCCAACAAAAAATCCTCTGATTCCCTGGGAAATCAGAGGATTTTTTGCTGCTGTGCGGATTTGAACCGATCACCTTCGGGGTGTGAGCTGCGGTCAGCGATTCCCCAGCGCCTTGAGTGCCTTCAGAGTCCCCTCCAGGTTTTCCTTGTGCCAGTTCTTGAAGCTGCCGGCATACAGGACTGCGAAATGGCCGGAAGACCGCAGGCCGCTCAGCGCTGCTTGCTGGGTAGTTAAGCGGATGGTGTCCGTCCCGGTACGAATGGTGATAACGGTATTGAACATATCATCCTCCAGCTCCACCGACTGGATGTCCCCATAGGGAAGGACCAAGGACACGTCTTTGCGCAGGTTGTGCCATATGGTGTTGAAGGGGAGCAGGACGATCTCGTGTTCACACATCTGGAGAACATAAAATTCCGAGTTAAAAAACGCCGCAAACTGTTCGCTCAGGTTTTCCGGGGCATATTTGACGATGATGCAGCGGTCCTCCAGGGGATCATAACCTGCCTCCTGGACGAATTTCTGGACTTCTCTTGACATGGTATATACCTCCAAATCGTTCTCGCTCAAGTTTGGCGCAGGCAGGCGGGAGCCCTTCATGTTCTGCTGTATGTTCCGGATTTGTTCAGCTGATGGGGGTGACGATGGGCTTGCCGTCCGTGTTCACCAGCACGGTCATCCCCGTGCCGCTTGCCTTATTGTGAGAGCCCAGCACATAATTCACGCCGGTTTCCGTATCGACGACGACTTTCATCACATTGATGATGCCTTGGTTATAGACCTCCACAAAGCGCTCCTTTGCCATTGCGTTTCCCTCCTTTCTCATCCCGCCTGTCTGCGAAAGGAAACATACCACGCTCCCGGCCCGCTGTGGGCCGGATTTCCTGAACGGACAAAATTTTTCCTGAACGGCAAAAAGAAGCTGGGAAGAACCTCACAGGTTCCCTCCCAGCTTCTTTTTCAGCTCCGCCTTCCCGGCCCGGGACAGCAGGCACGTCCGTCCTCCCACCCGAGCCTTATGTTCCTTCCAGTCCACGGTCTCAATTTTATCCCACGCCGCCAGATAGGCCCGATGGACCCGGACAAAACGCCCATCCAGCTCCGCTTCCAGCTCATTCAAGCTGCCCACGAAGTCCAGGCGGCTGTCCGCCGTGTGGAGGAACACGTGGTGGGCCTTGGGGGCGGTCTCGAAAAACAGGATGTCGGCCAGGGGGATATGGCGGGTTTCGCCCCCGGCCCGCAGGGAGAACACCTCCGCGGGGTCCCGACGCTCGTCGATCAGCCGGGCGTGGACCCCCTCCAGGCACCGGGCGGCGGCAGATCCGGTTTGCTCCCCCTCCTTCACGATGTAGTCGAACGCCTCCAGGTGGTATTGGAAGGTTTTCCAGGCCAGATCTCCATAGCTTGTGATGTAGATCAGCGTGCCGTGGGGGTCCCGCCGGCGCAGCTCCCGGCCCAGGGTGAAGCCGTCCCATTCCCCGTCCCTCAAGTCCACGTCCAGGAAGTAGACGCTGCGGCTCCCGTCCCGGGCGGCGGCCAGCAGCTCCCCGGCGGAGGAGGCGGCGCAGGCCACCTCCATGTCATAGTTCTCGATGAAAATTTTCCACTCCAGGGCGGTCTTGAGCTGGTGGAGGACGGCCTCCTCGTCGTCGCACAGATAAATTCCGATCATGGCCTTCCCTCCACCGTCAGCTCCTGCACAAACACGCCCTCCGCCCAGCTGGTGGAGGCCGATGCATTGGGGCAGCCCTCCACAATCCGTCGGTAGCCGCTCAGGCCCAGCCCCCGGCCCTCCCCCTTAGTGGAGAAGCCCTCCGCCCAAATTTTCTCGGGGTCAACCGTCCCGGCATAGGGGTTGGCCAAGCGCAGGAACAGCCCCTCCCCCTGGGCCAGCAGCACAATCTCCACCCACGGCGACTGAGTCTCCAGTGCTCCCTCCACGGCGTTGTCCAGCAGGATGCCCAGGCAGCGGGTGAAGTCCCACACGTCCATCCCAACCCCCTCCACGGGGTAGAGCACCTCCAGGCGGCAGTCCACCCCCTGTGCCCCCATGGCCGCCAGCTTGGACAGCAGCAGGCTTCTCACCTGGGGTACGCGCACATTGCCCAGCTGGGTGGTCGCCCGGATCTTCTCCCCGATGCGCCGGTCAAAGCCCGCGTCCAGCTGGGCCAGGGAGTCCAGCAGGGCGTCCGCCTCTCCCGCGCCCGCCTGCTCCGACAGCCCGGCCAGCAGGTTTTTGTAGTCGTGGCGGAAGGAGCGCACCTCCCGGCGGATGTCCTCCAAATCCCGCTCGTAGAGCTGCTGCTGGGCGATGACGTCCCGCTGGGCCTCCACCTTCCGGGTGGCGTCCATCCGCTGGGCCAGGTAAATGACCAGCCCCACTGCCAGCCCCGCCATCACCAGCACAAGCACATAGTAGGGAGCCAGATATTCCGGCTGGATCCCCTCCTGCAAAAGGGAGAATGCCTCCATAGCCGCCTCCAGGGCAAAGAAGAACAGGGCCATGCGGCGCTGGACGGAGCCATCCTCCAGCAGAAGGCGGAACCAGCGCCCGAAGCGGAGCCGGTGCAGCAGCACGGCGGAGACCAGCGCCACAGCCCCATAGATGGCGATCAACGCCGTGTACGGGATCCCGCTGTCCAGAAGCAATATCTGGGCCAGGCCGGACGCGGCTACCTGGAACATACCCGCCATGCACGCGGCGGCAAAGGCGTGCCAGAACCCGGTCCGCCACGCCCACCGGATCCACAGGGTGCACATCAGCAGGATGGCACAGGAGAACGTACAGTAGCGGGCCACATAGTGGTCGGGAAAGCGCGCATACAAAGCCGCATCCAGCAGGGTGGCCAGCAGCGGGGAGAGCAGCAGGGCGGGCAGCTTTCTCACCACCCGCCGGCCCCGCGCGTCCATAATCACAAACAGGTAGGCCACCAGGACGGCGTGGGAGATCAGGGAAAATGTAAATTGAAACAGATAATCCTCCAGTGTGAGCATGGCGGTTCCCTCCTTGCGTGAAATCTGACCGAAATAATATAGCATATTGAGGGGTGGTTTGTCCATGTCCGGATGGCATATTGAAGGTGGAGTTTATCCTTGGTGCTTGATTTGCAGATGTTCTCCGGCTGCTATTGAACGATACGCTGGTGGAATACATCGTTATAATGCTTCATATGGACTACGCTCGCGCCAAGAAACTGACGGATGGGCATTGCGGCAAGCCCTTGGACGATATGGTATTGGGTGGGCATATCCTGCCAGCTTGGGAGGCGCCAGGTAAGGCTGCCGGCGCACCAGGACCGCTCCGGCGACGGGAGGGATGCAGCCGCTGGCGGGGGAGGAAACTCTTTGGGCGTCAGTGTTACATAGGCTGTATCCGCCGAGCAGAAGTTTTCCCCGGTGCGGGGAATGTATTTATAATGCATCAGCCCCTCATTTTCCGGGTCCAGTAAAATGGATCGGAGTTTCTCCGGGTCCTCCGGCGGAGCTGCGGTGTCAAACCGCAGCTCCAGGAACCGGAAGCCCCAGGAAAAAAGAGAGGCGGACATCGTGCCGTGAAAGGCACGCATATCCTCGATTTCTGCGAAGACCTTGGAGTAGCCCAGCTGTTCCCGTCCACACAGGATGGGGTCGGCGTGGTTTTCCCAAATCGCAAGCTGATACTGGCCGCGGATGGTTTCCTCACGGCCATGGTAGGTTACAGGCACATGGAATGCGACCACATTATAGCCTCGACCCGCCAGCCAGGGCAGGTTTCGGTGCATTTTGTGGGTGACAGTGACATAGGGGCGGCGCAGGGCAAAGCCCTCCGGCAGATAGCGCTCCACTGCTACCGGGTCGGTTTCGTATACCAAGATGTGCTGAGTGCTCTCCTGGGGACCGTCTGCGGTAAACCGCCGTCCGTCCGGGCCCTGCCTTGGTCCGCAGCAGGGCCCGAAATGGACCGGCATTTGGTACATTCGACCTTCCTCAAATTGAAACAATGCCGCGCACCCCTTACAGATCCATTTCCAGCAGGGCGGAGCTGAGGGCCTTGCCGTGCTTGTCCATGGCCAGGCTGCGCAGTACGCCCCCACCCAGGGACTGCTCCATCACAAAATTCAGTGCGCAGATTCCATCGACTTCATAGCGGGTGACAGCGCCATGACAAATTTCGGAGAAATACTCCTTCACCCGCTGAGCCGTGACTTTTTCCTTCAGCATGGGATAGTCCGCCTCATTCCAGGGAATGAGGGAGATGTTGGACACGTCTCCCTTATCGCCGGTGCGGGAGTGACAAATTTCTTTTAGCTTCATAAAAACCTCCATGCGCCGTTAGGCGTTTGATTGATGGATGGGAATCAGAGCTCCGTATAAAACACCTGGGGCTGCACCGCATCCCGTGGTACGAAAAAGGAGAATACCGAGATGATCTCCGAGATGTGCATGGTGGCCCCTCCGCCGCCCGCAGGTCCGTTGGTGTAGATGGAGTCCCACTCGTTGGACACCTTAACGGCGTTTTCCCTGTCATCGGTGCGCACCGCCACGTGGAGACGGACCTCACCCCAGCGCCCGTCGCTGAGCTGCCGGGCCAGCTTATCCCGGTAGAGGGAGTTGTAGCCGATGTAGTCCACCCGTGTCTCGCTGTACGCGATCCCCAACCGATCCAGCCTCTTGAGGAACACCTCTCCCGCCAGCCTGGCCCGTTCCAGGGCATTGCAGCCACCGTAGCTGATCTCGCAGTCGGTGATGAAGGAATCCCGGTAACACACGTTGACCTTCAGCCTTTCCGTCAGACCGCGGCTGACGGCGCCCCATGCGGACACCTGATCTTTCCCTTCCTGAGTGAAGCGCACCCCGGTAAAATCCGCAATGCAGTCGGGGGTGAGATAGGCAGCCGGGTTATGAATCTCGTAAAGCATCTGTTCCTTGCAGGCAGCTACATTCACCAGGCCGCCGGTACCCTCCACCTTGGTGAGAATGAAACGACCGGTTTCGTCGAATTCTACCAGGGGGAAGCCCAGGTTGTCCAGCTCCGGCACCTCTTTATAGCCGGGGTCGGCGTAGTAGCCGCCAGTCACCTGGCCGCCGCACTCCAACAGATGCCCGGCCAGTACGCACTGGCCCAGCTGCTCTGGATGATTCAGCGACCAGCCGTACTCGTAGCATAAGGGGGCCAGGGTG
Source organism: uncultured Oscillospiraceae bacterium (assembly GCA_910587285.1). Lineage (GTDB taxonomy): Bacteria > Bacillota > Clostridia > Oscillospirales > Oscillospiraceae > Enterenecus. Next base: position 5,062 of record CAJULM010000032.1, on the reverse strand, counting down.
AGGGTGGGATCGGACACCCGGCCGGTGATCACCACGTCCGCGCCGTTGCGCAGCGCCTCAATAATGCCTTCCGCCCCCATATAGGCATTGGCGGATACGATTTGAGCTGTCCACTGATCCACTGTGCTCTCAAACTCCAAAATGGGCTCTTGCCCGTATTGGGACAGCGCCTCATATACGCTGTCTCCAGTGACAGCGGCAAATTTCAGGCCGGTGATACCCTGCTTCCGTGCAATTTCCACAGCTCTGGCCACGGCCGCCTGGGGATTTACCGCCCCCATATTGGTGATGATCTTAACGCCGTGTTCCTTGGCCGGCTTGAGAACTTGGGATAGACGGTAATCCAGCAGACGACTGTAGCCCTTAGTGGGATCCTTCAGCATTTCCTGCCGGGCCAGGCCTATGGTGCGTTCTGCCAGGCACTCAAAAATGATGTAGTCCAGATTTCCCTGCTCAATCAGAGTGACGGCGGGGTCGACGCGGTCGCCGGCGAAGCCGGCGCCGCCTCCAATGCGAATTTTTTTTATCATATTCAAAATCACTACCTTTTGGTGGCCCACTTGTCATAGAATCAGCCCAAACACAGTAAACAGGACCAGCAGAACGATGGAAAGGGGCCACACGAATTTGATGGTATAGCGCTGATGCTCGCCCAGGTCCAGGTCACACATACCGGTCATAAGCAGAGTGGCCGGGGTGAGGGGGGTGATGGCCCAGCCCAGGGTCAGCTGCCCCACCAGGGCGGCATAACAGATTCCCGCGCCGGACAGCCCCATAGCGGAGGCGCTCTGGGTGAGGACGGGCAGAATGCCGTAATAGAAAGTGTCCGCGTCAAAAACGAGGGACAGAGGCGTAGCCAGAACGCCAACCAGGATGGGGACGAACCGGGTCAAGGCGCTGGGGATCAGGTTGACGAGGGTGTTGGCCATGGCGGCGGCCATGCCGGACTCCGTGAGCACTCCCATGAGGACCCCTGCGCCATACAGGGCGCTGACCACAAACACGGCGTTGGCGCCGTGTAGGCGCATGAGCTTTTGCTGGTCCTCCAGCTTGCGGTAGTTGAGCAGCCAGGCCAGGGCAGTGCCGGTGAGGAAAGCGGCGGCGGGGGACAGGATGCCGGAGATCATCAGCCCTACGACTAAGACGATGAGGAGCAGGTTGGGGATGACGAAATGGGGCCGTAGCAGAGCGCGGGCCTCATCGCTGAGTTCCGTTTCCTGGCTCTCCACGGTGACGGCAGCATAGTCGAAGTCCTCGGCCTTTAGCCGTTTGGTCTCGGCCAAGCCCATCAGTACGACGGGGACTGCGCCCACGGCGATGGTGATGAGAATGGGCGCCAGCATGGGCTGGAAGAACTCGGTAAGGTCCATCTCCATCACCGTGGCGGCGCGCAGGGTGGGGCCGCCCCAGGGGGAGATGTTCATCAGACCGGCGGCCATAGCCAGGATGGCGGCCAGATTGCGCAGACGCATATTCATCCGCTTGTAGATGGGGACCATGGCGCTGCACACCAGCAGCACTGTGGTGGTAGCAGAGCCGTCCAGGTGGCCCACGATGGACAGTACATACGTGCCGACGCACACGTACAGCGGGTTGCCACGGCAGCACTTGATAATGAAGCTCACAATGGGATCAAAGGCGCCGGCGGTCATCATGGTACCAAAGAATAGGATTGCAAAGAAGAACATAACGCCGTTGACGGCCACCTTGCTAACGCCCGCTGTGAGAAAGGCGGGGATGCTGGCAAACTGCCCCACCAAAATCGCGCCAATGAGTGGAATCACCGATAGGGCCACCATGGTGGACAATTTTTTGGTCATGATAGAGACAATTATGGCGATTACCACTAAAAATCCTACAACGCTGAACCAAAGCTCCATAAATTTTCCTCCCTGTTATTTAATAGTGTGTACCAAATTTGGCCGCAGGTCTCAGTTGGACAGGTCCCAAGAAAAGCCGAGCGACCACTGTGAACGGGATATGCCCTCCTTTCCGTGTTGTCTATGCTTTGATAGGCGCAAGGGACGTGCCAACCCGTAAATTGTGGTTAGAACGGAAAAAACCTTGATTTTTGGCGGTTTGTGTGGTACGCTAAAACGATCAAACTGTCTCAAAAAGAAGACGTATAGAGCGTTTGAGACAATTATGTCTCAAAATAGAAACGGAGAGGGGGCGCGTGTGGTGCAGATGAAGCGGCTGATGGAGGAGTATCCAACGCAGTTTGCGGAATATGCGGAGAAGATACTGGATAGCTATTTCGGGAACATTTTTGTTACATACCATAATGAAAAAATTCTCTATGTTAATCAGCGCATGGCGGAGTCGGTACATATGAGCAAGGAGCAGCTTACCGGTATGACGCTGGGAGAGTTGCGGAAGCATAAGCTGTGGCTGCGCTCGGTTTCGCAGGAGTTGTATGACAAAAAGCGGGAGCCTTTCAACGCCTATAACATCAGCAAATATGGTGACGAACTATTCACCCACATTGAGCCAATCTTCGACAGACAGGGCCGGGTGGTCATGAGCGCTCAATTCTCCATCCCGAAGCGGATGCTTACAGAGTTTTCCAACTATTTTGACCGGGAGAAGTCCGACCTACAGAAATATAAGGACATCGCGGAATATTTGGAGGCTCAAAAGGAGGCGGGGGAGGTGGTGGTGTGCGAAAGTCCAGCCACCAAACTGGCCTTTGGGGATGCTCGGTTTCTGGCTTCTATTGACAGCACGGTGCTGATCTGTGGTGAAACAGGTACGGGCAAGGATGTATTGGCCAACTTCATCTTCCACCACAGCAAGCGCTCTGAGCAGCCCTTTGTCCCGGTGAACTGCTCAGCCATTCCGGCAGAGTTGGTGGAATCGGAGTTTTTCGGTTACGAACGGGGGGCTTTTACCGGGGCGCGAAGTTCCGGGAAGTCCGGGCTGTTTGAAATGGCCAACCACGGCACTCTGTTTTTGGATGAGGTGGGCGAGCTGCCCTTATCCATGCAAGCCAAGCTGTTGCGGGTATTGGAGACAGGAGAGGTTATGCGGGTGGGGGGCACGAAGCTCATCAAAACAGACGTGCGGGTTATAGCCGCCACCAACCGGGATTTAAAACGCATGGTGGCCGAGAAAAAGTTTCGAGAGGATTTGTATTACCGGCTGAATGTGATGCCCCTCTTTTTGCCGCCGCTCCGGGAGCGCGCGGAGGATATTCTGCCCTTGGCGGAGCAATTTTTATCTCGGTACAATCGGAAGTATGAGCTGAATCGGGTATTGAAGCAGGAAATGCGCCACGGGCTGCAGGGCTACCGCTGGCCAGGTAATATCCGGGAGCTGCGAAACGTAATTGAACGCTATGCCATCTCTGGGCGTCTGGATATCACCAGCCTGGAGGCGGAAGCGGATGGTGAAACGGCGGAATTGACAGTGGGGCTGGAGGAGGGGCTCTCTCTGCGCGATGCCTGTGATAGATTTGAGCGGGCATATATCGAGCGGGCCTTGGATGAATGCGGCGGTTCAGTGTCCAAGGCGGCTGGGCAGCTGGGAATCCATCGGTCACTGCTGTATAAAAAGTTGGGTAAGATGAATCGCTAAAAGGGAGCTAAACAGCTTGCGAAAAATCTGTGAGAGAGTGAAGCGCGGTACGGGGCCTTTAGGGAAGCTGAAATCCGGCCTCCGCTCTAAAACTGTGGAAAGAGCGGTTCTCTCCACGATAGGGTCTATTTGTGGATTATTGTGATTTTCTGAGAATTGCTGCTTTACATTTTTCGTAATTTAAGCTATTATCAGAAGATAAGATGTCTATTTAATATTCAATCGGGAGAGATTTATTATGGCGATTACCAAGCCGAAATCTAACAAGAGAACGCTGAGCGCACAAAAAACGAAGGAAAAATTGTATCAGACCTCGCTGAAACTGTTCAGCAAATATGGATACAACGCCGTTACTATAGAAGATATTACCAGCATTGCTGGCTTGTCCAAAGGCACCTTTTACACGTACTTCCATTCCAAAGATGACATTTTGTTGGATGTGTTCCATCAAATAGACCACCGTTATGAGGAAGTGTTTGCGGACATTCCCGAGACCATGCTTGCCCGGGACCGCATTTTTTTACTGATTGATACCATGGCAAATTACTGCAGTAAGGATGTTGGTCTGCAATTTATGAAAGTCGTGTACGCAAATCAGGTGTCTTCGACCAACAATTCTGTCCGCATTTTGAACGACAGCCAGCGTACGTTTTACCGTATTGCTCGGGAAACTGTGGTGCTCGGCAAGAAAAACCACGAATTTCCCGATGTTCCGGACGAAGAATTTACTGAAATGATGATCCGATTCGCTCGATCCATCATCTATGACTGGTGTCTATACGATGGGCAATTCGATCTGGAGACGGAAGCACACAAATATTTTACGGTATTGTTGGACAGCTTTCTGGCTTTGGCAAGTAAATAGCAACGGGAAGGGCACGTCTGCCAAGGCGCCATCCTTCCGTTGGCATGATACCGAAAAGGCGGCGGCCGGATGGATATCCATCCGGCCGCCGTCTTTGAAGAAAGAGAGTTTTATACCTGCAGTATAAGCAGAGATGTCACAATTCTGCCTACACAGGCATAACGCAAAGGTGATCGGCAACCGCCAGCTCTGCGTCCGTCTTGCTCATGACTTCATCTACGGTTACGCCTGGCGCCGTCTCCTTCAGCACCAAACCGTTGTCGGTGACTTCAATTACCGCCAGATCGGTCACGATCAGATCGACCACATTTTGACCAGTCAGGGGGAATGTGCATTTTTTGAGAATTTTTGGCGTCCCATCCTTGGCGCAATGCTCTGTGGCCACAATGACCTTCTTCGCACCGGCGACCAAATCCATGGCGCCGCCCATGCCGGCCATTTTTCCGCCCGGCACTACCCAGTTTGCCAGATTGCCCTCCTGGTCTACCTGCATGGCGCCTAACACGGTGTAGGCCAGGTGCCCGCCGCGGATTAGGCCAAAGGACATGGCGCTGTTGAAACAGCAGCCGCCCGGCAGGATTGTACAGTATTTATCCCCAGATCGGAAGAGCGTCGTGTAGG
>CAJULM010000031.1:25763-32596 GCA_910587285.1 uncultured Oscillospiraceae bacterium | reverse complement strand
AGAAAATTGAGTTTCTGTCCGCCCATCTGGAGAACTGGAACACGATTGACTTTGATGACCGACGGCAGGTAACAGACATCATTCTCTCTCAAGTCCAGGCTACCAGCGACCGCGTTTCGTTTGAGTGGAAAATCTGAAAATCTTTCTCTCTGCACTTTATACTATGGCCTGTGTGCCTTTGTTAAGCGTTGCTATTAAAAGGGAACTGAGATTATACAGAACATAACTCAAAACCCTTCCTCCTGCTTCCCGGTGCAGAGGGGCGGCGCCGCAGGGACTTTTCTGCGGTGGACATATTACTCGGGTGATTCGCCATGGGGTGCAGACGGTCCTTGATCCCAATTATGTGCTCGTGATATAAAGCGCCTGTTCCAATGGTCTTCCACTCACGGTAAAAGCCGTGGGTCAAGAACGTTCCGCGATCACCCAAAGCTCGTCAACGATATCCCCTCTCATTCTGGCACGAGTTTTACTGTTGTAGACAGGGCAACGTGTCCAATCGCTTTTAGCATTTACAGCTTCCGATTAACCAAAATTCCTCCATTGCTGCATTAAATTGATTTGGTGTGTCCATATTCACGCAGTGCCCTGTTCCCTCAAAAATAATCACACTGCATTCTGGCTCATTTTTCTTCCACAGTTCTACGGCTGATCGCTCCATAGGGATGTCGTATGTTCCGCAACCAATCAGCAACGGATATTTCCTCGGCGTTGCTTGCCGAACGTTTACCATGCTATTTAAAGAAGCGAAATACAGGAACGATTTTTTAGGAAATTGAATGTTCATTTCATAAAAATCCTTTTGAGCCTGCAAAGTATGAGCAGATATTTTTTTATTCGATTCTGCAAACCATTTGACTGAAAATATAGCTTTAAGCATCATAAGCATCTGTGATGCACCATTTTTTCTCTGCATTTTGATATCAAAATTGTTTATATCATAACCGCCGAAGCAAGCGAGTGATTGTACGGCTTCAGGATATTGGTTGGCAAAGTCTTGAGCTAATATAGCCCCCAATGAGATCCCGACAATATGTATTTTTTCAATTTTTTCTCTTTTTAGGATTTCACTGATCCAAGCCGACATTTGATTGATACTGTCACCTTTTCGCGCTCTCGTTGATTTGCCATGACCGATAATATCAAGAGTGAGAATATTGTACTTATCTTGAAAATAATCAATTTGCGTTTGAAACATAGTGTGATTTGCAAAAGCGGCGTGTATAAAAAGTATCCAGTCAGTTTTCTCATTTCTATTGATATAATAGGCAATAGGGGAATTGTCTAAATAGCATTGTTTCATAGTCACTGTCCCTCCGCTTTCTTGACAAACTTTTCAAGCCAGTCCATATTTTTTGGGATTACTCATTTTTCTGTTGTCTATGCAGTGAAGCAGAAAAGCAATCGAATTACGCATTTTCGATTTCCCGGAGCCGGATGGTGTCATGACCAATAATCCGAACCCATCTCCTATCGGAGACAGGTTCGGATTATATGGGTTTGGTGCGCCTGAAGGGACTCGAACCCACACGCGTTGCCGCACGAGAACCTAAATCTCGCATGTCTACCAATTCCATCACAGGCGCGTATACCGGCGGCAGGCAGGCCTGCCGCCTTTTTCATGGCTCACCACACCAGTGTGGCGAAATAGTCCTCCGGCGTCTCCGCCCGGCGCAGAAGCTCAATGCGTCCGTCCTCCCGGAGCAAAAGCTCCGAGGAGCGCAGCTTACCGTTATAGTTATAGCCCATGGAGAAGCCGTGGGCCCCAGTGTCGTGGATGGCCAGTATGCTCCCCGGCTCGATTTTGGGGAGGGGGCGGTCAATGGCGAATTTGTCGCAGTTTTCGCACAAGGAACCCACGACATCATAAACATGGTCACAGGGGGCGTCCTCCTGGCCCAGCACGGTGATGTGGTGGTATGCGCCGTAAACGGCGGGCCGCATCAGATTGGCCGCACAGGCGTCCACGCCGATATACTCTTTGTAGATGTGTTTTTCGTGTACGGCGGTGGTGATCAGGTGGCCGAAGGGAGCCAGCATAAACCGGCCCAGCTCAGTGAAAATGGACACATCCCCCAGGTGGTTGGGGACCATAATCTCCTCATAGGCCCGGCGCACTCCCTCGCCAATGGCGGAGATGTCCGTTGGACTCTGCTCAGGGCGGTAGGGGACCCCCACGCCGCCGGACAGGTTGATAAAGGAAACGCGGCAGCCGGTCTCCTGCGTTACGTCTACGGCGGTCTGGAACAGGATGCGGGCCAGAGCGGGATAGTAGTCGTTGGATACCGTGTTGGAGGCAAGGAACGCGTGAATGCCAAAACGCTTTGCGCCCAGCTCCCTCAACTGGGTGAAGGCCTGGGCCAGCTGAGGCCGGGTCATGCCATACTTGGCCTGACCTGGATTGTCCATCACCTGGAAGCCCTCTTTGCCGTCCCCCAGGGTGAAAACGCCGCCGGGGTTGAAGCGGCAGCAGACGGTGTCCGGCACACAGCCCAAGGTGTTGCGGAGAAACTCCACATGGGTCAGGTCGTCTAAATTGATATAGGCCCCCAGGCGGTGCGCCAGCTCAAATTCCTCCGCCGGGGTTTCGTTGGAGGAGAACATGATTTCACTGCCGGAGAAACCGCACCGCTGGGCCATCATCAGCTCAGTGAGGGAGGAGCAGTCCACGCCGCAGCCCTCCTCCCGCAGAAGCTTGAGGATACCGGGGGTAGGGGTGGCTTTCACGGCAAAATATTCCTTAAAGCCCGGATTCCAGGCGAAAGCGGCGTTCAGCGCCCGGGCGTTCTCTCGAATGCCGCGCTCGTCATAAATATGAAAGGGGGTGGGATAGGTCCGTTTTATCTCCTGAGCTTGAGCCAGGGTAAGGAAGGGCTTTTTCATCTGTAAAGGTTCCTCCATATGGCGGGGTTGTGAAAGCTATCATATAAGATTTTTCGGCGGTTGTCAACTATGAGGAGGGCTTGAACGGCGCTGTGGGGAAAAATTCTGCCGCGCTATTGACAGAAAAAAAGAGGGAACCTATAATTTTCATGAATTGATGTATCATAAAGACAAGACAGGCAGCGGGCGGAGCTTTTGCACAGTGTTGGTCCAGCCTGCGGCAGAGAGGAGCATAAATGATGAGCAGGATTTATACGTCCGTAGAGCAGCTGATTGGAAAAACGCCCCTGGTGGAACTGACCCATTTGGAGCGGGAGGAGGGCTTGGAGGCCCGCGTCCTGGCCAAGCTGGAGTGCTTTAACCCCGCCGGCTCGGTCAAGGACCGGGTGGCCAAGGCCATGCTGGACGACGCCGAGGCCAGGGGCCTGCTAAAGCCCGGCAGCGTCATCATCGAGCCCACCTCGGGCAACACCGGCATCGGTCTGGCCTCGGTGGCGGCGGCGCGGGGCTACCGGGTTATCATCGTCATGCCCGACACCATGAGCGTGGAGCGCCGGCAGCTGATGGGGGCCTACGGCGCGCAGCTGGTGCTCACCGATGGGGCGAAGGGGATGCAGGGGGCCATCGACAGGGCGGAGGAGCTGGCGAAGGAGATTCCGAACAGCTTTATCCCCGGCCAGTTTGTCAACCCCGCCAACCCCGCCGCCCACAGGGCGTCCACCGGCCCGGAGATTTGGGCGGATACCGACGGGAAGGTGGACATTTTTGTGGCTGGCGTGGGCACTGGCGGCACCATCACCGGGGTGGGGGAGTACCTGAAAGAACAAAACCCCGCGGTGAAGGTGGTGGCGGTGGAGCCGGCGGCCTCCCCGGTGCTCAGCGGCGGGACTGCCGGGCCTCACGGCCTTCAGGGCATTGGAGCTGGCTTTGTGCCCCAGGTGCTCAATACCGATGTATATGATGAAATCATCCCTGTGAAGAATGAGGACGCCTTTGCTGCAGGTAAAAAGGTGGGCCGCTTGGAGGGAATCCTGGTGGGCATTTCCTCCGGCGCGGCGGTGTGGGCCGCCGTTGAGCTGGCCAAACGCCCGGAAAACCGGGGCAAGACCATTGTGGCGCTGCTGCCGGACACAGGGGACCGCTATCTGTCCACCCCGATGTTTGGGGACTGAGCCGGAGCGGTGCTGAAAATTTTTCCTGGAATAGAAAAGTTGTAGGTGTCAAATGCCGGTTGATGATGTATAATAAAGCATTAAGATAAAAAATGGCGGGGGAGCAGCGCCGCGTACCAAGGATATCTGCCGAGGAGGAACGCTATGCAACAGGAATGGAAACGGCTGGCGGAGGGCGTGGAGCTGGGAATCAGCCGGACGGACAAGTTTAAAACCGGCCTGCTCAGCGTGACGCTCACCGTTCCGCTGCGCCGAGAGACCGCGGCCGCCGGGGCGCTGATTCCCAACGTGCTCTACCGGGGCAGCAGGAGCTGCCCGGATATCGAGCGGCTGTCCGCCGCCACCGACGCGCTGTACGGAGCCTCTTTGGGGCCGGCGGTGCGCCAGCGTGGGGAGAGCCAGTGCGTCAGCTTTTTGTGCAGCGTGATCGACGACTGCTACGCGCTGGACGGCGCGGCGGTGCTGGAGCCCGCCGCCGCCCTGATGGGCGAGGTGCTGCTGGACCCGGCGACCCAGGGGGGAATCTTCCGGGCGGACTATGTGAAAGGGGAGGGGGCCAACCTGGCCGACCGCATCCGAGCCCGGATAAACGACAAGCGGGGCTGGGCCATTTTCCGGCTGGTTCAGGAGATGTGCTCCGGGGAGGCCTACGCGGTGGACAAGCTGGGCGAGGCGGACGAGGCGCTGGCTATGACGCCGGAGGGGCTGTGGTCGGACTATCAGAACCTGCTCAGCCATGCGGGGGTGACGTTTTATTATGGCGGCTCCGCCCAGCTTGAGCGGGTGGAGGAGACGGTGCGGCGGTGCTTTGCGCCGCTGATCACCGCCCGGACTGTTCGGACGCAGTGCCAGGTTCTAGCGGCGCCCAGGGGGGCGGTGCGCACGGTGACGGAGGACATGGACGTCACGCAGGGCAAGCTGGCCATGGGCTTTCGCACCGGAGGAATTACGGAGGGCAGCCCGGACTATCCGGCGCTGCTGGTGCTCAACGCCCTGTACGGCGGCAGCGCCAACTCCCGGCTGTTTTTGACCGTGAGGGAGAAGCTGAGCCTGTGTTACTACGCCTCCTCTATGCTGGACAAGCTGAAGGGGCTGATGGTGGTGTCCTCCGGGGTGGAGTTCCAGGATTTTGACCGGGCGCAGGAGGCCATCCTGGCCCAGCTGGACGAGCTGAGGGCGGGACGCTTTACCCAGGAGGAGCTGAACGCCGCGGTGCGCTCGGTGGTCAGCAGCCTGCGGGGCAGGCGGGACAGCCAGAGTATGCTGGAGGACGACTGCGTGACCAAGCTGGTGTGCGGCCTGAGGCCGGACGGCGGTGGGGAGCTGATCCGCGCGGTGGAGCGAGTGACGGCGGAGCAGGCGGCTGAGGCGGCCAAAAAGATCCAGCTGGACACCATCTACCGCCTGACAGGGAAGGAGGGAGCGCACGGTGGATAAGCTGAACTATACCGCGCTGCGGGAGACCATTTGTCATAGTGTGCTGTCCAACGGCCTGAACATTTACGTGGACGAGCGGCCGGAGTACGGCAAGCAGTTCGCCTTTTTCGCCACCCGCTACGGCGGGATGGATTTGCGTTTTCGCGGGGAGGACGCCAGCTGGATCGACACGCCTCAAGGGGTGGCCCATTTCCTGGAGCATAAAATGTTTGACACCAAGGACGGCAGCGCCCTCCAGCGCATGGCCGCCCAGGGCGTGGACCCCAACGCCTACACCACCCCGTGGATGACGGGCTATTTCTTTGAGGGCACCCAGGGCTTTGAGGACAATCTGCGCACGCTGCTCTCTTTTGTCTCCCAGCCCTGGTTTACCCCGGAGAGCGTGGAGAAGGAGCAGGGCATCATCGCCCAGGAGATTCGGATGTGCGAGGATGACCCGGACCATGAGGTCTACTATCAACTGATGGAGGCCATGTACGCCCACCACCCCATCCGAATCCGCGTGGCGGGGACGGTGGAATCCATTGCCAGCATTACGGCGGACACGCTGTACCAGTGCCACAAGGCGTTTTACCGCCCCGGCAACATGGTGCTGTGCGCGGCGGGGAGTGTGGACCCTCAGCGGGTGGAGGACATCGCCCGGAAGGTATTGGAGCAGGAGCCCTCCTCTGCGGCCGTCACCGACCGGGGCATGGCGGAGCCGCCTGGGGTGGTGCGCAAATACGCCCAGAAGGCCATGGCGGTGTCCATTCCCTTGTTTGAGATTGGCTTCAAGGGGGAACCCGCCCCCAAGGGAGAGGGGCTGCGCCAGCGGCTGCTGGCGGGACTGGTGTGCGACGTGTTATTCAGCGCCTCTGCGCCGCTGTACAGCCGCCTGTATGAGCAGGGGCTGATCAACGGCAGCTTTGACAGCGGTTTTGATATGCTGCCCGGCTGTGCGTTTCTCACCGCCGGCGGCGAGAGCCGGGATCCCCAAAAGGTTCTGGACGAGGTGCTGAAGGAGGCGGAGCGCCTGGGGCGGGAGGGCATTGACCCCGCGCTGTGGGACCGGCTGAAAAAGGCGTCCTACGGCGTGATGGTGCGTCAGCTTAACTCCTTGGAGGGGATGTGCTTCGAGCTGGCCCAAGCCCATTTTGAAGGGGAGGATTTTCTGCGCTTTCCGGAGTGCTTCCAGAGCATCGAGCGCTGCGACGCAGAGGAACTGCTGCGTACCTGGTGTGTGGAGAGCCGGGCGGCGCTGTCGGTAATTGTGCCGGAGGGCTGACAAAACAGATAAAGAGGAATGACCAATGATTAATACAGTGACGTAGATCGGAAGAGCGTCGTGTAGGGAAAGAGTGT
>CAJULM010000031.1:0-25753 GCA_910587285.1 uncultured Oscillospiraceae bacterium | reverse complement strand
TACAGTGACGTTTCCCGGCCTGGGGCTGGAGTTTGAGCTGAACCGGGTGGCCTTCTCGGTGTTTGGCCACAATATTTATTGGTACGGGATTATCATTGCCGCCGGGTTTCTTCTGGCGGTGGCCTTTGGGTTGTGGAAGGCGCCCAAGTTTGGACTGGACCCCGATCAAATCATCGACGCCATCTACGTGGTCGTGCCCATGGCCATCATCGGGGCGCGGCTGTACTATGTGGTGTTTAACCCTGCGGTGTGTTATGAGGCGGACGGCTCCTTCAGCGCGCTGCGGATGATTGCCTTCTGGGACGGAGGGCTGGCCATCTACGGCGGCGTCATCGCCACCGTGATTACCGCCTTCATTTTCTGCAAGGTGCGCAGGGTGGATTTCTGGAGCGGGATGGACATCACTGTGTACGGCCTGCTCATCGGCCAGATGATTGGTCGGTGGGGCAATTTTGTCAATGTGGAGGCCTATGGCGGCCTCACCGACCTCCCCTGGCGGATGAGCTCGGTGTCCATCGCCAATGAGCTGTGGCGGGACGGATTGCTGGAGTCGAACCTGGCCTATGAGAGCGTTTTGGACGGAACGCTGGGTGTACACCCCACATTTTTGTACGAGTCCCTGTGGAACCTGTTGGGGTTTATCCTGCTGTTGCTGCTGATGAAGGCGGGGAGAAGGTTTAACGGGCAGATGTTTCTCAGCTACGTGATTTGGTACGGTCTGGGCCGGGCGGCCATCGAAGGGCTGCGCACCGACAGCCTGTACTTTTTCGGCACCCCCATCCGCTCCTCCCAGATGCTGGGCATTGTGTCGGCGCTGGTGGCCATCGGGCTGTATATTCTTCGCCTGAAAACCGCTGGGCCGGCGTCTCTCCCGTTTGTAAAGGTGGCGGCGTCTGGGCCGGAAGGGACGCCGGAGGCTGCGGAGGGGGTTGCGGCCTCAGAGGAGGCCGCCCCGGAGATGGTGCAGAGCGGGCCGGAGTGTCCCGCTGAGGAGGACGCGGAGGCGGAGAACATAAAGGAGGAGACAGACCATGTCGGCGAAAATCATTGACGGAAAGGCCCTGGCGGCCAAGGTGAAGGAAACTGTTCGGGCGGAGGCGGAGGCGCTGCCCCGCAAGCCGGGGCTGGCGGTGGTGCTGGTGGGGGACAATCCCGCCTCCCGGGTATATGTGACCAGCAAACGGAAGGACTGCGAGGAGTGCGGCTTTTACAGCGAGGAGTACGCCCTGCCCGCCCAGACCACTCAGGCAGAGCTGCTGTCCCTGGTGGATAAGCTGAACGGACGGGAGGACATTGACGGCATTCTGGTGCAGCTGCCTCTGCCCCAGGGGCTGGACGAGAAGCAGGTGCTGCTGGCCATCGACCCGGCCAAGGACGTGGACTGCTTCCACCCCTTCAACGTGGGGCAGCTTACGATAGGCGACCCGGTATTTCAGCCCTGCACCCCCGGCGGCGTGATGGAGATGCTCAGGGAATACGGCATCAATCCGGCTGGGAAGCGGTGCGTGGTGCTGGGCCGGTCCAACATTGTGGGCAAGCCTATGGGACTGCTGCTGCTCCATGCCAACGGCACGGTGGTTACCTGCCACTCCAAAACGCCGGACATGGCGGCGCTGGCCGCGTCGGCGGACATTTTGGTGTCCGCCGTGGGCAAGCGGGGACTGGTCACGGGGGACATGGTCAAGGAGGGCGCGGTGGTCATCGACGTGGCCATGAACCGCAACGATGCGGGTAAGCTGTGCGGCGACGTGTGCTATGAGGCGGCCGCGGAGAAGGCGTCTTACATCACTCCGGTGCCCGGCGGCGTGGGTCCCATGACCCGGGCCATGCTGATGAAAAACACCCTGACGGCGGCCAAGCTGCACCAGGGACAATAAGGCGTACCCGTGAAGCGGGCGGACGGCGGCGGCTGTCCGCCCGCTTTTTGAAAAAATTTTCCCGCGCCGTCAACAATCTGCCCCCGCCGATTGTGTAATAGGCAGAAGGACGAAAGGAGGTGTTCCCCGTGGAAGATCACACGTGGTCAAGGGACGCGCTGGCCGGCCTCTACCAGCGGCGCTTCGGCATGGTCTATCAGATCTGCCTGGTGCTGATGAAAAACGTGCCCGACGCGGAGGACGCCGCCCAGACCGTCTTTCGCAGGGTAATGGAGCGGGGCCAGGTCTTTCGTGATCCGGAGCACGAGAAGGCATGGCTCATCGTCGCCGCCCGAAACGAGTGCCGCAACCAGCTCAAGCACTGGTGGCGCACCCGGCGGGCGGGGGAGGAGGCGCTGGAGTCCCTTACCTGGGAACAGCCGGAGGACCGGGAGGTGTGGGATCAGGTGGCGGCGCTGCCCGAGGCCCACCGGCTGGCGCTCTATCTCCACTACTATCAGGGCTACACCACTGGGGAGATGGCGGAGCTGCTGGGGGAAAACCCCTCCACGGTGCGCTCCCGGCTGGTCCAGGCCCGGCGGAAATTAAAACTCAAGCTGGAGGAGGAAGGTTATGGACAGGCATGAATTGAACCGGATGTTTGATGCACTCACCCCCGCCCCCGGGCGGGAGGAGGAGCTGCTGGACGGGCTCCTCCGGGACAGCAGAAGGAGGAAAAATCCCGTGAAAAATTGGAAACGGATTGCCATCGGATTGGCGGCGGCGGTGCTGCTGGTGGGGACGGCGGCGGCTGCCCACTATGCCAGCATCAGTATTGTAGACAGCCGGGAGGAGACCGGAGATATTTGGCTTGCCGGGGGGATTGCCTACTATCCTGTGGACGAACTTTCGGAGGAGGCGAAAGCGCTGGCGCCGAAGGACGCGCTGAGCGCCGGGAAAGTCTTTGAGTCCTGGCAGGAACTGGAGGACTTTCTCGGGATCGACCTGATGAACAACCCGCTGCTGGACAAATCTCCCGCGAAGCGGTACTCCATTATGCATACGTTCCAGGATGGCCGATCGGTGAAAGGGCATTTTGTGCTTATGGCAGATTCCGAATTGACCTCATTTGAGGCAAACGGCTGCTATGAGATTGGCGAGCTTGATATCAATGTGGATGCGTATTTGTATACGGACAAAATGGAGCAGCTGGGAACCTTTACGGAAAACTTTATAGGTTATGTGTTCTCGGACGATACGCAGGTGAGCTGGGAGGGCTATACCACGGCCGGCGGGGTGGAAGCCCAGGTGATGGAGATTCAACGCCCCGAGGGGGTACGAAACAGCGCGGTTGGAGCAGTTTCCTTCAACGGTATTCCTGTTGTGGTGCGGGTTCACACTGAAGGAAATACGCAGGAGGCCCGCCAGGTTCTCCTTCAAATTCTGGACAGCTTCCAGTGAGCAAAGCCCGCCCCGGTCAAGCAGACCGGGGCGGGCCCTTTTGCGCTCATGCCTTGAATTCCGTATTCGCGTACTTGCACCAGGGGGCGCACACGCACTCCCCGCACTTGGCCTTCCGGGCCGTGCACACCGCCCGCCCATGGAGCACCATTCGGTGGCAGAAGTTGTTGGACTCCTCCGGCGGCAGGACGGCCCGGAGCTGCTGCTCCACCTTGGCGGGGTCCT
Source organism: uncultured Oscillospiraceae bacterium (assembly GCA_910587285.1). Taxonomy (GTDB): domain Bacteria; phylum Bacillota; class Clostridia; order Oscillospirales; family Oscillospiraceae; genus Enterenecus. The sequence goes on along the minus strand of CAJULM010000031.1, from coordinate 22,211 downwards.
TGGTGCCGTCAGTGAGGCCCATGCGCCCGGAAATACGGATGCAGTGGGTGTCCGCCACCACCACGCCGGGGGTGCCGTGCACGTCCCCCAGGATGAGGTTGGCGGTCTTGCGGCCCACCCCGGGCAGGCGGAGCAGGTCCTCCATGGTGTCCGGCACTTTCCCGCCGTACTCGCTGAGCAGCATCTGGGCGCACAGCACCATGTCCTTGCTCTTGGCCCGGAAAAAGCCGCAGGAGTGGATGTATTCCCCCACCTCGTCCACGTCGGCCTGGGCGAAGCTCTCCAGAGTGGGGAAGCGGGCAAACAGGGCGGGGGTGACCATATTCACCCGCTCATCGGTGCACTGGGCGGACAGACGCACGGAGAACAGCAGCTCGTAGTCCTTTTCATATTGCAGGGAGCAGATTCCGTCCGGGTACAGCTCCTTCAGGGCGTTGACAATGGCGATGACCTTTTCTTTCTCCATAAAACTCACCTCATGAACAGGATAACACAAAAAAGGGAAAAAAGCGAGGGTGTTTTTTCAGGAGGTTACAGTTGTGCTTTCCAGGAAAACAATGTATAATAAAGACGACTACAATTTGGAAAGGCGGAAACGCAAATGGTTTTGGAGTATATGGACTTTGTCTCCCAGCACGACCCCGAGATGGGCCAGGCCATCCGGGCGGAATACCAGCGCCAGTGCGACAACATCGAGCTCATCGCGTCGGAGAATATCGTGTCCGAGGCGGTGCTGGCCGCCATGGGCAGCGTGCTCACCAACAAGTACGCCGAGGGCTACCCCGGCAAGCGGTACTACGGCGGCTGCCAGTGCGTGGATATCGCGGAGAAGCTGGCCATCGACCGGGCCTGCAAGCTGTTCGGCGCCGGCTTCGCCAATGTGCAGCCCCACTCCGGCGCCCAGGCCAACTACGCCGTCTATATGGCCCTGTGCCAGCCTGGCGACACGGTGCTGGGTATGAACCTGGACCACGGCGGACACCTTACCCACGGCAGCCCTGTGAACTTCTCCGGCAAGTACTTCAAAATGATGTCCTATGGGGTGAACGAGGAGACCGGCGTCATTGACTATGACGAGGTGGCCCGCATTGCCAGGGAGTGCAAGCCCAAGATGATCATCGCCGGCGCGTCCGCCTATCCCAGAGTGATCGACTTCAAGCGCTTCCGGGAGATCGCCGACGAGGTGGGGGCCTATCTGTGGGTGGATATGGCCCACATTGCCGGCCTGGTGGCGGCGGGGCTGCATCCGTCTCCCATCCCCTATGCCCACGTCACCTCCACCACCACCCACAAAACCCTCCGGGGGCCCCGGGGCGGTCTGCTGCTCACCAACGACGAGGAGCTGGCCAAGAAGCTGAACTCCGCCATCTTCCCCGGCTCCCAGGGCGGCCCGCTGATGCACGTCATCGCCGCCAAGGCGGTGGCCTTGGGCGAGGCGCTCACCCCCGCGTTCCAGACGTATCAGCAGCAGGTGGTGAAAAACTCCGCCGCCTTGGCCGAGGGACTCACCAGACGGGGCATGAAGCTGGTGTCCGGCGGCACGGACAACCATCTGTCCCTCATCGACCTGAGGGACATGGGTGAGCTCACCGGCAAGGAGCTGGAGCGCCGGCTGGACGAGGTGCGCATCACCGCCAACAAGAACAAGGTGCCCGGCGACCCCCGCTCTCCCTTCCAGACCAGCGGCCTGCGGGTGGGCAGCCCCGCCGTCACCAGCCGCGGCTTCTTGGAGGCGGACATGGACCAGGTGGCGGAGTATATCATGCTGGCGGCTACCGACTTTGAGGCGAAGGCGGACGAGATCCGCGCGGGTGTAGCGGAGCTGACGGCGAAATATCCAATCTATCGCTGAGGACACAGTCTGGAGAGGAGGGCTGGAGATGAGGCTGAACTTTAAGCAGCGCTTTTTCTCCTGGCTGGATAGTTATGACATCTACGACGAGGAGGGCACCACGGTCTTCACCGTGGAGGGCAAGCTGAGCTGGGGGCACTGCCTCCATGTGAACGACGCCTATGGGCGGCACATCGGCACCTTGCAGGAGCGGATCTTCACCTTGCTGCCTCAATTTGAGATCTATGTTCAAGACCAATACGTGGGCTGCATCAGGAAGGAGTTCACCTTCTTTAAGCCCCAGTTCACCATCGACTTCAACGGCTGGCGGGTGGACGGCCAGTGGATGGAGTGGGACTACACCATCTGGGACGGGCCGCGGCGGGTGGCGGTCATCTCAAAGGAGCTGTTCCAATGGACGGACACCTATGTCATCGATGTGGCCGACCCCGGGGACGCGCTGGGGGCCCTGCTGGTGGTGCTGGCCATCGACGCGGAAAAGTGCTCCCGAGGGTGAGACAATGGACGAGCTGCAAACCATCCCCGGCGTTGGGAAAAACATGGCCGCCCACCTGAACGCCCTGGGCATCTCTTGCCTGAATGACCTGAAGGGCAAGGACCCGGAGGCGCTGTACGCCCAGGAGTGCGCCCAGCAGGGCCATACGGTGGACCGCTGTGTGCTGTATGTATACCGCCTGGCGGTGGCATGGGCGGAGGGACGGATCGAGACGCCCGAACAGCACAAGTGGTGGAACTGGAAGGACTGAACGCAAGCGCCCCGGCCTGATCCGCCGGGGCGCTGTGTTTAAAAGCCTGTCTTGCGAACGCCTGTATAATATGGTATACTATCAAAAAGGAGAGGAGGGACCGCGTATGTATCAGCCTCTGGCGGACCGCATTCGCCCGCAGAATCTGGACGAGGTGCTGGGGCAGAGCCACATTCTGGGCCGGGACGGCCTGCTGCGCCGGGTGATTGACAGCGGGAAAATTCCCAATATGGTGTTTTACGGCCCCTCCGGCACCGGCAAGACCACCGTGGCCAACATCATCGCCCAGCGCTCCGGCCGGACCTTGCGGCGGCTCAACGCCACCACCGCCTCCCTGGCCGACATCCGGGAGGTGATGGATCAGGTTGGCACCCTGCTGGCCCCCAACGGCGTGCTGCTCTACCTGGACGAGATTCAGTATTTCAACAAAAAGCAGCAGCAGTCGTTGCTGGAGTTCATTGAGAACGGGAAAATCACTCTCATCGCCTCCACCACGGAAAACCCCTACTTCACTATTTTCAACGCGATTCTGTCCCGGTCCACTGTGTTTGAGTTCAAAATGCTCACGGCGGAGGACATCCTCCCCGCCGTGGACCGGGGCGTCGCCCTTCAGGCCGGGGAGCTGGGGGTGGAGGCCGTCTGCGAGGACGGCGTGCGGGAGCACCTGTCCTCCTCCTGCGGCGGGGACGTGCGCAAGGCCCTCAACGCTGTGGAGCTGCTCATGACCGCCAGCCGCATCAGAGACGGCGTGCTAACCGTCACCCTGGAGGACGCAAAATTAGTGGCCCAGCGCTCCGCCATGCGGTATGACCGGGACGGGGACGACCATTTCGACATCGCCTCCGCCCTGATGAAGTCTATGCGCGGGTCCGACCCGGACGCCGCCCTGCACTACCTGGCCCGGCTTTTGGAGGCGGGGGATATGCTCACCGCCATCCGCCGGATTTTGTGCTCCGCCAGCGAGGACATCGGCATGGCCTACCCCCAGGCCGCCTCCATCGTCAAGTCCTGCGTGGACAGCGCCCTCCAGCTGGGGCTGCCGGAGGCCAAGCTCCCCTTGGCCCAGGCGGTGATTCTCCTGGCCACCGCCCCAAAATCCAACAGCGTCTGCGCCGCCATCGACGCCGCCCTGGCCGACGTGCGCGCCGGGCGCACCGGGGACTACCCCCGCCACCTCCAAAACGTCCACGCCGACGGCGCGGGCTTTGAGCGGGAGCAGGGCTATCTCTATCCCCACAGCTATCCCGGCCATTGGGTGGCTCAGCAGTACCTGCCCGACGCCATCAGGGACCACGTGTACTATGTCTACGGCCCCAACAAGAACGAGCAGGCCGCCAAGGCCTACTGGGACAAAATCAAAGGAAATTCGTAAGGAGGGCGGTCTTATGCCCATGGACATCCGCCTGGGCGACGTGCTGGAGCTGAAAAAAACCCACCCCTGCGGGGCTAAGGAGTGGTCCGTCCTCCGGGTGGGGATGGACTTCAAGCTCAAATGCCTGGGCTGCGGCCGGGAGGTCATGGCCCCCCGGAGCAAGGTGGAAAAATCCATCAAAAAAGTGAAGCGGGAGGGGGAGACCCTGTGAACAAATTCTGGAGCCGCCGCATTCGGGATATCGTGCCCTACACCCCCGGCGAACAGCCCAAGGACCGCCAATTTATCAAGCTGAACACCAACGAGTGCCCCTATCCGCCCTCGCCCGCGGCCATCGGCGCCATCCGCGCCGCCGCCGGGGACTCCCTGCGCCTCTACCCGGACCCGGAGTGCGCCGCCCTGCGCGCCGCCATCGCGGAGCGGGAGGGGCTCAGCCCCGCCCAGGTGTTCTGCGGCAACGGCTCGGACGAGCTTCTGGCCTTCGCCTTTCAGGCCTTTTTCGACCCGGACCGGGATGTGGTATTTCCCAAAATCACGTACAGCTTTTATCCCGTTTACACCGACTTTTTCGGCCTGAAACGCCGGGAGGTTCCCATGAATCCCGACTTTTCCGACCCCATCGACCTGCTGTGCGGCCAAAACGGCGGCGTGGTGCTGGCCAACCCCAACGCCCCCACCGGCATCGCTGTGGGGCTGGACACGGTGGAGAAGCTGCTGGACGCCAACCCGGACGTGGTGGTGATTGTGGACGAGGCCTACGTGGACTTCGGCGCGCAGTCCGCCGTCTCCCTCATCGGGCGCCACCCCAACCTGCTGGTGGTTCAGACCACCTCCAAATCCCGCGCGCTGGCCGGGCTGCGGGTGGGCTGGGCCATGGGCGATGAACACCTCATCGCTGGGCTGCGGTGTGTGCGGGACTGCGTAAACTCCTACACCGTGGACCGGCTGGCCCAGGCCGGGGCGGCGGCCGCGGTCCGGGACGAGCCCTATTTTCAGTCGGTCCGCCGCCGGGTGATGGACACCCGGGAGCGCACCGCTCAAGCCCTCAAGGAGATTGGCTTTACAGTTCTGCCGTCCCAGGCGAATTTTCTGTTTGTTCGCCACCCGGACCGCCCCGGAAAGGCCCTGTTTGACGGCCTGCGGGAGCGGGGCGTGCTGGTGCGCCGGTGGGACATCCCGGAGATTCGGGACTGGCTGCGGGTCAGCATCGGCACGGACGCGGACATGGCCGCGCTGATAGACGCCCTGAAGGAACTGCTGTGAGGACACCCCCCGCCCCTTGGGCGGGGGGCTTGATGTTTCCCCCCATGTTGTCGTGGGGCTAAAATTTTCCGGGCTGAAAAAAGGGAAATACTGTTGCAGTCCACAAAAAACTGTGGTATACTTCAGGCTGTAGGTTTCCGTCAAGGGGAGTGCCTATGAAAACTTTCAGGGGGTGATCTTTTTGGTTCAAGCAAGGGGAAAGCGAAAAACCAAACAGAAGTTAAGGAGGAATTCTCCAACATGAAGAAACGTATTTTACCTGCCCTGCTCGCGCTGTGCATGGTAATGTCCCTGCTGCCCGTGGCGTTTGCGACTGCGGGTGAGAATGGCTGTGAGTGCACTGGTGCTGAAGATACTTGTAAAGGGTATGCAGACGGCCAGGCAGCGCATGAGGATGGTAAGTGTACTGGTACGCCGGCCGAAGGCGAGACGCTGTGCAGTGCCTGCAAGAAAGACGCCGCTCCTCCCGACGCTGGTGACGGCGACGACGGTGACGGCGACGATGGCGACGGCGACGATACGCCCGCTGAGTGCACCGGCGGCACTGACTGCGCGGCTCCTGCCGGTACTCACAAGAACACTGGGTTTGATGATGGTGAAGGCGGCACGACCGCTGCCTGCAAGAAGTATGTCGCCTGCGGCGTGAATGGCTGCGAGCTGGACAAGGGCCACGAGGCTGATCATGCGTTCGCTGAGGGTAAGGATGTGTGCCTGGGCTACGCCGCTGATGAGCGCTGCTCCGCCACTGATCACATTGCCGGCTGCCCCAACTACGACTGCGAGTGCGGCCCCCACACTGACACTGGTTGGAATGAGGGCGAAGGCGCTCTGACCTGCACCCATAAGGCCGGCTGCCCGCTGTGCGCGGCCTGGAACAGCCATGTCTCCGGCAAGGTGGCCGAGTTCAATACTGCTCATAAGGAATGGGAGGCGAAGAAGGCCGCTCACGAGGCGTGGGAAAATGCCGATGAGAGCACCCGCGGTGATGAGCCTACTGCCCCTGGTGCTGAGCCCACTCTGGATGAGAAGTATGTAGCCTGCACCTGCGCCGACTGCCGTCCCAACCCCGCGATGGGCGTTGTGACCGACGAGAACGGCAATGCTGTTGACCCCACCGAGCCCACCGATCCCGCTGAGCCCGAGGCCCCCAAGGCTGAGGACTTCACCGACATGGAGGACTGGATGGCCGCCGACGTGCAGGTCGCTCTGGATAAGGGCTGGCTGGAAGGCAACGGCGACGGCACCTTCAACGGCCGCGGCGTGACCAAGGGCACCACCATCGCCGCCGCTCTGGCCCGCATGGCCGGCGAGACCATCACCGGCGCTGACTGGGACAAGGATGCTCTGGCCTGGGCCGAGGACCAGGACGTGTTCGAGGGCATTGACCTGACCGGCGAGTCCATGGCCCGCAAGGACCTGGTGCTGGTGATTTGGCGCATGGCCGGCAAGCCCGCCGCCGAGAAGGAGCTGGACTTTACCGACGTGGACGGCCTGGAGGGCGACCACCTGACCGCCATGCAGTGGGCCGTTGAGAACGGCATCGTGAAGGGCAACGGCGACGGCACCGTCACTCCCGACGGCTCCGTGAACCGCGCCGCTCTGTGCGCCATGCTGGCCCGTTACGACTCTCTCGAGAAGTAAACCTACAAGCTTTTTAACAAGGCTTGACCTACAAATTACATCACCCCCCGGGATGGACCCCCGCCGAAAGGCGGGGGTTCGTCCTGTCTTGGAGGCTTTTTTGTGTCAAAGCCTCCGGATGGCCCCCGCCGAAAGGCGGGGGTTCGTCCTGTCTTGGGGGCTTTTTTGCGACAAAGCCTCCGGATAGCCTCCGCCGAAAGGCGGGGGTTCGTCCTTTTCTTTCGTCCTTTTTTTCGCCCGCCCCGGGCTATAATGGGTGGGACGACCCCGGAGAGGAGGAAACGGGCGTGACGGTGGTGTACATAGACCTGTTATTTCTGCTGAACCTGACGGCAAATTATGTGCTGCTTTTGGCGGCGGGAAGGATGGCGGGGGCGGTGCTGGCGCGGTGGCGGATTGGGCTGGGCGCGGCGCTGGGGGCGCTGTACTCGACGCTGATTTTTCTGCCGGGGCTGGGTTGGCTGGCGGCGTGGCCGTGCCGGGCGGCCTCCGGGGTGCTGATGGTGCTGGCGGCCTACGGCGGCGAGCGGCAGCTTTTGCGGGTGACTGTGTTGTTTTTCGGGGCGGCGGCGGGCCTGGCGGGGGCGGTTTTGGCCCTGGAGCTGCTGGGCGGCACGCCCCTGACGCTGGAGCGGGGTGTGTACTATTCCAAGGTGGATTTGCGTCTGCTGCTGGTGCTGTTTGCGGGGTGTTATTTTGTGCTGTCCCTGTTTTTCCGCCGGGTGGGGAGCCGGGGCGGCGGGGAGCTGGTCCGGGTGGAGCTGACGCTGGAGAGCGGCGGCGCGGCGCTGACGGCGCTGGTGGACACGGGGCTGAGCCTGCGGGACCCGGCGACGAACCGGCCGGTGGTGGTGGCGTTCTGCGGGGCGCTGGCTGGCGTGCTGCCCGCCTGGGCGGACGCGGCGCGGCCCATCGAGTCGGTGGAGCGGTGCCACGCGGCGGGGTCCCGTTCGGCTCGGTTGCTGCCCTACCGGGCGGTAGGGGTGGAGTGCGGGATGCTGCTGGCGCTGCGCGCCCGTCAGGTTCGGCTGAACGGGCGGCCTCAGGGGGGACTGCTGGTGGCGCTGTCGCCCACGCCGGTGGACGACGGGGGGACGTATCAGGCATTAATCGGAGGAGATTGACATGGTGTGGACGGATTGGTACATAAGGCTGTGCGTGGCGCTGGCCCGGCGGGGGGTCCGCCTGCACGGCTCGATCATGTATATTGGGGGCAGCGACACCCTGCCCGCGCCGCTGACGCGGGAGGAGGAGGGGGAGCTGCTGGCCCAGCTGGAGCATGAGGACAGGCGGCCGGCGGCCCGCGGGCGGCTGATTGAGCACAATCTGCGGCTGGTGGTGTATATCGCCCGCCGGTTTGAGAACACGGGAGTGGGGATTGAGGACCTGATTTCCATCGGGACCATCGGGCTGATTAAGGCGGTGGAGACCTACAAGCCGGCGAAAAACATCAAGCTGGCCACCTACGCCTCCCGGTGCATTGAGAACGAGATTTTGATGCACCTGCGCAAGAACGCCAACCGCCGGGGGGAGGTGTCCCTGGACGAGCCGCTGAACACGGACTGGGACGGCAACGAGCTGCTGCTGTCCGACGTGTTAGGCACGGACAGCGACAGCATCGAGAAGCCCATCGAGGACGACGTGGACCGGGATTTGCTGCTCACGGCCATCACTCGCCTGTCGGAGCGGGAGCGCACCATCATCACCATGCGCTTTGGGCTGGACGGGCGGCGGGAGCGGACGCAGAAGGAGGTGGCGGACCTGCTGGGGATCAGCCAGTCGTATATTTCCCGGCTGGAAAAGCGCATTATCGACCGGCTGAAGCGGGAGATTCTGCGGATGCTGTGACACAATGCCACGAGAGAGAAAAATTCCATCGAAAGCGGTCTGACGATAAAAAATATAGCCTGCCTCGCCGCCGTATGAAAGGGCGGCCATCGGAAATACTGATTTTGAATCAATTCCGAGTGAGGTGGCATCGGTGCAGGGCAAGGTTGAAATCTGCGGCGTCAATACGGCCAAGCTGAAGGTGCTGAAAAGTGAGGAGAGCATGGAGCTGCTCCGCCGGGCCAGGGCGGGGGATATGCAGGCCAGGGAGGAGCTGATTTCCGGAAATCTCCGGCTGGTGCTGTCGGTGATCCAGAAGTTCACCAGCAGGGGAGAGAATGTGGACGATCTATTTCAGGTGGGGTGCATCGGTCTCATCAAAGCCATCGACAACTTTAACATTGAGATGGACGTGCGTTTTTCCACCTATGGAGTGCCCATGATCGTGGGGGAAATCCGGCGCTATCTCCGGGACAACAGCGCAATCCGGGTGTCCCGCTCCGTGCGGGACACGGCCTACCGGGTGCTCCAGGCCAAGGAAAAGTATATGGCGGAGCACCAAAAGGAGCCCACAGTGGAGGAAATCGCCCAAATTTTAGAGCTGCGCCGGGAGGACGTGGTGATGGCGCTGGACGCGGTGGTGGACCCGGTGTCCCTGTTCGAGCCGGTATACTCCGACAGCGGGGACACGGTGTGTGTGATGGACCAGGTGAAAGACCGGAAGAATACGGACGAGGCATGGCTGGAGCACATCGCCCTGGGGGATGCCATCAACAAGCTGGACGAACGGGAGCAGCGGATTTTGGCTCTGCGTTTTTTTCAGGGGAAGACCCAGATGGAGGTGTCGGCCGAGGTGGGCATATCCCAGGCCCAGGTGTCCCGTCTGGAGAAAAATGCGCTGAGCCGGATTCGAAAAGAGCTGTAGAGCGGCGCATTTTGAAATGAGGCAAAAATCCGCACCGGGGATTCCCTGGTGCGGATTTTTCTTTTCTGCCGGCCGGATTTATGCTATAATGCTGAAAAAGGAGGCGAGGCTATGCTGTCCCGTCAACGACTGTTCTGGCGGCTTCGGCCCTATGATCTGCCCGGCTCGGACCGGGTTTTTCTGCAAGCCTGCCGGGACAACTGCGCCTATCACATCCGACATTGTCCCGGCTATGCCGCCATCTGTGAGCACCTGGGCTTTTCGCCCAAGCGGCTTCAAACCACAGAGGACCTGGCGCATATTCCCGTGATTCCCACCCTCTTTTTCAAGAGGAGGGCGCTGTTTTCCATGCCGGAGTGGCGCATGGCCATGAAAGTGACCTCCTCGGGCACCAGCGGGAGGTTCAGCCGCATCGGCTTTGACTGGGGCGTGATTCTGGCGGAGGCCCCCATGGTGGTGAATCTGGGGTTTCGGCACCGCCTGGTGTCGCCCAAGCCGGCCCACTGTGTGATTTTAGGCTATAAGCCCCACAAATCAAACCACACCGGAGTGACGCGGACCATGTTCGGCCTGACCCATTTCTCTCCGCCACTGAGCCGGACCTACGCGCTGCAAATGGTGGGCGGGGCCTACGTCCCGGACCTGGACCGAGTGGCAGAGAAGCTGAAGCGGCTGGAGCGCTCCCTCTTTCCCACCCGAATCATCGGCTTTCCCTCCTATCTGTGGTTTGGCCTTCAGCGGATGGAGGAGTTGGGGCTGCGCTTGAAGCTGCCCAAAGGCTCCCGCATTATTCTGGCCGGGGGCTGGAAGCAGCACTGCGCCCAGGAGGTGGACAAGGGCACCCTATACGCCCTGGCGGAGCGAACGCTGGGCATTCCCGAGGAAAATATCAACGAGCTGTTCGGCGCGGTGGAACACCCGGTATTTTACAACGCCTGCCGGCGCCACCACTTCCACATACCCGTCTACGGCCGGATCATCATCCGGGACCCGGACACCCTGGAACCCCTGCCCATGGGCCGGGTGGGGCTGGTGAACCTGATCTCACCGCTGATGGCGGCCACCCCCACGCTGAGCGTGATGACCGATGATTTGGGCTATCTGACGCCGGGGGAGAGGTGCGGCTGCGGCATCTCCAGCCCCTACCTCACCATTTTAGGGCGGGTGGGGATGAGCGACATCCAGACCTGCGCCGCAGGGGCGGCCGAGCTTTTGGGAAAGGGGGAGGCGTTTTGATTTTTGCCAACGGGAGGCTGCTGCCTGATTCGGAGTGGAGGACGGTTTTGGATGGGCTGGAGGATCAATTCAACACGGTGCGCACCGCACCTCTCCTGACAGCGGAGACGGTGATTGCTGCGGTGGACGCCCTGGGCAGGCGGTTGGAGGCGGGAGAGTTTGCGCCGCTGCTGTCCCGGTTTCTGCCCGCCGGGGTGGGGCTGGCGCAGCTGCTCCCCCTGCTGCGCCGGGAGAGTTTGGAGGCGAAGCTGGCCGCGGAGCTGGGGTCGGACTCCTTTGGTTCCAGAGAGCACGCCAAAACCACCGCCCGGGTGCTGCCCCTGGGGACGCTGTTCCACATCGCCCCCGGCAATATGCCCGGCCTGCCGGTGTACACCGCCCTGGAGGGTCTGCTCACCGGAAACGTCAACCTGGTAAAGCTGCCCCACGGGGACAAGGGCCTGTCCCTGGCGGCGTTCCAGCTCTTAGCGGAGCAGGAGCCCCGGCTGGCCCCCTATCTCTACGCGTTTGATCTCCCGTCGGGGCGGAGGGAGGATATCAAGGCCCTGGCCGCTCTGGCCGATGGGCTGGTGGTGTGGGGCGGCGACGGGGCCATTGAAGCCGCCCGCGCGATAGCGGGCCCCGGGTGTAAGCTCATCGAGTGGGGACACCGGCTCAGCTTTACCTATGTCTCCGGCTATGAGGACAAGGAGAGGGAGCTGGCTGCCCTGGCGGGCCATATTGTGGAGACAGGCCAGCGCCTGTGCTCCTCCTGCCAGGTGATTTTTCTGGACGGGGAGGACCAGGAGGAAGGGCTGGCGTTCTGCCGAGAGCTTCTACCCTACTTGGAGGAAGCGGCGGCCAAGCGCTCCGGCGCAGGAGCCGGGGCCCCGGCCTCTCTCAGCGGCCGCAGCGCGCTCCTGGAGCGCATTGTGGACGGAAGGGCGAGGGGGGAGGTTTTGCTGCAGGGCAGAGGCTGTTCCGTCGTGTTCCGTCCGGATCAGGAGCTGGAGCTGTCTCCTATGGAGGGAAATGTGATGGTGAAGCTGCTACCCGAGGGGGAGCTGATGGCCGTCCTGCGCCGGCAAAGGGGGCGGCTTCAGACGGCGGGGCTGATCTGCGCTTCGGAGAAGCGGGAGAAGCTGGCCGAGCTGCTGGGCCGGGCGGGGGTTACACGCGTCACCCGGGCGGGAACCATGTCCGCCGCCTTTCCCGGCGAGGCCCACGACGGGGAATATCCCCTGCGGCGGTACATTCGGGTGGTGGATGTGGAAAAGGACTGAGGACGGAAAACCGTCCTCAGTCCTTTTATGTGCTGCCGCTTCCGTCCCTGAGCGGGCGGGCCTGGGGCCGCTCCGGGAGGGCGGACTCCATCTCCTCGTCGGTGAGAAACTCAGTCATCACATGGCGGTAGCGCTTGGGCATATGGGTGGACTGGCACTTGGGGTTGCGCCGGCCCTCAATGGCGATGGTATGGTAATAGTTGCGCCACATGGCCCGATAGGCTCGCTCCGTTTCTCCGGCGGGGCCCATGCGGAAATCGTCCGCAGGGATCAGCCGCCACTGTCCCCGGTCTGAGAGAAGGGCCTCCTTGTGGGTGCGGTCATAAAGCACAATCCGTTCGCCGGAGTACCGGGCGGCAAAGTGGGAGGCCAGCAGGGGCAGCACCCGGTTTTTGGGCTCGATCTCTCCCACCAGCACTCCGTCCAGGTCGGAAAAACGGATAAAACCCTTCAAATGATCCCACTCGGTCCACATTTTGGTCAGGGCCAGGTTTACCTTGGCCATCACCGGGTCGCTGAGGTCCAGCCGCACCCGGTCTCCCTCCCAAAGCCCCCGGCGAATGAGGTTGAACAGGGCCAGTTCCTTTTCCGGTAGGCAGGTCAAAAACCCCCAGGCAATGAGTTTTTGGAATGGGGGAGAGACCCGCTTGGCCAGGGCGGCGTAGAACCGTTTGGCCCGTTGGGGGTCGGCGGCCAGCTCCCGTTCGGCCCATAGAAGTCCCTCGTCGTCGGGAAGGAGGAAGGCGGCGGGCTGTATCCTGCTCTCCAGGGCATCCCAGGCGCAGGTTAAAAATCCGGCGAAGGTGCCGTCGTATCGGTACGCCGTCATGTCAGCTCACCGCCCCGTCGAACAGGGACAACTGCTCTGCGCTCTCACCGGCCAGGGCCGCCTGTTCCATGCCGGTGAGGCGGCGGTAGACGCTGTCGGGGCTGAAACGAAGGCCGGGCAGCATACGTCCGGAGCAGGTGATAAAATACTGGGCCCGCTTCATTACGATGCCCAGCCGCTTGAGCCCCTCAAAGGAGAGGGGGCCGTACCGCCGGGCGGCCACGATCCGCTCCGCTCCCCGCATTCCGATGCCGGGCACCCGAAGAATAGCCTCGTAGTCCGCCCGGTTCACCTCCACCGGGAAGAACTCCGGATGGCGCAGGGCCCAGTCGCTTTTGGGGTCCAGGGCCGCGTCGAAATTGGGATGGGTTTCGTCCAGGATTTCCTGGGCGGTGAAGCCGTAAAACCGCAGCAGCCAGTCCGCCTGATAGAGCCGGTGCTCCCGCAGCAGGGGCGGCTTGAAGTCCGCCGGGGCGGGGAGGTTTTTGTGGTCGGACACCGGCATATAGGCGGAGAAAAAGACCCGTTTCAGGCGGTATTTTTGATAAAGCCCCTGGGTCAACGAGAGAATCTGCCGGTCGCTTTCGGGGGTGGCCCCCACAATCATCTGGGTAGACTGTCCCGCGGGAGCGAAGCGCGGCGCGTGGCGGTACAGCTTCAGCTCCGCCTTGGATTGGGCCGCGCCGTCCCGAATCTGAGCCATGGGCTTGAAAATGGCGGCCTTGGTCTTGTCGGGGGCCAGGAGCTGGAGGGAGGTTTCGGAGGGCAGCTCGATGTTGACGCTCAGCCGGTCCGCCAGCAGGCCCAGGGCGTAGGTGAGTCCAGGGTCCGCCCCGGGAATGGCCTTTGCGTGGATATAGCCGTTGAAATGGTATTGGGTGCGCAGGAGGCGCAGCGTCTCAATCATCCGCTCTGTGGTGTAATCGGGGCTTTTCAGCACCGCGGAGGACAAAAACAAACCCTCGATATAATTCCGGCGGTAGAACTGAATGGTCAGCTCCGCCAGTTCCCGGGGGGTGAAGGCGGTGCGGGGTACGTCGTTGGACCGGCGGTTGACGCAGTAGGCGCAGTCGTAGCAGCAGTGGTTGGTGTAGAGCACCTTTAAAAGAGAGACGCACCGCCCATCGGCGGAGAACGTATGGCAGCAGCCGGAATTGGTGGCGGTGCCGATGGAGCCCGACTTACCGCCCCGGACCACGCCGCTGGAGGTGCAGGCGGCGTCGTATTTGGCGGCGTCAGCCAAAATGGTCAGCTTGTCCATGACCTCCATCAAATTCACTCCCCTTGAATCAAACGTCTGTATCTATATTATAGTACAACCGCTCTCATTGTCAAGGATTATTTTTTTGAGTTTAATTGGGGGCAGCGGGGAAGCGGAGGGTGATCGACAGCCGTCCGTTCCGATGCTCTGCCTGTATGGTCCCGCCCATGCGTTCGGTGAGCAGCTTGGCAATGGAGAGCCCCAGCCCGGTGGAGCCCCGGCCGGTCTCCACGGTGTAGAAGCGGTCGAACAGCCGGGCGGCGGATACCGGGTCCAGGGCATGGGCGGAGTTGGAGAAGGTGAGCGTGCCGTCCTCACACAGCGCGGCGGAGAAATCCCCGTCGCTGTATTTCAGGGCGTTGCCTAAGATGTTGCCGAATATGCGGCTGACTGCGGAGCTGTTCAGCATACGCACCACCCGCTTTTCCGGCAGGGACACGGTGGGGGTGACGCCGCCCTCCACCAGCGCCGCGTAAAAGGAGGCCACGGCCTGCTCCAGCGCGGCGTTCAAATCCACAGGCTCTGCCGTCAGCTCGTCCTCCGGGCTGGCGGCCACAGAGTAGCGCAGAAGCTCCTCGGTGAGCTGCCGCATGGCCTCCGCCCGGTTGGCAATCAGGGCCAGATAGCGGGCCTGCTCGGGGGTTTTGTCCCCGTGCTCCAGCAAATCCAAATAGCCGCAGATTGCGGTGAGGGGGGTGCGCAGCTCGTGGGAGACGTTGGTGACCGCTTCCTTCAGCTCCCGGTCGCCGCTCTCAAAGCGCTGGCGTTGGCAGCGCAGCTCCCTGAGCTGGGCGTTGAGTTCAGCGGCTAATTTCCGGGCGTGGGGGTCCCTGGTAGACAGGAAAATGGGGTTGTTGGTGTCGGAAAGGAGCCGCTCCCCCAGCTGGGCGGTGACATCGTCCAGGCTGTGTTGGAGCAGACGAATCCGCACCCATAGAAATAACGCCAGCACGGACAGCACGGCGCACAGCAGCCAGGGGAGCATGGGGTTCACCTCATTTCAAGTCTTTTCTGCGGAATAGGGCAATGCCCGCCCCGGTGGACAGCGTGGAAATTAATGCGGCATAGGCTATCATCCGCTGGGTCTGCGGGGTGTGTTCCTTGGAGTAGCTGGAATAATACTGCATTGACTGGGTCATGGGCAAAAAGTCATAGATGAACTCATATACCGCCCGTTCTGTGCCCCGGAGGTAGCGGTCGTTGGGGTATTCAAGCATCGCGACTTCGCCAGTTTCATCGGTGCCATAATTGAACCAAGTTTCCGGTTCGCTCAACCGGGCCCTGACATAGAAGGATGCGAAGATGATTGCCAGCGTCCCAAGAATGCAGGCTACCGCCGAAATCGCTTTTTGCCGCACGTTCAGCGTAACCAGCGTAAACAGGGCACTGTACGCTGCCGCCAGAACCAACGACCCCAGAAGATTGAGCAGGAAAGTAGGAAGGGGGCGCTCAATGCCGCCGTTGAGGAGCGGCACGCCTACCGACAATACGGCCAAAATGTAGGTCAGGCAGAACAGGAGCGCCACCGTGGCTGCGGTAAGGACGTGGGCCAGATAAACGCTCACACGGGAATGGCCTACAGTCAGCTTGTTGCGAATGGTGCCGTCACTATGCTCCGTGCCAAAAAACAGGGGGATAAAGACAGCCATGACGATGCCGATAATCATGGTGTAATTAAAAAACGCCTCGTCGATATAGTAAAGACCACCGAACTCGGCATAAGCCACCTGTTCCCAGACGCGCTGGAGGGTGAATCCCGCCCCCAGTAGGAGCATCAAAACCATAACGCCCCAAAACAGGGCGCTTTTTCTCAGGCGGAAGAAGTTCGCCGACAACAAATTCCTCATGCGCCACCTACTTCAAGTCCTTGCGCTGGAACAGCGCCGCCCCCGCCCCGGTGAACGCCGCGAATATCACAGCAGCCAGCCCCATCAGCCGCGAAGGATTGGTGAAGTTCACGTTGCTGTACTGAATGCCCTGGCCCGTGGGCATCAGGTCGTAGAAAAATTGGTAGACCTCCCGCTTCATCCCGGTGAGGTAGGCGGGGTTGGGCTCCGGCTTGGTGTCCACAATCTGCCCGTCTATGCTCATCACGTAGCCCTGGATGAACTCTGGCGCGTCCAACATGGAAAGAGTCATAATTGCCGCTATGAGGAGGAGAAACACGCCCAGCAGGCACACCACTGCGGAGGTGGCTTTTTTGGAGCAGTTCATAGTAATGAAGGTGGAGATGGCGCAGTATGCGGCCGTCATCAGCAGGGAGCCCAGCAGGGCGGCGGCGGTGAGGGGGGCGGGCAGGTCGAGGCCGCCGATGAGAGGGACGCCCACCACAATGCAGGCCAGCAGATAGGCGGCGAAGCACACAACGGCCACCCCCAAGCTGGTGATGAGGTTGGCAAAATAGACGGCAATGCGGGAGTGCCCAACTGTGAGCTTATTGCGGATGGCTCCGTCGCTGTACTCTGTGCCGAAGAATAGGGGGATGAACGCGGCCATGACCACGCCCACGACCATGGCGTAGCCGAAAAATACGGAGCTTAGCGACACTTCAAAGCTGTAGTTCAGGTGTTCCAGGAACCGCGTGACGCACATGAACGCCCCGAAGCCAAAGCTGAGAACCACCGTCCCCCAGAACAGATGGCTTTTTCTTAACCCCAGAAGATTCGCGCTCAGCAGCTTAGTCATGGGAAGCACCCCCCACCAGATTGACGAAGTAGCTCTCCAGGCTCTCGTCCCGCTCCTGGGCGGACAGCAGCTCGCACCTCTCTGCGTCCAATGCCCTGCTGAGCTGGGAGATGTTGAGATGGGCGAACACATCGGCCTGCCCGTCGGACAAAATTTTGTACTCCACGCCCATGCCGTCCAGAACGCGGGCCAGGATGCGGGTATCGGTGACTTCAATACGCAGGCATTTGCGGCAGGCGGTCTCCAGCTCCCGGGCGGACAGCTCCTTGACGATGCGGCCGCTGTCGATAAAGCCGTAGTAGGTGGCCAGCTTGGACAGCTCGTCCAGAATGTGGGAGGAGATGAGCACGGTGATGCGCCGCTCCCGGTTGAGCTTCAGGATGAGCTCCCGAATCTCGATGATGCCCTGGGGATCCAGGCCGTTCACCGGTTCGTCCAGCACCAAAAGGTCCGGGTTCCCGGCCAGGGCCACGGCGATGCCTAAGCGCTGCTTCATGCCCAGGGAGAAGTTCCGGGCCTTTTTCTTCCCCGTAGCCTCCAGGCCCACCAGCTTTAACAGCTCCGGGATGCCGTCATCGGAGGGAACCCCCAGCACCCGGAACTGCTCCTTCAAATTGTCCTGGGCGGTGAGGTCCAGGTAGATGGACGGGGTCTCCACCACCGCGCCCATGCGGCGGCGGATTTTGGAAAGCTCCTTTTGGGTGTTGTCCACGCCATAGAGGGAGTAGCTGCCCGACGTGGGGACCTGAAGGCCGCAGATGAGCCGGATGAGGGTGGTTTTGCCGGCGCCGTTGCGCCCCACAAAGCCGTAAATAGAGCCTTTGGGCACGTGCATGGTGAGATTATCCAGGGCCTTGAAGTCCTTGTAATGCTTGGACAGGCCCTGTGTGGTGAGCACATATTCCATAAGATTGCCTCCATTTCCTTGGATGAGGCCATCATAGCAGGGAAGGGTCAAGAAAGCGGTGAAGAAAACGGTTCAGATTTCGTCCAGATTTCGACGCCGCTCATTTGAGCTGATCGCTGAACCGTTTCAGCTCCCGCCTTTTGTCTGCGGAGAGGCTGTTGAACTCGACGCCCTGAATGGCCCCCTCCAGGGCGTACAGGTGAACCAGGCACACCTGGGGGAATACCGTTTTCAGGCGAAAAAACGCCTCTTTGGAGTCTGCCGCGAGCAATTCTTCCGGGGAGCGGATGCCCACGGCGGCCAGCTTCCGGGCCATCTCTTTGCCGATATTCCTCATGGATGTGAGGTTTGTCATGACAATTCCTCCTGTTCAGTGCGCATTTTGAAGCCAATGCCCCACACCGATTGGATGCAGTCTCCCGCCCCCGCGTCCCGCAGCTTGCGGCGCAGGTTGCTCATATGGGTTTTCAGGGAGCTCTCGGTGCAATCCGGGGTATCCTGGGCGATCTCGTCCAGCAGCCGGGACTTGGTGACGACCTGGTCGGGGTTGTGCATGAGCAGTTTCAGAATGGCGTATTCCGTCCGGGTGAGCCGCGCTTCCCTCCCCTCCACCGATACCGAGCGGGCGTCGGGTTCCAGCTGCAGGGGGCCAAAGGCGAGCGCTTCCCCCGCCAGGGCGGGGCTCTCCCGCAGGCGAATGGTGATTCTTGCCAGCAGCTCCCTGGGGTGGAAGGGCTTGGTGATATAGTCCGCAGCGCCGCTGAGCAGGAGGCTGACCTTGTCCTCCACCCCCGCCTTGGCGCTGAGGACGATCACCGGAACCCCGGAGATGTGGGAGAGCACCTCCTCCCCGGACAGGCCGGGCATCATCAGGTCCAGGAGGATCAAATCGGGGCGCTGCCGCTCCAAAAGGAGGACCGCCTCCGTGCCCGAGTAGGCCCGCAGGACGGCGTAGCCCTCCTGGGTCAGCAGCTCCTCCAGCATATTGCCGATGTGGATATCGTCGTCGATAACTGCGATGGTTTTCATGGCGGGCCTCCCGGTGAATCAAGATGGTGTGTCCATATTGTACCCCAAACAGTCAGAAGACGCAAGCAGGGGGATGTTTGGACTGGAAATTCACCGGCGCGTGTGCTATAGTATCTTAAAATAACACAGCGGGGAGGAGGGCGCGATATGGGATATCGTCTGGCGGTGTGCGATGATGAGCAATCGTACTCCGATTATGTGGCCGATTTGGCGGGCCGCTGGGCGGAGCTGGCCGGAACTCAGGTGGAGGTGGAGCGCTTCCCCTCAGCGGAGGCATTTTTGTTCCGCTATGAGGAGCGAAAGGACTTCGATGTCCTTCTACTGGACATTGAGATGACGGGGATGGACGGGGTGGAGCTGGCCAAGCGGGTCCGTCAGGAGAGCGAGGACGTTCAAATCGTGTTCATCACCGGCTATACCGACTATATCGCCGAGGGCTATGAGGTGTCGGCCCTGCACTACCTAACCAAGCCGGTAAACGAGGAAAAGCTGTTTCAGGTGCTCACCAAGGCTGTGGGCCGTCTGGCCCGGAACGAGCGCGCCCTCACCCTGGAGCTGCCGGGGGAGACGGTGCGCATTGTGCTGAGCAGAGTGCGGTACATGGATGTGCTGCACAATTACGTCACCGTTCACGCAGACCGGGACTACGCGGTGAAGCGGCCGTTGGGAGAGCTGGAAAAGGAGCTGGACGGGCGTTTTTTCCGGGTGGGCCGTTCCTGCGTGCTGAATCTGGCGTGCGTTCAGCGGGTGACGCGCACCGAGGTGGAGCTGACCTCCGGCGAGCGCATTGCGCTGCCCCGGGGGCAGTATGAGAAGCTGAACCGGGCCATTGTCCAGAGAATGTGAGGAGGGAATTGTGATGCGGCTGCTGTCCAGGCTGGTTGACAGGCGCATTGCCGCCTATCAGCGGGAGCTCATCGAAATCCACTATGCCGAGGTGGAGAATATGTACCGCCAGATGCGGGGCTGGCGGCACGATTACCACAACCATATCCAGCTGCTGAAGGCCTATGCCGCCCAGGGGGAGTGGGACGCCGTGCTGGCCTATCTGGATGAGGTGGAAACTGACCTGGCCACGGTGGATACGGTGGTCAAAACGGGCAACGCCATGGCGGACGCTATCCTCAATAGCAAGATTTCCCTGGCCCGTGCCAAGCAGATCGAGGTGCGGGTGGACGCCAGCATTCCCGTGGAGCTGGCGCTGTCCGAGCTGGACTTGTGCGTCATC
Organism: uncultured Oscillospiraceae bacterium; assembly: GCA_910587285.1. GTDB lineage: Bacteria > Bacillota > Clostridia > Oscillospirales > Oscillospiraceae > Enterenecus. Next base: position 2,148 of record CAJULM010000031.1, on the reverse strand, counting down.
CTGGGCAATCTGTTCGACAACGCCATCGAGGCCAGTCTGGCCCTGCCCAGGGAGGAGCGGCTCATCCGGGTGTATCTGGATATGAAGGGGACGCAGCTCTATATCTCCTTTACCAACTTTGCCGCTGGGGGCAAACGGAGCAAGTCCGGCGGGCGTTTTACCTCGACCAAGGGAGACGGGCATGGGTTCGGTTTGGTGCGCGTTGATACCATTGTGGAGCGCTTGGGAGGCTGGCTCAGCCGCAACAGCGAGGACGGGGCGTTTACCACCGAGATTTTGCTGCCCATCCCCGAGCGTAAAAATCCCCCGTCCGCCCCGCAGGGCATCACGTGAGTGGCATACAGGCTTTCGCCAGAGGGCCGGTGTGCTGTTCAGCCCCTGAGAAATACAGTTCAGCCCCCGGTTTACACAGCCGGGGGCTTTTGTGCTAAGATGCGCTTGAGGTGAGAGACATGGAAAAACCGAAAATTGACAAGCAAAAGCCCGCCTACGGCATGGTCTCCAACTGTGCGTTTATGATTGGCCGGGCGTGGCATAGCTGCAAGGGCGTGCTCAGCGTGTGCGCGGGCATCGTCTTTTGCGGCGTGTCCGCCAGCCTGCTGGAGCTGTTCGTGGTCCCCGCCATCCTGACGGCGCTGGAGCGCGGCGTGAGCACGGGAGAGCTGGTTTGGCTCATCGCCTGGTTCACCCTGGGGATGGTGGGGGTGCGCGCCCTGCGGGAGTATCTGGACACCAACGCCATCTTCGGGCGCATCCTGGTGCGCAGCGGCCTGTGCCTGGACCTGCACATGACCTTTTGCCGCACGTCCTTCCCTCACATTGAGGACCCGGACTATATCAAGCGGATTAAAAAGGCCAGCAGGTGCCTGGACGGCAACGACGACGCCGGAGAGGCCATCTGGAAGACCATGACCGAGCTGCTGACCAATCTGATCAGCTTCGCCGTCTACCTGCTGCTGCTGTGCCGGGTGGGGCCGTGGGTGGCGCTGCTGTGCGCCGCGCTGTCCGCTGTCAGCTATTTCGCCGGGGAGCGCATCCGCGCCTGGCGCTACCGCCGCCGGGAGGAGGAGGCTGCCCTCCTGCACAAGATGGACTACGTGATTTTTCGCAGCCGGGACATGAAGCTGGCCAAGGACATCCGCATTTTCGGCATCGGCCCCTGGCTGTCGGACCTGTACGACAAATACGCCCGGCTGTTTCAGGACTTCTACGCCAAAAGTATGCGCGTCTATCTGTGGGCCGATCTGCTGGACATGGGGCTGGCCCTTCTGCGCAACGGCGCGGCTTACGGCCTGCTGATAGCCATGGCCCTGCGGGGAGAGCTGGGGGCAGCTGAATTTGTGCTCTATTTTACAGCGGTGAGCGGTTTCAACCAGTGGGTGACGGGCATCTTCTCCGGCCTGGGGCAGCTCCACCGGCAGAGCCTGGAGCTGTCCGTTCTGCGGGAGGTGGCGGACACGCCGGAGCCCTTCCAATTCGCCGGCGGCAAGCCGCTGCCGGTGAAGGAAAAGCACCTCTATCAGCTGGAGCTGCGGGACGTGTCCTTCCGCTACCCCGGCGCGGAGCAGGATACCCTGTCCCATGTGAACCTGACCATCCGCCCCGGGGAGAAGCTGGCGGTGGTGGGCAAAAACGGCGCGGGCAAGACCACCCTCATCAAGCTGCTGTGCGGCTTCTACGACCCCACCCAGGGCCAGGTGCTGCTGGACGGGGAGGACATCCGGCAGTATGACCGCCGGGACTACTACAGGCATTTTTCCGCCGTGTTCCAGCAGTTCTCGGTGATGGCGGGCACCATGGCGGAGAATGTGGCCCAGACCACGGGGGACAAGGTGGACCTGCCCCGGATGTGGGGCTGCTTGGAGCGGGCGGGGGTGGCGGAGAAAATCCGGGCACTGCCCCAGAAGGAGAACACCCATCTGGGCCGGGAGGTGTACCTGGACGGAGTGGACCTGTCCGGCGGGCAGATGCAGCGGCTGATGCTGGCCAGGGCGCTGTACAAAAACGCTCCGGTGGTGGTGCTGGACGAGCCCACGGCAGCCCTGGACCCCATCGCGGAGAGCGACCTGTACCAGCGCTACAGCGACCTGACGGGAACGTGCACCAGCGTGTATATCTCCCACCGGCTGGCCTCCACCCGGTTCTGCG
>CAJULM010000030.1 GCA_910587285.1 uncultured Oscillospiraceae bacterium | reverse complement strand
TCGATGATCGGCATCTTCGCCCCGTGCTCGTGGTACAGCCTCTTGCCGGTCTCGGTTTTCAGCAGGAAGTCCCGGTCCATAAAAGCAGTCATGGGATTCACTCCTTCATAATAATTTATCTGCCTTCCGGCATGGATTCGCTTTGGGATTCCGCCTCCCAGCGGCGGATGCTGCACACCACTGGGATGGCCGCCGCCGCAGCGGACAGCCCCGCGCAGATGTTGCTGATCATCATTGTCAGCCCCACAGCCTCCGTCCCCAGAGCGGTAAAGCTTTGTAGCACCCACAGCACGGGCACCCGAAACAGGAATACCCGCGCCACATTCAGCGCCAAGGTCAGCTTCGTGTAGCCGTACCCCAGCAGCAGGGCCAGGGTGGCCGAGTTCACCCCCAGGGTGAGATAGCCCAGCATCTCCCAGCGGTGGATGGAGACAATCATCTCACAAAACCCTGGGTCAAACTGCTGCTTGGACTGGGCGAACACCTGGGCCATCCAGGGCAGCGCCCAGGACATTATAGCCAGCCCCAAAGCGCCGATGGCCACATCCACCAGCAGCAGGCAGCCATACAGCTGCAAGGTGCGCCGGTACTTCCCCGCACCCCGGTTCTGGCTGATGAGAGCGCAGGCCCCATCCAGCATTCCCGCGTGCCAGCCGGTGGTCAGCCCGCCGATGTTATTGGAGATGCCCAGCGCCCCCACGGTCAGCTCCCCATACCGGCCAGACATGGAGTTGACCATTACCTTGCCCGCGGCAAAGAGCATCTTTTCCATCGCCACCGGATAGGACAGGTTCAAAATGGGCAGCACAGTGGCCCCCTTCAGGTGGATGCTCCCAGCGCTAAAACGAAAAACTCCGCTGTCCCGGGCCATGCTGAATAGGGCGTAGCCCAAAAGGGCCAGCTGGCTGATGAGGGTGGCCGCCGCAATCGCTGTCACGTCCCCATTCAAACCGTAAATGAACAGGGCGGACAAACCCAGCTTGACCACAATGACTGACGCATTGATGACCAGTATTTTCTTGGCGTGGCCTCGGCTGCGCTCAATGGCGATATATACGGTGTTAAAGAAATTTACCACCAGGCACAGAATTTCCACCCGAAAGTACCCCGCCCCGGCGGAAATCAGCTCCTCGGGGGTCTGAAGCAGGCGCAAAAAGGGCTGAGCAAAGGGAATCAGGATGACCGCCACCACCAGACTGACCAGCGTGGCCATGGCATAGAGGGTGGCCGTGCGCCGGTGCACCAGCTCATACTCCCCCTGGCCGTAGGCTTCCGAGATCTTGATGCTTCCGCCCACAGCCAGGCCGGAGCTCAGCGCGGTAATCATCAGAGTGATCTGGCTCAGGCAGGCCACCGCCGACACCGCGCTGGAGCTGATATGGGCGGCCATCAGCGCGTCCAGCATCTTGAAGATGGACTGTAATGCTTGATAGAGCGCCAGAGGAGCGCACACCGTCAACAATGTGCGCATGGGCGGGGCGGTAAGGGCATACTGGCGAAATTCCTCGTCCCGCTTGGAAACCTGTGCCATGCCTTACAGACAGGCCGCAAAAGCGGCGGCCGCGCCCTGTCCCCGGATAAGCTTCAGATCAGCGACCACAGCCTGCTCAAACCCGGCAATCTGCGTCAGGTCCTGGCCCCACATCCGCTCATTCGTCATCACGGCATGGACCAGCTCCTCCACACTATCCCCCCGGTGCTGATAGTAAAACTCCAGGGCCCAGCGGTCGTCGGAGCACACGTACTCATTCCCCTTCGGGCGGCGGCACACCAATCCATTTTCGTTCAGCGCCTGGATATCGCTGGAGAAGAAAGCGATATAGGCGGCAAAGCTGGCGGTGAGGCAGGCGGGCAGCTCTCCCTTGGCCTCCACATACTCCAGGAGGGAGGGCATATTCCGCGCCCGCCATTTGGAAGTGGAGTTCAGAGAGATGCTCATCAGCTCGTGATCCACAAAGGGATTGTTGAACCGGTCCTGTACCGCCCCGGCAAAATCCTCCAAGTCTTTTTTGTCCAGAGGCAGGGTGGGAATGACCTCCTCATAGAGCATTTTGTTCATAAAGCCGCGCACCGTGTCGTCCTGCATACAGTCTCGCACAATGTCAAAGCCCGCCAGGTATGCCCCCAGTACAAAGCCGGTGTGGGCGCCGTTCAAAATGCGCACCTTCCGCTTTTTATAGGGGGTCACATCGGGCACCACGGGGCAGTTCACCCCAGCCGCCTTGAAGGGCAGCTTTTCCTCCAGCCAGGCCGGCCCCTCGATGTTCCACACGCCGAACACCTCGCCCACGTCCATGAGCTCGTCGTGATAGCCGTTGGCCTGTTCCATTCGGGCCGCCTCGTCCGCGTCCTTCACCCGGCCGGGCACGATGCGGTCCACCAGGGTGGAGCAGAAGGTGCAGTCCTCGTTCACATACTTCCTGAAGCCGTCTTCCAGCCCCCACTGGTCCACGTACTGGTTCACGCACTTGAGCAGCTCCTTGCCGTTGTTGTCGATGAGCTCACAGGACAGAATCACCAGTCCCTCTTTGCCCGCCTGCCAGCGCTTGTAGAGCACCTGGGTGAGCTTGCCCGGGAAGGAGGACGCAGGGATATCGCCCAGCTGGCAGGCCGGATCGTACACAATGCCCGCCTCGGTGGTGTTGGATACCACGTACTCCAAATCGTCGGAGACTGCCACCTCCAGCATAGCGTCAAATCCCTCCCGCTCATAGGGGTTGAGGCAGCGGGACACGGAGGAGATCACCCGCTTGGCGTCCACCTTCTCCCCGTTCTCCCGCCCACGGAGATACAGCGTATAAAGCCCCTGCTGCTGGTTGATGAGCTTGGACAGGCCCTGGGCGATAGGCTGCACCAGCACACATTTGCCGTTCCAGCCCGCCTTCTCGTTGGCCACATCGAACCAGTAGTTGACAAAGGCCCGCAGGAAATTGCCCTCCCCGAACTGAAGCACCTTCTCTGGCGCACATTCCAACACATAACCCTGATAGCCGGTCTCCTTCAGGGTTTGATAGTTGAGCTGTTTCATGGTGATTGCCCGCCTTTCTTATAATGTTACGCCTTGTTTGAAAATTGCCATGTCGTGGAACCCAGCCAGCTCCGCCTTGACCTGCCTGCCGGACGCCACCTCCAGCACAAAGTCAAACAGCTTCTCCCCCAGCTGGTCCACCGAGCCCTCCTCCACCAGCACGCCGCAGTTAAAATCAATCCAGTTCCCCTTCCTCTCCGCCAGGGCGGAGTTGCTGGCGATCTTCACCGTGGGCACCGGCGAGGCAAAGGGCGTACCCCGTCCGGTGGTGAACAGCACAATATGGGCCCCCGCCGCCGCCAGAGCGGTGGACGCCACCAGGTCATTGCCGGGGGCGCTGAGCAGATTCAGCCCCCGCCGCTCCACCGGCTCGCCGTAGGCGAGCACGCCGGACACCGGAGCGCTGCCCGACTTCTGCGTGCAGCCCAGGGACTTGTCCTCCAGGGTGGAGATCCCCCCCTTCTTGTTGCCGGGGGATGGATTTTCATAGATGGTCTGGCCGTGGCGGGTGAAATAGTCCTTAAACCCGTTCACCAGCTTCACCGTATCGGCAAAAATCCGCTCGTTTTCACAGCGGTTCATCAGCAGGGTCTCCGCGCCGAACATCTCAGGCACCTCGGTGAGCACCGTAGTGCCTCCCTTCGAGATGAGCAGGTCGGAAAAAGCCCCCACAGTGGGGTTGGCCGTGATACCGGACAGCCCATCCGACCCGCCGCACTTCATGCCCACCACCAACTCGCCGCAACTGATAGGCTCCCGGCGAAAACGGCCCGCGTAGGCGGCCAGTTCTTCCACCAAGGCCACGCCATCGGCGATCTCGTCCTCCGAGTCCTGGCACACCAGGAACTTCACCCGGTTCTCATTGTATTGGCCGATGTAAGGCTTCAACACGTCGATATTGCTGTTCTCGCACCCCAGCCCCAGCACCAATACCCCCCCGGCGTTGGGGTGGTGGATAAGCCCGGCCAGGATTTTCCGGGTGTTCTCCTGGTCCTCCCCCATCTGGGAGCAGCCATACGGGTGGGGAAAGGCGTAAATGCCATCCACCGTCCCGGTTTTGAACCCCTGGGACAGCCGCTCGATGGCTCTGGCCACATCGTTGACGCAGCCCACGGTGGGGATGATCCACACCTCGTTGCGCACCGCCGCCCGGCCGTCCTCCCGGCGGTAGCCCTGAAACAGCGCGTCGTCAGTGGGCACCAGGGGAACGCTGTCCGGCTGGTACGAGTAGTCCAACACATCGCCCAGGCCGGTTTTCACGTTGTGGGTGTGCACCCATCCGCCGGCGGGAATGTCCGCCTGGGCGGCTCCGATGGGCGCGCCGTACTTGATCACTGCCTCGCCCCTCGGAATGTCCGTCAGGGCAAACTTGTGCCCTTGGGGGATATCCTCCAGCAGCGTCACCGTCTGTCCGGCCACCTGAAGCGCAGTCCCTGCGGGCAACGGGGCCAGGGCCACGGCCACCGAATCGCTGGGATGGATTTTGATAAAGGTTTTCATAAAAAACGCCTCACCCTCTCATTCCCAAATAGGCAGGCCTGCGGTCAAATTGCTTGAAGCAATTTGCGGTCCGCGTATGCTGTCTGCCATCAAATGTAAGTTCTTACATCGAATTCATCATAAAACACGCTCCCCAAAATGTCAACGGCCTCGAAATTTTTCTGGGATTCTCATCGCATTTTTGTCGTTTTGCACAAAAATGTGGTTGCGAGCTTGTGAGAAAAAACATCTTGAAATGGACGGCTCAGCGGTTTATCATAAAGCTATGTAAGCATTTACACAGCGATTTGGAATGGGGGCACGCCATGAACATCTACGATATTGCAGAGCTGGCCGGCGTCTCCATCGCCACTGTATCCCGGGTGCTCAACGACAGCCCCAACGTGGCGGAAAAGACCAAGCTGCGGGTGCGGGAAATCATGGCGGCGCAGGGCTATGTCCCCAGCGGCTTCTCCCGCGGGCTGGGGCAAAACGCCATGAAAACCATCGGCCTGGTGTGCCCCGACGCTGCGGACGACTACATGGCCAAAGCCGTGGCCTTTCTGGAGCGCAGCCTCCGGGACTACGGATATGACTGCATCCTATGTTGCAGCGGCTACGGCTATGAGGACTGCCAAATTGCAGTAAACGCCCTGCTGCGCTGCCGGGTGGACGCGCTGGTGCTCATCGGCTCGGTGTACGCCGACGATGACCCGGACGGCCAGCGGGTGAATTACATCCGGGAGGCCGCGGCCCACACCCCCGTGTTCATGGTAAACGGCTATGTCCGGGGTGAGAACATCTACTGCGCTGTGTGCGACGATTTCGACGCTTCCCGCTCCGCCGTAGGCGAGATGATCGCCTCCGGCCATCGGAAAATTTTGTTCCTGGCCGACACGGATACCGTTAGCACCAACCTGAAGCGCCAGGGCTGTCAGGCCGCGCTGGCCCAGGCCGGGCTGGAGCTTCAGGCGGATGTAAGCGTGGGCTTGTCCAATCAAATTAACCAGACCCGGGACTATCTGCTCAAGCTGGCGGACCTGGATGTGGACGGCATTTTCGCCGCCAACGACGCCCTGGCCGCCGGAGCGGTGAAGTACGCCAAGCGCAAGGGCTTGTCCGTCCCTGGCGACCTGTGTGTCATTGGCTACAACAACTCTGAGCTGTCCGTATGCTGTGACCCAGAGCTGTCCACCATCGACAGCCGGGAGCACCGCCTGTGCCAGATCGTCATTGATTTTCTGAAGCTCCACCTCAGCGGCAGACAGGGCGGCACACGGGTATACGCGAAGGGCTATCTCATCCGCCGGGGAACCACGGACTTTTAAGAGAAGCGCGGAGCAGGCGGTTGCGAGGGAGCTTGGAGCGTAGTAAGGCTGAAAAACCAAGATTTGCAACACAAATCTGTTTTTTACCCGAGTCACAGCGAAAGCGACCGAGCGTCCATCCGGCTGCGCAGCGTGACAGCGTCGGAGCAAGCTTCGTATCCCTCGCTTCGCCGCAAGCGGCAAAGCTCACTCACTGCGCTGCTCCTCCTTTCCCCACAAAGCCTGAAGAACGGCTTTGTGGGGGCCCCGAAAAAAGCGCAAAGAAGTGGTCAGCGGCGGGCTATCCAATCGCCTTTACCCACTCCACCCGGCCCGTTACCGGCGGTTCCTCATAAAAGCGGGCGGTCTCATCCCGATTTGTATCGTTCCACTTGTCAAAGCCCAGAGGAGAAATATGGGGGCCATAGGTACAGTTTTCAAATCTGCACAGCCCGTAATCCCGCCAGGGCCGGGCCAGATAGATGGAGCCGGGACTCACCCCCTCCTGCGCCGTAAAGCGGCAGTTCAGGAAGCGGAACCCTTCGGTCTGCTCCAGCGCGTGGGCAGGGGCGGCGGCATAGCCGATATCCCGCGCGTCCGCCAGGGAGCGGATTTCACACCGCTCAAACAGCGCCTCTCCGCAGCCGAAGATAAAGTCCACCGTGCCCTCGATGAGACAGTCTGAAAACCGCTGGCGGCAGGGTTTGTCCCGGCGCAGGTTATCGGGCAGAAATCCGTTGTACCGCTTGATGAGGTCGGCAGGCAGCGGCCCCAGAAACAGGGTGTCCTGGGTGGAACTCAGCCGGCAGCGCTCCATGGAGAAGTTGTCCCCGTACACCGTAAGGGCCACCTCCTGCCCCTTTTCCTCAGGGTGCAGGGAGTCGTTGACAATAGACAGCTCCCGCATACTCACTCCGTCGGCGCACACCGCCAGCGTCCAGGTGCGGAAGGTATTGTACTCCACCCCTTTCTCGTCCAGCTTTTTGGCATAGTCGTCCCAGACAATGCGTGTGCGCTCCGCCCCCGCCCCAATCAGGGTGAGGTTCGGAGTTGTGATGACGGCCTTGGCCCGGTACTCCCCCTCGGCCAACTCAATCACATCGCCGGGACGGGCATGGTCCAGCGCCTGCTGAAGCTTGCAGCTGGAATCAACTTGAATCATATCAATTCCTCCTTACATAAGAAACGGCATAGCGGGGCATTTGCCTGCAAATGCCCCCGCGGCGGGCTCGCCGCGGCCAACGCCCCTATTATATCCGATAGAAAGGCCCGTGCCTATCCCCAAGACGGAAAAATCCGCTCTAACTCTCAAACGGCAAGGCAGGTGAGCCCAATGAAACGGCAGCGCACATGGAAGGAATACCGGGCCATCGATCTGGCGATGATGGGGCTGGCTTTGGCAGTGTTTGAGTTTCTCATTGTCCGGGCCGCCAACTGGTGGTTCCCCGGCCAGCCCTTTACCGTGTCCCTGGCGGCGGCCATAGCCTCCATCGTCTATATGCGCTGGGGCTTCTGGGGGGCCATTCACGCCGTGGAGGCGGGGCTTGTATTCTGTTTCTTCTCCGGAGCCACCCCCCGGCAGTATGTTATATACTGTGTGGGCAACCTGTTTTCGGTTCTGGCCGTGCTCTTGCTCCGGCGGGTGGGAAAAGAGCGGGTGCGCACCGGCCCTCTGTCCCTCATTTTCCCGCTTTTGGTGCAGGTGCTGATGCAGGCGGGGAGGGCGCTGACCGCCCTGGCGCTGGGCTCCGGCCCGGCAAGCGTGGCGGGCTTTTTCACCACGGACAGCCTCTCCCTCTTATTTACCTTTGTGATCATCTGGATAGCGCGAAAGCTGGACGGTGTCTATGAAGATCAAAAACATTACCTTCTCCGCGTCCACGCGGAGAAGGAGTAAAAAAGGAGGTAAACTATGAAAGATAGGGCAGCGGATTTCCTTGAGTTCGACAGGGAAGCCCAGGTCTACCGGATCAGCCCCGAGCAGGTCGTCCGGGACGATGTGGAAAAGCATTACTGGCGTCATGTAGGCGTGACCATCCTGAAGGATTGGCGGCTTTACATCATGCTGGTGCCCATGCTGCTGGTGTTCCTGTTCTGGCGCTATTTCCCCATGTACGAGCTGCTGGGGTGCTTCAAGGTGTCAGACGATGTTGTGCCCGTCTCGCAGCAGCTGTTTTCCGGCTTTTCGTATTTCAAACGGCTGCTGGCCGGCGGCGACCAGCTCTCCACCGATTTCTGGCGGGCGCTGAGAAACACCTTTATCCTCAGCTTCTACGGGTTGTGTTTCGGTTTCCCCATCCCCATCATCCTGGCGCTGTTTTTCAATGAAATCCGCTCAAACGCCGCCCGGAGCGTCTACCAGGTGCTGACGTACCTGCCCAAGTTCATGTCCACCGTGGTCATGACCTCGCTGGTGACTATGCTGGTGAAGCAGGGCTCTCTCACCACCGGCATGGGCATCATCAACCAGGGTCTGTCAAGCCTGGGGCTGATCAGCAATGAGGTGGCCAACGCGGGACTGCTGAATAACCCGTCGTTCTTCCGCTCCATCTATCAGATCAGCGGCATCTGGGAGAGCGCAGGCTATGACAGCATCGTGTTTTTCGCCGCCATCATCGCCATCTCCCCCACCAGCTATGAGGCCGCCCAGATCGACGGCGCGGACAAGATGGCCCAGATGCGATACGTGGTGCTGCCCAGCATCCTGTCCACCATCGTCATCATGCTCATCACCCGAATCGGCTCGCTGCTGAATATTGGCTACGAAAAGGTGTTGCTGCTTTACAACACCAACACCTATGTCACCGCCGATGTGGTGTCCACCCTGGCTAACCGGGTGGGCATGGGGAACAACCCCCTCCCAGGGGTGGCGGCCGCGGCGGAAATGATGAACAACGTCATTGGAATGCTGCTGGTGATTGGGGCCAATACCATCGCCCGCAAGGCGTCCAACACCTCGCTGTACTAAATGGGAGGCGCGTATGAAACGGAAACTTGAAATCTCCGAGCTGATCTTCAAAATCATCAGTTACACGCTGCTCACGGTGTTCGCTCTGTGCTGTCTGTACCCCTTCGTGTACGCGGTGTCCGCCTCCATCAGCGGCCGCTCCGCCGTGGAGTACGGCTCCATCGTGCTGTTTCCCAAGGATGTGCAGTTCGACGCCTTCGCCCGGATGTTCGGGGACAATATGTTCTGGAACGCCTATTCCAACACCCTGTTCCTCACCCTGTACGGCACCCTGTGGTCCATGCTCACCGCCATTCTGGGCGCGTACGCTCTGTCCAAGCGGCGGCTGCTGTTCCGCAAATTCTTCAACTTCTTCCTGGTGTTCACCATGTGGTTCTCTGCGGGCATCGTGCCCCAGTACCTGAACTACCTGGCCACCCGGGACGTGTTCCGCGTGGTGGGCATCCAGGACGACAAGTGGCTGGTGGTCATCGCCATGGGCATGGCGGCCATGAACATCATCCTGCTGAGAAACGCCTTTGAGGGCGTCCCCTCCGAGATTGAGGAGGCCGCCATCGTGGACGGCGCCAGCGAATTCCAGGTGCTCAGCAAGGTGTACATCCCCATGAGCAAGTCCACCATCGCCACCGTGGCCCTGTTCTTCGCCATCTCCCGCTGGAACGGCTACTTCTGGGCCCGGCAGATGATCTCCAACTCCAACGAGCACCCCCTTCAGGTCTTTATCCGGCTGCGGCTGGAGCAGTATACCGACCCGGAGATTATCGCCGGCTGGAGCGAGACCTTTGCCTCCGACTCGGTCATCTACGCGCTGATCGTGTGCTCCATCGTACCCATCCTGATCATCTATCCCTTCATTCAGAAGTACTTTGCCAAGGGCGTCAACGTGGGCGGCGTCAAGGAGTAACTCCTCCCGCCCCGATGATGATAACCGCACCAACACAAGACATATTTTGTTAGGAGGACATTATGAAAAAGCTAAAATCTTTTGCCGCAATGCTGCTCGCGGTGGTTATGACCGCATCCCTGCTGGCCGGCTGCGGCCCCAGCATCCAAGTGGAGCCGAGCACCGCTCCCTCCGCCGCCCCCACCCAGTCCGGCAGCGAAACCCCCAGCGACGCCCCCGAGCAGGGCCTGAGCTATGCCCCCGGCACCAAGCTGCGCATGGCCACCGGCTATAACAACGCCAAGACCGGACTGTTCTTCGACCCGGAGACCGCCGGCGAGGGCGTGACCCTGGCCGACGGCAACACCTACCACACCGGCGAGCTCAAGCCCACCTGGGTGGAGGTGCAGAACCAGCTGAACATCGTCTTTGAGGACCAGTACCAGGGCAACAGCGCCTCCAAGGAGTTCGACTTCTGGAAAGAGCGCCCGGGCGATGTGGATATGGTCAGCGGCACCGCCATCAAGCTCACCGAGAACGGCGAGGCCGGCAACATGGTGAACATCGCCGAGTACCTGGACCTGATGCCCAACTTCAAGGCCTATCTGGAGGCCAACCCCATCGTCCGCCTGTCCATCACCGGCAACACCGACACCGGCGCCATCTACTTCAGCCCCTACTTTGACGGCGTGGACGACATCGAGCGTATGCCCCTGATGCGCACCGACTGGGTGGAGAAGCTGCTCAACGGCGAGGGCGAGTTCACCGCCACCGCCAGCGGCAAGACCGCCGCCCCTGTCTATCAGCCCTATATGCCCACCTCCGGCAAGGTGGAGATCGACGTGGTCAAGGCCGACGGATCCGGCGTGGAATCCGTGACCAAGGACTACGACACCGCTGGCAACATCGTGGCTAAAATGAACGAGGCCGGCTCCATGGACGGCGTGACCGCCGTGAATATGCTGCGCACCTACATCGACGAGGCCTACAACGGCTATTACGGCACCAACCGCGCCGACCTATTCGTGGGCCAGAACGCCGCCTGGGACGCCGACGAGCTGGTGGCCCTGCTGCGCTGCGTGGTGGCCAACGCCCAGACCCTCAACGGCACCGATACCATCCAGGGCCTGTTCACCCGTGAGGACAACAACAACCAGCGCCGCGTGGACCTGTTCCGTTTCGCCGGCACCCTGTTTGGTGTGCGCGGCCTGGAGTCCCGCCAGGACTACCTGTATGTTGGCGCCGACAATCAGCTCCACGATGCCCGCCAGGAGGCCGACACCTACGAGGCCATGGAGCGGATGCACGCCATGGTTCAGGAGAGCCTGGTTTCCAAGGCCTTCGTGGACGGCTCCGAGGAGAGCTCCAAGACCTACCTGGAGAACGACCTGGGCTTCATGCACTATGACTACAACCAGACCCAGACCATCCTGAACGCCACCGCCCTCCAGGCCGACCAGGGCGAGAAGTACATGGCCGCCATGGTGCCCGTGGCCCGCTGGTATGACGGCTCCAACGCCGATGGCGTGTATATGCGCTTTACCGAGTCCTGGCGCTCCGTCAAGACCGACGGCTGGGGCATCTCCAAGGCCGGCGTGGGCAGCGACACCGACAAGCTCAACGCCTGCCTGGCCCTCATCGACTTCGCCTACTCCGAGAAGGGCCGCATCCTCATGAGCTATGGCCCCGACGCTTTCATCAAGACCGATGCCAGCGGCAATTACGTCACCTTCAGCTTCAACGGCGAGCCGATGCCCGAGATCGCCGACGCTACCCGTGAGGAGCTGTGGGATAAGGCCAACGGCAACTACACCAACTACGCCCGGTTCTATCTGGGCTCTACCCTGTCCTTCCTCAAGAGCCAGGCCTTCGAGTACCAGTGCACCCATGAGGTGGGCCAGCAGGGCGCGGGCTACATCTCCACCGCCATCGGCCTGGGCACCATCAAGCACCCCGAGCTGGGCATGGCCTCCAACCCCTGGTACACCATCGTGCCCACCGTGCTGCCCACCACCAAGGTGGAAAACGACACCGTGAACGGCTACACTGAGCTCACCGACCGCTTCAACCAGCAGAAGGACGGCGACAATATGCTGCTGAACATTGCCGTCAACGGCTACACCGACGCCGGGATGCAGGACGCCGCCAGCACCGCCGACACCGTAACCAACTCCTGGTCCGGCAAGCAGTACCTGGCCATCAAGCAGGGCGCCTGGGAAAAGGACATCGCCTACTTCGAGACCCTGAAGTAAGGGCGGGCTTCGGCCCCGCCAACGAAACTATCTGAATGATCTCCGCCCCGCCCGGGAGGCACGGCTGCCCGGGCGGGAGGAGGCATGATTCCCCCGGGAGGAGGTCGTCATGTATAAAAAGCAAATGACCGCGCAGAGAATTCTCTGTCTGGCGGCTATCATCGTAAGCGCGATCTTTTTCCTCTATTCGCTCGGTATCATGACCGACTTGTATGATAGTCTCTATGACACCATGCGCAACCCCAGCAACCCGTTCCAAACCGATGTGGAGGGTTCCATTGTCTACTACAATATGCAGGAATTCAATCGGATGTTTTTGATGCTGAGCATTGTCCAGCTTCTGCTGGGCGCACTGCTGTTCATCACCAACACCCACAGCCGCCGGAAGTACTACATCGGCAACTATGTGGCCACCGGCCTGTTTGTGGCGGGCGGTGTGTATAACGCCGTATTCGCCCACCAGTACATCGAAATCTTCAAGGCTCAGTTTCTCCAGGTGGACTTCGCCGCCCTCAAGGAACACGCTGAGATGTGGGGCACGCTGTACACCGAGTCCACCTTCTGGTTCGACCTGCACTATGCCGTGTTCGGCCTGGTGCTTATCGTGTGCGCTCTGCTGACGGCCAACGCCGTGTGGAAGGCCCGGCTTATGAAAACCGAGCAGCACCTGCTGAATGAGGGAAGGAGGAGTGCCGGATGACAGCGGAAGATCGCGCCATACAGCGGGACAGAATGCGGTTTATCAAAAACTCCCTCTCCGCGAATCTGGCCCTTCTGGGCATTCTGTTCAACGTATTTTACTTTATCAGCATCTGCAAGTCCGACGTGGGCACCTGGTACTACACCATCCTGATTGGCGCGTCCATCGTGTATAACCTGGTGTTCATGCTGGCAGTGTTCTTGTCCTCCGAGGGTGTGAAAAACTATAAGCAGGGCTATTCTTACCTGCTGGCCGCCCTGGGCGTGTTCCAGATTGTGCGGATTTTCATCATCCCCGCCCGGGCTCACGCCGCCGAAACCCTCATTAACGGCGAAACCGCCCTGGTGATGCAGGACGGTCAGTTTTATCGGGTGACGACCTACCTGATCATCTCCGCGGTATGCCTCATCGCATCGGCGGCGGTGAATCTGATCCGCTGCCGGGAGCTGGCGGAGCACCTCAAAGCCCTGGACAGCCAGGGCGCATAAGGAGGCGAAGACATGGCGACACTGAATTTGCAGCATATCGACAAGATATACGACAATAACGTGCAGGCGGTTTTCGACTTCAACCTGGACGTGAAGGATGGCGAGCTCATCGTCCTGGTGGGCCCCTCCGGCTGCGGCAAGTCCACTACGCTGCGCATGGTGGCCGGCCTGGAGGATATCTCCGCCGGCAAGCTGCTGCTGGACGGCCGGGACATCACCGCCACCCCGCCCAAGGACCGGGATATGGCCATGGTGTTCCAAAGCTACGCCCTCTATGGCCACATGACCATCTATGAAAACATGGCGTTCTCCCTCACCCTGCGCAAAGAGAACCCCAACGTTATTCACAAGAAGGTGCTGGCGGCGGCGGAGATTCTGGGTCTCACCAGCCAGCTCAACAAAAAGCCTGCCCAGCTGTCCGGCGGACAGCGCCAGCGGGTGGCCATGGGCCGCTCCATCGTGCGCAACCCCAAGGTATTTTTGTTTGACGAGCCTCTGTCCAACCTGGACGCCAAGCTGCGCGGCGCCACCCGGCGGGAGATCCTGCTGCTCCACAAACGCCTGAAGGCCACCATGCTCTACGTCACCCATGACCAGACCGAGGCGCTGACCTTGGCCGACCGCATCGTGTGTATGTCCATGGGCCATGTCCAGCAGGTAGGTACCCCTCTGGAGCTGTATGACAGCCCGGCCAATGTGTTCGTGGCCAGCTTCATCGGCCTGCCCCCCATGAACTTCTACGACGTGCGGGTCAGCGGCGACAAGCTGGTGGGCGAGGGCTTCACCGTCTCTCTCACCCCGGAGGAGCAGCACACCCTGCGCGGCTACAACAACAAGGAGATCACCCTGGGCGTCCGGCCGGAGAACATCGTGGAGGGGGCGGACGTGCCCGTCACCGTCACCACCAATGAGAACCTGGGCATGAACACCCTGGTCCACGGCTACGTGGGCGGGAACAAGGCGGTGAAGATTTCCGCCAAGCTGAAGGGCTGGCGGGACTACAAGGTGGGGGACACCGCATCCTTTACCTTCAACCGCAAGCACTTCTTCGACAAGGAGACCACAAATGCCATCAAGGGAGGCGAGGGATAATGGAAGCCACTAAGAAAAAAAGCGGCGGCCTGAAAGAAGTCTGGCGCAAGTTCCTGGTGTCCCTCAAGCGCCGGCCCCAGATGATCCCTCTGGCGGCGCTGGTGGTCGCCTTCGTGTTCTATTCCCTGAACCTGATGCACATCTCGGACACCACCGCCCGCATCCAGGGCCCCGGCATGGGGCTGGCCGGCTTTGTCACTATGCTGTTCTCCATGCTGTCCTTTATGTGCTTCCTCAACGCCTTCCCCTATCGCAAAAAGACCAATGTGCCCATGCTAATCCTGATGTATGTGCTGCTGGGTATTGTCATCCTGGCGGACGCATACTATATCAACGCCATCTGGACCGCCATCACCCGGCCGGACAACCCCATCAAGGTCAGCACCGAGACCATCTATATCGCCTATGCCGAATACGACCTGCGCATCCACATCGCTATCCTGGCGGTGAGCGCGGTGCTGACTGCGTTGCTGCCGGTGTATTCCAAGTGGCTGCGGAAAATCAAAACCTCCATCGACGTGGGGGACAACGGCAGCATGGAGGCCATTGACATCTCCGGCGAGGCGTAAGCTTCAACCCCGACCAACGGATGGACAGGATCTGTGAGGCCCGCCATCCGGGCCTCCCATTGCCAATAGGAGAAACCATGAGCAATAAGCGTAAAAACAGGCCGGAAAAGCCCGAGGTAGAAAAACAGTCGGAATATTACCGGCTGAAAACCCAGGCGGTGGACGATTTGGTGTCCGCCAACGAAGAAAACTCCCCACAGGTGTCCGAGGAGGAGCTGCGCGCCTACCGTTCGGGCCCAAAAATGAAGCTGGCCGACTGGGTGAAGATGCTGCTGATCAAGGCTTGGTTTGCCGGAGCGGTATGCTTCTTCTTTATCTGGGGACTGGGCGGGCTGCTGAGCAGCGAGCTGGACATTCTGTTCGTCACCGGCCTGGCCCTGGGCGTCGTCACCGATCTCATGACCAACCCCGTGCTTCGATTTTTTGAAAAGACTCCCGGGGAAAACGCCCGCTGGATGATGGTCACGCGGAAAAGCCATTCCGGCTTGTTCCTCAACGTAGGCTACGCCTATGTGGTACTGCTGCTGGTCTATGGGCTGTATAATGTCATCAACCTGATTGCCAGCCAGATCAGCGGCATATCCGACATGGTATTCCTGGGGGTGGAGCCCATTCTATTCGGCCTGTTCTGCCTGGGCTTCGACCTGCTGCTGCTTCAGCTCAAGCACGCCCTGGGCCGGGCGTTTCACGGCACGGCCCGAAAAAACGCCAAATGAGGTGTTCACGATGATACAAATTATCTACCGCGGGAGCAGCTGCGCCTGCTTCGAGCTGGATGGAAGCACACCCTATTACGCCCGCCAGAACTACACGGTCTGGGTGAACGCAGCGGAGCGGTTTTCCCGCGACACCAACGTCTTTTCCCTGTTCGGCCTGCAGCCGGACACGCAGTACACCGTCACCGTCCGCTTTCAGGACGGTACGGAGGAATCCGTCCAATTCACCACGAAAACGGAGACCTGCTGCGTCAGCGTAAAGGACTTCGGCGCGGTGGGGGACGGCGTGCACGAGGACACCGCCGCCATCCAGGCGGCCATCAGCTTCCTGCCCCGGGGCGGGCGGCTTTGGTTCCCAGCGGGGACATACCTCACCCTCCCCCTGTACCTGAAAAGCCACATCACCCTGGATTTGGACCAGGGGGCGGTTATCCTGGGCTCCACCCAGCGGGAGCGCTATCCCATTGTGCCCGCCGCCGCCGTAGATCCGACGACCGGGGCGGAGATTCCCCAGGCGGGATTTGAGGGGCAGGAGCTGAACAGCTACCAGTCCCTGCTCCATGCGTCCTACGCGGAAGACATCTCCATTGTGGGCCTGGGCGCCATTGACGGAAACGGCCAGAACGGCGACTGGTGGCGGGACTTTCAGAGCTTCCCCGCCTCCCGCCCCCGGGTGATTTTTCTCAACCGCTGCAAGGATGTGGTCCTCCATGGCGTCACGGTGAAAAACGGCCCCTCCTGGCACATCCACCCCTTCTATTCCCAGGGTTTCTCCATGCTGGACTGCTTTGTCACCGCCCCAAAGGACAGCCCCAACACCGATGGCATTGACCCGGAGAGCTGCGACGGCGTGGACATCATCGGCTGCAAGTTCTCCGTGGGTGACGACTGCGTCGCCGTCAAGGCGGGCAAAATCGACCTGGCCCTGAAGTACAAAACCCCTGCCCAGCGCCATACCGTGCGCAACTGCCTGATGGAATTCGGCCATGGGGCCGTCACCCTGGGCAGCGAGCTGTCGGCGGGCATCCGGGAGCTCAGCGTCACCCGCTGCTATTTCCGCCAGACCGACCGGGGGCTGCGCATCAAAACCCGCCGGGGCCGGGGAAGGGACAGCGTCATTGACAACGTGCTGTTCGACAACATCCGCATGGACCAGGTGCTCACCCCCATCGTCATCAATATGTGGTATAACTGCTGCGACCCGGATCGGTTCAGTGAATATGTCTGGTGCCGGGACGCGCTGCCCGTGGACGACCGGACCCCCCATCTGGGCAGCTTCGCCTTCCGCAACATGGAGTGCACCGGGGCGGAGGTTGCGGCCTGCTACATCGACGGCCTGCCTGAAAGCCCCGTCGACGAGGTGACGTTGGAGAACATCACCGTGTCCTTTGTTCAGAACGCCAGACCCGGTATGCCCTCCATGCGCAACCACAACGAGGAGCGCTGCCGCCTGGGATTGTATCTGGACAACGTGAACCGGGTCCGGGTAAAAAACGTGAAGCTGACCGGCGTGGAGGGAAGCCCCCTGGTGACGCAGCACTGCGGGGACGTGGAAACCGACGGCCTTGAGGAGAACTGATGGACTACCAAAAAATTGACGATTTTGTGCTGGGCCTGGTCCGGCGCTCCACCCCGGAGCGCACGGCCTGGAACCTGGAGAAAATCCGGGAGGGCAAGCCCGCCTCCTGGAACTATATCGACGGCTGTATGCTCACAGCACTGATGGAGATGGAGGGCCTCACCGGGAACCGGCAGTATTTTGACTTTGTAAAATCCTGCGCGGACCATTTTGTGGAGGAGGACGGCTCCATCCGCACCTTCAAGCCCGAGGCCCACAACCTGGACGACATCAACGAGGGTCGGGTGCTGTTCTCCCTCTACGCGCGCACCGGGGAGGAAAAGTACCGCAGGGCGGCGGATTTCCTCCGGGGGCGGCTGGACGCGCAGCCCCGCACCTCCGAGGGCAATTTCTGGCACAAAGCCATTTACCCCAATCAGGTGTGGCTGGACGGCATCTACATGGCCCAACCCTTTTACGCGATGTATGAAAAGCATTTCGGGGGCGGAAACTACTCCGATCTCGCGGGCCAGATTGAAAACGTCCGGGCCAATATGTTCTCTCAAGAGAAGGGTCTGTATTTCCACGGTTACGACGCCTCCCGCACCGCCTTCTGGGCGGATCCGGCAACGGGCTGCTCCAAAAACTTCTGGCTGCGCTCCCTGGGCTGGTTTGCCGTGGCCCTGGCCGACCTGCTGGACATTCTCCCCTTGGGGCAGGAGCGGAACCGCCTGGGCGCCATCTTTACCGAGCTGATGGCCTCCATGACCCGCTATGCCGATGGGGAAACCGGCCTGTATTGGCAGGTTCCCGACCAGGGGAACCGGGACGGCAACTACCTGGAGACCAGCGGCAGCGCCATGATGGCCTACGCCATGCTCAAAGGAGCGCGGCTGGGGGCACTGGGCGAGGAATATGCCGCCCTGGGACAGAAAACCTTTGACGGCATTGTGGACAAATACCTGACCTTTACGGAGGATAAACTGAACCTGGGCGGCATCTGCCTGGTAGCGGGGCTGGGTCCGGAGGATAACCGCCGCCGGGACGGTTCCTACGAATACTACATCTCCGAGCCTGTGGTGGAAAACGACGCCAAGGGCGTGGCCCCCTTCGTACTGGCCTACACGGAGATCAAGCGGCTGGGCGCGTAATCCTGCCCCTTCCCAAAGGAAATCCATGTGTAAGGAGACAAAGACTATGGCGTACTTAACCCTGAAAGACATCAATAAGATCTACCCCAACGGCTACCATGCGGTGCACAACTTCAACCTGGAGATTGACAAAGGGGAGTTCATCGTCTTTGTCGGCCCGTCCGGCTGCGGCAAATCCACCACCCTTCGGATGATCGCCGGACTGGAGGACATCTCCAACGGCGAATTCCTCATCGACGGCAAGCGGGCCAACGAGCTGGGCCCCCGGGAGCGGGAGGTGGCCATGGTGTTCCAGAGCTACGCTCTCTACCCCCAGATGACGGTGTTTGACAACATCGCCTTCGGCCTCACCCTCCAGGGGGTGGACGAGGACGTGATCGAGGAGAAGGTGAAGAATACCGCCCGCATTCTGGGCCTGACGGATTACCTGGACCGGCTGCCCCGGGCGCTGTCCGGCGGGCAGCGCCAACGCGTGGCCATCGGCCGGGCCATCATCCGCAAGGTGGGCGTGTTCCTCATGGACGAGCCGCTTTCCAACCTGGACGCCAAACAGCGCGTCACCATGCGTTCCGAGATCGCCCAGATTCACCGGGAGACCGGTGCCACCACCATTTACGTCACCCACGACCAAACGGAGGCCATGACCCTGGCCGACCGCATCGTGGTGATGAAGGACGGCTATATTCAGCAGATAGGCACCCCTTACCAGCTCTACCACAACCCGGTAAACGTGTTCGTAGCGGGCTTCATCGGCGAGCCGCCCATGAATTTCATCCGTGCTGTTGTGAAGGAGGGCAAAATCTCCTTCGGCCCCAACAAGCTGGACGTGGCCGCCCGGCTGGGAGACAAGGCCGCAGCCTACGAGGGCAGGGAAATCGTCTTCGGCTTCCGGCCCGAGGCCATCGAGCTGGGCAAGGCAGACAACGCCTGCCATCTGGATGCCCAGGTGGAGCTCACCGAGATGCTGGGCGACAACACCAATGTCTATATCACCGCCGGAGAGGACAAGGCCATCCTCAAAGTGGATCCCCACGACACCCCGGAGATTGACAGCATCGTCACCTTCTCCATCCCCTATGAGGACGTGTACCTCTTTGACGGGGAGACGGAGATGGTTCTTGAGAGGACCCTTCAAAAAAGCCGCTGAGCAAAGGAGTATAAGCAATGGATATTCGCTATTCCACAGGCCCCAACGATGTCAAGCGCTACACCACCCAGGAGCTTCGAAACGAGTTCCTGATTCAGAACCTCTACCAGCCCGACACAGTTCAGGCCGTCTACTCCCATGTAGACCGCATGGTGGTGCTGGGCATCATGCCCGTGCACGAGGCCGTGCCCATGGACAAGGGCATCGACATCTGGCACAACTTCGGCACCAGCTTCTTCCTGGAGCGCCGGGAGGCCGGGGTATTCAACCTGGGCGGCCCCGGCTCCATCACCGTAGACGGGACTCAGTACAGCCTGAGCTTTGAGGACTGCCTGTATATCACCATGGGGGCCAAGGACGTGGTATTCTCCAGCGCCAACGTAGACAATCCCGCCCGGTTTTACCTGGTGTCCGCCCCCGCCCACAGGGCCTATCAGACCACCCTGCTCACCATGGAAAACGCCAACAAGCGCCCCTGCGGCGCGGCGGAGACCGCCAATGCCCGGGTCATCAACCAGTTTATCCACCCAGACGTGCTGCCCACCTGCCAATTATCCATGGGCCTGACCCAGCTGGCCCCCGGCAGCGTGTGGAACACCATGCCCGCCCACACCCACGAGCGGCGGATGGAAATCTATACCTACTTCAACATCCCCGAGGACAACGTGGTCTTCCACATGATGGGGCAGGGCGATGAGACCCGGCACATCGTCATGCACAACTTTGACGCGGTGATCTCCCCCTCCTGGTCCATCCACAGCGGCTGTGGCACCGCAAACTACACCTTTATCTGGGCCATGGGCGGGGAAAACCAGGCCTTTGACGACATGGACAACATCCCCACCACCGATTTGAAATAATTGCGGCCTGATTCGCCGCCCATAAGCGGCCTTCTGGCCGCCCGCCGCTGTGCGGCGTAAAATCCGGCGCAAAGCGGCGGATTTGCGCAGGGGCGGCTTTGCCGCCCCGAGCATTTCAAGATGAAAGGGGCCCCCGCGCGGCGGCAGCCGCGTGGGGAACGGGGAAAACCAAGCCTTTGACGATATGGACAACATCCCCACAACCGAATTAAAATAAGGAGGAACATCTATCATGAATCATCAGTTTGACCTCACCGGCAAGGTGGCGCTTGTCACCGGCGCATCCTACGGCATCGGCTTCGCCATCGCCTCTGCCTTGGCGGAGGCGGGAGCCACCATCGTATTCAACGACATCAAGCAGGAGCTGGTGGACAAGGGCGTGGCCGCCTACGCCGAGCAGGGCGTCACCGTCCATGGCTACGTCTGCGACGTCACCAACGAGGACGCCGTCAACGAGCTGGTGTCCAAGGTGGAGGCCGAGGTGGGCGTCATCGACGTACTGGTGAACAACGCCGGCATCATCAAGCGCATCCCCATGGTGGAGATGTCCGCCAAGGATTTCCGTCAGGTCATCGACGTGGACCTGAACGCCCCGTTCATCGTGTCCAAGGCCGTCATCCCCTCCATGATCAAAAAGGGCGGCGGCAAGATCATCAACATCTGCTCCATGATGAGCGAGCTGGGCCGGGAGACGGTCAGCGCCTACGCCGCCGCCAAGGGCGGGCTGAAGATGCTGACGAAGAACATCGCTAGCGAGTACGGCCAGTATAACATCCAGTGCAACGGCATCGGCCCCGGCTATATCGCCACGCCCCAGACCGCGCCGCTGCGCGAGGTGCAGCCCGACGGCTCCAAGCACCCCTTCGACCAGTTCATCCTGGCGAAAACCCCCGCCAACCGCTGGGGCGAGGCCTCCGACCTGGGCGGCCCGGCGGTGTTCCTGGCCTCCGCCGCCTCCGATTTTGTCAACGGCCATATTCTGTACGTGGACGGCGGAATCCTGGCCTATATCGGCAAGCAGCCGTGAACAGACGGCAATAAACAGCGCACTCAAAATCCCCGATATCAAACAATATCGGGGATTTTGAGTATACTTCTGAGGGAGATGAAACTATGGCAAAATTGGGTATTTCTGTGCTGAATACACAGGGAGAGAATGAGTATTGGGTACGTGGTGAGGACGAGATCCACCTGGTGTATCCCAAGGAGTATGAGTTGGGAGATACGCTGGTTTTTACCAGCGATGAGGTTCCCGGCTTTTATGTGATACGAGTGGATGGAGCGATGGATGAGGCATATGTCTACCTTACCCAAGAACGGTTAGCGTACACCATCCCGTTTGAGAGAAATGAGTATTCGAAAGCGGACAGGATCTCTTATTGCCCCGGTAGCTTTTCCGGCCCCGCCCATTACATCACGATGCGTAGAGCAAGGCCGGAGGAAAACAAGAATTTCCGCAATCTGGCCAAAAACGTGATGGACCAGCACGACGATGTAGGTTGCTATCCCCACGTCCACGCCAACGCGGAGACCAAGGGTCCCATCGCGCCGCTATTCGCCGCCCGGAACGCCATCGACGGGGTGCTGGCTAACTCCTGTCATTACCCCTGGCCCTTCCAATCCTGGGGCATCGACCAGCGGGAGGACGCGGAGATCACGGTGGAATTCGGCCGCCCGGTAGACCTGGAGGAGCTGTGCCTGACCACGAGGGCGGACTTTCCCCACGACAGCTGGTGGACCCAGGGGACGGTGAGCTTCTCCGACGGCACATCGGAGGTGGTGGAGCTGGGCAAGCGGGCGGAGCCTCAGAGCTTTCCCATCAAGCGTCAGGGCATCACCTGGCTGAAGGTTGGGCAGCTCATCAAGGCGGACGACCCCTCTCCCTTCCCGGCGCTGACGCAGATCGAGGCGTTTGGACGAAATTCTGAATAAAAGGAGGCTGTGGCGATGATCTTTTCCTCTTCCCTTGCGATAGACTGCCCCTGTCCCTATCCGGCGGCCATCCGGACTGCCCTGGAATGGATCGCGGGCCATGACATCGCCGGCATGGAGCCGGGAATCTATGAGATTCAAGGTCGGGACATCTACGTGAACATCCAGGATATCACAACAAAACCGGTGGAAGAGTGCTTCCCGGAGAGGCATATTGATTATCTGGATCTCCAATACGTCGTGTCTGGCGTGGAGCGGATGGGCTATGCGCCTTATACTGGGAAAGAAACTGTGCAATGGGATATGCGAGATAAGGATATCATCATTTACAAGGATTTGGAAAACGAGAACTTTGTTGATGTGGCCCCAGGCAGTTACTGCATTTTCTTTTCCGACAGCATCCACCGCCCCTGCTGCGCCGCCGGAAGCCCCGGCAGCGTGAGAAAAGCGGTGGCCAAAATCAGGCAGAGCTTGCTTTAGCTGGGGGCGTAAGTGGAAATGAGCGGGAGGGATTCTGCCGTGCAGAAAAAGAGCAACGACCTGGGCAATGACAGCGTGGGCCGTCTTGTGGTCCGATTGGCGGTTCCGGCCATCGTGGCCCAGTTGGTCAATGCGCTGTATAACATTGTGGACCGCATATACATCGGCCATATCGCCGACGTGGGAGACATTGCCCTAACAGGGCTGGGCCTGTGTTTTCCGATCATCATGTTTGTCTCCGCCCTGGCGGCGCTGGTGGGGATCGGCGGCGGCTCCCGCGCCTCCATTCTGATGGGGGACGGCGATCTGCGCGGCGCCAATGAGATATTGGGGAACTGCAATTCGTCGGCGACAAGGTATTCGCGGTGTTTCTCGCGGAACCGGTGGCGGATTTCCTGGCCGCCGCCGTGACAGGGACGGTGTTTTTCGTCCAGTTCCCCAAGATATTGAAGGCCAAGGCCGACCAGTTAGCATAGCTCCCCCCTCACCTGTGCCCGGAAGCCGAGCTGAGGCGGTTGGTACGGCTTTTGAAGGAAAGGAAAACAAAACGATGCGTAACACGATTAGGTCTTGTTTGAAAAATAAATATTGTACAAAATGAGCGTTCGTGCAAAAATAGGGACATGAAACGATATGAAATGACAAAAGGACAATGGGATCGCATAAAAGAGCTGTTGCCGCCGGAAAGTGCGGGGAAGCGAGGCCGTCCACGGAAAGATGACCGGGGGATGCTGAATGGGATGCTCTGGATCACCCGTAGCGGAGCGCAGTGGCGGTAACTGCCGGAGCTGTATGGTCCCAGGCAGTCTGTGTATGCCCGATTCGCAAATGGCAGGACGATGGTATATTGGAAGCCATATTTCGTGCCTTGTCCGCAGGTGCGGATATGGAAAACTTGAGCTTGGACTCTACCTGCATCAAGGTTCACGAAAGCGCCAACGGAGGGGAAAAAACGGCGGATAAGGCAGTTGGGCGAACCATAGGCGGGTTAAATACAAAGCTGCACGCTTGGTTTCGCAGAATCGCCACCAGATATGACAAATTGGATGAGTCTTTTCTCGCTTTCGTTTACATTGCCGCTATTGCTATTTTGTTGATTTAGCTCATCCTTCTCTGTTTTCAAACAGGGTAGCAAGAAAATTTTGAGCGCTATACCTCAAGAAAGTGCGAAGAGGTTATGCTGGAGGGATGCTTGCAGTATGAACATGGAAAGTGGAACAACGCCGCGCCTTGCTATGCGAGTTAGACACTCAAAACGACCAGTTAGACAACAACTGATCTTTTAGTAACCGAGATCTGCTATCCTCTATTCATCCAACCCCAAAGATGTAAAACTTTTTTAGAGAACATAAACAGATAACAGGCGCTTGCCTATGGCCTTTGGGCCAGGGGCAGGCGCTTTTTCTATATCCTCTGGAAATTTTGCGGGGTGGACTTTCAAAACCGGCTATTCGTGAGGTAACAGGTGGAACTACATTCCTCTTTTGAAAACTGAATAGCAGCCGTCAGAGAGATACCTGCCGCAAAGGATAGTGTGCCACGATACGAGCGCGCCCTTTGCTCAATCAGCGCACAGCGCCGGCAGAGAAAACCTGGCCAGAGTTGGGCGGGGAACCGTATGGCGGTCTGCGTTACATATCCCGCAAATGCGGGGTGTGAATTTTCAAAGGAGGAAACCGCTTATGTTTCATATCAGGAAAAAACGCCGGGGGAGGTGCCGCTATGAAGAAGCTGAAAACCGTGGATGCAGATACGCTGCTCTACCAGCCGCTTGACAAGCCCAGCTTCGTGGTGGACGGCCTGATCCCCACTGGCCTGACCCTGTTCTGCGGGGCGCAGAAGATCGGTAAGAGTTGGCTCATGCTGAAGCTGTGCCTGTGCGTGTCGGAGGGTACGCCCCTGTGGGAACTGCCTACCACGCTGGGGGATGTGCTGTACCTGTGTTTGGAGGACACCTTTTACCGCATCCAGGACAGGCTGTTCCGTCTGACCGATGAAGCCAGCGAGCGCCTGCGCTTCGCCGTGGCGAGCTGCAAGCTGACGGACGGGCTGGTGGGCCAGTTGGAGGACTATCTCAAGGAACGCCCCGGCACCCGGCTCATCGTCATTGACACGCTGCAAAAGGTACGCACCGCGTCCAAGGACAACGCCTATGCCAACGACTACGGGGACATATCGCTGCTCAAGGATTTTGCGGACAGGAACGCCCTGGCGGTGGTGGTCGTCCACCACATCCGCAAGCAGGGGGACAGCGACGTATTCAACCGGGTATCGGGGACAACGGGGCTGACCGGCAGCGCCGACGCCACCTTTGTGCTGGAAAAGGAACACCGGGCATCCGACACCGCCGCTCTCTACGCCATCGGCAGGGACATCGAGTATCAGGAGTTCACCCTGCGGTTTCGGGAGTGCAGTTGGGAGCTGGTGGAGCGGAAATCCCAGGAACAGCTTGCGGCGGCGGAGGTGCCGCCTATCCTTTTTCGGCTGGTGGCCTTTATGGAGGGGCGGCGGGAGTGGTCGGGTACGGCCACCGAGCTGCTGACACAGATGGGGGAAACGGATACCGCGCCCAACGTCATCACAAAACTGCTGAACGAGTACCACGCCACCGTCCTGCGGCAGAACAACGTCCGCTATGTATACCGCCGCACCAAAGCGGGGCGGCGCATCGTCCTTTCGCGGGGTGACGGCGTTGACAGCGGTGACGGCTTATCTGGGATGCCGTCAGCGAGGGAAACAGCCGTCACCCCCGTCTTGTGACCCGGAGGGTCACGCGGGGCGCAGCCCCGCAAAAAGGGAGTCCAGAGGGAACGTCTGGCACACGGCCTTGCTTGCAAGGTGTAGTGTGTTACACCCTGGAAACGCAGCCGGAAAAATCGGAGATTTTTTCGGCCGCAGGGGTGGCGCTTTCCGAGCCGTGGCGCGAGGAAAGCCCCGCCCCTGCACCATGCGTTTCCGGGGTGTTCTCCCGTCAGGGTGACAGCGGCGGGGGGCATCCCAATCAAGCCGTCACCGCCGTCACCGCTGTCAACCTGACGGGCAGACGCGCCCCCGGTCTGCCTACACATTACGATTGGAGGGATGACCATGCCCTATGCGATATTGCGCTTCCAGAAGCGCAAGGCCGGTTCCGTTGCGGCCTGTGAGCGGCACAACGAGAGGAAGAAAGAAGCGTACAAAAGCAACCCGGATATTGACATGGAGCGTTCCAGAGAGAATTATCATCTTGTCGCCCCACCCCGGTACACCTACAAAAAGGAGATCAACCGCATGACAGGGACGGCGGGGTGCCGGGTGCGCCGGGACAGCGTGATGCTGGTGGAAACGCTCATCACAACGTCCCCGGAGTTTATGAACAGTCTACCACCAGCGGAGCAGAGGGCCTATTTTGCGGCGGCACTGGACTTTGTTTCCGGGCGTGTCGGAAAACAGAATATCATCTCCGCCGTGGTGCATATGGACGAGAAAACGCCCCATATGCACCTTTGCTTTGTCCCCATCACAAAGGAGGGCAAGCTGTCGGCTAAAACCATGCTGGGCAATCAAAAGAGCCTGTCAGAGTGGCAGACGGCCTACCACGCCCATATGTCAGCCAGGTGGCCGGAGTTGGAGCGCGGGGAGTCCTCCATGATAACCAAGCGCAAGCACATCCCCACATGGCTCTTTAAGCTGGGCGGCAGGCTGGATAAACAGCACGACGAAATTGTAAAAGCCCTGTCTGATATTAACGCTTTCAACGCAGGGAAAAAGCGGGACAAGGCACTGACGCTGCTGTCCGCGTGGCTGCCTGATATGGAGAAATTTTCGAGGGAAATCCAGAAGCAGAGCGATTATATTGACAGCCTGAAACAGAGGGTCAACCAGTCGGAGCAGTACGCCGATCATCTGCGGGACGGACGCTATGCGGAGGAATTAAAGGTGCAGGAGGCCAATAAGCGGATTTTTGAGTTGCAGCGCACCAATCAGCAGTTGGAACGGTTGGTAAAGCTGATACCGCCCGAAGTGCTGGCGGAACTTCAAAAAAGCGGCGGGGATAGGCCGAGAGGGAGGTAAGCACGATGGAAAAACAGGAATTAACTGTGCTGAAAATAGAGGATTTGCGCCCGTTTCCGGGCAATCCCTTTCATTTAGTGGAGGACGAACAGCTTATGGAATTATCGGAGAGTATCAAGGAGTTTGGCATGGCCGCGCCCATCCTCACCCGGCCTGCGGATGACAAAAGCGGCTACGAGGTCATGGCGGGACAGCGGCGTGTCCGGGCGTCAGAACTGGCGGGGATAGAGAACGTCCCCGCCTTTGTTCTGCCCATCGACCGAGACCGGGCCATTATCACCCTTGTGGACAGCAATATCCAGAGGGAAAACATTCTCCCGTCAGAGCGGGCCTTTGCCTACAAGATGAAACTGGAGGCCATGAAGCGGCAGGGCTACCGCACCGATTTAACATTGTCCCAAGTTGGTACGAAGTTGCGGACGGATGAAATTGTGGCAAAGGGCTTTGGCGTCAGCAAGTCCACGGTGCAGCGGTTTATCCGCCTGACGGAGCTGATACCCCCTATTTTGCAGATGGTGGATGAGGGCAGGATCGCCCTCACCCCTGGGGCGGAGCTGTCTTTTTTGACACAGGAGGAACAGGAAAACCTACTCACCACGATGGAGAGCGAGGACGCCACGCCCTCGCTGGCCCAGGCCCAACGGATGAAGAAGTTGAGCCAGACGGGGCAGCTTGATATGGACACTATTTTTGCCATTATGACCGAGGAAAAGGGCAATCAAAAGGAAACCGTCAAAATCGGCATGGATAAGCTGCGGAAGTATTTCCCCAGGGGGACAACGCCCCAGCAGATGGAAGAAACCATTATCCGGCTTTTGGAACGGGAATTGCGGCGCAAGCGGAGCCGGGACAGCCGGTAGTTAAAAAGGGTGGTCTGATGATGAAAAGCATTGATATGAAAATTACGGAAGAAATTGCCGTTTTGTCTGTCAGCGGCAGCGGATACACCAAGGAAATCAACCTGGTATCATGGAACGGCGCGGAGCCGAAGTACGATATTCGCAGTTGGTCGCCGGGGCGGGAGAAATGCGGCAAAGGTATCGCGCTGACGCAGGCCGAAGCAAAAAATCTCTTTCTGGCTATGCAAAAAGTATTGTCTGAATGATGTTTATGAGGGGGAACGCCTACGGGCGCTCCCCCTTTGCCTTTGATGGGAGGATATACGGTTATGGCAAAAAAGGTCACACGCCCGACGATAAAGGTGCAGCCGGTCTATTCGGGCACCGCAGATATGCGGGAGGTATTCATCTCCCTGCTGGTGGATGCGGTACGGCATGGGAAATGCCCCGTTCGCACCTTTGAGAATGTGAAAGATACGCATTACAATGAGGGCAGAAATCAGACAAAGGAGGTCATTTGAGTGAGCGTTTTACGGACAGCCCTCTACTGCCGCCTGTCGAAAGACGATATGGCGCAGGGGGACAGCGAGAGCATTAAGACGCAAAAGGCCATGCTAAATCAATATGCCAGAGAGCATGGTTTTTTGGTGGTGGAGGTTTACGTTGACGACGGATGGAGCGGCCTTAATTTTGCTGGGGTAAGATAGCGTAACCATAAAAGATGGCGCGCTGTCTTACCCCAGCATTTTGTATTATCAGACGGCAAAACTCTTGACATCAGCGCCAATCTGCCGGAAATAGGATATGCTTTCCGTCGGTTCATCGCCGCTGTCCACCTTGCCCACGAAGCTGTAAAAGATTTCGATTTTCCGTGTGTTGGTTTCTCTGTCCAGCTCATGGACTAAAATGCGGTCAATAAACTCATGGACATTCTCATAGGTCAGTTCGCTGATCTCCGAGTACCGGCGCACCAGACCAACAAACCGCTTCACATCCGCCCCACGCTCGGCGGCGGTGTCAATCTTTTGCCGAAGTTCCGCCGCCCGTTTCGTCAGCGCCGCTTTCTCGTCCTCATAGCCGGAGGTCAGAAGCGCAAACTGCTCATTCGACAAGCGGCCCAAGGCCATGTCCTCGTAAAGTTTGCGGAACAATAGATTAAGTTCATCCATCCGGCGTTCTGCCTTGTCCAGTTCTTTCCGCTGCTGGGCAAGGGCCTTTTGCGCGGCCTGCTCCCCACACTCGGAGGCGGTACGAACAAACTCCTGCTCATGCTCCTTCACATAGGCCAAAACCCGCTGTAAATCGGCAAGGACAAGTTCTTTCAAAATGCTTTTGCGGATGTAATGCGTTGTGCAGAGAAAATCGTTTCTGGCCCGGTTGCGGTAGTTGCCACAGGTGTAAGCGTGCTTCCTCTCCGGTGTTCCGGCGCCCTTTTGAAGATACATTTTGTAGCCGCAGTCCCCACAGAACAGCATCCCCGAAAACAGGTCGATTTCCTCCGATTTTGTGGGCCGGTGACGGGTGGCGATGCGCTTTTGAGCAAGGGCAAAGGTTTCCTCGTCAACCAACGGTTCGTGAGTGTTGGGAAAGAAATACCGCTTGTCCTCTGGATTTTTCCGTGTCTTTTTGGACTTATAGGACACCTTGTAGGTTTTCGCTGTGATGGTATGTCCCAAATACTCCTGCCGGGTGAGGATGTCATACAGCGTTTTGTCCGGCCAAGTATACCAGGCGTTAAGCTGGGGGCGAGGAAATTTCTTTCCGCCTTTTCTGCGGTAGCGCAGTTCGCCAACCGTCAAAATCTCATTATCCCGCAGCCAGTTTTGAATTTCACAGATACGGTCGCCCCGCACATACATCGCGAAAATTTGCTTGACAACATGGGCCGTTTCTGGGTCTGGGATAAGGTGATTGCGGTCATCCGAGTCTGCCAGATAGCCATACGGTACTTCTCCATTAACACGCTCTCCCCGCTGGGCCTTGGCCTGCTTGACAGCCCGGATTTTCTTGGATGTGTCGCGGGCGTAAAACTCATTGAACCAATTCCTCAGAGGGGTAAACTCGTTATCTTCCCTCGCTGTGTCCACACCGTCATTGATGGCGATATAGCGCACATCGTACTCCGGGAAAATGATTTCAATAAGCTCCCCGGTTTTCAGATAATTCCGGCCCAAACGGGATAAGTCCTTGGTAATGACCGTCGCCACATTTCCGGCTTCAACTTCACGCAGCATGGCTTGAAGCCCCTCACGCTCAAAGCTGACCCCAGAAAACCCATCATCCACGAAAAAGCGGGTGTTCAGGAAAAAATGTTCATCAGCGTACCGTTGTAAAATCAGCTTTTGATTTTGGATGCTCTCGCTCTCCCCGGCCTGCATATCCTCTTGGCTCAACCTGCAATAGAGGGCGGTGATTTTGCCTGCCTGCAACATGGTTAGTCCTCCTTTCCGGCGGCAGGCAAGCATGGTTATGTACTGATGCCATTTTACCACAAACCGCCGCCCGTGTCAGCTCAAAAATTCACTGTTTGTCAAATATTCTGCATTGTTTCATGTCCTTTTTGATAAGTTTTCGGATTTTCCTGTCCAAACTGTCCGTGGCCCGGTCGCTGGATGAAGCACAGACAAGATAGGTCGTTTTGCTGATTTGATACTCCGTCATGGTGACTTCACGCTGATTTTTCGGCAAAGATGTTCCCCCTTTCCAAAACGCAGGACAAGGCCCGCAGGCGGGAGAAACAGGGAAAGGGTAAGCTGTTCCTCCCACCGGGGCCGGTTATCAGTTCACACCGAGAATGGCACGGATGAGCTTGTTTTCCAGACGGCTTTTCATGTACTCGTCCAGGCAGGCGTGGGGACAGCCGTTTTCGTCGTAGACCGTCCGGGTACAGAGCTTGTTTATGTAGCCCTCGTAGTATCGCAAGACCTGCCCCACGGCATCAGCATCCCCAGCTTGGGCCGCATCGCTCACCGCCAGCGGCAGCAATTCACGGCCCTTGTAGTTCCGGCGCTTCATGGCGCTAACCTCCTTTCCTCGCTGTCAGTTTTGCCCGCAGGACATTCAGCGATTTTGTTCTGCGCCGCTGGACGGCACTCCGGGACAGACCCAGGGCCTCGCCAATCTCGCTGTCCGTCAAATCCAGAACCAAGCGCAAAATCAAAATACTTTGCTCCTGCTCCGGCAGACCGGCAAAGGCGTCGGCCACTTGTTGACTTCTGATCGGCAAGTCACAGCCGCAGTACGAGAATACATACCTGTCGCTGGGGTAACTGTCCATCGCACACAGCTTGTCCATCGCCGCTTGCGGCAGACGCTCCAGCGATGTTTCCCGGCTGGCCCGCCGTTTCATTTCCCGGATGTAGTCGATTGCCTCATGCTTCAAAACGGTCTTGCAAAAGGCGTCAAACCTGCACCGTTCGCCATAGTCGCGGGGGGTGGTTTCCATCTTCTCACCCCCTTTCCGTTGGGGATGGTGGTGGTACTTTCCCTTTCCGCTAACAGAGCGTTCAGCGGCACAGGTTTTGCGCGCAAAACCGCTTTCCGCAGAGAAAAAATCAAAGAAAAATTTCCGGACCGCAGGAAACGACAAAAACCGCCCGGCAGGTCAGAAACCCGCCGGGCAAAAGATGAACAATAATGTATAGAACCTACACTGTATAGTACATACTCGTGGTCGCAATAGTCCCCGGTGGAGGCCGGGATTTTTTTGACAAATCAAAGGCTGTCAGATTGTGTTGAATAGCGATGTGTTTCATAGCGGCTGCCTCCTGTCAGCCGCTTACAGAATAAAAGGGCAGCGGCCTCAAAGTCGAAACCGCCACAACAAAAACTGTTTGGAGCATAGGAAAAGACCTGTCCAGCGGCGGTTTTTTTCTTTACTGCCGCTGGGCAGGTTGCTTTCAGCATATTGACTATGACTATCGTTTGAGCGCCATCATATGTTTTTTCTCTTTCCAAACGAGGTTCAAAGATAAAAGCGTAGCCAGCATATCGCTGATGGGCTGTGCGAAGAAGATGCCGTTTACATCCCAAAACGCAGGGAAGATATACAGAAATGGGACAAGGAAAACTACCTGCCGCAATACTGTTATGACAATAGACGGGGTAGGACGGTTGATGGACTGGAAGAATGTCGTTGCCAGCATGACAAACCCCAATACAGGCGTGATGCAGAAGTTGATACGCAAGCCGGTAACACCGATTTGGAACATTTCTTCCGTCCCACCAAACGCCGCCAGGATTTGTCTGGGGAAAAACAGCACCGCAAGCCAGATGATACAGGTGATGGAAACAGAAAATAAGGTTGCCTGATACAGCGTCTCCATAACACGTTTGTAGTTTCCAGAGCCATAGTTGTTTCCGATAATAGGCTGAATGCCTTGACTGATCCCGCTGGCGGGCATAATTACAAACGTCATAATACTGGACACCACAGCGTAAACACTGATGGCAGCGTCTCCGTTATATTTCCCAAGCTGGCTGTTATAAACAAGGCTGATAAATCCCATCGCCATTTGTGCCACCCAAAAAGCAAAACCGCAGGAAATGATTTGTATACACAGTTTCTTGTCTAAGCGAAAAATTTGTTTAGAAATGCAAACCAGCGTTCGGTTCCCAAATACGAGATATGCACCGAAAAGGGTGGAAAAGATTTGTCCAATCACGGTTGCGGCGGCAGCCCCGGCAACGCCCCAATCAAAGATGATGATAAACACAGCATCCAGAATGATGTTTGTAACTGCACCTATGCCGGTTACGCACATTCCCAAAATCGGCTTGCCGGAAACGCGGACAAAGTCGCAGAACAGTTGGGATAACCCTTGAAAAAGACAGCCCAAAGCCACAATTCGATAGTAAAGAATTGCAAAGGGGTAGGAGGTTTCCGTTACTCCAAAAAGTTTTAGAAAAGGGTTTGGAAACAGGAGCAGCAAAACACTCAGTGCAATTTCAAATATGCAAACCAATACAAAAGCGTTGCCAAAGGATTTGTTCATTTTGTCAGGCTCATCCTGCCCTGAAAACAAGCTGAAAAAAGTGGAACCGCCCGCACTGCACATCAGCGCAAATGCCATCATCATGTAGGACAGCGGGAAGCAGACGGACAGACCGGCCAGAGCAGAAGTACCGTTGAAATTGCCAACAAATATTCTGTCCACAATATTGTAAACAGCCGTTACCAGCAGCGAAATAGCCGCCGGTGCGGAAAATTTGAGTATCATGGGAAACAACTTCCCATTCAGGTAATCAACAGGTTTTTCATTCATAATATCACCTCAAATATTAGTTTCCTAAGTTTTTGGGAGGGGATTAGGCTGCCGGTAAATTCGGCAGCCTAATCGTTCAGGAGATATTATCCAGCATTTTTTCAATCACGCTGAAAAAGGTATCCATGTCGGCACTGGAAATACCACGGGTCAATTCATCTTCCAGATGGGTAATGTCAGCTACCACTACATCCCTATATTGCAACGCCTTTTCACTGACGATAATTCTTTTCATTCGTGCGTCGTTTGGCATCGCTTCACGATGAATTAGCCCGTCACGCTCCATCTTTTTCAGCAGTTCTGTGGCAGTTGGGGGACGCAGACTGTATTCTTCTTCAATATCTTTTTGAAAGACATCGCCGGTCTGCGCTAAAAGAAAATGCAATACCCGCCCTTGTGAACCGCTCAGATTTTCTCTGCTGGAAAAAGCATCGATCTTCCTGCGCAGCTTGTTTGATAATTTGCTGATATAACGCGCTGCATACTTGCTATGGGTCATAGCCACCCCTCCGAAACTTAGTAAACTAAGTATATAGCGCGAGTGAGCATTTGTCAAGACCTTTATCGCCAGCTCATAATGATGGTTGGACATGACTGTGTAATTTGTGTTCTTCGCAACATGAAATACTGTCATTTCTGCTCCTTTCAGCACATAAAGCGGCGTTCCCAGCCAAAGCGAGGCGGAGAACACCGCTTTTTTGTTTCATACATACCATGCTTGCCTGCCGTCCATACCCATTGATTTTCTTGTGTTTTGAGAAGTATCGTTATCTAACGCCGTCTTTCGACCGCCCGGATTTTAATCGTATGCTGGACGACATCGAAGCGGGTAAAATTGATGTGGTAATCACCAAGGATTTATCCCGGCTGGGCCGCGACCATTTGAAGGTGGGACATTTTACAGAAATTTACTTTCCAATGAAGAATGTCCGCTATATTGCGGTCAATGACTGCGTGGACACCGCCAACAAGAACAACGACATAGCGGCGCTGA
>CAJULM010000029.1 GCA_910587285.1 uncultured Oscillospiraceae bacterium | reverse complement strand
GCGCCGAAAATACTTGGCTGGTAACGGCCTGGGAAAATAGGTAGTGCCGACACAAAGAAAGCGGACAGTCAGTTGACTGTTCGCTTTTTTTTTTGGCAGAGCCGGTCAGGCTCAATGGCCCCGGTGCTTCTGCCGACGTTTCTCCTGCCGCAGGGTCAGCTTCCTCTCCCGCTGCTCCTCACGGCGTGCTTTGGAGACCGTTTTCCGATCCGCCTTCATCTGTTCCCGCTGAAGCTGAAGGGCTTGCTGAGCCTTGGTGCCGGTCCCAACGGCTTGCGTCGCTCGTCTGGCCTCCCGCCGCATCCGCTTGGGATTTGGGAGGCGAGCCGCCTCTTTCTCGCCGGCTACCGGGGGGCTGAAACGCAGGTCCCCCCAGTGCCGCATCAGGAAGTCCAGCACTTCCTGATCCCGGGGTTCACCGCCGAGGGTGACTTTACACACCCGGCGGCCGGTCTCATCCACCCGTTGGAACAGGCCGACCCAAAAGGGTGGGTCAAAATACACGGTCAGAGTTGTCTTGGAAACGCACATATTCAGTTGTCCTCCTTATGTTTTTCCACGGAGAAGGGACAACCAAGGAGGCAGGTTACTGGCAGGAGGGAGGGCTCCTGCGCCCCGACTACCCGACGGGGACTGTGTTTTTATCTCCGCAACGATATGATAGCATATCCGCGCCTAAATGTACAGAAAAAGGCGGCGGACCATGTTAGTCCGTCGCCTTTCTGCGTACTCACAGCTGTTTGTACATGGCCTCTGCATTGGCTTTGCCCACGATGTCGGCGGTGGACAGCACCTCTACCTGGATCAGCTTTTCGCCAAACTTCAGTTCTAATACGTCGCCAATTTTTACGTCGTAGGCCGCCTTTACCGGTCGGCCGTTGGCAGTCACCCGTCCGGCATCACAGGCCTCATTGGCTACGGTGCGGCGCTTGATAAGGCGGGAGACCTTCAACCATTTATCCAGTCGCATTTTATACCTCCAAGGAAAAAGGCAGGGCATCAGCTGCCCTGCCTTATTGTGAGTTTATGTTATTGCGCAACAGTGTCCTTCAGCGCCTTGCCGGCCTTAAAGACGGGAACCTTGGAGGCGGGGATCTGAATTTCCTCCTTGGTGTGGGGATTGCGGCCGGTGCGGGCGGCGCGGGCCTTTACCTCGAAAGAGCCGAAGCCCACCAGCTGCACCTTTTCCCCTTGGACCAGGGACTCGGTGATTACATCCACCATGGCGGCGACGGCGGACTCGCTGTCCTTTTTGGAAAGGCCGGTTTTCTCGGCCACGGCATTGATCAGTTCTGCTTTATTCATGATTTTTCCTCCTGTAAATCCCAAATAGATTGCGGCCTCGCCGCAGATTTATACTTAAAGCGCGGCGTGGCGCTATTAAGCCGTCAATGTGTCATTCGCCAAAGCATAAGCTGTTCCTCATCGGATAGCTCATCCAGCTTGAAGTTGCGCTGTGCGGCCAGGGCTTCCAATCTGCGGAACCTGGCGGAGAATTTGTCGCAAGCGGCGTGGAGAGTGTCCTCCGGATCGGCGTCCAAAAAGCGGGCCACGCAGACGGCGACAAATAACAAGTCGCCCAGTTCCTCTACCGGGTCGCCCTCTCCCTCCAGCGCGGCGGCGCGCAATTCGTCCAACTCCTCGGATAGCTTGTCCAGTGCGCTGGCAATGCTGCGCCAGTCAAATCCTGCCTTTGCGGCCTTCCGCTTGATTTTTTCCGCCCGCCACAGGGCCGGCAGAGAGCGAGCCACAGCATCCACCGCATCGGCCTGGGTAGCCTGGCCCTTTTCCTTTTTCTTCAATTCCTCCCAGTTGGAGAGAATGTCCTCTGTGGAGTGAACGGTCACGTCACCGAACACGTGGGGGTGGCGGTAGATGAGCTTTCTGCAAACGCCGTCCGCCACATCGTCCAGGTTGAAGCGGCCGGCGTCGTCCTCGATGTCGGCGTGGAACACCACCTGGAGCAGAACATCTCCCAATTCCTCCTTCAGATGTTCCGTGGAGCCTTGGTCGATGGCCTCCGCCACCTCATAGGCCTCCTCCAAAAAGTTGCGCCGGATGGACTGGTGGGTCTGCTCCATATCCCAGGAACAACCGCCGGGATGGCGTAGAATGCGGACAATTTCCCGCAAATCTTGGCAATTATAGGCGGGTTTGTCTGCCCAGTTTATCATATTATCACCTGAATTGCAATAGATTTTACACAACTAATCCGGAATTTCATAAAAAATGGAAAACAAGGTCTGCTGCCGCTACTGGATATGGAGCAGCCGGGCGATTTTGTCCCCCTTGGGCATGAGGGACAGATCCTCCCTGGAGATGGCCCGGGTGAGCAGAATTAAAACGAAATAAATAATCATGGCAAAGCCGATGGCAACCATCACGGACAGGGCGTTGCCCTTCCAGGACAGTATGGCGGCGTCGGCCTCATTGAGCAGGATGGAACCGTCCTCCGCCACGGCCTGAAACAGCGGAACCTCTCGCTTCAGCAAAGAATCCAGCCATATCAGCAGCTTAGACGTCAGTCCGTATATGGCCCAGGCGGATGCGCCCATGACGGCGGCGGCGCCTGCGGGTTTGACAAATACCCTGGCATAGCTCAGGGAGCGGGGCAGGGTCCGCTTGATAATGACCAGGTCAAGAACGGCGATCAGGCCAAAGCACACCACAGTGCTGATGGCGCCGCCTCGGATGCCGATGTCGGGATTGCCGATGAGCCAATACCCCATAATCAGCTTAAAAATACATCCGATGAGGGTAGTGACCATGGGCAGAGTGACCAGCTTGTGGGCCTGCATGATGGAATTGCTCACCAGCATGAAGCACACGCAGATGGAGGCCAGCCCCAGCACAGACAGCATCCAGCCCGCCAGCTCCACATCGGTGGAGGGGTAGAGCAGATGGATGATGGGCTCTCCCAGGGCGAACAGCCCCACCCCGGCGGGCAGGGCCAGCAGGGCGGTGGTGCGCAGAGTAGTCTCGCTGATCTGCGCGCCCTGGCGGTAATTTTTCACCGCCCTGGCGGCGGACACCGCAGGAATGACGCTGGCTGTCAGGGGGACCATGAAAGAGGAGGGCAGGTTGTAGAGGGTGAGGGTCTTGTCATACACACCCTTCAGGTTTCGGGCGGCGTCCTCCGTGCAGCCCAGGGCGTCCTGCAAGCGGTCCATGAGGATGCTGGTGTCCAGAATGTTGGTGGCGGCGATGATGGACGAGCCCAGAGTGATAGGGATAGCCAGCTTGGCCAGGGTGGCGAGGATTTCCCGGGTGTCCCCCGGTGTGTCGTGGCTGGGGCGCAGATGGGCGCGGTGCCCATGGTAGCAAAAGAGCATATAGACCATGCCCAGCAGACAGCCCACCGATACGCCTAAAATGGCTCCGGCTGCGGCCAGGGACTCGTCTACCTCCCGGCTGGTGAGGACGGAGGCCAGTACCAGCCCTACCGCCAGCTTGCAGATGGCCTCGATGATTTGGGAGACAGCGGTGGGGGTCATGAGCGAGTGTCCCTGGAAATATCCCCGCAGGGCGGACATGGGGCAGATAAAGAACACCGCGGGGGCCAGGGCAAGAATGCTCCAGTAGCTGCGGCTGTTGTTCATCAGGTCGGCCAGCTGGGCGGGAAACACGGCCATGATGAGGAAGCTGATGGTGCCCAACACGCAGAAGGCCACCAGCGCCAACTGGAAAACCTTGTGGACATGGTTCCCCCGGCCTAAGGAGCTGGCCTCGGAAACCATCTTGGACAGAGCCACCGGCAGGCCGCCGGTGGAGATGATGATGAGCAGGGAATAGATGTTATAGGCGGTGTTGAAATCGGCGAAGCCGGCGTCGGTGAGGATGCTGCCCAGGGGGATTTTGTACAACGCCCCGATGAGCTTGACAATGATGATGCCGGCGGTCAAAATTGCCGCGCCGCCGAAGAAGGAATTTTTTTTAGGGGTGGAAGCAGACATTTCCTCAGACCTTTCCCATCAATGGAAGAT
The DNA here is from genome assembly GCA_910587285.1 of uncultured Oscillospiraceae bacterium. Classification (GTDB taxonomy): domain Bacteria; phylum Bacillota; class Clostridia; order Oscillospirales; family Oscillospiraceae; genus Enterenecus. Next base: position 31,254 of record CAJULM010000029.1, on the reverse strand, counting down.
AAGGGGCAGGGCGTATTGTTTGACCTCGGTCTTGATTTTTTCCAAATCCAGCGTCAAAAAGGCCCCGTTTTGGTATATGACGCGGCCCCGCGCCATATTCATCCACACGTTGGAGCCGTGGGCGGAGTAGACCAGGTTTTCCGCCTCGTCGTGGCAGGGGATGAGGTTGGGGGCGTCAAAGTCTACCAAAATCAGGTCGGCGGCGGCGCCCGCCTTGATGCGCCCGGTGTTCCGGCCCAGGGCGCGGGCCCCGTTGACAGTGGCCATCTCCAGCGCCTGCCGGGCGGTAATTGCCATGGGGTCACAGGCCGCGCCGTTGTGGAGGACGGCGGCCAGCTTCATGTCTGCAAACAGATCCACGCTGTTATGGGAGCTCACGCCGTCGGTGCCCAGGGCCACGTTCACAGCGGCCCGGAGCATGGCGGGAATGGGGGCTATGCCCGAGCCCAGCTTCAAATTGGAGTAAGGGTTATGGACGCAGGAGACGCCCTTTTCAGCCATAATGGCCCAGTCCTCCGGGGTGGTGTACACGCAGTGGGCGGCGATGGCCCGGGTGTCCCACACACCGTACTGGTTCAGCAGTTGGATGGGGGTGAGGCCGTTGTAACGGGCCTTACACTCCTCGTGCTCCTTTTTGGTCTCTGAGATGTGCACGTGCATACCCAAGCCGCACTTTTGCGCGAAATCGGCCACCCACTGCCACACTGGGGCGCAGGAGGTGTACTCGGCGTGGATGGAGGCGTCCATCAGAATCTGGCCGTTCCCGGCATTGTGCCAGCCTTCATACAGACGGGTGTGGTTGGCACAGTCATCGCACTTGTCCGGAGAGAAGCTTTCCGGGCTGTCGAAATATACCGCGCCTACGGACAGGTTGGCGGATATGCCCGCGGCCAGTACCTGTTGGGCGATAATTTCGGTACGCATATACATATCGGCAATGCAGGTGACCCCGGAGGCGATCATCTCCGCCAGACCCAGCTGGGTGGCGGCGCTCAGGGAGCGGTCGTCCCACTTGTCCTCAGCGGGGAAGATATAGTCCTGGAGCCAGCTCTGTAAGTCGTGACCACCGCCATATCCCCGCATGAGGGTCATGGGGATATGGGTGTGGCAGTTGACGAAGCCGGGCATCATCACCTTGCCGGTGCAGTCGATGGTCTGGTCAAATTTACTCTGAGGACAAGTGGGTCCTACATAGGAAATATTGGTGCCGTCCACCGCCACATAGCCGCCCCGCAAAGTGGTAAAATCCTGATCCATGAGCAGGGCGGTGACGTTGGTAAACAGAGTGGTCATGAAAGCACTCCTCCTTTACAGCTTTTGCAGGCAGCTCAGCACCAGCCGGGAGAACTTGTCCTTTGCGGCCTCGGCGGCGTCCAGCACCTCCTGCTCGGACAGGGGCTGGTCCAGAATGCCGGCGGCCATGTTGGACAGCAGGGTAAAGCCCAGCACTTCCATGCCGCAGTGGCCGGCCACAATGGCCTCGGGGGCAGTGGACATACCCACCGCATCGCCCCCCAGAATGCGGGCGGCCCGGACCTCGGCGGGGGTTTCGTACTGAGGGCCATAGCAGTAGAAGTAAACCCCCTCCCGCAGGGGGATGGAGAGCTCCGCCGCCGCCTTCCGGGCCGTGTCCTGGAGCCGGGGGGTGTACAGATGGGAGACATCGGGGAAACGCACGCCAAACTCCGGGAGATTGCTCCCCCGCAGGGGAGATTCGGAGAACAGCTTGATTTGATCGGTGATGAGCATCAGGTCCCCGGCCTGCCAGTCGGTGCGCACGCAGCCGGCGGCGTTGGTGACGATGAGGGTATCGCAGCCCAGCAGGCGCAGCACCCGCACGGCGTAGGACACCTCGTCGTAGCCATAGCCCTCGTAGTGGTGCATCCGGCCCTGCATGACGGCCACCTTCTGCCCAGCCAGGGTGCCGAAGACCAGCCGGCCCTTGTGGCCGGGGGCGGTGGAGGCCTTAAAGTGGGGAATATCCCCGTAGGGGATGGCGGTTGGGGTCTCCACCACGTCCCCCAAAAAGCCCAGGCCGGAGCCCAGAACCATGGCGACTTTGGGGATAAAATCCCCGATTTTTTCCTTGATGTAATCAGCACTCTGGCGGTATTGCTCAAATGTATAAGCCATGACTGCAACCTCCCACAGTAAAATTTTGTTGAATCAATATAGTTTACACCATTTTTTAAAGGAAATCAATGAACAGGCTATGAATTCCATAAAAAGCGGAGAGAGATTTCCAGAATTTGTGGAGGCTCCCCGTTGCATTTTTGGAGGAATTGGGGTATGATACCGCAGAGAAGCGCGAGCGTAGGCTGGCAGGCCCGGATGGACTGGAGCGAGGCAGAGCGCAGGCCCGCGCGGCGGGCCGGAGACCAGACCGAGACGGAGGGAAGCCGGGCCGTCAAGCCAGCCCAACGCGAGCGTGACAACAAGGAACTGACAAAGGAGGCCGTGCTATGAGAGACGGCTTTGTGAAGGTGGCGGCGGGCACGCCCAAGATCCGGGTGGCCGACTGCGACTACAACGCGGGGCAAATCATATCGCTGATGAGAGAGGCGGCGGCCCAGGGTGTAAAGGTCCTGGCCCTGCCGGAGCTGTGCGTCACCGGGTACACCTGCGGCGACCTATTTTTGCAGCCCACCCTGCTGGACGGGGCGGAGCGGGCACTGGGCCGCATTTTGGAGGAAACCAAGGAGCTCGATCTGCTCACTGCCCTGGGGGTGCCGGTGCGGAATACGAATCATAGACTCTATAACTGCGCCGCCGTTATGCACAAAGGCGAGCTGCTGGGGCTGGTGCCAAAATCACATATCCCGAATTATGGCGAGTTTTACGAGGGCCGCTGGTTTGCCTCCGGCCAGAACTGCGCGGAACCGGTCTGGCTGTGCGGCGATTGGGCGGATATGGGCCCCCGGTGGCTGTTCAACTGCTATACTTTGCCGGAGCTCACTGTGGGAGTTGAAATCTGCGAGGATTTGTGGGCGCCAGAGCCGCCCTCCGGCGCTCTGGCGGCGGAGGGCGCCACCCTCATCCTGAACCTGTCCGCCTCCGACGAGGTGGCGGGTAAGGCGGACTACCGCCGCGCTCTGGTGACGGGCCAGTCCGGGCGGCTGTGCTGCGCCTATGTCTACGCCGACGCGGGGGAGGGGGAATCGTCCACCGACCTGGTGTTCGCGGGCCACAACATGATTGCGGAAAACGGCATTCTGCTGGCGGAGAAGCGGTTCGGGACGGGGTTGACCGTCAGCGAGATCGACGTGGGACGGCTGGCCCATGAGCGCCGCCGGATGAACAACTCTGCCGTTAGACCAGACGGGGCTGTTACCATTCATTTCAATTTGAATCTTGGCGACACCTCCCTCACCCGCCCCGTCTCCCCCACCCCCTTTATCCCGGCGGACGAGTCCCATCGGGCCGAGCGGTGCGAGGAGATTCTGACCATCGCCGCTCTGGGCTTGAAAAAGCGCTTAGAACACACCAACGCCCCCTGCGCGGTGGTGGGGCTGTCCGGCGGGCTGGACTCCACCCTTGCCATTCTCATCACCGCCAAGGCCTTTGACCTGCTGGGCCGGGACCGGAAGGGGATTTTAGCTGTCACCATGCCCTGCTTCGGCACCACCAAGCGCACCCGTTCCAACGCCGAAATTTTGGCTCAGGAGTTGGGGGCGGAGTTCGTGGAGGTGAGCATCGGAAAAGCCGTAGAACAGCACTTTGCCGACATCGGCCAGTCCATGGACGACCACTCCGTCACCTTTGAGAACGCCCAGGCAAGAGAGCGCACCCAGGTGCTCATGGACCTGGCCAACCAGCGGGGGGGGCTGGTGATCGGCACCGGGGACCTGTCCGAGCTGGCCCTGGGCTGGGCTACCTACAATGGCGATCATATGTCCATGTACGCCGTCAACGCCTCCATCCCCAAGACGCTGGTGCGCCACCTGACGGCCTATGAGGCGGACCGGCTGGGCGGGCGCATCGGCGAGGTGCTCCGGGACATTTTGGACACACCCGTCTCCCCCGAGCTGCTTCCTCCTAAGGGTGGGGAGATCGCCCAAAGGACCGAGGATTTGGTGGGGCCCTATGAGCTCCACGACTTTTACCTGTATTACGCCATCCGCTGGGCCTTCCCGCCCCGCAAAGTGCTGCGCCTTGCCAGGTGTGCTTTTGGGGAGCGGTACGATGAGGAAACGCTGCTCAAGTGGCTGAAAAGCTTCTACCGCCGGTTCTTCGCCCAGCAGTTCAAGCGCTCCTGTCTGCCCGACGGGCCCAAGGTGGGCTCGGTGGGGCTAAGCCCCAGGGGCGACTGGCGGATGCCCTCCGACGCCGTGGCAAAGCTGTGGCTGGGTGAATTGGAAACGTTATAAAATCACTGCATGAAATCAAATTACGAGGTGATTTCGAATGAATGTGCTCGTTGACTTATTTCTGACCTTTTCCCGCATTGGGGTCTGCACCTTCGGCGGCGGCTATGCCATGCTACCCATCCTTCAGCGGGAGCTGGTGGAGAGCAAAAAGTGGGCGACCGAGGAGGAGCTGGCCGACTATTACGCCGTGGGCCAGTGCACCCCCGGCATCATCGCCGTGAACACCGCCACCTTTGTGGGCCGCAGCCAGGCGGGCATTGCCGGCGGGGTGATCGCCACCCTGGGGCTGGTGTTCCCCTCTTTGGTGATCATCATGCTGATTGCCGCCTTTCTGCAAAACTTCATGCACTTAGAGTTTGTGGTCCACGCCTTTAACGGTGTGCGGGCCGGGGTGGTGGCGCTGATTCTGTCCAGCGTGATCAAGCTGTTCAAGAACGCTGTGCTGGACTGGCCCACCCGTGTCATCTACGCCGTGGTGCTGGTGCTGGCGGTGTGCGGCTCCTTCTGCACCATGCCGGCGGGGGCGCTTGGCACAGTGCTGGGCTTCGTGCTGTCCCCGGTGTTTTTGGTGATTGCCGCCGGCGTGGCCGGGCTCTGTGTGCGTGCGGCGAAGGGAGGGGTAAAATGATGACGCTGATTCGTCTGTTTCTGGAGTTCTGCCGGGTGGGTCTGTTCTCTGTGGGGGGCGGTCTGGCCACCATTCCCTTCCTCACCGATCTGGGGGAGCGCACCGGCTGGTTTTCCCCCGGCGACCTGGCCAACATGATCGCCATCTCCGAGTCCACCCCCGGCCCCATGGGGGTGAACATGGCCACCTATGTGGGCTTCCATACCGCCGGCGTCGCCGGGGGCGTCGTCGCGACCCTGGGGCTGGTGTCCTCCTCCATCGTCATCATCCTCATCATCGCCGGATTTTTGGAGAAGTTCCGCCAGTCCAAGGCGGTGGACGGGGTGTTCTATGGCCTGCGGGCGGCGTCGGTGGCGCTGATTACCGCCGCCCTCCTGCAAGTGGCAAAAATCGCCCTGCTCCGCCCCGCCCAGGGCCTGGAGAGCGCGTTCTCCCTCAACCCCAACTGGATTGCCATCGCTCTGGCGGCGGTCATCTTTGTGCTGGCGAAGTTTACTCCGATGAAAAAGCTGCACCCCGTCTGCTTCATCGGGCTGGCCGCGCTGGTGGGGGTTATTTTTCAAATGTGAGAGGGGCAAAAACTTCATGCGTCCAGGCGGCGCATGAAGTTTTCTCCTTTTTTCGAAAGATAATGCTTGACATATTAAAACGTCAGTTCTATGATAAGAACACACCATTGAGGGAGGTGCCCCATGCCCAAGTTTGAAGTGGTTTCCGAATACACCCCCGGCGGCGACCAGCCGGAGGCCATCGCCGCCCTGGCGGCGGGCATAGAAAACGGTCTGGACGAGCAGACCCTGCTGGGCGTCACCGGGTCGGGCAAGACCTACACCATGGCCAAGGTGATTGAGGCGGTCCAGCGGCCCGCCCTCATCCTGGCCCACAACAAGACCCTGGCCGCCCAGCTGTGCGCCGAGTTCCGGGAGTTCTTCCCCAACAACGCGGTGGAGTATTTCGTCTCATACTACGATTACTATCAGCCGGAGGCCTACATCCCCCACACAGACACCTTCATCGAAAAGGACTCCTCCGTCAACGAGGAGATCGACCGGCTGCGCCTGTCCGCCACCGCCTCCCTGCTTGAGCGGCGGGACGTGATTGTGGTGTCCTCCGTGTCCTGCATCTACGGCCTGGGCGAGCCGGAGGACTACGGCAAGATGATGGTGGCCCTGCGGGTGGGGACGGTCATTAAAATCGAGGACCTGCTCAAAAAGCTGGTAGCCATCCGCTATGAGCGCAACGACATCGCCTTCGAGCGCAATATGTTCCGGGTGCGGGGGGACACGGTGGAGATCTGGCCCGCCTACTGGAAGGACACCGCCATCCGGGTGGAGTTCTTCGGGGACGAGATCGACCGGCTCAGCGAGATCAACGTGGTGACGGGAGCTCCCATCCGACGGCTGAACAACATCCCCATCTGGCCGGCCACCCACTACGTCACCCCCAAGGAGAAGATGGACGCCGCCATCGAGCACATCTATCGGGAGATGGAGGAGCGGGTGTCCTTCTTCGAGGGAGAAAACAAGCTCATTGAGGCCCAGCGCATCAAGCAGCGCACCATGTACGACATTGAGATGATGCAGGAGCTGGGCTACTGCTCCGGCATTGAGAACTATTCCCGGGTGATTGAGGGCCGCCCGGTGGGTTCGCCGCCCCACACTCTTCTGGACTACTTCCCCAAGGACTTCGTGCTGTTCATCGACGAGAGCCACGCCACTCTGCCCCAGGTCCGGGCCATGTTCAACGGGGACCGGGCCCGGAAGACCACCCTGGTGGAGTACGGCTTCCGCCTGCCCTGCGCCTTCGACAACCGCCCGCTGAAGTTCGACGAGTTCGAGAAGCGGCTGAACCAGGTGGTGTATGTCTCCGCCACCCCCGGAGAGTACGAGCGGGAGCGGTCGGGCCAGATTGTGGAGCAGGTGATCCGGCCTACCGGCCTGTTGGATCCCCGCGTGGAGGTCCGCCCGGTGGACGGGCAGATCGACGACCTCATCGGGGAGATCACCCAGCGCACCCAGCGGGATGAGCGGGTGCTGGTGACCACCCTTACCAAGAAGATGGCGGAGAGCTTGACCGACTACCTCAAGACGGCGGGTATCCGGGTGCGGTATATGCACCACGACATCGACACCATCGAGCGCATGGAGATCATCCGGGACCTGCGCCTGGGTGAGTTCGATGTGCTGGTGGGGATCAACCTGCTCCGGGAGGGGCTGGATTTGCCCGAGGTCAGCTTAGTGGCTATTCTGGACGCGGACAAGGAGGGGTTCCTCCGCTCGGAGACCTCCCTCATCCAAACCATCGGCCGGGCGGCGCGAAACGCCGACGGCATCGTGATATTGTACGCCGACACCATCACGCCCTCCATGCGCCGGGCCATGGACGAGACGGAGCGCCGCCGTTCGATTCAGGATGCGTTCAACCGGGCCCATGGCATTGTGCCCAAGACGGTGAAGAAGGCGGTGCGAGAGCTGATGGCCCTGTCTGCCGACGACAAGCCGGATTACAACGACAAGCAGCTGTCCCAGATGACCAAGCTCCAGCGGATGGAGACCGTCGCCAAGCTGGAGAAGCAGATGAAGGAGGCGGCAAAGATGCTTGAATTTGAAGTAGCGGCCGCGCTGCGGGATCAGATCATCAAGTTGAGAGGGAGTGGAACGTAGCCGCCTCCTGGGGCCCCGCGAAGGCGGGGCGGCGCTTGCGTCGTAAATTCGGAGCGAAGCGGAGAATTTTGCAGGGCAGATTCATTCCGCCCTGCGGGAAATCAAATCGGGGTCCCCGCGCGGCGTGCCGCGTGGGGGGCGGCCAAGATGCTGGAGTTCGAGGTGGCGGCGGCGCTGCGGGATCAGATCATCAAATTAAGAGGGGACGGGAAATAAATGTTGGACGAATTTCTGACCCAGTTTTATCAGGTCATCTCCTTTGGTTCGGGGGAACCTTTTTCGGCAGAGCGGTTTCGGGTACTGTTCCGCCCGGATGCACTGCTGTTGGAAAGGACGGATGCCGGGTATATTTCTAAGACGGCGGATGAGCATATCCAAGAATTTGAGATGGTGGTGCGGGATTACCCTGAGCTGTTTACAGAAGGCTTCACTGAGCGTCAGACCTCTTTGAAATGGACGGAGCAGAACGGCGTGTATCTCGTTCACAGTGGGTATGAGAAGCACTATGTTCGTGGCGGTGAGCCTGTGACAGAGTACGGGGTGAACCATTTTACCATCCTTGTAGATGGAGGAACGCCGCGCATTGCCTGCGCGGTTTGGGAGTGATACCATGTCCAAGCAAAAGAGGAAAAAACCAACGTCATGGGGGTGTTAGAACAGAAAAAAACGCCCTATACCGCCCACACCTAATCCCATCGGGGACGCCGCGCCGGACGGGGTGAGCGCGGCCAAGATGCCGGAGTTCGAGGCGGCGGCCGCGTTGCGGGATCAGATCATCAAGCTTCGGGGAGAGGGAAAGTAGCTTCTATGTGGATTGTATTCGCAATATTGTCGGCGGTATTCGCCGCCCTGACCTCCATTTTTGCCAAGCTGGGCTTGGACGGCATTAACTCCAACCTGGCCACCGCCATCCGCACGGTGGTGGTGCTCACCATGGCCTGGGGCATTGTCCTGGTGACTGGAAAGGCAGGCGGCATCGCCCAAATCGACCGCCGGGGCTGGCTATTCCTGATTTTGTCGGGCGTCGCCACTGGTCTGTCCTGGCTGTGCTACTACTACGCGCTCCAGCAGGGGCAGGCCAGCAAGGTAATTCCCATCGACAAATTCAGCGTGGTGATTTCCATTGTGCTGGCCTTTGTGGTGCTCCACGAGAAGCCGGACCCGAAAACCATCGCGGGCGCGGCGCTGATCGCGGCGGGCACCTTTGTGATGATTTTGTAAGGTGAGCTGATATGTCCAAACAAAAAGAGGAAAAAACCAACGTCATGCGCATTTTGGATCAGAAAAAGATTCCCTACACTCCCCACGTCTATCCGGTGGGGGAGACCGTCCCCGACGGTGTGACCGTGGCCCGGCTGTTGGGGCAGGACCCGGCGGCGGTGTTCAAGACCCTGGTGGCGAAGGGGGCCTCCGGGGGATATTATGTGTTCGATATCCCCGTGGCGGCCACGCTGGACCTGAAAAAAGCCGCCAAGGCGGTGGGGGAGAAGTCCGTCTCCATGCTCCCAGCCAAAGAACTGCTGCCCCTGACAGGCTACGTCCACGGGGGCTGCTCCCCGGTGGGGATGAAGAAGCGGTTCCCCACCGTGTTCCACGAGAGCTGTCTGGAGCTGGAGACCATCTTCGTGTCCGCCGGAAAGGTGGGGTGTCAAGTGGAGGTTGAGCCCAGCCGACTTATCGAGCTGGTGGGCGGGACGGCGGCGGAGCTCATTGTGGAGGGATAGTAAAGATGACAGAACAGTCGAAAAAAATTCTGAGTGAGATGCAGGTGCGAAAATCCAGAAAACAGAAGGAAGCTTTCCGCGCCTGGCTGTGTGGGGAGCTGGAGGCGGCGGGGTACGCCCCACAGGTGGAGGAGAGCTTCGCCGCCCGGAACGTAGTGGCCGGCGACCCGGAGGGGGCAAAGGTGCTGCTCACCGCCCACTACGACACCCAGGCTGTTCTGCCTGTTCCCAATTTCATCACACCCCGAAACCCGTTTTTCTTCGCGCTCTACCAGCTGCTCATCGTCCTGCCGCTGTTCCTGGCGGTGGGGGTGGTGGAGGGCCTCATTTTTGCCTTCGTTCCCGGTGCGGCGGCGTGGTGGCTGGCCCCGCTCTCCTGCATTGCCATCTGCGCGTTTTTCATGTGGTGGATCGTTGACGGCCCTGCCAACCGGCACACCGCCAACGACAACACCAGCGGCGTGCTCACCCTGGTGGAGACCGCCCTGGCTCTGCCGCCGGAACACCGGGAGCGGGTGTGCTTTGTCTTTTTTGACAATGAGGAGAAGGGGATGTTCGGCTCCGCCGCCTTTGCGAAGAAACACAAGGGCGTGAAGAAAAATACCGTCGTGCTCAATTTCGACTGCGTGGGGGACGGGAACTCCATCCAGTTCTTTTCCCAAAAGAAACTGAAAAAGGATGAGGCCGCCCTGAAGCGCATGGAGGCCGCCTTCCTCCCCGCCGGAGACAAGGACGTGCAGGTGGTGCGGGGGTTCGGGTTCTACCCCTCCGACAACGCGAGTTTCAAGAGGGGCGCGGGCGTGTGCGCGCTGAAGCACAAGCGCGTGGTGGGTTACTACATGGACCGCATCCACACTAATAAGGACACGGTGTTGGACGAGGACAATCTTACTTTGCTGCGGGACGGAGCGCTGCGGTATCTTGCCAAGCTGAACTGACAGGAGGACAAGGGTATGAAATATAAATGGCTGGACGAATATCTGCTGGACAAGCCAGGGGCGGAAAAGGATTACAAGCCGGAGTGGGGGTGGCACCGCTACATGGTGCGGGGCAAGATGTTTGCCGCCGTATTTTCCACAGGGGAGGTAACGGATGGGCGCTACAGCAACCACGACATGGTGAACCTGAAGTGCGACCCCCGGCTGGCCGAGGCGTTCCGGGAGCAGTATCCGGACATACTCCCCGGCTACTACAGCGATAAAAGGCTGTGGGTGTCCGCCCTGCTGGACGGGGACCTGCCCGACGTGGTGCTGCGGGACCTGTGCGATATGTCCTACGGGCTGGTGGTGTCCAAGCTACCCAAATACGTTCAGCGGGAGTTAGCGGCGGAGTGATCGCCGGTTGAGAAAGGAGTATGCTTTATGGCGTTTGTATCCCTGTTTTTCATTTTCCTGCTGTGGCCGGTGTGGATTGTGATGATCGCTCTGGCGTTCCTCTTGCCCTGGCTGGGTATGGCGCTGACCACGGTGGCGGCCATTCTGCTGGCCTGTAACGCGGGTTTTTTGGCGCTGCTGCTGTTTATCCGGGCCAAGTGGAAGGCCACGGGCCGGATGGATAAGGGGTATATCAGCGGCTTTGACGGTTGGAAGCGGTACGGTCTGCTGTCGGTGAAGGTGCTGCTCACCGCCGGGGTGATTTGGGAAGCCGTGGTGGTGCTGGTATGCGCGCTGCTGTTGATTTTCCAGCCCTGGAACGCCATTCTGCGGTGAACAGAGGAACGGCTGAAAAAGTTTTAAAAATTTGACTTGACATTAAAAATCCGTTTCATTATTCTATTATTTGGGACCAAATCTTGAACAGACAAGGAGAAGCACACCCATGCAGGATAAGATCGTCATCAAAGGCGCAAGAGAGAATAACCTGAAAAATATTGATGTGGAAATACCACGGGACAAGCTGGTGGTGCTTACCGGGCTGTCCGGGTCGGGCAAGTCCTCCCTGGCCTTTGAGACGCTGTACGCCGAGGGGCAGCGCCGGTATGTGGAGTCCCTGTCCTCCTATGCCCGGATGTTTCTGGGCCAGATGGAGAAGCCTGACGTGGACTATATCGAGGGACTCAGCCCAGCCATCTCCATCGACCAGAAGACCACCTCCAAAAATCCCCGGTCCACCGTGGGCACCGTCACGGAAATCTACGATTACCTCCGTCTGCTATGGGCGCGCGTCGGCACCCCACACTGCCCCATCTGCGGCAAGGAGATCAAGCAGCAGACCATTGACCAGATCATCGACCAGGTGATGACGCTGCCCGAGGCCACCCGTGTCCAGGTGCTGGCCCCCGTCATCCGGGGAAAGAAGGGCGAGCACGCCAAGGTGTTCGAGGACGCCCGGAAATCAGGCTATGTCCGTGTCCGGGCGGACGGCTCCTTATATGATCTCACCGAGGAGATCAAGCTGGACAAGAACAAAAAGCACTCCATCGAGGTGGTGGTGGACCGGCTGGTGATCCGGGAGGACGTGGCCCGGCGGCTTACCGACAGCGTGGAGACCGCCTCCAACCTGTCCGGCGGCATCGTTGTCATCAACGTGCTGGGGGACGAGGAGCGGGATATCCTATTCTCCCAGAACTACGCCTGCGAGGACTGCGGGGTGTCTATCGAGGAGCTCACCCCCCGGATGTTCTCCTTCAACAATCCCTACGGAGCCTGCCCCGCCTGCACCGGCCTGGGGGCCCAGCTCAAGGTGGACCCGGACCGCATCCTCCCCAACCGCTCCCTGTCCATTTTAGAGGGGGCCATCTGCGCCTCCGGCTGGAACCACATCAAGTCCGACGGCATCTCTCGGATGTACTTCGACGCTCTGGCCAAGAAGTACCGCTTCAAGCTCACCGACCCGGTGGAGAAGCTGTCCGACGAGGTGATGGACATCATTTTGTACGGCACAAAGGGGGAGAAGCTCACCCTGAACTACGACCAGCCCCGGGGAAAGGGCACCCTGTACCAGCCCTTTGAGGGCATTGTGAACAACCTGGAGCGCCGCTACCGGGAGACTCAGTCCGACGCCATGAAGCGGGAGATTGAGGAGTGCATGAGCGAGTGCCCCTGCCCGGAGTGCCGGGGGCGGCGGCTGAAGCGGGAGGCCCTGGCCGTCACCGTGGGGGGCAGCTCCATCCACGATTTCTGCGAAAAGCCGGTGGACGAGGCCCTGGCCTTTTTGGACACTATCACCCTTACCGAGACCCAGAGCATGATCGCCGACCAAATTTTGAAGGAGATTCACGCCAGGCTGGGCTTTTTGAAGTCGGTGGGCCTGCAATACCTCACCCTGACCCGCCAGGCGGGTACCCTGTCCGGCGGCGAGAGCCAGCGCATCCGCTTGGCGACCCAGATCGGCTCCTCCCTGATGGGGGTGCTGTATATTTTGGACGAGCCCTCCATCGGCCTCCACCAGCGGGACAACGACCTGCTGCTGGGCACTCTGAAGCACCTGCGGGATCTGGGCAATACCCTGATCGTGGTGGAGCACGACGAGGACACCATGCGCGCCGCCGACTATATCGTGGACATCGGCCCCGGCGCGGGAGTGCACGGGGGACAGGTGGTGGCCTGCGGCACCGCCCAGGAGGTGATGAACACCCCCGGCTCCGTCACCGGAGACTACCTGGCGGGGCGGAAGAAGGTGCCCGTCCCCACGGAGCGGCGGCAGGGGAACGGACACACCCTCACCGTCCGGGGAGCGGCGGAGAACAACCTGCGGCACATTGACGTGGATTTTCCCCTGGGGACGTTTATCGCGGTGACAGGGGTGTCCGGCTCGGGCAAGTCCTCCCTGGTGAACGAGATTTTGTATAAACGCCTGGGCGCGGAGCTCAACCGCACCAAGGCCCGCCCCGGCAAGCACGACGGGATGGACGGCATCGAGCATCTGGACAAGGTCATCGCCATCGACCAGTCCCCCATCGGCCGCACCCCCCGCTCCAACCCCGCCACCTACACGGGACTTTTTAACGACATCCGGGAGCTGTTTGCCTCCACCCAGGACGCCAAGACCCGGGGCTACGGCCCAGGCCGGTTCTCCTTCAACGTCCGGGGCGGGCGGTGCGAGGCCTGCTCCGGGGACGGCCTGCTGAAAATCGAGATGCACTTCCTGCCCGACATCTACGTACCCTGCGAGGTGTGCAAGGGCAAGCGCTACAACCGGGAGACCTTGGAGGTGCGCTACAAGGGCAAGAACATCCACGAGGTGCTGGAGATGACGGTGGACGAGGCCCTGCCCTTCTTTGAAAATCTGCCCCGGCTCTACAACCGGGTGAAGACCCTGAAGGACGTGGGCCTGGGCTATGTGAAGCTGGGCCAGCCGTCCACCACCCTGTCCGGCGGCGAGGCTCAGCGGGTGAAGCTGGCCACCGAGTTGTCCAAGCAGTCCACCGGCTCCACGGTGTATATCCTGGACGAGCCCACCACCGGACTGCACACCGCCGACGTCCATCAGCTGGTGGAGGTGCTCCAGCGGTTTGTGGACAAGGGGAATACGGTGGTGGTCATCGAGCACAACCTCGACGTGATCAAGACGGCGGATTATCTTATCGACCTGGGCCCGGAGGGGGGCTCCGGCGGCGGAACCATTGTCTGCACGGGCACGCCGGAGGAAGTGGCCCGCCACCCTGAAAGCTACACGGGCAAATACCTGAAAACTGTTTTGGAAACGAGCTGAGGACCCGATGGAATTGAATCTACAATGGCTGACAGAGACCTTTTCGGGGGAGTTTCTGCTCACGGTGCTGGTGTCCATGGTGCCGGTGGTGGAGCTGCGGGGGGGAATCCCCTTCGGCGTGGGCGTGGGTCTGCCGGTGTGGGCGGCGTTTTTGGCCGCCGTCATTGGCAATTTGATCCCCGTGCCGTTTATCATCGTCTATATCCGCCGGATTTTCCAGTGGATGCGCCGGCGGATTCCCAGGCTAAACCGCATGGTGGACGCCCTGGAGCGGAAGGCTCATCTGAAGGGGCGGCGGGTGAACAAGTACAAGTACCTGGGCCTGGCCGTTTTTGTGGCCATTCCCCTGCCCGGAACCGGGGCGTGGACGGGATCGCTGGCGGCGGCCTTTTTGGATATGCCGCTGCGCAAGGCGATTCCGTCGGTGGTGGCGGGCGTGCTGGTCGCGGGCGCGGCCATCAGCGTTTTGACCTACGGGGTCGTCAATCTGTTTTAGAAGCGCGGAGAAGCGGACAGTGAGGAAGCTTGAATCGGAGCGAGGAGAAAAGCCCAGGGCCAACGAAGTTGGGCCGGGTTTTGTCCGAGACGGAGCGTCCAGCCGCTTCGCAGCGTGACAAAGAAAGAAGGAATTCCTATGTATTTCTACCTGGTCCGCCACGGCCAGTCCACCGGCAATGAAAAGCAGTTGTTTTTTGGGTTGCGGGACCATCCGCTCACCCAACTGGGCCGGGAGCAGGCCCGGCAGGCGGCGGACAAGCTGCGGGAGGTGACATTCACCCGCTGCGTATCCAGCGATCTGAGCCGCGCTTGGGACACCGCCCAGATTTGCGTAGAGGGGCGGGGGATATTGGTGGAGCCCGCCCCTGCTCTGCGGGAGCAGGACATGGGGGCGCTGGAGGACTTGACGTGGGCCAAGGCGGAAAAGCTGTGCGGCGAGCTGGTGGGCCATCTGCTGGCCGATTGGTTCCACACTACCCCGCCCGCCGGAGAGAGCCCGGCCCAGATGCTCCGGCGGGTGGGGAGCTGCGTGGACGAACTGGTGCGCGGGGGGGAGGATACCCTGCTGGTGGCCCACAACGGCTCTCTGTCCCTGGTGCTGTACCATCTGGGGCTGATTGAGGAGAAGAACCTGCTTCAGCACGGCTGGTTTTTCCGCTACGGGACCTATTCCGCGATTCGGGCGGATGAAAACGGGGCGGAGCTGGTGTGTTTCAACCGATGACAAAAACGCGCCTTCGGCCATAGAATGGCCCAGGAGGTGGCGAAATGACGCAGATGGTTCAATTTATCGCAGTTTTGCTGGCGGCGTTCGGCATGGTGAGCGTGGGCTGGCTGGTGCTGGGGGCGCTGGTGCTGCCAGGGGGCTGCGCCGGGCGCATTGTGATCGACGCCCGGGGAGACGGCGAAGGGTTGGAGCAGGCGGTGAAGGCCGCGCTGTGGCTGGAGCGCTCAGGGCTGTGGTGGGGCGCGGTGGTGATTGAGGACGCAGGGCTGAGCGAGGCTGGCGCGGCGCTGGCCCGAGCTCTGGCAGAGGAGACCGGCGTCGCGTTCACTGGGGATGCGCCGGACCGAGTCTGATCCGACTGATGTTTCACGTGAAACGTCAGTTCTATAAATACGCAAAGAAATGAGGCATACAACATGGAACAAAAGGAAGCGCTGGCCAAGCTGGCCGAACTGCAAAAAAAGCTATACGCCTATCAGGCGGCGGACTCCGCCCTGTACCTGGACGGCACCACCGTGGCCCCCAAGGACACCGCCGAGGGCCGGGGGGTGGCCCTGGGCATTCTGGCCGGGGAGCGGCACAAGCTGTTCTCCGCCCCCGAGGTGGGGCGGCTTCTGGACTTTTTGTGGGAGCGCAAGGACGAGCTGGACCAGCTCCGCTGCCGCCAGGTGGAGGAGCTGCGCCGGTCCTACGCTCAGCTCACCCGCATACCGGCGGATGAATATATGGAGTACGCGGTGCTCACCAATGAGGCCAGCGACGTGTGGCACCGGGCCAAGGAGCGGGACGATTTTGAACTGTTCCGCCCGGTGCTGGAGAAGCTGGTGGCCTTCAACGTCAAGTTCGCAGGCTACTACGACAGCACGAAGCTGCCCTATGACGCCCTGCTCAACGAGTACGAGCGGGGGGTGGATATGGCCTATCTGGACCAGTTCTTCTCCACCCTGCGGGGGCGCATCGTCCCCCTGCTCCGGGCCGTGATGGAGAAGGAGCAGCCCGATGATTCCTTCCTGCGGCGGCGCTACCCCGCGGAGAGCCAGCGGAAATTCTCCGACTATCTCATGGAGGTGCTGGGGCTGGACCGGGCCCACTGCGGCATCGGCGAGACGGAGCACCCCTATACCCTGGAGTTCAACAACAAGGACGTGCGCATCACCACCCATTACCATGAGGAGGATGTGGGCAATTCCATGTACTCCGTCATTCACGAGGGCGGCCACGCCAAGTACGAGCTGGGCATCTGCGATGAGGTGCAGTACACCTGCCTGGCGGGCGGCGTGTCCATGGGAGTCCATGAGAGCCAGTCCCGGTTTTATGAGAACCTCATCGGCCGCTCCCTGCCCTTCATCCGGGCCATTTTCCCCAAGATGAAGGAGTTCTTCCCGGAGCAGCTGTCCGACGTGACCGCCGAGCAGTTCTATCGGGCGGTGAATAAGGTCCAGCCCTCCCTCATTCGCACCGAGGCGGACGAGCTGACCTATTGCCTCCATGTCATGGTGCGCTACGAGATTGAAAAGCAGCTCATCGGCGGCACGCTGGCGGTGGCGGACGTGCCTGCCGCCTGGAACCGGCTGTATAAGGAGTACCTGGGGATTGAGGTGCCCGACGACCGCAGCGGCTGCCTCCAGGACAGCCACTGGTCGGGGGGAGCCTTCGGATACTTTCCCTCTTATGCTCTGGGCAGCGCCTACGGCGCTCAGATGCTGAAGAACATGGAGGGGGAGATGGACGTGTGGGGGCCCGTCTCCCGGGGGGACCTGTCCGGCGTGTCCGGCTGGCTGGGGGAGAAGGTCCACCAGTTCGGCGGCCTGCTGGAGCCCG
Source organism: uncultured Oscillospiraceae bacterium (assembly GCA_910587285.1). Taxonomy (GTDB): domain Bacteria; phylum Bacillota; class Clostridia; order Oscillospirales; family Oscillospiraceae; genus Enterenecus. The sequence continues at coordinate 14,173 of CAJULM010000029.1, read as the reverse complement.
CCGATGTGGTGAAAAATGCCTGCGGCGAGTTCGACCCCGCGGTATTTGCGGAGTATCTGGAAAAGAAGTACGCCGATCTGTACGGACTGTGAGGGGCGGCTATGGCGGAACTGGAACAGGTGAGAGCCCAGGCCCGCACGGCGGCGGCAGAGCTGCTGGACGAGGCGGGGCTGCGGCCGGGGGACCTTTTTGTGGTGGGGTGCTCCTCCTCAGAGGTGCTGGGCGGGCGGATTGGCAAGGCGTCCAGCGAGGCGGCGGCAGAGGCCGTCTTTGGCGGCATATACCCCGTTTTGAGGGAACGGGGGGTGTACCTTGCCGCCCAGTGCTGCGAGCATTTGAACCGGGCGCTCATCATCGAGGGGGCCTGCGCGGAGAAATACGGCTACGAACCGGTGTGTGTGGTGCCCAAGCCCAAGGCCGGGGGGTCCTTCGCCGCGGCGGCCTGGGCGGCCTTTGAACGCCCCACGGCGGTGGAGCGCATTCGGGCTCACGCGGGGCTGGACATCGGCGGCACCCTGATCGGAATGCACCTGCGGGAAGTGGCGGTGCCCGTGCGGCTCAGCCTGGACCGCATTGGGCAGGCCGTGCTGCTGTGCGCCCGCACCCGGCCCAAATATATCGGCGGGAGCCGGGCGGCGTATGAATAGGAAAAAAGGACCGGCGCGGGCCGGTCCTTTTTCTCGTTTTCAGGGCACATTGCAAGAAAGAAGGAGGAAAATGCAATTTGATATTGACAGCGGCGGGGAAGGTCTGTATAATATCGGTATGAATTTAAAATGCCGGCAAATGGTGTGAATGAAAACGGCGTTACTCTTGCAAATTATAAAAATGGGTCTGTCCGGGAACGCGGCGGGCGCGAGGCCCAAGGCGTTTTTATTACAATTAGGCGGTTTAGTGCTATACAGCGCTGAACGGGGGCGCGCCCCCGTTTTCCGTTTTCCCCTTGGGAAAACGGAAGGCCCCCGCCGACCGGCGGGGGATCATCCCGGTTTAACCTGAGCAGGATGGCGGCAGCCATCCGTTTTGCCCGGTTAAATATATAAAAATTGAGGAGGATAAACATGAAGAAGTTTCTCAGCTTAGTGCTGGCGCTTGCTATGGTTTTCAGCCTGGCTGCCTGTGGCGGCAGCCCCGCGGCCAATAGCAACCCGCCCGCCGACAACAGCAGCGCGCCCAGCGAGGATGTCGGTGAGCCCGCTGCCTTCACCCCGGTCACCTATGACTATGAGACCCTGTACAACGAGACCCTGGGTGAATTCTATGATCTGTATATGAAGGCCAAGGAAGCTGGCAACGTCTCCGAGCGCTGGGCCATGATGGCCGTGGCCGAGGCCAAGCTGATGTCCACCGGCGCGGTGTCCCTGACCCACTCCAGAGGCGGCAACTTCGCCATCTCCCGCGTGGCTGGCCGCACCATCACCGGTATCCTGTACGGCAACGACTCTGACCGCAGCCATCAGGCCGTGGTGTGCAACGAGTTCATTCGCTCCGAGGATCAGGCCGAGCTGCGCAGCATCTGGAACGAGCTGCACGGCACCGGCACCTTCCTCCAGGCCGCCAAGGATTACCTGACCGAGAAGGGCTACACCTTCAGCGACACCTATGGCTATACCTACGCCACCGACCCCACCACCTTTGACCTTTTCGCCACCTCTCAGCAGACCGACACCGAGCCCATTGTGCAGACCTACGACGGCCTGATGGAGTATGACTGCGAGAACGTGCTCCAGCCCGCCCTGGCCACCGAGATGACCATGAGCGAGGACGGCCTGAAGTACACCTTCAAGATCCGCGAGGGTCAGGTCTGGGTGGACAACCAGGGCCGTAAGGTCGCCGACGTGACGGCCGATGACTGGGTCGCCGGTATGCAGCACCTGTTTGACGCCAAGGGCGGTCTGCAGTCCCTGCTGTTCGGCGTCATCGAGAACGCTCAGGAGTACGCGACGGGCGAGACCACCGATTTCGAGCAGGTGGGCGTGAAGGCTGTGGACGAGTACACCTTGGAGTACACCCTGGCCGCGCCCTGCGCCTACTTCCCCACCATGCTGGGCTACTCCCTGTTCGCTCCCCTGTGCCGTGACTTCTATGAGTCCCAGGGCGGCAAGTTCGGCCTGGAGTACAACGCTGCCGACCCCGCTTACAATTACGGCAAGGGTCCCGAGAACATCGCCTACAATGGTCCCTACCTGATGACCAGCTACACCGACCACAACAGCATCATCTACAAGGCCAACGAGAGCTACTGGAATCCTGACAACGTGACCTGCAAGAACCTGGTGTGGTACTACAACGACGGCTCCGAGGCCACCAAGGCCTATGAGGACGCCAAGGCCGGCATCACCAACGGCTGCAGCCTGACCGCCAACATCCTGGAGCTGGCCCGCACCGAGACCACCGATATCATCGGTGAGGACGGCGAGCCCCTGAGCTACTTCGATGCGTATCACTACAACAGCGCCACCGACGCCACCACCTTCATGGGCTTCTACAACCTGGCCCGTCTGGGCTTTGCCAACTTCAACGATACGAGCCGCATGGTTTCTCCCCAGGAGCACGGCTCTGCCGACGTTGTCCGTGAGGCCATGGAGAACGAGACCGGCGAGTATACCACCGACGTTGAGGACGATGCCGCCCGCACCCACGTGGCGATGAACAATCAGAACTTCCGTCTGGCGATGACCTTCGCCCTGGACCGCGGCGCCTATAACGCCGTGCAGTACGGCGAGGAACTGAAGTACGTCAACCTGCTGAACACCATCGTCCCCGGTAACTTCGTGTACCTGGAGGAGGAAGTGACCATCGACATCGACGGTACCTCCAAGACCTTCCCCGCCGCCACCTCTTACGGCGAGGTCATGCAGGCCGCCCTGGAAGTCTTTGGCATCAACGCCAAGGTGTGGGACGCCGATCTGGGCAGCAGCCAGGGCTTTGACGGCTGGTACGATTTGGATCAGGCCCGGAGCTATATGGAGGCCGCCATTGAGGAGCTGGCCGCTCAGGGCGTGGTGGTCGATGCGGAGCACCCCATCGAGATCGACTACGCTTTTGCCCAGGATGTTGATATCTTCAACAACCAGGCCAACGTGTTCAAGCAGTGCATGGATACCGCTTTTGAGGGCAAGGTCCAGGTGAACCTGGTGGGCGGCTCCTCTGACGATGTGTCCTACGCCGCCTATCAGCCCAACAACGGCTATGAGATGAACTACGACCTGTCTCACCAGACCGGCTGGGGCCCCGACTACGGCGATCCCGCCACCTGGCTGGACTGCTTCCTGCCCTACGGCGATGGCTACATGACCACCAGCCTGGGCCTGTGGCACAACTAATCCCCGCTTGAGAGCGAAAGAGAAGACCTTATAAATTCTGCGCGTGCAGGAGAATGGTGCGTGCCATTCTCCTGCACGCATATTGGGGCGTGAACGAATCATGGGAAAATACCTGGTTAAACGTATCCTCCGCGGCCTGTTGTCGGTCATCGCCGTGGTGATCATCGTTATGGTGTTGATCTACACGTTGATGGGGCGCGACAGAGTTTTTGCCGGCGATGCCGCCTATATAAAGCTGGGCAGCAACGAAAAAGAGGCATACCGCTACTCCAAATGGGAGGAATACGGCTATTTGGATTATGTGACCTATGCCGAGTATCTGCTGGACCTGGTGGCCGACAACGAGCTGGATGAGGACACCCGCGCCAAAGCGGTAGGCATTGCCAGAACTGCGGAGAAGGACTCTGAGATCACCCAGGAATATGTGGAGAAGTTCACGCAGTTCTATGAGGAGCAGGGCTATACGGTCGTGCGCTTGGACGCTAAGCTTCAGGGCAACCGTCTGATCAAAGGCGGCCAGCAGCAGCTGTTCGCCTATCGGGATCGCCCGCTGCTCAACCGGGTGGTGACGTATTTCACCGGCCTGGTTACGTTTGACAACATTCACTACGTGGAGGAGGACATTGGGGACCGGGGCCTCACCTTCACTTGGTTTGATCCGCTGTACGGCGGAGAAAAGTTCTCTCCGGCCATCATGGGCAACGGCACCTTCCACAAGTATCTGTTCTACGTGGACAGCACTTTCCCCTTTATCCATCAGAATTTTGCCACCATTAACTTGGGTACCTCCTATACGGTAAACCGAGGGGTGGACGTGTTCACCACCATGGGCGCCAGTCAGGGCCCGTATGTGCTTTCCAGCGTTACCTTCCCCACGGGCTTGACGGAGCAGAGCGCGGACGATCTGCATACCGCCACCTATGTGCCCGGCTCCCAGTCGGCCAACGCCGTCAACGCGGAGCGCTTTATTGACGACTATACCAATGTGCAGACGGTGAAGGGAGCTATGTCCAAGGTGGGCTTCTCCTTCGTCATCGGCATCATTGCCTCTGTGCTGGCTTATCTGCTGGGACTGCCCCTGGGCGTGCTTATGGCGCGGCAGAAGGATAAGCTCATTGATAAGCTGGGCACAATGTATATTATCTTCCTCATCGCGGTGCCTTCGCTGGCCTATATCTTCATCTTCAAGGCCATCGGCGGCTCTCTGTTCGGCCTGCCCACCACCTTCGATATGTCGGCGGCCAACAAGCTGATGTTTATTCTGCCCATCGTCTCTCTGGCGCTGCCCTCCGTGGCCAACCTGATGAAGTGGCTGCGTCGGTATATGATTGATCAGATGAACTCAGACTACGTGAAATTTGCCCGGTCCGGCGGTCTGTCGGAGGGGGAGATTTTCACCAAGCACATTCTGAAAAACGCGGCCATCCCCCTGTTTCACGGAATCCCGGGCACCATTTTGAGCGCTATGATCGGAGCCATCATTACCGAGCGCGTATACGTGGTTCCCGGTGCGGGCAATCTGCTCACCGAGGCCATCAATAAGTACGACAACGGCGTGATTGTGGGCGTGACCCTGTTCTATGCGTTGCTGTCGGTGGTGTCCCTGATTCTGGGCGATATCCTCATGGCCACGGTGGACCCGCGAATTTCGTTCTCGACGAAGGATAGGTGAGAGCTATGGATCATGATTTGAGTAAATTGGGCATGACGGAGAAGGAGCTGTTCTCCTTCCACGACCACAGCGAACTGGAGTCGGAAAAGATCACCGCGCCTCGGTACTCCTATTGGCAGTCTGTATTCCGCGTGTTTTTCCGCAAAAAGCTGAATATTTTCATTTTGAGCGTCCTGGCAATCTTGATTCTGTTTGCGTATCTGTACCCCACCTTCACCGAGTACGACCGATTTGGGCAGCTGCTCAATCCCACCGCCAAGCACCTGCGCCCCTCTGCGGCCATTCAGCAGTTCGGCTTTTCCATTAAGTGGATTCTGGGGACCGGCGCGGCGGGCAACTCCACCTTCGACGCCATCTGGACCGGCTCGCAGATTTCCATCTCCCTGGCCTTTATCTGCGCGGCTATCAATATGACCGTTGGCGTGGTGGTGGGCGCTATTTGGGGCTTTTCCAAAAAGGTGGACGTGGTCATGATGGAGATTTACAACATCATCGGCAACGTGCCCGCCATCCTGTTTACCGCCGTAATGGTGATGCTGTTCACCGCCACCTTCTGGACGATGGTGCTGGCCTTGACCATTACGGGCTGGCTGTTCATTGCCGCCTTCATCCGTACCCAGGTGGTCATTATCCGGGATCGGGAGTATAATTTGGCCTCCCGGTGCCTGGGCACCTCCACGGTGAAGATTGCCATCAAGAACATTCTGCCCTTTATGACCTCCGTGATTGTGACGCTGCTGGCCACGGAAATCCCGTCCTATATCTCCTCTGAGGTGTTCCTGGCCTATATCGGCCTGGGTATGCGGGAGATGTCCCTGGGCCGGCTGATTTTCGAGGCGGAGAGCGCCATGGTCACTCCCGGCTGGGAGTTTGAGTTCTGGAGCCCTGTGGCCATCTCGGCAATCATTTCCGTGGTGCTATATGTGGTGGGTCAGAACCTGGGCGACGCATCCGACCCGAGAACGCATATGTGAGGGGTGGCAGCTATGGAAGAAAAGAAAGTATTGCTGTCCATCAAGGACTTGGATGTGAAATTCAATGTCCGCGGCAGAACGCTGACCGCGATCCGCGGCATTTCTTTGGATATCTATGAGAACGAGTCCATCGCCATTGTGGGCGAGTCGGGCTCGGGCAAGTCCGTGTTTACCAAGACCTTCGCGGGAATGCTGGATTCCAACGGCTTCATCAGCAACGGCTCCATTATTTTCAATGACGATGAGCTGGCCGATACGGTGGTGAGGGTGGACGCCCAAGCCAGAAGCCTAATGGAGAAGGCCAAGCACAAGCTGGACGAATATGCCCACCTGGAGCTGGGCGCGTCCACCTACCGCCAGCTTCTGGAGCTGGAGCAGGAGAAAAAGGAGCGGGGCGGCCTGAGCGGCGAGGAGATGGAGGCGGCGGAGGCGCAGCTGCGGGATTTGCAGCATGAGCGCACGGACCTCTACAACCTGAAGCAGACCTATGACCCCGCCAAGGATAAGGCCAAAATCAAAGAGGCGGCCCAGGCGATCAAGGAATACGACGCCAAGATCAAGCAGCTCAAGGCCCACAGCGAGCAGATGGTGCGGGAGAAGAAGCAGCAGGCGGCCCACGACGAGGAGTACAACAAGCGTTATGCCGAGCGCCAGGCCAAGCTTCGCGCTCAGTACGAGAAGGAGATCAAGGGGGAGGTTCCCCAGGCGGCGTTGGCCCGCAACCAGGTTCTGGCCAAGGAAATCTATCTCTCCGTGGGGCGCTATGGGCTGAAGAAGCGGATTCAGCTCACAAATGGGCTGCTGAAGGCGCTGAAAAAGGCCATGGAGCTGGGTGTGGACCTGGACGACGACGCACAGCGCAGCGCCGTGTTTGACAACGTGGCCTTCCGGGTGCGCTATTTGGACGAGACGCCGGAGCAGCTTCACGGCATCTGCGTACTCAACCTGGCCAACGTGAAGTACTCCAAGGACTGGAGCAAAATCCGGGGCCGCCGCATTGCTACCGTGTTCCAGGACCCCATGACATCGCTGAACCCCATCATCACCATTGGCAAGCAGATCACCTCTATCATCCTCAAGCACCAGGACTGCACCGAAGCGGAGGCCCGGCGCCGGGCGCTGGATTTGATGCAGAAGGTGGGCATTCCTAATGCCGCCGCCCGTTTTGACGACTACCCCTTCCAGTACTCCGGTGGTATGCGTCAGCGCATTGTCATTGCCATCGCGCTGTCCTGCCAGCCCAAGATTTTGATCTGCGACGAGCCCACCACCGCACTGGACGTGACCATTCAGGCCCAGATTTTGCAGCTTATCAAGGACCTGCAAAAAGAGTTTAACTATACCATCGTTTTCATCACCCACGATTTGGGTGTGGTGGCCAATGTGGCTGACCGGGTGGCGGTGCTCTATGCCGGCCAGGTGGTGGAGCTGGGCAGTGTGCGGGAGGTCTTCTATGATCCCCGCCACCCGTACACTTGGGCGCTGCTGTCCTCCCTGCCCCAGCTGGCCCAGAAGAACACCAAGCTCTACTCCATTACGGGCACTCCGCCCTCCCTGTATAACGCCATCGTGGGCGACGCTTTCGCGCCGCGCAATCCCTACTGCCTGCAAATCGACACCATGCTGGAGCCGCCCATGTTCCAGGTCAGTGAGACGCACTTTGCCAAGACCTGGCTGCTGGATCCCCGCGCTCCCAAGATCGATAAGCCGGAAAGCATTGAGAACATCCACGAGAAGCTGATGGCAGCATTCAACATATAGGGAGGGTCGGATCGTGAGTCAAGAGAAAGCAAATGAGGTCCGCTCCACCCATCTGCCGGAGCATGGGCCTCTGGACGAAAACGGCAGGGAAGTCCTGCTGTCGCTGAAAAACGTTGATATTACTTTCGGCAAGGGCGACGCCGCGGTGCGCGCCGTGCAGAACGCCACCTTTGATATCTATAAGGGGGAGACCTTCTCCCTGGTGGGCGAGTCCGGCTCGGGCAAGACCACAGTGGGCCGGGCGGTGATCCGGGTCAATCCGCTGGCCGGGGGCGAAATCCTGTATAAAGGCGTGCGCATTTCGGGAAAGATCCCCCGCGCGCTGGACCGAGAGGTCATCCGAAACATTCAAATGGTGTTCCAGGACCCGGCGGCGTCGCTGAACGAACGGGCCACGGTGGACTATATCATCTCGGAGGGCCTGTACAATTTCCATCTGTTTAAGGACGAGGCGGACCGCGTCAAAAAGGTGGAGACCATGATTGAGGAGGTTGGCCTGCTCCCAGAGCACCTCACCCGATATCCCCACGAGTTCTCCGGCGGCCAGCGCCAGCGCATCGGCATCGCCCGGGCCATGGTTATGGAGCCCGAGCTGGTGGTGGCGGACGAGCCCATTTCCGCCCTGGACGTATCCATTCGCGCCCAGGTGCTCAACCTGATGAAGAAATTCCAGGAGGAGAAGGGCATCACTTACCTGTTCATCGCCCACGACCTATCCGTGGTGCGCTTTATCTCCGACCGCATCGGCGTCATCTACAAGGGGCGCATCGTGGAGGTGGCGGAGGCGGAGGAGCTGTTCAACTATCCCCTGCATCCCTATACCCACTCGCTGATCTCTGCAATTCCCATCCCCGACCCCGAACTGGAGAAGAACAAGGTCCTGTTTACCTATGACCCCTCTATCCACGACTATTCGGAGGATAAGCCGGACTTTGTGTGCATTGGCCACAACCACTATGTCTATGGCAACAAAAAGGAGATAGAACAGTACAAGGCCATTCGAGACAGCAACATTCCGGTGAAGCCGGTGAAGATTGCCGGCCCGAACGACCCGAAAACCCAGCAGAATCAGCGGCGCGAGGAGACGGAGGCGAACTCGGAGGAGTTCCTGATCCATCCCACCCACGACACAGGCAGCATTTGGTACAAAATCCTGTCCTTCCTGCTGCCCATTCTGGGCCTGATTGCCGCCGCCGTATTCAAGCATTTCCACCATACCCGCAATCAGAAGGCCTGCTTCCGCGGCGCCATTGCCGGATTGATTGTCCTTGGGGTGATTGTGATCCTATTCCTGTTGCTGTTGGTTCTGGCGGTGATTTGAGTTGAGGCGAACGGCCAAGGACAACCGAGACCTGCCCCATCTCAGTCCGGTGGAAAAAATTGAGCTGTCTGAGAGCAGGGTGGGGCTGCGGCTGGTTTTGGTGCTGGTGCTGATTGTGGCGGCGAGCATAGCCTTTGCCGGCGCGGTCAATGGGCTGTTCACGCCCCAGACGGGCTGGCAGACGATTCAGGTTAATGCCTCGGCGGGCCCCACCTGCGGGGACGAGTTCGTCTTTCTTTACGATTTGGGGAGCGGCGGCGCGGTGCTGCGGGCGGAGAGCCGAGAGGTGACGGACGTATATTCCGATGCCTGCCGGAAGGCATTTCAGCTGTTTCATACGGTGGAAAGCTTTGAGGGCGTTATCAACCTGCGGGACATCAATCTGCACCCCAACGAGACGCTGACGGTGGATCAGGGGCTCTATCGCGCATTTGAGACCATGGAGCGCAGCGGCGACCGCACGATTTACCTGGGGCCGATCTATGCCCGGTATAGCGATCTGTTTCACTGTGAGGACGAGAGCCAGCTGTTGGACTTTGACCCCTATCTCAGCAAAGAGATACGGGAGAGCTACGGAGCTGACGCCGCCTATGCCTGCGATCCCCAGGCTGTAGACCTGCGCCTGCTGGGCGACAATCGGGTGTGCCTCTATGTGTCGGAGGACTATCTGGCCTATGCCAAGCGGGAGGGGATTGATACCTTCCTGGATTTTGGATGGCTGAAAAACGCCTTTATCGCTGACTATCTGGCGGATGTGCTCACGGAGCACGGATATACCAGCGGTTCGATTTCCAGCTATGACGGCTTTAGCCGCTGCCTGGACGACCGGAGCGTCGCCTACGCTCAGAACATTTTTGACCGGGTGGACGCAGTGATATACCCTGCGGCGGTGATGGAATACGCCGGACCGATGAGCGTTGTCAGCCTGCGCAGCTACCCCATCAACGAGCAGGACAGGGAACGGTTTTATCCGTTGAAAAGCGGCGAAATCCGCACCATGTATCTGGACCCGGCGGATGGGCTTTGCAGGAGCGCGGCCCAGGACCTGCTGTGCTACTCCAGGACGGCGGGCTGTGCGGAGACGGCGCTGCGGGTTGCTTCCGTCTATGTGGCGGAGGAGCTGGATACGCAGGAGTTGAGAGAGCTGACGGATGAGGGTGTATACAGCGTCTACAGTGAGGGCTGGGTGATCCACGCTACCCAGCCGGAGATACGGCTGACTCAGCTCTATCAGTCGGAACAAGCCGGCTACACGGTTTCAACAGACCAATAAGCTTGAACCGGCCCTACGGCAGTTTGCCGCAGGGCCGGTTTTTTACATTGTCTGAACAGGACGAAAAAAACTGCCGCCCGATTGGGCGGCAGTTTGAAAACGCGGCGGTAAGCTCAGCGCTTGGAGAACTGAGGCGCGCGGCGGGCGGCCTTGAGGCCGTACTGCTTCTTCTCTAAAAGCTGGAAAGCATTGATATTTCAAGTTTTTTTCAAAGCCACACCAGTTTAACCCGTATTTTAACCCGCCGATAACGAGGGAGGATTTTCTTTGTTTTGACTGAACGCCCCATTTATAATGGGAAGTAACTGATGTGGCTTATTATACTTCACCTTGGCGTAAATATCCATCGTTATTTTGCTGTTCTCATGGCCTGCCAGATACTGAACTGTTTTCGGGTCAACGGAAGCGTAAATGAGGTTAGTGATATATGTGTGCCGCAGTTGATGTGGTGTCACCTGAAAATCAAGACTATATACGACCTTGCTGTTGTGACCAGCCTTTTCACCTAAAACCGGCGTTACAGTTTTAGTGATTTTCTGGCCGTTGATATATCTGACATACGTCCGCTCCTTGGTGGAACGCGTTATGATATACTGCCAGACCCGTTTGAACTGTGTGTAAGACAGTGGATTGCCATCCCGATTAGCAATCACATAATCTGATGTTGCGGATTGTTTGCTTCTTTAAGGCACTCTGCCAGTTGATCCGGCAAAGGAATGTCCCTTTTTGTCGCTTTAGTTTTTAACTCGATGGAAATGACAGGCCGGTTATGCTCTGAGTGCCATGCTCTTCGAACAGATAAATAGGGTGCTTCTTCATCCAGAAATACGCAGTCCCATTGAAGGACCATAATTTCTTCCCGCCTCAGTCCGGCATATAGACCCAGCATTACAAAAACATACGGGGGCAAGCCTTTAATTGCTGCCAACAGCTTCTCAACCTGTTCATCAGTCAGGGATTCACGATCCTTTTGTGGCTTTCCGCTTTTTGCTGAAACACGCTGGCAGGGAGATACATTTATAATGTTGCTCTCTACTGCTGAATTGAAAATGCACTTAAAAAGTATATTTACCGATCTATAAACTGAACTGGACTTTTGGGCAACAGGAACCATAGCCATTTTTACATCGTCTGCTGTTACCTCGGCCATGTATTTATGGCCTAACGGCGCAACGATGTAGTTTTTACTTTGGAACTGTAGTCGGTCAGCGTTGTTACACGGATACGTGCAGACTGCATTTTCAGCCATTTCTCACAGTATTCCTCCACGGTGGGAGTTGATCTGCGGAACACCGCATCTTTGATTTGGCGTTTGGCTTCTTCGACTTTTTCATAAAGTTCCTCTGCGGTCTTTCCATAGAGCGCAACTCTTTTTCCATCTGCGTCCTCGATTCTTGTCCTGTAATATTCAATGCCATTGAGTTAAACCGTACCATATTGGGGAATGACTTTTTTATTTCTTCCCACTTTTAGCACCTCCATATTTGCAACTCTAACAGCGGCTGTTATTGTTGTTTTAGCAAAAAGGCAGAGGATTATCAAAGGTGCGATTTGCCGCTATTAGACTTTCTGGGGGTACGATATGTGGAACTCTTTTCGACTGGCTTGGCCTTGTGCGTATATTTGGCAATATACTCCTGAAAGCCACTATCAGTAAAATATACGCAGCCGTTTTCAACATACTGGACATAGGAAATCTGGCCGTTATTCCGGGCAGCGTCAAGGGTGGCTATTCCTCCTTTTACCGCTTTTCCATGCTGGCCTTCAAAATGTCATAGTACAGCGTGGACGATTCAAAGCGGAGTTCTCGCGGTTCCAGCACCTCCGAGCGCAGCCACGCCCAAATGAATTGCTCCGCCGTCATGCCGTGGTAGGTGAAAAAGCCTAGGGCGGCAAAGGGGGCCGCGCCCAGGAGGCACATCCAGGACACGGTTTCCGTGCCGACATAGGGTTTCAGCAGAAAGTACAGCCCCACGGCTACGACTACCGCCAGGGCAGAAAAAACGAGCTGCCGCAGGGACAGCCCGAAAAACATACTCTCCGTGTAGTTGCGGATTTCACGGTTGATCTTGACTTCTATGATAAATCATTCCTTTCGCAGTAAAATTGTTGGGGATTGTACAGCTTTATACAACATTTGCAACAACATTCCTCGTTCATGGAGGAGGGATTGACATGGATATAGTCAAATACTATACTTACATTGAGCCTGCCAATTTTCGGTGCACTTCTATTGAGAAAAACAAGTATCAAACAACAAGCAGACATTGGGTGGAATGGCACACATCAATCAGCCTGACCACCTGCGCATATTGTTTCGATCAAGATGGACATATTCTTTCCATGAATGATCCAACTGTCCGTTGGCCACCGGTTCATCTCCATTGCCATTGCCGCATTTACGCATTGACTGCTTTCCCATCTGGAACTGCTACTGAGGACGGACTTGATGGTGTAGACTTCTATCTATTCACGCACCATTGCCTCCCCGAAAATTATTTGACTCAGAAGGAAGCGGAACTTCGAGGCTGGGACAAATTCAAAGGCGATTTGTGGGATGTGTTGCCAGGGGTTATCATAGGTGGAGGGCAATATAAAAACAGAGATGGCAAATTACCTGATGCACCTTGGCGAATTTGGTACGAAACAGATATTGATTATCATGGCGGACACCGCGGTTCTCACCGAATTGTTTTTTCTAATGATGGCCTGATGTTTGTGACATATGACCACTATCGTACATTTTCCGAAGTATATTGGGAGGCAAATTATGATGATCTTTACGATTGATTTGACAACTGTACATTCTTCTCTTGGCCTGCATGAACACCTAAAAGAAGTTTTCTCACTGCCTGATTACTATGGCGAAAACATGGATGCACTGTGGGATCTGTTGCACTGCGCATTTGATGAAGCTACCACAATAGAGGTGCACGGAATAGACAGTGTGAGGAAAGAGCTAAAAGGTATCATTAGCAGGTTACAGCTTGTCTTGGCAGACCTAAATGAAGAAGATGGGGTCATCATTGACTATTTATAATTCCATCATTTCACGCACAACATGGTCGGACATTTTGACGCTGCCCACCAAAATGAGCATATTAAACGTCACTTCCCCGACATAGCTCCACACCATAGAAGCCGCCGCTGCGTCCGGGTCAACGGCGGGCGAGGAGCTGGCGAACACGGAGAAAATGATGCAGGCCAGCACAATGACGGCCCCCTCCAGACAGACAGCGGCGTATCCTTTCAAAAAGCTCTTGCCTACGTTCTGGCTGGGTTCTCCGGCAAAGCTGGACAGGGGGATGGGGGCCTTTGCCACCGCAAAGCGGACAAACAGCTTCAAGGCATATTCCGGTTTTTTGACCTCTGTAAAATTCCATTAGAGAACATTTAGCAGATACCCCCATATCCAGAGATATGAGGGTATCTCAGTATCACCCGGCCCGATACTGTTCTATTACTGTCTTTATCTTCTCCCTGGCCCGAGCGACCGAGTGCATGATTGATTGCGGCCTGCAATGCTCCATCTCTCCAATCTGACGGTAGTTGAAGTCATACTCATGGTAGAGCAGAAAACGACGCCGCTGGATTTCAGGGAGGGCAGAAATAGCCTTGCGAAGAAGTTCTCGCTGTTCCGCATCAAAAATCAATTCCTCAACACTTTTGGGCACTCTAAACGCCCGGTTATAGAGCGTTTCATCCCACAAATCTGACGCTTCCTGGTGCCGCCAGTCGGATTGCTGGAGGTTACGGTTTTTGCGCTCCATCTGCCGAAATTCTATATAGAACGCTTCCGATACCTCCAAATCGTAAAACTCGCCTTGCCCATCCGTGAAGCTAATG
>CAJULM010000028.1 GCA_910587285.1 uncultured Oscillospiraceae bacterium | reverse complement strand
AGCGAGGACAAAAAACCAAGATTTGCGGAGCAAATCTGTATTTTGTCCGAGTCGCAACGAAAGCGACTGAGCGTCTTGGCCGCTTCGAAGCGTGACAGCAAAGAAGCCCGAGCGTGAGAACACCGCAGTGCGCACAAGCGCAGACAAGGAGGGACCCGATGAAGCTCTGGAAACGAGGAACACTGGCGGCGCTGCTGTGCGCGGTGCTGCTGCTGTGCGCTGCTGTGCCCGCCTTTGGGACCTCCTCTACGGTGTACCTGATGGCGGTGAACGACACGGTGATGGAGACCACCGCTGAAAACGTGCCCGCCATGGTGGACGGGATGCTTTACGTGCCCTATACCATGCTGTCCAGCCGGATCAGCGGGATTGATCTGAAGGTGAGCGCGGTGTACATCGCCACCAAGCGGACGCTGCTGGTATCCAGCGGACAAAAGGGCGTGATGTTCGACACCCAGACCAACACCGCCCAGGACCTTCAGGGCAACAGCCTGCCGGTGCGGGCGGTGGTGCGCAACTCCATGGTGTTTGTGCCCATCGACTGGGTGTGTGAGTATTTCGGCACCATCAGCTGTTCTCGGGTGCGCACCCGGTACGGCACGCTGGTGCGTGTGACCAACAGCGCGGCCATTCTCAGCGACGTGGAATTTGTGGACGCGGGGGACAGTCTGTTGGCGGACAGCCTGCGGCGGTATCTCTCCACAGTGGAAAACGGCGGGGGGACGGGGGTGTCGCCCTCGTCCCAGCCGCAGGAGTCCTCCGCGCCCAGCCAGGCGGAGCTGTACCTGGCCTTTCGCTGGGGAGGGCAGGCGGAGGAAATTGCGCAGCTGCTGGAGGCGAGAGGCGAGCGGGCGCTGTTTTTCTTCACCCCCGGCGAGCTGTGGGAGCAGGACGATTTGGTCCGCCGCCTGGTGGGGGCGGGCCACACGGTGGGCCTGAGCTTAGAGGGGGAGAGCGGACCGGACTGCCTGGCCCAAGCGGAGGAGGGCCGGCTGCTGATGGCCTCCATCGCCTGGTGCAGCGCCCTGGTGGTCAGGGCGGACGGGCTGGACAGGGACGGCTGGCAGGAGCTGACCCAGGCGGGGTTTGTGCGCTGGTCGGCCACCAGCCGGGGGAAGGACTACTCCACCGGCGCGGCCTTGGTAGAGGAGCTGGATCCCAAGCGGATGAATTACGTGGAGCTGTCTTGCGGGGAGCGAAGCGCGGCGTTTCTGCGCGGGGCGCTGAGCGCCATGGACGAGGAGGCCTGCCGCATCCGTCAGGCCACGGCCCCGGCGCTGGCGTGAATATGGGAAGAGCGCCCATCCCAAAGGGGATGGGCGCTCTTTTTCACAAATCCAGCATGACCCGCTCGATGCCGGCCACGGCCTCCTCCACCATGGCCTCCACGTCCAGCGCGGCCTCCGCCTCCTCCAGCTCCTCCGGCTTTGGCTTGGTGCGGGGGTGCTTGGGGGTGAACACGGTGCAGCAGTCCTCATAGGGCAGGATGGAGGTGTCGAAGGTGCCGATTTTCCGGGAAATGCGCACAATCTCCTCCTTGTCCATCCCCACTAAGGGGCGCAGGACGGGCAGGGTGCATACCGCGTCGGTGCACACCATGGCGTCCAGGGTCTGGCTGGCCACCTGGCCCACCGACTCGCCTGTTACCAGGGCCTGGATGCCGTTTTTCTCGGCCACTCGGCAGGCGATGCGCATCATAAACCGGCGCATGAGGATGGTGAACAGCTCCTCCGGGCAGGAGCGGCGCAGCTCCTCCTGAATTTTGGTGAAGGGCACCACGTGGACGCACTGCTTGCCCGTGTAGGGCACCAGCAGCCGGGCCAGGTCCAGCACCTTCTTCTTGGCCTCCGGGGAGGTGTAGGGATAGGAGTAATAGTGGATCATGTCCACGATGACGCCGCGCTTGGCGATCATGTAGGAGGCCACGGGGGAGTCGATGCCGCCGGACAGCAGGGACAGCGCCCGGCCTCCCATGCCCACGGGCAGGCCCCCCGCGCCGGGCTCCGGGTCGGCGTGGACATAGGCGTCAAAGTCCCGCACCTCCACGTGGACGGTGAGCTCCGGGTGGTGCATATCCGCCGTGAGGTGGGGGAAGCGGTCGTGAAGCTCGCCTCCCACGTACTGGGACAGCTGGATGGAGGTCATGGGGAAGGTCTTGTCCGCCCGCTTGGACTCCACCTTGAAGGAGCGGGCGGCGCGCAGCTTGTCCCCCAGATAGTCCACGGCGCACGCCACAATGGCGTCCTTGTCCTTGGGGCAGGCCTGGGCGCGGCACAGCCCCACCGCCCCGAACAGCTTGCCCATGGCCGCCCACGCCCCTTCAAAATCGGCGCTTTCCTCCAGCGACTCCACGTAGGTGGCGGACTGGCGGGTGTAGACCTTGAAGGAGCCGTATTTTTTCAGCCGCCGCTTGGCGTTGCCCATCAGCTTTTCCTCAAAGCCCCGGCGGTTGAGGCCCTTGAGGACCATTTCTCCCTGCTTGAGCAGGATAATCTCTCTCATAGCGTTGTTCCCTCCTGAATTAGCACAGCCCATTCTACTCTGGATGGGAGGCGCTGTCAAGGTGCTGTCCCGCCCGGGCCAGGGTGAGGCCCACCACGGTTTCCGCTCCAGCGGAGCGCAGGCAGGCGGCGCACTGGGCCATGGTGGCCCCGGTGGTGAGCACGTCGTCCACCAGCACCACACGCTTGCCCGCCAGGTCTGCTTGGGGCAAGGGGCGGTAGGCGCCCTCCACATTGGCGCGGCGCTCACGCTCGTCCTGAAGATGGGACTGCGCTCCGGTGGCCCGGATTTTTTCCAGAGCGGGCGCGACGGGGACTCCGGCCAGCTCTCCCACCCGCCGGGCCAGCAGCTCGGCCTGGTCGTAGCCCCGGCGGCGGCGCCGCTCTGGGTGGAGGGGCGCCCAGGTGATCAGGTCCACGGGGCCGTCCCAGCGGTCGGCCAGACACTGGGCCATGAGCTGCCCGAACAGCTTGGCGTGGGACGCTCCGCCGCCGAATTTATAGCGATGCACCCCGTCCCGCACGCCGCTCTGATAGTACAGCGGGGCCAGACAGGCGTCGCAGCCCTGCGCCGCCCCGCCGCCCGGCTGCGTCCAGGGGAGGGCGCGCTGGCACCGGGCGCACAGCCCCTCCTCGCCCCGCTCCAAGATGCGGTCGCAGAAGGGGCACTTGGGCGGATAGAGCAGGTCCAGCAGGGCGTGAAGCAGCTTCACAGGCGGTCCCTTCTTTCGTCAATGCGTGTTGCTCTATTATACCGTGCGCCGGAGAAAAATACAAGAAGCAGGGCGGAGAACAATGATTCTCCGCCCTGCCGGCTTCGGGTTCAGCACTCCAGCGAGCCCGCAGTAATGCACCGGCCGCTTCTGCGGTCAAACAGCAGGATGTTGTCCCCGGATATGTCGATGTGCACCTTGGAGCCGATGGTGAACAGGGTGCTGCCGAACACCACGCCGGTGAGCAGGAAATCACCCACGCGCACCTTGATGGTGGACTCCATGCCGGTGGGCATAGCGCCGTAGATTTCCCCCTCCAGCGCGCCGCCCGCCACGATGTCGATGAACTCAGGCCGCACGCCCAGCACCAAATCCTCGTCGGTGAGAACGGGGTTCTCCTGGAGGGGAAGGTCCTCCTCCTCCACCTTGTCGATGTGGTAGCGGAAGGTCTCGTCCTTGTTGTCCTTCTCCACGTAGCCCTTTTCCGCCGCCCGCTTCTTGAGGGCGTCGACGGCCAGGGCCTCCCGGGCGTCCCGGCCCTTGAACCAGGCGGGCAGGTCCAAGGGCTGGTTGGGCTTGAACACGGCCTTTTTGTCCCCCAGGATGGTGAGCTCCACCCCGCCGTCCGGGCGCTGCTTCCCCTTGGCCTCAATGAAATTGATGGAGGGATTGCCCACAAAGTCGGCCACGAACAGGTTGTTGGGCCGGTTGTAGACGGTGAGGGGGGCGTCGTACTGCTGCAAAACGCCGTTGTTGATGAGGCAGATCTGGGTGGCCAGGGTCATGGCCTCCATCTGATCGTGGGTGACGTAGACGAAGGTGGAGCCCGTCTCCACATGGAGGCGCTGGAGCTCATAGCGCATTTCCAGCCGGAGCTTGGCGTCCAGGTTGGACAGTGGCTCGTCCATGAACAGCACGGAGGGTTCGGGGGCCAGGGTGCGGGCGATGGCCACCCGCTGCTGCTGGCCGCCGGACAGCTCGGCGGGGTAGCGGTCCATGAAGGCGGTGATTTTCACCACCTGGGCCACCCGGTGGACGGTGTCGTCGATCTCCTGCTTGGTCAGCTTGCGGGGCTCCTTGATGTTGGACAGGCCGAAGGCGATGTTTTGATACACCGTCATGTTGGGCCACAGGGCGTAGTTCTGGAACAGGAAGCCCACCTTGCGCTTGTTGGCGGGGACGTTGATGCCCAGGGCGCTGTCGAATACCACCTGGTCGCCGATGGTGATGCGGCCGCTGGTGGGGGTTTCCAGCCCGGCGATCATGCGCAGGGTGGTGGTCTTGCCGCAGCCGGAAGGGCCCAGCAGGGTGACAAAAGCGTTGTCCCCGATGACCAGATCCAGGTCGTCCACGGCATAGAATTTGTTCCACCGCTTGGTGATGTGCTCTAATTTGATTTCAGGCATGGTTTAACCTCCTATTCCCTTGTCCAGACTGGCGCCGGTGACCTTGTTCACCAGCGTGTTGCAGACCAGAATTGTGACGATCAGGATCAGGTTGATGCCGCTGGAGAAGGCGTACAGGCCCATCTCGTCGAAGTAGTCCAGGGTGGTGGACAGGATGAAGCCCTGGGTACACAGCAGCAGGAACAGCGACAGCTCCCGCAGGCAGGTCATGAAGGGCAGCAGGAAGCCGCTGATGATGGACGACTTCTGGATGGGGATGATGATGCGGGTCATGCGCTTGATCCAGGGAATGTCCTGGATGATGGCGGCCTCCTCAATCTCCCCGGAGAGCTGAAGCATGGAGTTGAGGGAGCTGCGGCTGGCGAAGGGGATATACTTCACCGTGCCCACGATGATGAGCAGGGTGTAGGTGTTGAACAGGTTGATATACTGGTTGGAGAACAGGATGAAGAAGGCCACGCCCACGGCGATGGAGGGCATGAGGTAGGGAAGGAAGGCCACGCTGTTGACGTAATTGGCCCATTTACTTCGCCGGCTTTTGGCCACGGCGTAGCCGATGAGGGTGCCGATGGAGCCCGCCAGCAGGGCGCAGCTGACGCTCACCAGCATGGTGCCCCGGAAGGCCCGCCAGATGGTCTCGTTGTGGAGAATGCCCTTCTGACCGTACATCCCGTTCTCCGACACGTTTTCATCCGTAACCCACCATTTGGTGGTGAGATTGCTGGGGTCGCCGGTGTAGAGGAAGGAGTAGTCGCCGGGGTTGGGCAGGAAGGTCTCAAAGGCGAAGGATACGATGGGGAAGATGCTGGTGAAGAAGGTGACGACCACCAGCGCCAGGGCGATGACGTACCGCCCCACCCTGCCCAGGTTAAACTTGGAGCTCTGCCCCGCCTTGCCGGTCACGGTGGTGTAGCTCTTGCGGCTGGTGAGGGAGAGCTGATTGAGCAGCATGATGGCCACGCCGAACACCATCATGATGATGGCCAGGATGCTGGCCTCGCCGGTGAACTTGGAGTTCATGGACACGTACTTGGTGGACAGGGTGGTCAGGCCCAGGTAGTGGGGCACGGGATAGGAGCCCATGGAGCTGCCGAACACCAGGAGAATGGTGGACAAAATGGCGGGCTTGACCATGGGAAGGGTGATTTTGCACATGGTCTTCCACCGGGGCGTGTCCAGAATGGTGGCGGCTTCCTCCAGGTTGGCGTCCATGTTGCGGAAGATGCCGCCGATGAGGATATAGGCGAAGGGGGCGTAGTGCAGGCCCAGCACCACCAGGCTGGGGAACAGGCCCTTGCACCACCACAGGGGCATTTCAATGCCGAACAGGGAGGCCAGCAGGCCGTTGGACGTGCCGGTGACGGCGTTGGAGTTGAACATATTCTGCCACACCACGGCCAGCGTCCACTGGGGCATGATGTAGGGGAAGATGAAGATGGAGCTGAGGTACTTGCGCCAGGCCAGGTTGGTGCGTGTGACCAAGAAGGCGAACACGCCGCCGAACAGGATGGACACCACGCAGGTGCCCACCGCCAGCCAGATGGTGTTGAGCAGGGGCGTCCACAGATTGGTCTTGGCCAGCTTGCTGGTGAACAGGTCGATATAGTTTACCGTGGTGTAGCCCGCGGCCTGGCCGGTGAGGTGGGCGTCGATGGTGCCGGGGTGGATTTTAAAGGTGTCCTCCACGATGGCCACGATAGGGGCCACGGTGCTGAAGGTGAGCACAATGCCCATGAGAAGCAGGATCACATTGTGGGGCTTGGAGAAGAAGGTCTTGATTTTGTTGAGCAGAATGGTGGACTGGCTGGCTTGCAGGGTGGTTGACTGGCCCATGAGATCACTCCTTTTCGGCCGGAATGGGAAGCGCCCCTGGCCGTGTAGTTCCAGGCAGCCAGGGGCGCTTTCAGGTGTGCGAAGCGTTTAAAGCATTGGGGATCAGCCGGCGCTGTACTTGGTGAGCATCTCAATCCAGCTGCCCACGGTGAAGGAGACGCTGGCGCAGTACTCCGGGTCCTCCAGCACCAGCTTGCCGTCGGTGGTCCACCAGTCGTAGCCCCGGTCGTTCTTGGCCTCGAACTCCACGGTGGCGCCGTCCTCAGACATACCGCCCTTGGAGTGGCCGTATTTCTCCTCGGTGCCCGCCGCCACGGTGGGGTTGGAGGAGTAGCCGCCCATGTCCTTGCCCCAAGCGGAGAAGCCGTCCACGGTCTCGGTCATGTAGGCGATGAAGGCGCAAGCGGTCCAGGGGAGGGGGGAGTTGTCGGTGACGAACAGATAGTGGCAGTAGCCGTAGCCGCCGATGCCGGTGTAGCCGTCGTCATAGGCCGCGACATTGATATTGTTCACGGACACGGAGCTGGATTCCTCCACGGAGCGCAGCTTGGAGTACACCAGCAGACCGAACTGGTCGGTGGCGGACTGGTCCACCAGGGTGTTGCAGATGGGGCCGTCGTCGGTCTGGGCGTTGTAGGACTCCACCCACAGCTTGATCCAGGCCAGGGCGTAGGCGCCGTCAGCCCCCAGGCCCAGGTCGGCCGCCTCAGACTCCATGGCCTTGATGGTGGGCTGGAAATAGGCCTGCTCGTCGGCGCTCAAAGCGTTGAAGGCGTCCTTCAGCCAGCCGGCGTAGGTGTCCTCGGTGAGCATATACAGGAAGTTCTTGCCCACGATCTCGGAGTCGATGTCCATGTACAATCCGTGCTCGCCCTCGGCCACGAAGTCCCAGCAGTTGTCATAGGACTTGGCGCCGGTGTTGTTGTACATAAACACTTTGTTCAGGGTCTGGAGGGCCAGATAGCCGTCATAGCTGTCGGCGGACACGCCGTTGGCCTCGGCCCACTCCTTGGGCACGAAGGTGTCCAGGATGCCGGTCTGCACCATCTTGGACTCGATCTGGTTGCCGTCTTGAATGAGGGTCATGGCGAAGGTGCCGGTGTCCTTCAAAGAGTCGGCGGTGAGCTGGTCGAAGATTTTGTTGTTCTTGGGCTGCTGCCACTCGAACTCCATGCTATAGCTGGAGTCGATGGACTGCAAGTACTCAATGAACAGGGGCAGGGCGCTCTTGCCGCGGCTGGAGTTGCCCACGCCGTAGAACATCTTGCCGTTGGACTCCTCGATGGCCTTCTTGGCCAGCTCCTCCAGGGTCATGCCCTCGGCTTCCTTGATAATCTTCTGGGTCTCGGTGAGATTGGCGTCGTCCGCGGGGTCGGGGTCGGGAGTTTTATTGTCCACAGGGGTGGAGGCGGGCGCGCTGTTTTCAGCGGGGGGATTGCTGGCGGGGGCGTCGGCCTTGTTGCCGCAGGCGGCCAGGCTGAACATGAGAGAGCCGGCCAGGAGCAGGGCGGTGAGCTTCTTCAATTTCATTACAGTTCCTCCTTTTATCACATCCGACAAAAAACACACCGAGCGGATGAGCTCCGCTGGTAATTTTATTGTAAAGAGTGCTGGCAAAAAAGACCAGGGGACAAATCTGCGTTTTTTTGAAATTTTCTGCGATATTTGTGGAATTGTGATGAAAGCGGCCGGGGCGGTGTGGTATAATTAGGACAATCAACCCAATTCCGGGAGGGGTGCTGTGATGAGAAGAAACGTGCTGTCCCTGCTGACGGCCCTGTCCCTGCTGGCGGCTCTGGGGGGCTGCGCCGGAGGGGAGGCCCACCCCTCCCCGGACTTTGCCCCGGAGGAGGGCGGGCGGCTGGTGGTGTATACCTCCCACAAGGAGGAGGTGTGGTGGCCCATCGTCAAGGAGTTTGAGGAGCGCACCGGCATCTGGGTGGACGTGGAGTACGGCGCCACCAGCGAGCTGCTGGAGCGGCTGGCCCAGGAGGGAAAGGCCCCCCGGGCGGACGTGATGTTCGGCGGGGGCGTGGAGAGCCTGCTGACCTACGCGGACTGCTTCGCGCCCTACGATTGCCAGGAGGGGGAGCACATTTTGGAGCAGTTTCGCGCCCCGGACGGCCTGTGGACCCCCTTTTCAGCCCTGCCTGTGGTGCTTGTCTATAACACCCGGCTGGTGGAGGCGGGGCAGGTGAGCCGCTGGAGCGATCTGCTGAGCCCCGAGCTGAAAGGGAAGATCGCCTTTCCCGACCCGGCGGTGTCCGGCTCCTCCTTCACCGCCCTGGCCACCATGCTGTACGCCCTGGGCGGAGACCAGGAGGAGGTGCTGCGCCGCTTCGCGGAAAATCTGGACGGCGGGCAGCTGGGCTCCTCGGGGGACGTGCTCTCCGCCGTGGCGGATGGCGACGCGCTGGTGGGGGTGACGCTGGAGGAGACCGCCCTCAAGCGCATGGCGGAGGGGATGAACATCGCCATGGTCTATCCGGAGGACGGCTCCAGCTGCGTGCCCGACGGCAGCGCCCTGGTGAAAGGCGCGCCCCATGAGGACAACGCCAAGCTGTTTCTGGACTTCACCGTCAGCTCCGAGGTGCAGCAGCTGCTGGCGGGCCGGCTGTGCCGCCGGTCCGTTCGGGACGACGTGGCCTCCGCAGACGAGCTCACCCCGCTGGACGGGCTGCCCCTGGCGGAGTATGATCTGGACCGGGCGGTGGCGGAGCGAGAGGCCATTTTGATGACGTGGGCGTTTTATGCCGGGGAGGAGAAGCCATGAAAAGGCCGCTGGCCGTCTCGTTCCGCGTCCGTCTGTTTGGGGCGTTTTTGGCGGCGGCGCTGGTGCCGCTGCTGATCTGCTCGTCCATGCTGCTGCAAATCTTCCGCCTGCGCATGACGGACGCCGCCGAGACGGAGGCGGGGGAAAACCTGAGCAGCGTTTTGCGGGCGCTGGATGAGGGGTATGACAGCTTTGCAGCCGCCGTGTCCTCCCTGAAGGGGGACGAGCTGGTGCTCAACGCCCTGGGTGGGGGCGGCGCGGAGGATACCCAGGTGTACGCCCGCCTTTTTGCCGCCACTGGGGACGCCCGGGAGTACGCCCAATTCGACCTGTACGACGGGGAGGGTGTCTGGCGGTACTCCACCCGGAACGCCCCGGCTCAGCGCAGCCTGCCCACCCGCTGGGGGCCGCTGCAGCGGGCGGGGAGCGGCGGGGAATTGGCCTTCGCCGCCTGCGAGGACGTCACCGACAGCGCCGCGCCTCTGCTCCAGGGGGCGGCGGCCCTCACGGACCGGGACGGGGAGCGGGCGGGTTACGTGGTCGTCAGCCTGTACCAGTCCGACTTCCGGCAGCTGGTGGAGGGCAAATACGGCGCCCAGGGCGTGCTGATGGTGCTCAGCGGCTATTGGCGGCCGGTGTACTGCGCCCAGCCCTCCCTGGCGGCGGCCCTGGCCCCGGAGCTGCGCAGCCGCCTGCTGGCGGGAGAGGGGCTGGAGGGGACGTCGGAGGATTTCCTGTACCGGGCGGAGCGCCACCCGTCCACAGGGCTGTACCTGGTGCTCCAGCGTCCCCAGGTGTGGGGGCGGGATACCATGGGTCTGCTGTACACCGTCAGCGTGTTCAGCGCCCTGTTCTGCGTGATTGTGTCCGTGCTCATGAGCCTCAGCCTCAGCCGGCAGATGTTCCGGCCGGTGGCCCGGCTCCAGGGGGCCATTCGGGAGGTGGAGCAGAACAACCTGGACGTGCAGGTGGCCCACCCCGGCGGGGACGAGCTGGGAGAGCTGGCCCGGCGGTTTAACGACATGGTGGCCGCCCTCAAGCGCAACCAGGAGCAGCTGGTGGAAAACCAGCGGGAGCTGAACGAGGCCCAGATTCGGATGCTCCAAGCTCAGCTCAACCCCCATTTTCTCTGCAACACGCTGGACACCATGAAGTGGATCAGCAAAATCAATAAGGTGCCCCAGGTGGCCTTGATGTCCACCGATCTGGCGGATATTCTGCGCTTTTGCATCTCTCAGGACGAGTTCGTCTCCCTGGGCCGGGAGGCGGAGATTTTAGAGCGCTACCTTGAGATTCAGCGCATCCGCCTGTCCGACTCCTTCTCCTTCACCCTGGCGCTGCCCCAGGAGCTGTCCGGCTGCCTGGTGCCCAAGATGATTCTCCAGCCCATTGTGGAGAACGCCATTCTCCACGGCATCGACGGCCTGGAGGGCGGCGCGGTGCGGGTGGAGGCGGCGCGCACGCCGGAGGGGATGCTGCGCATCACGGTGGCGGACAACGGCCGGGGGCTGCCCCCCGAGATGATCGGGCGCTTTCGGACGCTGGAGCGGGGGCGGGACAGCCTGGGGCTTTACAATGTGGACACCATTCTGTTAAAGTATTATGGCGAGGGCTGCGGCCTGACCCTGGAAAACGGGGCGGGGGGCGCGGGGGCCGTAGTGACGGCTGTGCTGCCCATCCGCCGGGAGGAGGGAGCGTCATGCTGAAGGTGCTGGTGGTGGAGGACGAGGAGCTCATCCGCACGGGCATTGTGCTGGCGGTGGACTGGGCGGCGTTGGACTGCGTGGTGGTGGGCGAGGCGGCCAATGGCGAGGAGGGGCTGGCGGCGGTGGAGCGGTACGCCCCCACCCTCATCATCACCGACCTGAAAATGCCGAAGATGGACGGCTTGGAGATGCTCCGCCGCCTGCGGGAGCAGGGCAACAACGCCTATGTCATCATCCTCACCGCCTATGATAGCTTTGAGTACGCCCAGTCCGCTCTGCGGCTGGGGGCGGTGGATTTTCTGCTCAAGCCCTTTCACGACGGGGACTTGGAGCAGGCGGTGACCAATCTGCGTCTGCGCATGACGTCATGCGCAGGCGGGGAGAGGGTCCTCTCCCCGCCTGTGCCGGAGCTGAAAAAGGGGGACAAGAGTAAGTACGTGCTCCAGGCCATGGACTACATCGGGGCCCACTACGGCGACCCGGGCGTCAGCGTGGGCTCCATCGCCCAGGCGCTGGGGCTGAGCGAGGGGCATCTGAGCCATCTGTTTAAGAAGGAGACGGACTACACTCTGAACAATTACATCACCCGCTACCGCATCCACAAGGCCATGGAGCTGCTGCGGGACTGCCGGGCGCGGGTGTACGAGGTGGCGGAACAGGTGGGGTATAGGGATATCGCCTATTTCTCCTCTACCTTTAAAAAGCTGACGGGGATGTCTCCGTCGGAGTATCAGGATACCAGCAGATAAAGGAGGCGGGTGGTATGATTCGGCTTGTGGCCAGCGACATTGACGGCACCCTGCTCCCCTATGGGGAGCGGGAGATTCCGCAGGAGGTCTTCGCGCAGATTGACCGGCTGTGGGACAGAGGGATTTTATTCTGCCCCACCAGCGGGCGGCAGTACACGAGTATGCGCCGGCTGTTTGCCCCGGCGGCGGACAAGCTCCCCTTTGTGTGTGAGAACGGGGCGGTGGTATACGGCCCGGGCAGCCCCGGCCCGGTGCTGAGCAGGACGGTGATGGAGCGGGACAGGGCGGTGGCGCTGTGCCGCGAGATTGTGGACCATCCGGGGTGGGAGGTGCTTATCTCCGGGGCGGACACCAGCTATCTGTGTCCCAAGTACGGGGAGATTCTCCCGCTGATGGAGAGCAAGGGGAACAATATCGTGCTGGTGCCCTGCCCGGAGGAGGTGCCGGAGGACATTGTGAAGATCGCCGCCTTCTGCCCCACAGGGACGGCGGAGCTGGAGGCGGTGCTGGCTCCCCGGTGGGGACAGGTGTTTCACGCCGCTGTGGCGGGGGACGAGTGGCTGGATTTCACCCTGGCGGACAAGGGGACGGGGCTGGTGGCGCTGTGCACCGGGCTGGGCGTCGGACTGGACGAAGTGATGGCCTTCGGGGACAACTTTAACGATGTATCCATGCTCAGCCGGGTGGGGCGGCCCTACCTGATGGAGAACGCCGCGGCTGAGCTGAAGGAGCGCTTTCCCGTCCGCTGCCGACGGGTGGCGGAGGTGCTGCGCACGCTGTAAAAGGACGAAAAAAGGAGCTCCGCCGGGGGGAGAGGTAACATAAGGAAGTTACCTCTCCCTCATTTTTTATAGTCAGCCGAATGTGATTGAATTGCGGGAAATCCAACACTTCGGAGGTACATATCATGGAAAAATCTACGTTTGAGCAAATGGGCGGAACTTACCGCCATGAGGGTGACTACCTTCTCCCTAACCTCACTGTGCCGGAAAGCGTTCCTGTGGCAACGCCGGAAGCGGTATCTGTGTGAGCATAGAAACCCACTTTACGCCGCCTTGCTGTTCAGCGGGAAGTTATACACCCACCTTGCCGACATCGACCATCAGGCACAGGAAATGTTTTCCCAGTTGATTGAGCAGATGGCAACGCGAGAGGAAATCACCGAACAGCTAAAGGAAGAAAATCAGATAGTGGGTCGAAAAGATGAGCAACATCCGCAATCGAGCGGAAGAAATCATTTTCAACGAGTACACATACTGTTAGGATTCTATGGCAAACATAAAACGGGGGCTTGGAACGTCTTGTTCCAAGCCCCCGTCGTTGCTGCCGATTATATTTTTTTCGTGCAGTTCCCGTTGGTGTAATCCACAAAGCTGACTGTCACATTGGGGTCGTCCGGGATCTCAAAGGGCGGGATCTTGCCGCTCTCGATGTCGGCAATGATCTGCCGCCACTCCTCCTCGGTGCGCTCGGGAGCGCGGGTCACGTCCCAGTCGTCCAGCGGCACGCCCGTCTTGTCTATGACGACGCTGCCCTCCGGCAGCGGGGCGGAGCCGTCAGAGAAAACGAAGGCGGTTCGAACCTGGCTCGGGTCAATCGGCACCAGCCTGCCGTCCTCATCCCTGACAAAGAAGTCGCCTGCGCTGGGCTCCATGTTTTTTTCGATATCGGCCGGGTTATAGCTCATCATCACGTTCTCATCCCCGTCAACGGATTTCGAGTACATCATGCCCTCCTTGATGTCCTGGAGGATGCCCTCGTACATGGCGATGGTCTCATCGATGATCTCCTGAGTCCAGACGAACTCGCCCCGACCGCCAGTGGAGCCCGTTTCCCCAAGCATGGACTGGAGGTTTGCCTTCTCCTGCTCCAGCCATGCGGCGTATTCCTCATAGGTCCACCACTCTACATTGGGAGTGGGAAAACGCCGCTCAAACTCCTCGTCTGTCATAGCCTCAAAGGTTTTTCCGCCGTCAAAGCTGTAGTAGGTCTTCCCATCCTTCGGGTCCACGTAGGACATCAGCGTGCCCTCGTCAACAGTGGTTTCCGCGTTCAGCTTCCGATCCAGATCCTCCTGAGAAGACGGGGCTGCGGAAGCCGCGAAAGCGGTTGTCGCTCCCGCCACCAGGGCAACGGCCAGGCCCAGCGCCAGCACAGACGCTTTTTTATACTTCATAATGGCTTCAATCCTTTCTTCGATTGCAAGTTTGCTGAAATGGCTGTAGGGGGAGAAGCACCGGCTCCGGGTTTCCTCCATGTTGATTAGTGTCAGGGCGTAGGACGCCTTCTTCCTGCCGCCCAGAGTATCCATCACCCATTCATCGCAGGACAACTCCAAGTCCCGGTTGGCCAGAACATACATCACCCAGGCCAAAGGGTTGAACCAGTGGACGCACAGCACAGCGGCAAATACCAGCTTTGCCACGCTGTCAAAGCGACGGATGTGAATATACTCATGGGTGAGGATATAGGTCAGGGCGGTTTCATCACCCCGTTCCATGTCCTCCGGGAGTAGGATCACCGGGCGCAGAACACCATAGGTCAGCGGTGAGGACACCAAGGCAGACTGCCGTACCTCTAACGGTCTGTGTAGCCTTTGGCCCGCCAGCCAGCGCCGGACAGCGGGGGTATTGTCCGGGCTGGAACAGCAGAACCGCTTTCTGGCCCGTACATAGGACACAATAAAATATGCCGCCATCAACACGGCACCGGCCAGCCAGACCATAGGCATAACTTCGCTGGGGGCTATTCCAGCCGATGCAGGTGTGCCAGCGGGTATTCCCACAGCCGGTGTTCCTGGAACAGATTCCCCGCCCGGTGCCAGATACTCGCCCATCACCGGCAGATGCTTTGCGGGAGTAAACAGGCTGAAGGGCAGGGGGATGGTGAAGGGCAGGAGCATCCGCAGCGCCGCCATTTCCCATAGGGCCAGAAACGCCCCTTTGGGCAGGCGGTGGAGGGCCAACGCACGAACCACCACAATGAACAGGATAAACACTCCGCCGGATAAGGTCATTTGCACAAGGCTCATTTGTTTTCCTCCTGGGCTTGCAGCTCCGCAACCATGCGCCGCAGATTGTCGATCTGGGCCTTTGACAGCTTCTGATGACCCAACAGGGACGCAAACAGCAGGTCGGGGGAGCTGTCAAACAGCTTGTGAAGCAGTTCCTCGGTTTCCGCCGCCTGTACCACATCCCTGGCAATCAGGGCGTGGCACAAAAAGTTCGGTTCCCTGCGCTCAATAGCGCCCTTGGCGATGCACTTCTTA
This sequence comes from uncultured Oscillospiraceae bacterium, assembly GCA_910587285.1. Taxonomy (GTDB): domain Bacteria; phylum Bacillota; class Clostridia; order Oscillospirales; family Oscillospiraceae; genus Enterenecus. Next base: position 21,975 of record CAJULM010000028.1, on the reverse strand, counting down.
ATGACGGTGTAGGTGGTGTTCATGTTCCAGCCGGTGCTTTCCTTGAGTATGTCCGAAATTTGTTTTGCCAGCATATCCCCTTCTTTCCATAGCACATCCATGACTTTCAGCTCCGAGTCAAAGAGCTTGACGGTCATTTCACTCACTTCCTTTCAAACTATTGCAATAGTTTACATTGCATACACTATCACAGTCGTGTGGGTTTGTCAACACTATTCCAGTAGTTTATAAAAAGTTCAAATTTGACGGAACGAAAAAATTTTTTGAAAGTTGCATTGACAAACATCGGTTCCATGTGATATCCTATGATATTCTAATAAGGTAGCGCCAACTGAATAGGCTATACTGACTGAAACAGTACAAGCCGGTTACATACACAAACCAAAACGAACACCAGCGGGGCGAAGGCCGTCCTGCTGGTGCGGTTGTGTATGTGACCGGCTTCTTCTTTGCTCCAAACAACTGAATGACCGTCTGAATGGGATACTCCGCTGTGACCTCCCGCCGCTGGGAGCGAGCGAGACAACGCCGCTGAAGCTGTCAGGGGCAGGAACGCCATCCAGGGAACACGGCGGTTAGGGGGAGCCGTCCGCAGACGGCGGGGCAAAGCCCCCCTCCCCCTCGGAGAGCCCACGGACATCTTTCCAGCCCAGAGGGCTGAAAGTGTCATAGTGGGTTAGATACTTTGAAAAAGTATCTAATGAGAACGGCGCAGGTCGCGCAGAACGGAGGTTCAGATGGAAAAGACAAATTTCACCGTGGCGAGGGTCGTCACCCATACCAGGGCAGGCGTGGGCAAATGCGAACGCCACAACGAGCGGAAGAACGAGAATTACGGCAACATGAACGTGGTTTTGGAGCGCACCCCCATGAATGTCCACTTCAAGGACTGCGGCGGGTTGACCTACAATGAAACGCTGGACAAGCTGGTGGCGGATGGGTCGGTGTCTTTGCGTGGGTTGAAGGAGAACGCCAAAGTCTATGATGAGATGATTTTGGATGTGAACACAGATTACTTCGAGCGGCATGGCGGCTACAAGTTCGCCAAGGAGTTCTATGAGGAAGCCTACCGCTTTGCCTGTAAACTGTATGGGGAACAGAACATCCTCTCCGCTGTCATGCACGCCGATGAAATCAACCTGGCCCTGACGGAGAAGTATGGCCGTCCCGTCTACCACTACCATCTCCACATTGTAGCACTCCCGGTGGTAGAAAAGCAAGTTCTGTGGTCAAAAAGGTGCAGGGACAAGGCACTGGTGGGGACGGTCAAGGAGACCGTTCAACAGGTCAGCCACTCCAAAAAGTGGAAGTCCCAGCGGGCGGTGGACGAGCAGGGCAAGCCCGCTTTTGACGATCAGGGCAGACCCAAGTACATCCCATCGTACAGCATTTTGCAGGACGAGTTCTGCCGCCATATGCAGGAAGCGGGTTTCACCGATTTTATCCGTGGGGAACGTGGCAGCACAGCGGATAATCTGTCCAACCTGCAATATCAAATCAAGAAAGACACGGAACGTCTGGAAGCAATACAGGAGAAAATCAGGGCAGAGGAAGCCGAGTATGCGGTCATCCATCCCGTCCACAAGACCCATGCTGAGATCGATGAAATGGGCAAGAAAACGCTGACCGGCAAGGTCACGGTGTCTCAGGCGGATTTTGATACCCTCACCCAGCTTGCAAAGGAGGGCGTTTCCGGGCGGGGACAGCTTAACCGGCTGAAAGAAGAAAATCACCAGCTTCAGGCCAAAATTTGGAGCTTGCAGGGCAGTTTGAACCGACTGCAAGGGCAGTTCAACGAGTTGGCGGAGCGGTGCCGCCCCTATCTGGAAGCGGTCAGGACCATGCCGGAACGGGTCAAGGATTTTCTGGACAGCGTTTTGGCCCCGCTTCGTAAGCGGGAAGAAGAACAGGGCCGGTCTATTATGTACGTAAAGGATGAATCACAGGAAAACAGGGGTGATATTCGATGAATATTGTTTTAGATCTGACAGAACGTGAGCAGGAAATTTTCGATGAAGTGATGAAGCGGATAGATGAAACAGCGGCTTTCCTCGCCGGTTTATCCCATATGGAACGGTTAATCTGGCTGAAAGAACATCAATACAGCCACCCCATCAGCTTTGAACGGGAGATCGGCGGCACTATTTACGCCGTCAACGTCCATTTCAGCGAGAGCGCCACCGAAACCACTGAGGGAAAAGTAAATCGCATTCTCACCCAAAATATCGCACGTTAAAGTGTTGAAGTTTTGCGCCGGGTGTGGTATGATAAAGTTACCTTGCAATTCATATCACATCCGGCTGCGGAAAGGAGCATATTTTGAAGAAAAAGCAGCCAAATGAGCAAAGAATTACTGTTCTCTATGCCAGATTGTCCCGTGACGATGAAAAAGAAGGTATCTCGGGCAGTATCCAAAATCAAAAGGCTATCCTGGAGAAGTTCGCCGCAGACAACCACCTGCCTAATCCCCGATTCATGTTTGACGACGGGTACTCGGGAGTTACGTTCACCCGTCCGGCCTTCATGGAAATCATGGATTTGGCCGAACAGGGGCTTGTGGCAAATCTTGTTGTGAAAGACCACTCAAGGTTGGGCCGTAACCGCCTTGTGGTGGGCCAGCTTCTGGAAGAAGATTTTGTCCGGCTAAATGTCCGATATATCGCTATCATGGACAATATTGACACCGCCAACGGGGTAAGCGACATTGTGCCCATGCAAGACCTTTTTAATGAGTGGCACGCGAAAAATACCAGTGACAAGGTACGCCGTGTCATGCAGAACCGGGGCAACGCCGGGATTCCACTCACCACCAACCCGCCCTACGGCTACACAAAAGCCCTGGAGGATAAGAACAGGTGGATCGTGGACGAGCCAGCGGCGGTAATTGTTAGGCGGATATTCCAAATGTGCGTCAGCGGTTTGGGGCCTACCCAAATCGCAAAGAAGCTCAAGGCGGAGCAAGTACCCACGCCGACCGAGTATTGGCGCAGCATCGGCAAGAAATGCGGCCCTGGCACGGGACGGCCATTCAACTGGTGTTCCCGCACGGTAGCGGAGATTTTAGACCGGCAAGAATATGTGGGCGATACAGTGAATTTTCGTTCTTTCAGCCAGTCCTTTAAGCAGAAAAAGCGGCTGGACAAGCCCCAGGAGGAATGGAAAATCTTCCTGGACACCCACCCTGCCATCATTGACCGGGAGACTTTTGCTCTTGTTCAAAACCTCCGCCAGCACCGCCGCAGACCCACAAGGACGGGCGCTATGAGTATGTTCTCTGGGCTTCTCTATTGCGCTGACTGTGGGAGCAAGCTGGGATACAGTGCCACCAACAACTACAAGCGGGAGCAGGCGTTTTTCTTCTGTTCCGCCTACCGCAGCAATTCCGATGTCTGCTCCGCCCATTTCATCCGGGAGAAAGTGGTTGGAGAGTTAGTGTTAGAGGGTCTGCAAAGACTGTTGTGGTACATCCAGGTCTATGAAAAGCGGTTCGCTCAGGAGCAGATGGAGCGGTTCGGCCTGCAAGAGAAAAAGGCGCTGACCGCCAAGCGCCGGGAGTTGGACAAGGCCAAGGTTCGAGTTGTGGAAATCGACCAGCTTATTCAGAAAAGCTACGAGGACATGACCAAGGGCCTGCTGACCGAGGAACGCTTCGCCACGCTGACGGTATCGCTGGAAACCGAGCAGAAGCAGTTGAAAGCGGCTATCCCGGGGATGGAAGCCACTCTGGACGCTACCACGGACAAGGCCACCGATTTGCAGCGGTTTATTGAGCGGGCCAGACAGGTGACGCGGCTGACGGAGTTGACACCTGAAATTGTCCACGAGTTCATTGACAAAATCGTGGTGTCCAAGTCGGAAAAGGTAGACGGAAAGCGGTATCAGCGGGTGGACATTCACTACAACACCATCGGACTTTGGACAGCGCCGGAGCCGGAAACGCTGGAACGAGAATATCTGGCCTACTATAATTCCATGCAGAAGCGCAGGAAAAAGACAGCATGACAATCGCCACGCTGTCCTAATCGAATAGTTTTCACTTACGGGCATCGCCCCGGGGCAACTTCCTTATGGGAGTTGCCCCGGTGGCGGGGCTCCTTCTTGCGTGGTCAGTTTTGCGGGGCGGCGTCGGCGCCGCCCTCCTGGGGGGCGGGGGCTTCTGGCGGAGGGGACAGCTGGGAGCGGCTTTCCGCCAGCTGGCACTTTTTGATCTCCTCGTAGCCCAAAATGGCGTAGTACTGGGGCAGCTGCGCCTCGGCCTCCAACACCTGAATCCAGTCCATATAGCTCAGGGGATTGTACTGGTTTTCCTCCTCATAGCGCTTTTTGCGCTCCTTCACCAGGGAGTAGGGGAGCAGCAGGGCGTAGGCAAACTCGTTGGCGAGAAACTCCTTTTCCGGCACATAGGCGAAGGGGCCGGGGCAGGAATCCTCGATAAAAAGAGGGCCGATGGGGTTCTGGGTGCGCAGCACATAGTGACCCAGCTCGTGGGCGATGGCGAAGCGCTTGGCGTTTTCCCCCAGGTTTTTGTCGATGATGATGCTGCCTGCAATTTCTGCTTCCAGCTGCACGCTGTTGTCCACGCGCCGCCGGCGCTCCCGCATCTGCATCTGGGCGATGGTGGTGCGCCCGCCGCCGTCCTTGTCCTGCTCCATGGAGTCCAGGTCGGCCAGCTCCGTTTCATAGAGGAGGAAATTGCAGTACTTGGCAATTTCTCGAACGGGAATTGGGAAGCAGGGCTGGGCGGGAGAACCGTCCGGCGCGGCGGGGCGGGTTTGCGCAAAAAACTCGTCCAGCATTTGCTGCGCACGGTGAAAGATGGACTCGACCACATAGAGATAGTCGAGGAAGCCGTCCCGCAGCTCTCTGTTGTCTTTAATCAGCTGCTGGGGCTTGGTGCTCCTGAGCTCGGGAAAAATGGGAGCGTTAGAATAAGTTGCAGACATGAATATCCTCCAATATAATCAACAACAATTCGGCTGGAATTGCTGAATTTGTTATGTGGGCCGGAATGCGCCCAGGCCGGTGAGGATGCCGTCAATGGGCGATTTCAGCGGGGCGATCTGGGCGCGCACCAGCATTCGCAGCTGCTCTTGATACAGGTCCGAAAGCTCCTGCCGGTCCAAGGAGGCGATCAGATGGTCCTTGCTGTAGGCGACGAAAGCGGGCTGGCCCGAATCCTTGCCCCACACCTCGCCCGCCCACCAGCGGCAGATGTTGTCCAGGAATTCCTCCTGGTATTGCTGCTCGGAATGCTGAAAGAGGTACAGAACCGCCAGGTACACCTTTTCCAGCTCGTCAAACAGCTGGCTTGTGGTTTGATAGAGGCTGAAACCGCTCAGCTTGGAGCGAATTTCGGCATCGTCCAGGTCAAACCCATAGAGGAACACCAGCAGGGAGTTCATATATTGGTCCAGATCACCGGGCAGATCCACCCTGCTCCAAACGGTTTGAGCCTGCTCGGGCTTCAACTGATCCTGGAACAGGTCGAGAAGCTTGCTGTGGTAGGCGTGCCCCAGGTTTTCGCACAGCTGCTTCTGATCTTCCGCCAGGAAATATTCCTCGTTGAGACGCACCTCGCTCCGAACGTACTCCTGTTCCTCGTCAGGGGTAAAGGGATCGAAGCTTAGCTTTTGCTGCTGCTGTTCCCGGTATTCGCGCTGAAGGATGTCCAGCAGGCTTTGGCTGTTGTCTGCCGGGTTGGGGTCCGCGGGGGAGGGCGGCTTGGCCGGGCCGGCGTCCTCCGGCTCGGGGGAGGGGTCAGGCTGCCCGGGGTCGGAGACGCAATTCTTGCGGACGGCTGTCGCCGGGGGCCTGCGGAAGTCGTCTAAATTCAGCGTCAGCAGCCTGGAGATATCGCTGGCGAAGTCGAATACGTCCTGGGCGTAGGTGAAGCCGTACAGGTTGCCGCTCGTGCCGCTCTCCTTGGTGTAGGTATAGATGCTTTTGAACAGCGTCAGCAGGTCATATGTGGTTTGGATGTCGAGCTCAGCCAAGGTGGTTTTTTCGTCGGGTAGGCAGATGTTCTGAGGAAGCTGGCTGGGGAAAGCCATGAGCATGGAGTTCCTCTTGTTGTCGGCGGACACTTTGCCCCGGTCCACCCGCAGAATGTTGGTGGTGATGTCCTCCTTGCAGTTGAGCATAGCCAGCCCGTCCCAGGTGGTGGTGCGGATGCGCTGGACATTGTGGAGCTCATAGATATGCTTCATCCGCTCGGTGAGCAGGCAGATCATGCAGGTGTTCAAAAACAGCTGGGGCGGGACGCGGAAGGACAGCACATTGACGCGGTTGTTGCCGCTCTCATCCGCACCCACGGAGAGGCTGGGCAGCTTTTTCAGCATCCAGCGGGCGGCCGGACTGTCCCAAAGGCTGGAGTCGGGGGAGGCGGGCTTGTCGCCGGTGGGCCTGAAATGGCTGTTATATATTTTGGCGATGATCTGCCCGTGCCACTGCTCCAGCAGCCGCTCCCGCTGGCGGCACTGGCTGGCTTTGGCGGGATGCCAGCTGAGCAGCTCAGTCACCGTGGTGTTCGGCGTTTGGAGGATGTCCTCCGCCTCAGGGAAGGGGGAGAGGTAAATCAGCATATGCTTCCAATGGCCCTGCTGTGAGGACCGGGAGGAAAAGACGGCGTAATGCTGGCCCCGCAGCATGACGTTGGAGATGGTGGTGCTGCGGCGGATGGCGTCCAGATTTGTCTCGTCGATACAGGGGAGGAACAGCGTCTCCTCCCACAGCCTGGAAAATTCCGCGCCAAGCTTGTGGCTGTTGGTGAGGTCCAGGTGGTGCACCAGGGTGCAAATGCCTTGGTTGAGGTGCTCCCAGCTGCATGGGACCTGCTCTTTGGCGCAGGAGTCTCTGGCGGAGGGGCGGCAGGAGTTGGCATAAAAGAAGCACAGGGCGCACAGGAACATGACCTGGTGAACGTCCGTCAGCTGGCTGCGGAATGTGTCCAGGCTGTCTTTGGCCAGGGGGGCGTCCTTCTCGCCGGCCTCCTTCAAGGCCTTTTGGAGCTTGCCGGCCAGGGACTTGAGCAGTTTGTCGGTGAGGTTCTTTTTCAGCCTGGGCTCCACCTCGTCCTCAAAGGCCCGGCGCAGCCGGCCGATGATGTCGGCTCTGGTGTCGGGCTTGCCGTTGTGCCAGTACTGCGCACGGTTTTCCCGGGAGTCCCGGAGCAGGGCGAAAAATACGCTTTGCCAAAAAACGGACCAGGTCCGGTGCTCCAGCACGCCGTCGGCCTGCTCTATATTGGGGAGCGGCAGCAGGCTGAAGTAGGAAAAAGCGGTATCGGGGAAGCTCTCCAGATGCTTCTTGAACTTTTTTATAAAATTCGATACATCCAGGGGGCGCTGGCCGTCCTTGGTGTGGTGGCTGAGCACCTGCTCGCACACCTTGGGGAACGCCTCCAGGCAGATGCTGCGGTTTTCCGCCATAACGGCCAGATTGGCCTCGTTGATGCGCCGGAGAATCAGGTCGAAGGTGCGCTGAATCTGGGGGAAAATATCGTCGGTCAGCTTCTGCACGCCCTGGGCGTTAAGGCCGTCCCGGCTCATTTGCAGATGCTCCTGAAGCTGGTCGTTTTGGAGGTCGATGCTGTCGAACAGGTCGTTCTCCACGCAGGCGATTTCGGCGACAAAGAGCCCCTTGATGAACAGCCGGACGCCCCGCCGGCGCTGGGCGCCGCTTTCGTCGGGGCCGTTGGGCTGAAGAATCCGGCGGGCGTTACAGCGGAAGAAGCACCCGGCGTGCTGGCTCCAGCCGTACAGCATACCTCCCTTGACATCAAAGGAGTATGCGCTGCCGTCGGGCAGCTGTCCGAACCGATAGACTGGGGGGACTTTTTCCGGAGTTTCGAACAGCCAGCAGCGGATTTCCTTTGCCTCGTTCCGCTCCAGGTGCCGGACGTTGGGGGAGATGGGCTGCCAGGCGGATTCGCCGCTGCTGCGCGCCGCGCGGATGCGCAGCTTTTCCCGGAGGGCCGCCAGGCTGCCCAGGGACGGGTCCAGGATTTGCTCACGGGTGATGATGGGGAACAGGCGCTCGCCGATGAGGGAGGTGAAGGTCTCCTCCAGCTGAACCATCAGCTCGATGGAGCGGCGCAGCTTTCGATACGTGGCATAGTCCTCCTGATAGGGGTCCATGCCCAGCCAGCCCGTCATATCCTCGTTGTGAGACACCTTGTAGTGCTCGGGGACGAACACGGAGAAGCAGGTGCCGTAGGGGATGTCGTCCTGGCCGGCGCGCCATACGGGCCGGGGGATGATGTTGATGTAGCCCTCCGCCCGGTCGCCGGAGTGGAAGGTCATCTCATAGCACTCCGCCCGGCGGGTGCGGGTGACGCAGGTGAAGCGGTCGCACACCAGGAACAGGGACTGCAGGCCAATGCCAAAATGGCCGGTGGGCTTCAGCCACTCGGGCATATGAGAAATCTGCTCCAGCCGGTGCTCGTGGCTGGAGCCGACCTGGGAGATGTGATGGATGTCCTCCCCGCTGATGCCGATGCCGCAGTCCTGGACCTTGACCTCCACGCCGAACTCGTACTCCCGCAGGAGCTGGCCCAGGGGCATGGCAAAGTCGGCCCCCACAATGTCGCTGAGTTGCCCGGCGGAATCCAGGCGGCGCTTTTTCACCGCCATGTCCACGTGGATGGGGTACTTTTTGAAGGGCAGGGTCTGGTTGGCCTCGCACAAGCCCAGCGTCTCCCGCTTGTCGAACTCGGAGGCGCTGTAATCCGTAAAGTATTGGAGCTTTACCGCGTCGATGGCGTTTTGCAGCAGCTCGCGGAGGAAGGGGAATTTCAGGTCGTAGAGATTGGCCCCGGACAGGAGGCGAAACGCCTTTTTCTGGGACAGCTCGAATTTGGTGGTGACCAGGTCGGGGGGAATGCTGGCGCCGTTGAGGCTGACCTGCTCCAGCTCCACCACCGGCAGGCAGCCCTGGAAGTTGTCCGGGGCGATGGACGCCCAGTGGTAGCTGCAATTTTTCAGGAAGCCGCCCAGCCAATCCAGCTCCTGGCAGAGCAGGCGCAGCTCCTCGGGGCTGCTGCAGTCCGCCTCGATGTGGATGCGCTTGGGGGAGATGCGCAGGGAGCGGATGGCCTGGTGCTTGCGGTAGTGGGCCTGGGAGGAGGCGGGAAACAGGTCGTTCTCCCCGGCCACGTCCTGGATAAAGGGATTGAATCGATTGTTGTCCAGGTCAAGGATATCCCCCAGGGACAGCAGGACGGCGATGAACAGCGGATGATAGGTGTCCTGGGCAAATCCGCCGTCGTACTGGGGCAGGGTGCGGAGCAGGGTGTTGAAATCAGACTCCCCGTGGGCGCGGGCGCAGGCGGCGGCCTGCAAGAAGATGCGGATGGGGATGCCGGTCATTAAAAGCCCACTCTGAAGCTTGGCCGGGTCCTTGATCCACTCCTCCAGCCGCCGGGCGGAGATGTCCGCGTGCTGCTTGCGCTGGTATTCCGCCAGCAGCAGGACCATGGAGCGGTAGATGTCATATTGGGGCTGGTACTCCGGCTCCTGAGCTTCAGCCAGGGTGGACCACTTCTCGAAGGTCTCCGCCGCCCAGTGCATACTGGGGTCGGGAGATTTTCGAAGGTTTTCCACGAAGCGGCGGAAGTCGTCGCTTTTCACAGCCCCCTGCCGGTCCGCGCTGGTGGAGACCATGCCGATGTCATGGAGATAAACGGCCGTTAAAAGGGCGAAGCAGTCGCTGGCGGACAGCCGCCGGATCTCCTCCTCGCCCAGCAGGCACTCGATGTTGTGGATGACCGCCTCGCAGTGGGAGGCGTTGTGGCGGCTGTACATGGGGGCGGTTAGAACGGTGTAGTCCAGCAGCTGGGAGAACCACCGGCGGTCCTGCTGCCAGGAGGTCCACAGGACCTGGTGGCGCTCGGTGCTCTGGGGGCTCATGGCGTAGGAGCGCAGCTGCTGCTCGATGGTCCAGGGCATTTGGGGAGAATAGGCGGGCCGGCCGGCGGAAGGGCCGGGGACATAGCCGTATTCCGGAGGGAATATATGGTCCATATTCCGTCACCCCTTTCCTAAAGCTTGAAAAGCTTCCGCCCAAATTGGACGGAAGTAGGCCCATACCAGCTGGGAGAAGCTCTGCTTCCAGAGGGCGTAGCGGCGCAGAGCGTCGTCGGAGAGCCCATCCAGGCTGCGCCGGGCGCATATGGCCGCCAGGACCGTGGCGGCGTCCGCCTGACCTTGGTCAAGCCGCTGAACCAGCGCGTGAGGACTCTCCCCGTCCTCGCCGCTGCAAAAGCCGCCAAAGCGCACCTGATAGGACAGTACGGGCACGTCTGGGTTCAGTCCGTACTGAAGTAGCTGCTGCGGGGTAAAATACGTCCCGCCCGATACCTGGGCGTGGAGAAAGGGGGGGAGCAGCAGCTCGGCCTCTTTGGCGTATAGGTACCCCTCTCCCAGAACGGCGGCCACATCCAAGCAGGGGCAGCTGCCGTCCAGGGTGATTTCCAGCAGGGCGGGCTCCTCCTTGCCGGCGGCGAAGCTGGGGAGGCATTTGCCCTTGGAGATGGAGGTGAAGGCAAAGGTGCGGCCCAGAGTCCGCAGCTGCTCCACGTTCAGCCGCCGGTCCGCCCGGAACAGAGGGGGAAGGACGCAGCCCTCCACGGTGAGAAAGGCGCGGTAGCGGCACTGGGCACGAAAAATATCGGCGAACACGTTGAGCGTGCGCCGCCACTCTCGGATGTAGACGGGGTCCGGCTCCTGCCCCTCCAGGCAGATGCGGACCCGCTCCCCCTCCAGCCCGGCCATCATCAGCAGGTTAAAGGTCTGATAGGCGTTGGGCAGGCGGTAAAAGCGCTCGATTCTTCCGGGAATGGGAGCGCCGGCGTACAGACGGATGGAGTCCAGCTCCTGAGGCGTGATGCCGCAGGGCGGGGCGGAGCTTGGGCTGAGGTTGCCGGTGTTCCAGTCCGCGGGGCGGCGAATGCGCGCTTGATCCATAAGGGCTCGCCTCCTGTTTCCGTAAAGCCGGGATTGACGTGGAGCCTGCTCTGGGCGTAACTTCCCGCACCTATTATAAGGGAAAAAATGAGGGTTTTCAAGGGGATTCGATAAGGATGAAGAAAAAATCACTGGTTAAAGGGGTGATAAATGGGGACTAATTCGAGGGCGCCGGGGTGGGGGAAAGGCGTCCCTGTGGGAGAGAGTATGAAGGGGGGCGGCGGAGTATTCCACAGGGTGGGTGCAGCGCCATAGGGCGAAAAAAGGCGGGGTGGAACGGGGGAAATGGAGGGCCTTCGGCAAAGTGCCGGCAAAAAAGGTTAAATTTTTCACAGATTTGCTACATTTTCTCTTGCTATTTGCCGCGCAAGCGAATATAATGTCCGTGGCTAAGGGAGGATGTTCATGGTCAATATCGTGTTGGTTGAACCAGAAATCCCGCAGAATTGCGGTAATATCGCCCGCACTTGTGCGGCTACCCGCAGCCGCCTCCATTTGGTGGAGCCCCTGGGGTTCGACATCAGCGAGAAGGCGGTGAAACGGGCGGGGCTGGACTACTGGCCCATGGTGGACGTGACGGTCTATCCCTGCATAGAGGAGCTGTTCCGGCGCAACGACATCTCTGACCTGTGGCTGGCCACCACCAAAGCGCCTAAGGATTATTCCCAGGCCCGATTCCGTGACGGCTGCTGGCTGTTCTTCGGAAAGGAGACCGCCGGCCTGCCGGAGAAGTTCCGGCTGGCCCATGCCCAGCGCTGCATCCGCATCCCCATGCGGGAGGACGCCCGCAGCCTGAACCTGTCCAACTCGGTGGCCGTTCTGGCCTATGAGGCGCTGCGCCAGCAGGGGTTCCCGGGGCTGAGCGGGGCGGGGGAGATGGCGCTGGGAAGCGCGCAGGCGGACAAGGCGTGACAACGCGCAAGCTGAAACCTCAAACAATGCTAACACTTCAAAAGCTGTAAGAAATGAAAGGAGTTAGATCACCATGAACTACAACAAGAAGACGGTCAAGGACATCGACGTGAAGGGCAAGAAGGTCCTGCTTCGCTGCGACTTCAACGTCCCCATGGCCAAGGACGGCAGCGGCGTCATCACCGACGACAAGCGTATCCGCGCCGCGCTGCCCACCATCCAGTACCTGCTGGAGCAGGGCGCGGCGGTCATCGCCTGCTCCCACATGGGCAAGCCGGTGGCCACCTTTGAGAGCTACAAAAAGAAGCAGCTGGAGAAGGGCAAGGACGAGGCGTCCATTACCGAGGAGAAGTGGAAGAAGTCCCTGGCCGAGCTGCGCATGGAGCCCGTGGCCGCTCGCCTGGGCGAGCTGCTGAACCAGGCTGTGATTCTGGCCGACGACGTGGTGGGCCCCGACGCTCAGGCCAAGGCCGCCGCGCTGAAGGGCGGCGAGATCATGCTGCTGCAAAATACCCGCTTTGAAAAGGGCGAGACCAAAAACGACCCCGAGCTGGCCAAGAAGATGGCCGAGCTGGCGGGGGCGGACGGCGTGTACGTGTCCGACGCCTTCGGCGCGGTGCACCGCGCCCACGCCTCCACCGCCGGCGTGGCGGCCCATCTGCCCGCCGTGTCCGGCTTCCTGATTCAGAAGGAGCTGGACTTCATCGGCGGCGCGCTGGCCAACCCCAAGCGTCCTCTCGTCGCCATCCTGGGCGGCTCCAAGGTCAGCTCTAAGATTGGCGTCATCAACAATCTGCTGGAGATTGCCGACACCATCATCATCGGCGGCGGCATGGCGTACACCTTCTCCGCCGCCAAGGGCGGCCAGGTGGGCGACAGTCTGCTGGAGGAGGACTGGAAGGATTACGCCAACGACATGGTGAAGAAGGCCGCGGACAAGGGCGTGAAGCTGCTGCTCCCCGTGGACACCGTCATTGCCGACAAGTTCGCCCCCGACGCCGACAGCAAGGTGGTCAAGGCCGGCGAGATTCCCAACGGCTGGCAGGGGCTGGACATCGGTCCCGACACGGTGAAGCTGTACTGCGGCGCCGTGGCCGACGCGGGCACCGTCATCTGGAACGGCCCCATGGGCGTGTTCGAGTTTGAGAAGTTCGCCGCGGGCACCAAAGCTGTGGCCGAGGCCCTCTCTAAGACCACCGCCATCACCATCATCGGCGGCGGCGACAGCGCGGCGGCCGTGCAGCAGCTGGGCTATGCCGATAAGATGAGCCACATCAGCACTGGCGGCGGCGCCAGCCTGGAGTTTATGGAAGGGAAAGAGCTGCCGGGAGTGGCCTGCCTGCTGGACAAATAAGCCGCTGGAGGTCCCTGCAAAAGCGCCCCTCGGTTTTTTCGGGGGCGGAGATTCTAATGAAGTAACCCATCCATTTAAATTTGTTGGAAGGAGCGCAACCATGAATCTGAAGTACCGTAAGACCATTATCGCCGGCAACTGGAAGATGAACAAGACCCTCACCGAGACCAAGGCCTTTGCCGAGGCCATCAAGCCTCAGCTGGGCCGCCACAAGTGGTGCGAGGTGGTGCTGTGCGTCCCCGGCGTGAACATCCCCGGCGCAGTGCGTCTGTTTAAGGAGACCCGGGTGGCCATCGGCGGCGAGACCTGCCATTACGAGGCGTCCGGCGCGTTCACCGGCGAGGTCACTGTGGAGATGCTCAAGGACGTGGGGGCCAAGTACGTCATCATCGGCCACTCCGAGCGCCGGCAGTACTATAACGAGACCGACTTCACCGTGAACAAGAAGGTCCACGCCGCTCTGGAGGCCGGCCTGCGGCCCATCGTGTGCGTGGGCGAGAGCCTGGAGCAGCGGGAGCTGGGCGTCACCGAGGAGCTGATCTCCTACCAGGTGAAGGTGGCCCTGGCGGGGCTGAACGAGAGCCAGGTGCGCCGTGTGGTCATCGCCTATGAGCCCATCTGGGCCATCGGCACGGGCAAGACCGCCACGGCCGAGCAGGCGGGCGCGGTGTGCACCCACATCCGCACCATCATCCGCAAGCAGTACGGCGCCCGGGTGGCCCGGGCCGTCACCATCCAGTACGGCGGCTCCATGAACGCCAAGAACGCCCACGAGCTGCTGGCCCAGCCCGACATCGACGGCGGCCTCATCGGCGGCGCGGCCCTGAAGCCGGACGATTTCATGGCGATTATCAACGCTGCAAATCAGGAATAAGAAGCGCAAGGATAGACGCGCCCCGGCGGGAAGCTGCCGGGAAGATCGCGTCCAATCCGAGCGTGACAGCATCGCCGCAAGCGCCATATCATTCGCTTCTGCCTTCGGCGAAAACTCACTCATTTTGCTGTGGCTCCTTTCCCCACAAAGCCTGGAGAACGGCTTTGCGGGGGCCCCAAGGAGCGGCATGACAAGAGGTATTCTATGAAAACACCTACCACACTTATCATTATGGACGGCTTTGGCCTGTCTCCCTCCTCTGCGGCGGGGGACAACGCCATCCACGCCGCCCACACCCCCAACCTGGATAAGCTGTTCGCGGAAAACCCCACCTGCAAGCTGTCCGCCTCCGGCATGGATGTGGGCCTGCCTGACGGCCAGATGGGCAACAGCGAGGTGGGCCACACCAACATCGGCGCGGGCCGAGTGGTGTTCCAGGACCTGCCCAAAATCACCAAGGCCATCCAGGATGGGGATTTCTTTGAGAATCCCGCCTACAAGGACGCCATGCTGGCCGCCAAAAACGCCGGCCGGGCCGTTCACATCTACGGCCTGATGTCCAACGGCGGCGTCCACAGCCACATCACCCACATCCAGGCGGCGGTCAAAATGGCCCATGACCTGGGCTGCGAGAAGATCTTCGTCCACTGCTTTATGGACGGCCGCGACGTGCCCCCCACCTCCGGCAAGGGCTTCGTGGCCGAGATGAAGGAGACCTGCGACCAGTACGGGGCCCAGATCGCCACCATCTCCGGCCGCTATTACGCCATGGACCGGGATACCAACTGGGACCGGGTGGAGCGCGCCTACAAGGCCATGGTATACGGCGAGAGCGAGCAGCGCTTCCTCGGCGACCCGGTGGGGGCCATGCAGGCCAGCTATGACGCGGGCGTTACCGATGAGTTCGTCATCCCCGTCATCACGGCGGAGCACGCCGAAATCAGCGAGGGGGACTCCATCATCTTCATGAACTTCCGCCCCGACCGGGCGCGGGAGATCACCCGCACCTTCGTGGACCCGGACTTCTCCGGCTTTGAGCGGAAGAAGGGCTTTTTCCACGTGAACTACGTGTGCACCACCTCATATGACGCGTCTATGCCCAATGTGGTCATCGCCTTCCCCAAGGAGAGCCTGGACAACATTTTTGGCGAGTATATCGCCCAGCAGAACATGACGCAGCTGCGCATCGCGGAGACGGAGAAGTACGCCCATGTCACCTTCTTCTTCAACGGCGGCGTGGAGACCGTGTTCTCCGGCGAGGACCGCTGCCTCATCCCCTCCCCCAAGGTGGCTACCTATGACCTCCAGCCCCACATGAGCCAGCCCGAGGTGACTGCCGAGGCCGTCAAGCGCATCAAGAGCGGCAAGTACGACGTGGTGATCCTCAACTTCGCCAACTGCGACATGGTGGGCCACACCGGCGTGTTCGATGCCGCCGTGAAGGCCGCCGAGGCGGTGGACAGCGGCGTGGGCCAGGTGGTGGCCGCCACCACCGAGATGGGCGGCGTGGCCATCATCACCGCCGACCACGGCAATGCCGAGCATATGGCGGAGGCGGACGGCTCCCCCTTCACCGCCCACACCACCAACCTGGTGCCCTGCTGCGTGGTGGGCGCGGACGTGACGCTGCGGGACGGCCGCCTGGCCGACCTGGCCCCCACCATGCTGGACCTGATGGGCCTGAATAAGCCCGCGGAAATGACCGGGCAGACCCTGATCGTAAAATAATTTTCCTGTTATCCCTGAGACGATGTCTCTGGAATGATATTAACCTTTGAAATTTGAAAGGAGCTTGATTCCCATGAAACAGATGCTTGAGATCGTTGACGTCCTTGGCCGTGAAATTATCGACTCCCGCGGCAACCCCACCGTAGAGGTGGAGGTCGTCCTGGAGGACGGCACCATGGGCCGCGCCGCTGTGCCCTCCGGCGCTTCCACCGGCATCCACGAGGCCTGCGAGCTGCGGGACGGCGACAAGAGCCGTTACTTGGGCAAGGGCGTGGAGAAGGCCGTCAGCAACGTGAACACCGAGCTAGCTGAGTGCCTCATCGGCATGAACGCCCTGGACCAGGTGTCCATCGACAAGGCCATGATCGAGCTGGACGGCACCCCCAACAAGGGCCGTCTGGGCGCCAACGCCATTCTGGGCTGCTCTCTGGCCGTGGCCAAGGCCGCTGCCGAGTCCCTGGGCGTCAGCCTGTATAACTATATCGGCGGCGTGAACGCCAAGACCCTGCCCGTGCCCATGATGAACATCCTCAACGGCGGCGCTCACGCCACCAACAACGTGGAGATTCAGGAGTTCATGATTATGCCTGTGGGCGCCTGCTGCTGGAAGAAGGCCCTCCAGATGTGCGCCGAGGTGTTCCATCAGCTGAAGAAGACCCTGAAGGAGAACGGCACTCCCGCCGCCGGCGTGGGCGACGAGGGCGGCTACGCCCCCAACCTGAAGAAGGACGAGGACGCTCTGAAGGTCATCGTGCAGGCCATCGAGGAAGCCGGCTTCAAGCCCGGCGAGGACTTCATGATCGCCATCGACGCCGCCTCCTCCGAGTGGTGGAACGACGAGGAGAAGTGCTATATCCAGCCCAAGTCCGGCAAGAAGATGACCCAGCAGCAGCTGGTGAATATGTGGAAGAAGTTCGCCGACACCTACCCCATCATCTCCCTGGAGGACGGCATGGCCGAGGATGACTGGGAGGGCTGGGCCATGCTCACCAAGGCCATCGGCTCCAAGGTGCAGCTGGTGGGCGACGACCTGTTCGTCACCAACGTGGCCCGTCTGTCCGACGGCATCGCCAAGGGCGTGGGCAACTCCATTCTCATCAAGGTGAACCAGATCGGCACCCTGACCGAGACCCTGGACGCCATCCAGATGGCCAACCGGGCCGGCTACACCGCCATCGTGTCCCACCGCTCCGGCGAGACCGAGGACGCCACCATCGCCGACATCGCCGTGGCCACCAACGCCGGCCAGATCAAGACCGGCGCGCCCAGCCGCACCGACCGTGTGGCCAAGTACAACCAGCTGCTGCGCATCGAGGAGGAGCTGGGCGACGCGGCGCAGTATCTGGGCAAGAGCGCTTTCTTCAACCTGAAGTAAGAAAAAACTCAAACCGGGCCGAACGGCCGGCGGCGATGAGCCGCCGGCCGTTTTTCGTCCATGCCCCAGCCAAAAAAGTCTGGGCAAAGAGACGAAAAACGAAAAGGGTACTTGTATTTTTCCTGCAAATAGAATACAATATGGAAACGAATCAAAATAGAACGGCGCCCTTCCGGGGGCGGCGAACGCATAGCCCGCCCGGCGCTGCGGGGCGCGCTGATGGAACAAATCCGGTTCCAAGAAAGGAAGGTTCCTATGAAGATACAAACCGAAAAGGGCCGCGTTCAGCTGACCAGCGACGTGTTTTCCAACCTCACCGGGGCGGTGGCCACCAGCTGCTACGGCGTGAAGGGCATGGCCTTCCGCTCCAAGACGGACGGGCTGGTCCATCTGCTGCGCCGGGAGTCCATGTCCAAGGGCGTGAAGATTACCTACAATGATGACCAGTCCATCTCCATCGACCTGCACATTATTGTGGATAACGGCGTGAACTTGGTGGCCGTGGGCCGTTCCATCCAGAGCGAAGTGAAGTATAACGTCCACCGCCTGACCGGGGTGGAGGTGCGCAGCGTGAACGTCTGCGTTGATTCTATGGTGATCGGTTAAACCCGGCCCAGAAAGAGAGGATAATCCGCACATGATAGATATCATTGACGGTGCGCTGTTTCAGCGCATGATAATCCACGCCTCCGCCTCCATCAACACCCAGAAGCAGGCCATCAACGAGCTTAACGTGTTTCCCGTGCCCGATGGGGACACCGGCACCAATATGTCCCTTACCATCGGCACCGCCGCGGCGGAGGCGAAGAAGAAGCCCGCCGCCGCCATCGGCCAGGCCGCGTCCATCAACGCCTCCGCCCTGCTGCGGGGGGCCCGGGGCAATTCCGGGGTGATTTTGTCCCTGCTGTTCCGGGGGATGTCCAAGTCCCTGAAGGAGCACGAGAGCGCCGACGGCGGCGTTTTCGCCGCCGCCTTGGGCGAGGGTGTCAACGCCGCGTACAAGGCGGTGATGAAGCCCGCCGAGGGCACCATTCTCACCGTGTCCCGCCTGGCCGCCGTGAAGGCGGCGGAGACGGCCCAGGAGAGCAATAGCGTGGAGGCGGTGCTGGAGGCCGCCATTGCCGAGGGGCAGGTTGCCTTGGCCGACACCGTGAACCAGAACCCGGTGCTGAAAAAGGCTGGGGTGGTGGACGCCGGCGGCAAGGGCTTTCTCATCATCCTCCAGGGGATGCTGGATGAGCTGCGGGGGGTGGAAGCCCCCGCCGACCAGGAGGACGGCCTCCCGGTGAAGGAGTCGGCGGACTTTGCCGCCCTCTCCGACGAGGAGATTACCTTCACCTTTGACACCGTTTTTATCGTCCGCAAGACGGCCAACAAATCCATCGAGCCCTTCCGGGCCTACCTGAACAGCATCGGCGACAGCCTGGTCATCGGCGAGGACGACGAGGCCTTCAAGGTCCACGTCCACACCGACATCCCCGGCGCGGCCTTGAGCGAGGCGCAGAAGTACGGCACCCTGGAGCTGGCCAAGATTGAGAATATGCGCACCCAGTACGAGGACATGGCCGCCGGCAAAAAGCCCCAGAGCACCGACGATCTGGATCAGATTGAGGCGGAGCTGGAGGCCCAGGAGGGCGAAACGGACGCCATCGTCCCGCCGGAAAAGAAGTTCGGCGTGGTGGCGGTGAGCGCGGGCGGCGGCATGGCCAGCGTGTTCAAGGACCTGGGGGTGGACGGCGTCATCTCCGGCGGCCAGACCATGAACCCCTCCACCGAGGACATCTTGCGGGAGATCGCCCGCACTCCGGCCGAGGTGGTGTTTGTGCTGCCCAACAACAAGAATATCATCATGGCCGCGGAGCAGTGCGTGGGTCTTGTGGAGGGGAAGGAGATCGTGGTGGTTCCCACTCGCACCGTGCCCCAAGGCATCGCCGCCATGCTGGTGCTGGACCCTGAGGGGGAGAAGGACGCCAACGCCGCCGCCATGGAGGAGGCCCGGAAAAACGTGCGCACCTCCGAGATCACCTATGCCGCCCGGGATTCCGATTTTGATGGCTTCGAGATTCACGAGGGGGACTACATGGCCCTGGCGGACGGGCAGCTGTTCGGCACGGACCAGGCCATTGGCGCGCTGCTGGAGCGGCTGGCCCAGGCGGACAGCCAGCAGCAGGCGGAGTTTATCAGCATCTTCTACGGCGAGGACGTGACGGAGGAGCAGGCCAACGAGGCGCTG
The DNA here is from genome assembly GCA_910587285.1 of uncultured Oscillospiraceae bacterium. Lineage (GTDB taxonomy): Bacteria > Bacillota > Clostridia > Oscillospirales > Oscillospiraceae > Enterenecus. The sequence continues at coordinate 2,538 of CAJULM010000028.1, read as the reverse complement.
GCCATCTTCCAGGAGCAGTGCCCCAACGCCGAGATCACCCTGCTGGCCGGGGGCCAGCCGGTGTACTACTATATGATTTCTGCGGAATAAAAATTGGGAAGCTACCGGCGCCCGGTCCCCTGTGGGGCTGGGCGCCGAACCATATTGCGGCAAAGCGGAGGGGCGCCATGTCAAGAATGCAGATCAAGGATATCGTGAACCCCGCCTGGACCCGGCTGGAGGGAGGCTTCACCCTGCCCGCGGGGACAGGGCTGTACGACGTGCGGCCGGAGGACATCCCCTTAGGGGTGGAGCGCTTCCGGGCGGTGGACGGCGAGGGGAGCTGCGTGGGGGTGGGCTCGGCTCGGCGGCTGCGCACGGCCCTGGAGATCCGGCGGAAAATTCCCCTGGCCCCCATGCTGGATGAGCTCACCGACGCGGTGGTGGCGGTGGACATGAACGGGGTGATTTTTTACGTCAACCCGGCCTATGCCCAGCTGCTGAACGTGCCGGTGGGGGCGGTGCTGGGCCAGAATATGTTCGACATCGAGGCGGGGGCTACGCTGCTCAAAACACTTCAGTCTGGGCAGGCCATCACCAAGGACGGGGTGCTCATCGAGAGCGTGCAGCACTACGTCCAGATTAAAACCTTCCCCCTGGAGGCGGAGGGGAGGATGCTGGGGGCGGCCTCCATTTTCCGGGACACCACCGAGTTCAATCAGCTCAGCATGGAGCTGGAGCGGGCCTCCCAGATGGCGGCGGAGTACAACCGGCAGATCGAGGCCCAGACCCTGCTGAAGCAGAGCAATATCATCGGGGAGTGCCGCCCCTTTCTGTCCAGCGTGGTGAAGGCCACGGCGGTGGCGGCGACGGACGCCACCGTGCTCCTCCGGGGGGAGAGCGGCACGGGCAAGGAGGTGTTTGCCCGGCTGATCCACCAAAACAGCGCCCGGAAGGACAAGCCCTTCATCGCCGTAAACTGCGCGGCCATTCCGGAGAGCTTGATTGAGAGCGAGCTGTTCGGTTATGAGGAGGGCTCCTTCACCGGGGCCCGGCGGGGGGGCCAGCTGGGCAAGTTCCAGCTGGCGGAGGGGGGCACCCTGTTTTTGGACGAGATCGGGGATATGCCCTACCCTATGCAGGCCAAGCTGCTGCGGGTTCTCCAGGAGGGGGAGATTGAGAAGGTGGGGCGGCAGCGCTCCATCAAGGTGGACGTCCGGCTGGTGGCGGGTACCAACCGCCCCCTGGAGCAGATGCTGGAGGAGGGGCAGTTCCGCCAGGACCTGTTTTACCGGCTGAACGTGGTGCCCATCGTCATCCCGCCCCTGCGGGAGCGTGGGCGGGACGTGGTGCTGCTGGCGGCGCACTACCTGGATCGGTATAACAAAAAGTATCACAAAAGCGTGCGACTGACGGAGGAGGGCTACCGTCTGCTCCTGCGGTATAGCTGGCCGGGGAACATCCGGGAGCTGCAAAATATTTTGGAGAGCTGCGTGGTGCTGTGCAGCCGGGAGTGCATTCTCCCCGAGGACCTGCCCAGCAGCATACGCCAGCAGGGAAAGCGGCGGGTATTGGAGGCGGAGGTTTCGGACGCCGCGCTGCCCGCCCGGCTGGAGGAGGCGGTGGCGCAGTGCGAGGAGCGGGTGATCCGCGCCGCGCTGAAAAGCTGCCAAAACAACCGGCAGGCGGCGGCGGAGCGCTTGGGCGTCTCCCGCCGGACCTTTTACCGCAAGGTTCAGCAGTACCAAATTCCATTGGATTGATATGTGCCGTATCTGGCCCAGCGCCGGATATGGCACATATTATTTTGCGTATGTGTCAAAAAAGACACATACGTATGGGAAAAACGTTGAAAAATGATGATTGCCTCCCCTGAAAATTTGGCATGATAATTGCTATGTATACAAGGCGGAGCCGGATGCAGCGGTGGAACGGCTCTGTGAAATTTATTTTAGGAGGTACTGAAATGAAAAAGACAGTCTCCCTGCTTATGGCATTGGCCCTGTGCCTGGGCCTGATGGCCGGCTGCGCCGCGCCCAGCGCGGACCCCGGCGCCAGTAAGGACCCGGCCCAGAGCTCGGCCCCCGGCTCCAGCGAACCGGCGGAGAAAGCCCACCCCACGCTGAACCTTCGCATCACCAGCGACATCACCTCTCTGGACCCCCAGGTCACCACCGTCAACGAGGAATACTGTATGTTTGTGCAGATTTTTGAGGGCTTGGTGAAGTTCAACGGCGCCAAGTTTGAGGCCGTGCCCCTGCTGGCCACCGACTGGACCATCAGCGACGACGGCCTGGAGTACGTGTTCCATCTGCGCCAGGGCGTGAAGTGGCACGACGGCAGCGACTTCACCGCCGAGGACGTGGTGTTCACCATGGACCGGGCCAAGGAGATGCCCACCACCAAGAGCAAGGCCGCCGTCGTCAAAAGCGCCGAGGCCGTGGACGAGCACACCGTGAAGATCACGCTGGAGTATTCCTACCCCAACTTCATCCTTCAGCTGGCCTCCTCGTATAATAAGTTTCAGGTTAATAAATTCAGTATCAGCAGGTTTAGAGA
>CAJULM010000027.1 GCA_910587285.1 uncultured Oscillospiraceae bacterium | reverse complement strand
AAGGATAATTGCAGATTATCTTTCAAAAATAGCGGCAGGCCGTCGGATATCCGACGGCCTGCGCAATTTTTCAGAAAGAGAATGTCATTTTCCCTCTTGGATGCTTTTCTGCCAGCAGTAGAGTTTGCTGCGCTGTGGTAACATGAGTATAAATTTGTGTTGTAGAAATGGAGCTGTGCCCTAACAAAGACTGGATATATCGAATATCTACACCGGCCTCCAGCAATGAGGTGGCAAAAGTGTGCCGAAACATATGAGGTGTTACATGGTACTCGACGCCAATTTTATTCAGATATTTTTGAATAATCCGCCGAACTGACTGCGGCGAGAGCGGTTTCCCGCGTTGGTTAAAAAGAATAAAACCTTGTGTTTGAATTTCTGTTTGAAATTCATGACAGTAAATTCGCACGAGCTTGAGCAGCTCTGGGGTTACAATCTGAAGGACTCGCTCCTTGCTTCCTTTCCCATTGATCAACAGGCGAAGTTCGCCGTCCTCCAGTATAAATGTATCCTTTGACAACGCACACAGTTCAGAAACTCGCAAGCCGGTGCTGAACAGCAATTCCAGTACCATGATATCCCGCAAGATATTTCGGCGGCTTGACGAGTAGGAAGCATATGCACATTGTAAGAGATCGTGAACAATTTGGCTTGGGATGGTCCGTGGGAGTTGCTTGGGAGACTGAATCCGAATATGGAGTTTGTCAAATGGGCTTTCTTCCAAGGTGCCATCTAATTTGAGCTCGTGGTAGAAAGCCCGAATGCTTGCTATCTTTCGTTTTACTGATCGAGGAGCAAAGTTCTGGTTCAGATATTTAACGTAACTGCTTAGCAAATTGCGGTCAGGCCATATCCCATTCACAAATACAGCAAATTGCTGTAAGTCGATTCTGTAGGCCTTGATGGTATCTGAAGACAACTTCCGCTCATACTCTCCGGCTTCAAGATAGTCGGCAATAGATTTCGATAATGTTTTCATATGCAACACTCCAGTTCTGTTTAAGATGTCACTTATTATGAAGATTTTGCTATGAGCTGTCCATTGTCCAAAATGAAACGGTGAAATATTTGGCTGATTATCTTTTGTTCAGTGAAGATAATGTTGCATCTATCAACAAAACTGTTTATAATTAAGTTGTCAAAACCTGTCATTGCGATACGAAAGGCGTGAGGGATCATGGAACGTGACGATATATTTAAAGCAATCCAGTCTGCTGTCGAAGACACGCCGCTTTTTATTATTGGGAGTGGCAGTTCCGCTGCTCATCACTTGCCAGGAATGGGGCTGCTGGGGGGTCATCTACTCACCCAGTTAGACTCAAAATATACGGGCACAGCCTGTTGGGATACTTTCCGGGAAAATCTCAGAAATGGGGCTGATTTGGAAACAGCGCTTCTGGGGGTTACGCTCACGCAGGAAATGCTGATTGATGTAAAATGTGAAACTTGGAATTTAATATCGTCAAAAGATCTGGAGTTGTTTGATCGCATCCTTTTTGATAATGAGAAACTTCCGCTGTCGCGACTGATCAGAAAGTTTTATCAAGCCCATCCACGAAAGGTCGACATCATCACCACAAACTATGATAGGGTCATTGAGTATGCTTGTGATTCAGTTGGCCTCCCAGTTTCAACGGGTTTTGAGGGATGTTATCAGAAACGGTTTGCAGGTGCATTCCCATCAAAAGATACCATCAACCTTTTAAAAGTTCATGGCTCCCTGGATGTATTTCGAGATGCGCATGATGTGGTGGTTTCCGTACCCATGCTGAGAGAACTTCGTCCAGGCCTGGTTCCTGAGATCATTACCCCTGGCCGTTCTAAATTTGAGGCTATACTGCAAGGCACTCCCCGGCAGATTTTGTCTGCAGCGGATGAGCGGATTGGTCAGGCCGCAAGCTTTCTGTGCATCGGATATGGATTCAACGATACGCAGGTGCAGGAAAATATCGTGTCCCGCATCCGAACGGGAGTGCCAATTGTTGTGGTAACCCAAACCGTATTTGATTCTGCCGCGCACTTGCTGGCCAACAACGCAAAGCATTACATATCCATTCAAGAGGGAATGATGCCGGGCACTACGGAAATCTGTATTGATCGGACAATTGAAATCTTAGATGGAACATTTTGGACTGTTGACGGTTTCATGGATATCATTGATTAGAGGAGTGCATTATGGGGATTTTCAATTTTGATGAAATGCAAACATTTGGGCGCGTCCAAGGCGTGGATACCGCTACGATCATTGTTCAAGTAGAAGACCCGGCCCAATTGTCAAGGCTTCAGGTAAATCATCTCATTGCGATTCGCTCCTCCAAAGTGGGACAGGCCCTAATTGGCATGGTTAGCAAAATTATGAGAAAATTCAGCGATGAATTAAGCCAACCTGATGAGGGCGAGACAGTTTCTATGGATGTTGTAAAAGCGACATTGATAGGAACGCTCCTGGGCAGGGAAGGTGAGCGCAGAAACGTTTTTAAGCGAACATTGGAATCCGTCCCTGAAATTGACTCGCAGTGTTTCATCATGACTGACGACGTACTTACGGCTTTTATGGGCGTGATTTCTGGTGCGGATTCAGGAATGGAACATCCTCTATGCATTGGGAAATACACGATCAATAATGGTGCGCTTGCTTGGCTGGATGGGAATAAATTGTTTCAACGCCATGCCGTTATTGTTGGGAGCACCGGATCTGGAAAATCTTTTACAGTTGCGACTTTGCTTGAAAAAATAGCAGAATTGAAGTCCTGTAATGCGATTTTATTCGACATTCACGGCGAATATGCGCCTATTACAGGGGAGGGAATCCAGCACTATAAAATTGCAGGGCCTGCCGACGTGCCCTCGGATCAGACGATGTTTCTCCCATACTGGCTTTTAAGTTATGAGGAGATGCTGGCATTGATGCTGGATCGATCCGACACAAACGCACCCAATCAGGCTATGGTGTTTAGCCAAGCTGTGATTGCTGGAAAGATCGCCATGCTTGAAGAAGGCGGGCACAACGATTTAGCAGGCGAGATTACCGTGGATAGCCCGGTTCCTTATCAAATATTGCAGGTCTTGGAGTATCTGAGGGAGCAGAACACAAGTACGAAAACCGGATCCAGTGGGCGACAGGTGCAAGGCGACTTTTATGGGAAGCTCTCGCGGTTTATCCAGAGGCTGGACGCTAAGGTTTCTGATAAACGGCTGAACTTCATGTTCTCCAGTGCGGAGGATCTTTTGGATTTTTCATATATGGAGGCGTTGTGCCGACGGCTCATGGCACCGGCCAGCCAAGGTGGAGGCATTAAGATACTGGACTTTTCTGAAGTGCCGTCAGATATCCTGCCACTAATTGTATCTCTGCTAGCCCGCATCGTTTTTTCTGTTCAACAGTGGATGGATCGGTCAAAATTAAATCCGCTGGCGATTTTTTGTGACGAGGCACACCTGTATATTCCGGCCAATGCACAGCAAGGAATTGAGTCATCCAGTTTGCAGAGCTTTGAGCGTATCGCAAAGGAAGGCAGAAAGTATGGAATTGGTCTGGTGATTGTGAGTCAGCGCCCGTCTGAGGTCAACCGGACTGTGCTCAGCCAGAGCAGCAACTTTATTGCAATGCGCTTGACCAATGCAGAGGATCAGGCCGTCATCAAGAGATTACTGCCGGACAGCATCGGAAACTTTGCGGACTTGCTCCCTGTTCTGGATATTGGAGAAGCGATTGCTGTGGGTGATGCCTCACTGCTGCCCAGCCGAATCGTGATTGATATCCCAAGGCAGAAACCGGACAGCGCGACAGTGAAGTTTTGGGATGAGTGGAGCCGCGAAACTGCTCCTGATGATATCGGAGCCGCAGTTCAGGCCATGAGAAAGCAAGGAAGATAATTTGTAAATAAAGAATACGTGAGGCACAAGCTACGAGGAAACAGAGCGAGGGTTAGAATTTGCTCAATTGATCCCATTTCCGTATATTTTATGCTATAATACCTCCTGCTGTCTAAAATTAGAACAGCAGGAGGTATTCATTATGAACTGTTGTCCAGCAAAAATCAAACAAGAGATTTTTATTAAGTATATCTGCGGATACACACCGAAAGAATTGGCAGATGAATTTGGGATTCATTTCACCACAATTTACAGATGGATTGAAAGATGGAAAAAAGATTTGCCGAAACACATTTTGAAGGAATTGCCGCTTCAGGATATAGGAACGATACTTGAATATACTGAAAACCTGAAACACCGGCTGGATGATGCAGAACGATCCCTGGCTATTTTCCACGAAAGTAGAGTTTTGCAAACGGTTCCGTTAAAAGAACGTATCACGATAGCAAAAAAATTGATGGAAACATATCCAGTAAAGCTTCTCTGTGACACGTTTGAAATACCCATGTCAACGTTTTATTATCACAAAAGAAAAATCAGGAACGAAACAAGACGCCAGCAGGAGGAGCATGACTTAAGCGATGCAATCCGTTCGGTGTTTGAGGAAAGTAAGGGCCGCTTGGGAGCAGAGCGCATCCGCGTTCTATTACAGCAGCAAGGGATCACAACAAGTTCACGAAGGATTCGCAAATTGACAAAACAGATGAAACTGTCTAATGATGCGAAGGAAACTGTTTACTATGCCCCTGCCTATACCGTCAACATAGAGGAGGGAGTAGATGTCAAAATTCTATGATGATGCCTATAAGTGGCAGTTATATGAAAAGCATTGCAGCGGCTTCACATTGACAGAACTCTCCGAAATGTCTGGTGTTACAGATAAATCTCTAAGCGCATGGTTCAAACAGCTTGACTTGCAATATTTTCAGGTAGGCACCATGGATTTGAAGACAGTACATCGAAGAAATGCTCAATTAAGAAATGCTTTTACACAAAAGCACACAGAACTTTTGTTACTGCAAAATGAGCACACTGTAAAGGCAATTCCAGAAATAGCACGCATATCTTGTGCACAGCGTGTGCTGCTCCATTATGGCCCCAATCAGGTTTGCCGCACACTGAGAATTCGTAAGTCGAACCTTTATTACTACGCATTCCGTAGACCAGAACTGACCTCCTATGAAAAGCGCGACCTGGAGCTCCGGCCAGCGATTCAAAAAATCTGTGAGGCAAACCCCAAGCGAATCGGAGCTGAACGCATTCGGCAGCAGCTGATAGAACAGGGTTTTATCGTCTGCAAAAAGAAGGTATTGAAACTGCTCCGTGAAATTGATCCACGCTATGCACCACTGGAGAAGAAAAGTGGTTCCGGCTTTACATGGAATAGAAAATGTACAAATCTGCTGAATAGAAAGTTTTTGCCACCACGGCCCAATATGGTATGGCTTGGCGATATCACAGATATCAAGACAGATTCGGGAAAGTGTTGTCTGTGTGTCATCCTGGATCTATTTGCCCGAAAGATAATTGCAGCACGCCTTGATACACAGAAAAATGCGGAGTTAGTTTGCCATACGTTCCAGGATGCCTTTGCTGCCCGAGATGCCCCCAAAGATTTGCTATTTCACAGCGATCAAGGAGGGCAGTACACAGGTCGTCAATTTCGAAACCTGCTACATAACTACGGTGTAACGCAATCCTTTTCCACTCCTGGTGTCCCATATGACAACGCTCCTATGGAATCCTTCTTTGCGAGTTTGAAAGTGGAAGAGATTCACCGCTACCGCTATCATGGCATATCTGACCTGGCTGCATCCTTAAAAGAATATCTTGAGTTCTACAATCATAAAAGGCCACACAGCAGCATCGGCAATCAAACCCCGGTCGAAGCAGAAGAGACATACTTCAAAAATCAAAGCGCAGTCAGCATTTCTACCGACTGCGTTCCTTTTGCGTGCAAAAAATAATGTGTGGCCGACTTTGAAATGCTAATCAGCATTCCAAAAAATCGACCACACATCACTTTGGTTGCGGGGGCCGGATTTGAACCGACGACCTTCGGGTTATGAGCCCGATGAGCTACCAGACTGCTCCACCCCGCGATGTTCAGTTTTCGCGGTTCCCAGAATCGAACTGGGGGCCTGGTGGCTCTCTTAGTTATGAGCCCGATGAGCTACCAGACTGCTCCACCCCGCGATATAATTTTGGTGCCGGAGACCGGGGTCGAACCGGCACGGGATTTCTCCCACGGGATTTTAAGTCCCGGGCGTCTGCCAATTCCGCCACTCCGGCTTACTGACGCTTCCTTATATTAGCACAGCGAGCTCCTTCTGTCAAGCCCTGTTTTGGAGCTCTTTCCGTCTTTTTTTGACGGCAGTGGTCAAATGCTGGAGGGCTGAGCGGCCGCAGTGCGGCTGCCCAGCCCGGTTTTCTATGTCTCCAGCAGCTCTCGCAGGGCTGCATTTACGGTCTGAGGATTGGCTTTGCCCTTGAGCTCCCTCATGGCCTGCCCCACCATGAAACCGAAGGCCTTTTCCTTGCCGCTCCGGTAATCAGATACCGATTGAGGATGAGCTTGCAGCACCTTAACGCAGGCTTCCAATACCAGCCGGCTGTCATTGACTTGCTCCAAATTGTGGGCCGTTACATATTCGTCTACATCCTGGTCCGTGTCAAATACCGCCTCAAATACCTTGACGGCGGTGTTGCGGTTGAGCCGCCCCTCATCCACAAGGGCGATGAGCCGGGCCAGGGTGGGGGCGGTGAGCGCCATATCCTTGGCCTCCATGGCGCGCTGGGACAGCGCCCCCAGCACTTCTCCCATGATCCAGTTGGCCCCCTGCTTGGGAGGCGTGCCCAGCGCTACCAGCCGTTCGAAAAATGCCGCCAGGGCCTTGTCCGACGTGAGCATCTGGCAGTCGTAGAGGGGCAAGCTGTAGTCCCGCTGGTACCGGGCCCGTTTGGCCTCCGCCAGCTCGGGCTGGGTGGCGCGCAGCTCATCCAAATCGTTCTGGGACAGTTCGACGGGGGGCAGGTCGGGTTCAGGGAAGTAGCGGTAGTCCTGGGCGTTTTCCTTGGAGCGCATGGCGTAGGTGGCGTCCTTGTTCTCGTCCCAGCGGCGGGTTTCCTGGATCACCCGCTTTCCCTCCTCAATCAGCTCAATCTGCCGCTTGGCCTCGTAGTCGATGGCCCGGACGATGGATTTAAAGGAGTTTAGGTTTTTCATCTCCGTGCGGGTGCCCAGCTCCATACTGCCCATGGGCCGCACAGACAGGTTCACATCGCACCGCAGCGACCCCTCCTGCATTTTGCAGTCGGACACGCCCAGGTATTGGAGCGTCTCCTTCAACTTTTCTAAATAGGCGACCACCTCGTATGCGGTACGAAAATCCGGCTCGGTGACGATCTCAATGAGGGGCACCCCGCAGCGGTTGTAGTCCGCTCGGGTCTGATCCAGCCAGGGGTCGTGGATCAGCTTGCCTGCGTCCTCCTCCATGTGCAGCTCATGGATTCGGACAGTCTTATTCTCCGCTCCGGTGTGAATGGACACGGCCCCATCCCGGGCGATGGGCAGGTAGAGCTGGGAAATCTGATACGCCTTGGGCAGATCGGGATAGAAGTAGTTTTTTCGGTCAAATCTGCTGTGCTGAGTGATGGAGCAGTTCAGGGCCAGCCCGGCCTTGACGGCGAATTCCAGCACCTTTTTGTTGAGCACAGGCAGAGCTCCCGGCATTCCGGTGCACACAGGACAGCAGTGGGTATTAGGCGGACCGCCAAAAGCGGTGGTACAGGCGCAGAAAATTTTGGTTTTGGTGGCCAGCTCCACATGGGTCTCCAGGCCGATCACAATTTCCCAGGTCATATGGTTTTTCCTCCCCTCGGCGTGAGTCTGTGCCAGTTGGTATCCAGCTGGAAGGCGTGGGCGGTGTTGAGCAGGGTTCCTTCCCCAAAATGAGGGGCGATGAGCTGGGCCCCGATGGGCAGACCCTGGGCGTCAAAACCACAGGGCATGGACAGCGCCGGCAGCCCCGCCAGGTTGGCCGATACGGTGTTGATGTCGCTCAAGTACATTTGCAGTGGGTCCCCCAGGCTGGCGGCCAGTTTGGGGGCGGTGGTTGGGGCGGTGGGGGTGAGAAGGAGGTCGCACAGACGAAAAGCCTGGTCGAAGGCGTTTTTGATGACTGCCTTCACCTGTAATGCCTTTTGATAATAGGCGTCATAATACCCCGAGGACAGCACAAACGTTCCCAGCAGGACCCTGCGCTTTACCTCCGCGCCGAAGCCCTGAGTGCGGGTTTTGCGGTACAGGTCCTCCAATCCGTCGTACTGCGGAGCCCGCCAGCCGTACTTTACCCCGTCGAACCGGGACAGGTTGGAGGAGGCCTCGGCGGCGGCGATGATATAGTAGGCGGGCACCGCGTACTCTATCACGGGGAAGGACAGCTCCATGACTTCTGCTCCCCGGCTTTTCAGCGCATCCGCCATGGTCAGTACGGCGGATTTGACCTCCCTGTCCAGCCCCTCCCCGAAGCATTCCGAGGGCAGGCCGATTTTCAGCCCCCGCACGTCCCCGGTGAGCGTTTCCAGCAGGCGGCCATAGGGGCCGTCCAGACTGGTGGCGTCCCGAGGGTCTCGGCCCATGAGCGTATCCAGCACGGCGGCGCAGTCCGCCGCGTCCCGGCATAGGGGGCCGATTTGGTCCAAAGAGGAGGCATAGGCCACCAGCCCATAGCGGCTCACTGTGCCGTAGGTGGGCTTGATGCCGGTGACGCCGCAGAAGGAGGCGGGCTGGCGAATGGATCCGCCGGTATCGGACCCGATGGCGTACCACCCCATTCCCGCAGCCACTGCCGCCGCCCCGCCGCCGGAGGAGCCGCCGGGGACGCGGCTCAAATCCCAGGGGTTTTTCACCGGAGCGTAGAAGGAGGTCTCCGAGGTGGAGCCCATGGCAAACTCGTCCATGTTCAGCTTGCCCAGGGACACCGCGCCCGCTTCTGTCAGCTTTTCCACTACGGTGGCGTCATAGGGAGGCGTGAAGTCCCCCAGGATTTTGGAGGCACAGGAGGTCTTCATCCCACAGGTGCAGATATTGTCCTTGATGGCCATGGGCACGCCGTACAGCGGGCTGTCAGCGCCTTTGACCCCGGTCTGCAATGCCTTGGCCCGGTCCAGCGCCTGCTCCCCGGCGATGGTGATAAAGGCGTTGAGGGCTTTGTCCTGGGTGGAAATACGGTCCAAAGCCGCTTGGGTGGCCTCCGGAACGGATGTCTCGCCTTTTTTGATGGCTGCGCCCAGCTCCAGGGCGGTGAATTCTCTCAATTCCATGCCGTACCCTCCTTTACTCCACCGCTTTTGGGACCAAAAACGCCTCTTTGTCTCCTGCGGGCGAGCCGGCCAACAGCTCGTACCGGACCTGCGATGGCATAACCTCGTCCTCCCGCAGTACATTCTTCACTGGGAACACGTGGCTCATGGGCTCCACGCCCGCTGTGTCCAGCTGATTGAGCACGTCCATATAGGCGATGATCTGCTCTAATTGTGTGGTCATAACCTGTCTTTCTCCGGCGTCCAGCTCCAGACGGGACAAGCCGGCGATATAGTCTATCAGTTCCGTATCGATCATATCAAATTCCTCCTTTCAAGGTTCCAGCCGGCTTCTGTCCCTGGGGAACAGGCTGGCATATCGGACGTTCTCCAATGCACAAAGCTTCATGGTGAGCCGTTCCAGGCCGATGCCCAGCCCGCCGTGGGGCGGCATACCGTGCTTGTGGATCATGAGATAGCTTTCGAATTCCGCCGGGTCCATGCCGCGGGCCTCCATCTTGGCGAGCTGATCCCCGTAATCATGAATGCGCTGGCCCCCTGTGGTCACCTCCATTCCTCGGAATAGCAGGTCGAAGGACAGGGTGTATCTGGGGTCGTCTGGGTCGTCCATAGCGTAGAAAGGCCGCTTTTTGGAGGGGTAGTGGGTGATGAATACAAAATCGCTGCCGTATTTCTCCTTGGCATACCGCCCGATGTGGGCTTCCTCCTCCGGCTCCAAGTCGTAGGGGTCCCGAATCTGATAGCCGTATGTTTCCGCCGCCAGCCGTTTGGCATCGTCAAAGCGCAGGCAGGGAATGCGATCCACAGCGGGAAGCTCCACGCCCAACAGCTCCAGCTCCGGGCCATACGCCCGGCCCAACAGGTCTATGGCGTGCCGCAGATAGCCCGCCTCCACCTCCATGATATCATAAAACGAGCGGATATACCCCATCTCCAAGTCCAGCCCGGTGTATTCGTTCAGGTGACGGGGGGTGGCGTGCTTTTCCGCCCGGAACACAGGACCCACCTCAAACACCCGCTCATAGGCGCCCACCATGGTCTGCTTGTAGAACTGAGGAGATTGAGCCAGATACGCCTTTTTGCCAAAGTAGTCCAGCTTGAAGATGTTGGAGCCTCCCTCGGCGCCTGCGTGGACGATTTTGGGGGTGTGCACCTCGGTGAAGTTCTCACCGGTGAGATAGTCTCGGAAGGCGCGCGCCAGCCCCTCCTGGATTTTGAACACCGCCCGTTCTCTCCTGTGCCGCAGCGCGATGGGGCGCAGGGTGAGCTCGGTGTCAAGGTTGAGCTCCAATCTCTTTTTACCCAGGGGGATAGGGGGCGGGGCAGCGGGCCGGGAGAGCACCGTGAGGCCGTCCACGGCGATCTCAAGCCCGCCGGGGGCGCGGGGCTCCTCCCGCGCCGCGCCAGACAGCTCTACGCAGCTCTCTGGGCACAGCCCCGGAGGCAGCATGGACCGGGGACAGACGCATTGGATGGTTCCCCGTGCCATGCGCAGGGTGAGGAAGGCCACGCCCCCCATATCCCGCAGCAGCTGAACCGCGCCGTGGACGGTGACGGGCCGGTTATTCCGCCCGCCTCCCATAAGGTCTTGCCAGGTGATCGTTTTGATGCTTGCGCCGGTGACGAACTTCATAACCATTCACTCCTAAAAATAAAATAAGTCCCGGACTGTACAAATGTACAGTCCGGGACGGAATCAACACAATGAATCCGCGGTACCACCCGCGTTGTCCCTCCAACAAGGGACCTCTTTCGAACCCCGGTAACGTGGGGAGAACGGGCGGTCCTACGCCCCATCGGGGGTTCAAACCGCCGGCTCGGAAGTGTTGTGCCATCTCGTCTTTCCGGGGCAGGCTTTCAGTCGGTGGCCTGCGTTCTCTGTCGGATGCCGTGAGGGGCGGTCTTCGTCAATGCCGTTGTCAATATTATCTTGTTGAAGGGATTGTACACTGAATGGGGCTCGTTGTCAACTGAAAATAATCCAAAGTTACCATAGTATATCCGGAAGGTTTATGATATAATCTCCAAAGAACGACAAGATTGGAGGGATGAGTTCATGCCAGACTGGGTAGAATTAGAGCGCCGGTGCCTGAACTGCCAGCGCTGCGCCCTGGCGGATACCCGCACCAATGTAGTGTTCGGAAAAGGACCGAGAAATGCCCGCGTCATGTTCATCGGGGAGGGCCCTGGCGAGAACGAGGATTTGCAGGGCGAGCCCTTTGTGGGCCGGGGCGGGCAGCTGCTGGACGAGATGCTGTCTCTCGTCGGTCTGAGCCGGGAGGAGAACTTCTACATCACCAATATCGTCAAGTGCCGTCCGCCCCAAAACCGGGACCCGTTGAACACCGAGCAGGACGCCTGCATCGGCTATCTGTGGGAGCAGATGGAGCTGATTAAGCCGAAAATCGTAGTGTGCCTGGGCCGCATCGCGGCGCTGAGGCTCATCAAGCCCAACTACCGAATCACCAAGGAGCACGGTCAGTGGCAGGAGAAGGACGGCGTGCTTTATACCGCCATTTATCACCCCGCTTTCTTGCTGCGGGACCCCACAAAGAAGCCGGACACCTTCGCCGACCTGCGCGCCATCCGGGCAAAAATCCGGGAGGTGTGCCCGGAGGTCTACAGCCGAGGCGTAGCGTCGTCGTATTCACGCCGCGCTAATAGGGGTTCAGGTTTTGGGGGAAAAGACAGTGAAGCGAGTGCGCGTGGGCAAAGGCGGAAGCAACCGAACGAACCATGTCCCGATGCGCTCACGATGGCTCCGCGGGATCCAGCAGATTCATCACGGAGATTTCATAAGCGGTCCGCGCCACCTGCTCACCGTCGATGAGCTTGTGGTACTGCCGGCTTTGCAGCCGGCCCTCCAGGCGCAGGGTGTCCCCCACCTCCAGGGCGCCGCAGTGGACAGCCAGCGAGCCCCAGGCGATGCAGGGCAGGTAGTCCGCCCGGCCATAGGGCCGGTTTACCGCCAGCAGCAGGTCGCAGATCTCCCGGCCCAAGGGGGTGCGGCGTTTCACCGGGGTGCGGCACAGCGCTCCGGCCAGCGTCAGGCGGTTTTCCCCCGCCTGCTCCGCACAGGGGCGGGCCGAGCGCACCAGCACAGTGATGACCAGCTTGCTGCCCTGGCCGGACCGATTGTTGTAGGAGCGCACCTCGCCCTCCACGTCCATCCATTGGTCCGCCGTCCAGAGGGCGGGGTCCGGGTTGGAGGTAATCAGGTTCAGCATGTCGTCCACCCCGGACAGCCGGGGGACCCGCAGGGGGACCAGGTAATAGCTTACCCCGTGATTTTGGTGGGAGGGGAGGGGCTGCCCCGCCGCCTGTCCCCGCAGCACGATTTTGTTTTCTCCTCTGAATTCATCCATTGGTATCACACTCCGTCGTCATATGTCAGCTTGTTCACTATATGCCGGGCATGACCCAAGTATGACCATTGACAACTGGGGGGTGGGGCGTATAAAATAGAGGGGACGCAGGAGAGCCGAAGGAGGGCTGAGCATGGAATTGGAGTTGACGCGAAAGCAGCTGCGTCGGCTGCTGGATTTGGTATACATCGGGAACTGGATTCTCAATTCCACCCGGGGAGAGGACCGCTTCAAGGATTACGATGAGGTGGAGAGCCTGCTGTTCGCCAAAGCCGCACAGGAGGGAATGCCCACCCTGGCGGAAACCTATCGGGGTGAGGTCATCCCCTCCCGCGCTTTTGCGGAAGGGGGAATCCACGAGGCCATTATGGAATATGAAAACAACGTGTTTTTCGAGATTTTGGCGGAGGACCTGGCCCGGCGGGATATGGACGATGTGCCCATCGACGAGAGCAATTATGACGAGCTGGCCCAGCGCATCGACGCCTATATCGACGAGTTCGAGGCCCACGGGACCGATAACATCACAGTAGACTGTTAAAAGCCGTCCCTCCGCTCCCGCAGGGCAGGGGAGGGATGCTGTAGTCCATCATATCGCCGTGAGGAGTGCAGAAGGGCCGAGGCTTTTGAAAATAGGCCGCAAGGAAGGGGACACCCGTTGAAAAGCGGTTGCTTTTCAACGGGTGTCCGTTTATAAATAGAAAACTGATAACAGGACGTTTGGAGGGCGGGACCAGTGAATAACGAATATGATAATGAACATTTTTTTGAGGAATACTCAAAAATGTCCCGCAGCAGGGACGGGTTAAGCGCTGCCGGAGAATGGCACCAATTAAAGCCGCTGTTTCCGCCGCTTCAGGGAGAGGCTGTTCTTGATTTAGGGTGCGGTTACGGGTGGCACTGTAAATTTGCGGCGGAGCAGGGGGCGGCACGGGTATTGGGGCTTGATGTGAGCCGGAAAATGATTGAGGAGGCAAAGAGACGCAACGCGGGAGATCAAATCGAGTACCGTATCTGCGGTATAGAGGAATACGAATACCCGGAAAACACCTGGGATTGTGTCATTTCTAATCTGGCTCTCCACTATATCGAAGACATCGAGGCGGTTTTTCAAAAGGTGCACAGGACATTGAAGCGGAACGGAGTGTTCCTTCTTAATATAGAGCATCCCGTTTTTACCGCGGGCGTGGGACAGGATTGGCTCTACACAGCTGAGGGAAAACCAAAGTACTGGCCGGTTGACGATTACTTCATTGCGGGGGAGCGGCACACGCGCTTTTTGGGTTGTGACGTGGTGAAGCAGCACCACACGCTCACGCAAATATTGATGGGTCTGCTGAAACACGGCTTTGAGCTGAAGGCTGTGGAGGAGGCGGAGCCGCCGCAGGAAATGATGGATATTCCAGGGATCAAAGATGAGCTGCGCCGTCCGATGATGCTGTTGGTGAAGGCGGCGGCGAGAAAAACTGCCGGGGGGAAACGGGTGTGACGTTCCGTCCATTGCGGTTCTCACAGCAGACGCTTTCTCCGAGCTGGCCACAGTGAGTTATGAAAGATAAAAAGGGCAAGGCAAACCGTTGCGGTCTGCCTTGCCCTGGCTCTTTTATTTTTTCTTTTTCTTTCCGGTAAAGAAGTCCTTCACCGGTGTGGCCGGGGCGGGGGAACCCTCCCCCATGGCCTCGGCATAGGCCAGCAGGGCGTCCTTCTGCTGCCCGGTGAGATTGGTGGGTACCTGCACCTGCACGGTGACGTACTGGTCGCCCCGGCCCCGGCCGTTGACGCTGGGCGCGCCCTTGCCGCGCAGGCGGAACACGGTGCCCGGCTGGGTGCCGGGGGGCAGTGTGTACTTCACCTTTCCGTCGATGGTTTCAATCTCCAGCTCCGCACCCAGGGCGGCCTGGGTAAAGCTCACCTGACGCTTGGAGTACAGGTCGTTGCCGTCGCGCTCAAATCGGGAGTCGGGGAGCACGGCCACATTGACCAGCAGGTCCCCGGCGGGCCCGCCGTTAGGGCCGGCGCTGCCCTGGCCGCGCATGGAGATGGTCTGCCCGTCGTAAATGCCGGCGGGCACCCGGACCTTGATTCTCCGCTGGCGGCGAATCTGGCCCGCGCCCCGGCAGGAGGCGCAGGGCTGGTGGATGATCTTGCCCGTGCCCCGGCACTTGGAGCAGGGCGCGGTGCTGGTGAAGGCAAAGCTGCCGCCGCCCCGCTGTATGCGCACCTGGCCTGTGCCCCGGCAGTCGGGGCACACCTCGGCGGTGGTGCCAGCGGCGCAGCCGGTGCCATGGCAGTCGTCGCAGGTCTCCATCCGGGGCAGGCTCAGCTCCTTTTCGCAGCCGCTCATGGCCTCGGCAAAGGAGATGGTGACGCTGGCCCGGAGAGAGGCTCCCCGTTTGGGGGCGTTGGGGTCGGCTTGGCGCTGGCCGCCGAAGCCGCCAAACCCGCCGCCGAAGAAGGAGCCGAAGATGTCTCCCAGGTCGATGTCCCCCATGTCGAAGCCGCCGCCAAAGCCGCCGGCGCCAAAACTGGGGTCCACCCCGGCGTGGCCAAACTGGTCGTATTTGGCCCGCTTGTCCTTGTCGGACAGCACCTCGTAGGCCTCGTTGATTTCCTTGAACTTGGCCTCCGCCTCGGCATTGCCGGGGTTCACGTCCGGGTGGTACTGCTTGGCCAGCTTGCGGTAGGCTTTTTTCAGCTCGTCCTCAGAGGCGGTTTTGGCCACGCCCAGCACTTCGTAATAATCTCGTTTTTGATCTGCCATATATGGAATCACCTCTTTACGCGGGAAACGCGGGGCGAAACGCCCCGCTGTTACCCGTTTCCGCGCTTCTTATTTATCGTCATCCACCACTTCGTAGTCGGCGTCCACCACGTTGTCGCCGCCCTGGTCCTGGCCGCCGCCAAAGCCCGCGCCGCCCATGTCGGGGCCGGGGCCGGCCTGGCCGCCCGCCTGGGAGTACAGCTTCTCGCTCACGGCGTAGAACGCTTTAGTCAGCTCCTCAGTGGCGTTTTTGATGGCCTGGGTGTCGGTGCCCTTCAGGGCGTCCTTTACCTTGTCCAGCTCCCGCTGGATGTTGGACTTGTCGTTGGCGTCCAGCTTGTCGCCCATCTCGTCCAGGGTCTTCTCCGTCTGATACACCATCTGGTCGGCCTGGTTGCGGGTGTCGATTTCCTCCTTGCGCTTGGCGTCCTCGGCGGCGAACTGCTCCGCCTCGCGCACCGCCTTGTCTACATCCTCCTTGGACATATTGGTAGAGGAGGTGATGGTGATGTGCTGCTCGGTGCCGGTGCCCAAGTCCTTGGCGGACACGTTGACGATTCCGTTGGCGTCGATGTCGAAGGTGACTTCGATCTGGGGCACGCCCCGGCGGGCGGGGGCAATGCCGTCCAGGTGGAACCGGCCCAGGGTCTTGTTATACTGGGCCATCTCCCGCTCGCCCTGGAGGACGTGGACCTCCACGCTGGTCTGGTTGTCGGCGGCGGTGGTAAAGGTCTGGGACTTTTTGGCGGGGATGGTGGTATTGCGGTCGATGAGCTTCGTCATCACGCCGCCCATGGTCTCAATGCCCAGGGACAGGGGGGTGACATCCAGCAGCAGCAGGCCCTTGGTGTCGCCGGTGAACACGCCGCCCTGAAGGGCCGCGCCCATGGCTACGCACTCGTCAGGATTGATGCCCTTGAAGCCCTCCTGGCCGGTGAGGCGCTTGACCATGTCCTGCACGGCGGGGATACGGCTGGAGCCGCCCACCATGAGGACCTTCTGGATCTCGCTGCCGGACAGGCCCGCGTCACTCATGGCCTGGCGCACAGGGCCGGCGGTGGCCTCCACCAGATGCCCGGTGAGCTGGTCGAACTTGGCCCGGGTGAGGGTCAGGTCCAGATGCTTGGGGCCGGTGGCGTCGGCGGTGATATAGGGCAGGTTGATGGAGGTGGAGGTCAGGCCGGACAGGTCGATCTTGGCCTTTTCAGCGGCCTCTTTGAGTCGCTGCATGGCTACCTTATCGCCGGTGAGGTCGATGCCCTCCGCCTTTTTGAACTCGGCGGCCATCCAGTCCATGACGCACTTGTCGAAATCGTCGCCGCCCAGGCGGTTGTTGCCTGCGGTGGCCAGCACCTCAATGACGCCGTCGCCCACCTCCAGCACGGACACGTCGAAGGTGCCGCCGCCCAGGTCGTATACCATGATCTTCTGATCGGACTCTTTATCCACGCCGTAGGCCAGGGCTGCGGCGGTGGGCTCGTTGATGATGCGCTTCACGTCCAGACCCGCGATTTTGCCCGCATCCTTGGTGGCCTGGCGCTGGGCGTCTGTGAAGTAGGCGGGAACGGTGATGACCGCCTCGGTGACGCTCTGGCCCAGGTAGGCTTCGGCGTCCGCCTTCAGCTTCTGGAGAATCATGGCGCTGATTTCCTGGGGGGTGAGCTTCTTGCCGTCGATGGGCACCCGGTAGTCGCTGCCCATTTCGCGCTTGATGGAGGCGATGGTGCGGTCGGGGTTGGTGATGGCCTGGCGCTTGGCCACCTGACCCACCATGCGCTCGCCGTCTTTGGAGAAGGCCACAACGGAGGGGGTGGTGCGGCTGCCCTCGGCGCTGGGGATGACGACGGCCTCGCCGCCCTCCATCACAGACACACAGCTGTTGGTAGTACCTAAGTCGATACCGATAATCTTAGACATAATAATTTCCTCCTGTTATATGAAAAGTGTATTTATACAATGTGAAATGGGAGATGCTTGTTGTCATGCTGCGAAGCGGCCAGGGCGCTCGGTCGCTTTCCCTTCGACTCGGGCTGGTCTCTGGGGCCTGCGGCCCCGTCGCTCGCCCTCGCTTCGGTCCAAGCTCCCTCACTGTCCATTTTTCCGCACTTCTTTGTTGTCATGCTGCGCCTGTTCGCAACGCGCGGCTTCACTTCGACTCGGGCAAAACCCGGTCCAACATCGTTGGCCTTGGGCTTTTGTCCTCGCTCCGCTCCATCCGCGCTGCTCACGACGGCTCCGCACTTCTTTTTAATTTGCCACCTTGACCATGGAGAACCGAATCACTTTGTCCCCGCAGATAAAGCCCTGCTGGAACACCTCCACAATGGTGCTCTCGCCTGACTCCGGGTCGTCGCAGTGCATGACGGCGTTGTGGCGGTTGGGGTCGAAGGTCTCGCCCAGGGCGCGAATCATCTCCACGCCTAGTCCGGTGAGAGCGTCCTGCAAGCCCTTCATGGTCAGCTCCACGCCCTTTTTATAGGCCTCATCGGCGGTGTCCTGCTTCAAGGCTCGCTCCAGGTTGTCGAACACTGGGAGGAAGGCGGCCACGGTCTGGGCCTTGGCCTCGGTCCAGGCGGCGTCTTTTTCCTTGGCGGTGCGCTTGCGGTAGTTGTCGTACTCCGCCGCCAGGCGCAGATATTTGTCCGCCGCCTCCGCCAGCAGCTGGCCCTGGTCCTTCTGAGGCTTTTCCTGCTGGGGCTCCTGGATATCGGGGGTCTCCTCAATCTCTGGAGCTTCCTGCTCCGGGGCGTTCTCATCCCCGCTGTGTACATCCTCGGGAACGGGATTTTCTTTCTTCTGATTCTTTGCCATGGGACTTTATTCCTCCTTTTCCGGTGTACCGGGGGGAAGCTCCGGCTGTCCGAACAGCTTGGACAGGCCGTCGGCCACGTAGGACAGCTTGGCGGCCACCTTGGCGTAGTCCATCCGAGTAGGACCCACCACGCCGATGACGCCCTTCATGCCGTCCCCGATGTCGTAGCTTGCCAGCACCACGCTGGTATCCTTCAGCTCGTCGGCCACGTTTTCCGGGCCGATCAGGATTTTGGTATTGTCGTCCTCCAGGGCGGGCAGGGCCAGCGCCTGGGCCAGAGAGTGCTCCTCGGACAGGTAGCTCATCAGCTTCTGGGCCTTGTCCACGTCCCGGTACTCCGGGTGGTTGAGAATGTGGTTGGTTCCGGAGGTGTATACCTCGCTGTGCTCCAGGGCGTCCAGCACCTCCATGGCGAAGGACACCACCAGGGAGATCAGCCCGTAGGAGCCGCCCGCCGCGTGCTCTGCCACCCGCATCAGCTCGGGGGTGAGCTGGTCCAGGGTTTTGCCCACGAAGGCGGTGTTCAAAAGGGTGGTGAGCAGTTGGAGCTGGGGCTCGCTCAGTTCGGCGGGCAGGCGGAACAGCTTGTTTTTCACCACGCTGCTGTCTGTCATCACCACGGCGATGAAGGAGGCGGAATCCACTAAAATCAGGTCGAACCGCTTGATGGTCAGCCGCCGGACCCCTTCCGCCAGGGCGAAGGCGGGGTAGTTGGTGAGCTGGGACACCATGCGCCCCGCCTGGTCGATGACCTTGTCCAGCTCCCGCATCTTCAGGTGAAGGGCGTCGTTGATCTGCTTTGTCTCCTCCAGGCTGAGGCGCTGCTCCTCCATCAGCTCGTTGACATACAGCCGGTAGCCCTTGGGGGAGGGTACCCGCCCGGCGGAGGTGTGGGGCTGCTCCAGATAGCCCAGCTCCGTCAGGTCGGCCAAATCGTTGCGGATGGTGGCGGAGGATACGTTCAGCTCGGTCAGCTCCATCAGCGCCTTGGAGCCCACCGGCTCAGCCGTCTGAATGTAGCTTTCCACGACGGCGCGCAAAATTTTCTTTTTCCGGTCAGTAAGGCTCAAAGGACCGCCTCCTCTCCAAAGGCTTAGCACTCGAACTGCTAGAGTGCTAAAGATAATGTACCACCACCCCCCAAAATTGTCAATAGTCCAGTTGTAAATTAAATGTGAATGGCGCCCTTCGCCAGAAAGCCCCGCTCTTTTTGCACAACCGCTCCGGGACTGCTCAGCGGCCGGCGTTGCCCATTTGAATGCAAAGGAAGTAAAAAGGGGGCTTCCCTTTCCCTTCCAAACGTAGTAATATAGAAACCGTATCAGCATGGAAACACTACCTGCCATGGAGGTTGCAATGATAAGATTACTGGCTTTGGCCGCTTCGGCGTCCCCCGCCCCGGAGGAGAATGCCACGCTCACCTTTCAAGAGATGTGGGACACGGTGGTATACGGCGTCACCTGGTTTTTCACCAATCTGTCCCCCGCCTTTGTGTGGGCGGTGTTCGGCCTTGCCGTCTGCGGGGCCTTTTTCGGATATTATTGGTTCTGTCTCCGCCCCCGGCCGCACAGCCTGGAGTGGATTGCCATGGCGGAGGAGCGGGCCCGACCCCGGCGCATGACGTTGACGATGCCCCGCCACCCCATGGAGCGGCGGGACATCCTGCCCGTGCTGCTCCTTACGGTGGTATACGCAGCTACCGCCTTTTTGCACCTGGGCGGCTTCAACTCCCCTCAGAGCGTGGCAAAATTCCAGCGGGGGGACAGCGTGGAGTTTTCCTACGACCAGCCGGTGACGGTGGACAAGCTGTCCTTCTACACCTCCCTGGGCACCGGGTACTACATCCTGGAGTGGGAGGACGAGAACGGGGAGTGGCAGGGGATCAAGCTGGACCAGCCCTACAATTCCCTGTTCAAGTGGCAGGAGCTGGAGCTGGACAAGGTGGATCGGGAGGGCCTGACCATCAGCGCGGAGAACGGGAATGAGGACCAGAAGCCCGTGGGCTTCATTCGTGCCTCCCGCTTCCGCCTCACCGCCACCAGCGCTCCCCGGGAGGAGGGGCTGTGGCTGGCGGAGCTGGCGCTGCTGGACTATCGTCCAAATTCACAGGGGGATGGCGGCCACTATTGGTTTCTGGACTCTCCAGACGCGGTGGGTGAGGGGGGCGCGGCCCTGTTCGACGAGCCGGAGTGCTGCTCCACCAAAGCCACCTATATGAACTCGTCCTATTTCGACGAGATCTACCACCCCCGCACTGCCCTGGAGCACCTGAATAATATCTACCCATACGAGGTGTCCCACCCGCCCCTGGGCAAGCTGATTTTATCCCTGGGCATCATGATGTTCGGCATGGTCCCCTTTGGCTGGCGGTTTATGGGTACTCTGTTCGGGGTGCTGATGGTGCCGGTGCTCTACGTCTTCCTGAAGAACCTGTTCGGCAAAACCCCGGTGGCCCTGTGCGGCACGTGCCTGTTCACCTTCGATTTCATGCACCTGGTCCAGACCCGCATCGCCACCATCGACACCTACGGCGTATTTTTTATCCTGGTCTCCTATTACTTCATGTACCGCTGGCTGGCGGTTCCCGCAGGGAAAAAGCTGCGGCACTATGTCCTGCCTCTGGGCCTGAGTGGTCTGTTCTGGGGCATCGGTTGCGCGTCCAAATGGACGGTGGTATATGCCGGGGCGGGGCTGGCCCTGCTGTGGCTGCTGGGGATGATCTTCAAGGCCGGGGACTGGCGGGAGGCGGAGGACCGCGCCCGAAAGGAGTCCGCGCCTCCGGAGGTCCGGGAGCAGGTGGCGGAGGCCATGTTCCAGGAGGCGCCGCCTCCCTGGGAGCGGCCCGAAATCAGCTCCTTCACCGCCTATGCGGTGGGCACGATTCTGCTGTCCGTGGTGTTTTTCGTGGTGATCCCGGTGTGCATTTACACTGCGTCCTACTTCCCCTATGCTGTGGCCAGGGGCAATGAGGCGGGCTTCTGGGGCATGGCCCAGC
Source organism: uncultured Oscillospiraceae bacterium (assembly GCA_910587285.1). Classification (GTDB taxonomy): domain Bacteria; phylum Bacillota; class Clostridia; order Oscillospirales; family Oscillospiraceae; genus Enterenecus. The sequence continues at coordinate 16,542 of CAJULM010000027.1, read as the reverse complement.
AGGCGCTGTCCTGGCCCTTCACCCAGCTGCCACAGTACCTGGCGGAGATGGCCAAGCCCATGGAGGGCGGGCCCAACCGGGGGTTCTTTGAGGTGATTTCCAGCGAGAGCGCCCATCCGGTGGACATCATGCTGAAAAACCAGCACTTTATGTTCACCTACCACCAGGGCGTGCACAATCCCCACCCCTATGAGTCCTATTGGTATCAGTGGATTTTCGACGGCCGGCCCATCCTGTACTATCGGGACCTGGACGTGCCGGGGATGAAAAGCCTGTTTGCCTCCTTCAATAATCCCCTGGTGTCCTGGGCGGGGCTGCTGGCGTTTTTCGCCGTGGCCGTCCAGACGGTGCGGCGCAAATGCGGCAGGGGGCTGTTCATCCTCATCGCCATTCTGTCCCAGTTCGTCCCCTGGCTGCCCATCGGGCGGATTCTGTTTGCCTACCACTATTTCCCCACGGTGCTGTTTTTGTGCTTCGCCATCGCCTATCTCATGAACGACATGGTGGAGCGGAAGCGGGAGGGCTGCCGCCTGGCGGTGTATGGCTTCACCGGCTGCGTGGTGGGGCTGTACGCGGTATTTTACCCGGAGCTGACCGGGCTGTATGTGCCCACGTGGTACAGCACCTACTTCCTGCGCTGGTTCCCCAGCTGGCCATTGTAGACGCAAGCTCCGTATCCCTCGCTGTGTTGTCCCGAAGCCCGCTCAGCTTTGCTTCCGATTAAAAACAGCGAAAGCTTTGCCCGCTCTTTTGCTCCTCCTCTCCCATTGGCCTTTTCAGGCCAATGGGTCCCCGGTTTGCGCCGAAAGCTCACCTATTGCGCTGCGCCTGCAATTCCAAGCTGAACCCGATGCGCTGGGGTTCGATTTGGGTTTGAACGGTCAATTTTTTAGAGGTGATTCAATATGTACCTGTGCGACATCCACAGCCACACCAAAATCTCCCCGGACAGCCAGGCCCAGCTGCGGGACACCGCTCAGGCGGCCATTGACGCCGGGCTCCAGGAATTCTGCGTCACCGACCATTTCGACCTGCTGGGGCTGGATGGCAAGCCGCTCACCGACTTCGACTGGCCCGCTGCTAAGGAGCAGTACCGTGGAGTGAAGGAGGAGCTGGGGGACAGGCTGGTTCTCCGCCTGGGCCTGGAGCTGGGCTCGGCCACCTACGACCCGGCCGTCGCCCGGGACGTTCTGGCCCAGGGCGGGGAGGAACTGGACTTTGTGCTGGGCTCCATGCACAACTGGATCGGGGAGGAGGAAAATCTGGATTTCTACTTCTCCAGCTATCAAGACAACCCGGAGCTGGCCCGCCGGGCGCTGGAGGGCGCGCTGGAACACACCTGGACCCTGGTGACGCAGCTGCCCGACTGCTACGACAGCCTGGCCCACATCGTCTATCCCCTGCGGTATATCCACCGGGACGGGATTGAATTGTCCCTGGCGGATTACGAGGACCGGGTGCGGGCCATTTTCACCCAGGTGGCCAAGACGGACCACGCCATGGAGGTGAACGTGTGCCGGGGCCACGATCTGGACTGCTGGCCCCCGATCCTGCGCTGGTTTAAGGAGTGCGGCGGCAAGCTCGTCACCGTAGGGGCCGACGCCCACCGCCCGGACCAAGTGGCCAGGGGCATCCCCGAAGCCCTCCAAATGCTCCAGGCCGCGGGGTTTGACTGCGTCACCACCTTCGCGGGCCGAAAGCCCGTCCTCCATAAACTGTAGATTGAAAGGACTTGACACCATGAAGATTTCCATCGCCTGCGACCACGGGGCATATGAGTTGAAGGAACGCCTCAAGGCCCATCTCGCCAGCCAGGGCCACGAAGTTACCGACTGCGGCACAAACAGCACCGAGAGCTGCGACTACCCGGATTTCGGCATCGCCGCCGCCAAGCTGGTGGCGGAGGGGACCTGCCAGCGGGGCGTGGTGCTGTGCACCACGGGCATCGGCATGAGCATGGCTGCCAACAAGGTGCGGGGCGTGCGGTGCGCCCTGTGCCACGAGACACTGTCCGCCGAGATGACCCGCCGCCACAACGATGCCAACGTGCTGGCCATGGGGGCAGGCGTTACCGGCGGCAACCTGGCGGAGCGGATTCTGGACGTGTTCCTGTCCACGGAGTTTGAGGGCGGCCGCCACCAACGTCGGATCGACAAAATGATGGAGGCGGAGGGATGAACGCCTCTACGGTTGACCGGGAGAAGCTTCAGGAGCGGTTTCGGTACTGGTGCGGCAAGCTGCGCCTCACCCCCGGTTGGGACGTGCGGCTGGAGTGGGTGGACGACCCCCACTGGCCAAAGACCGGGGACTTCAAAATCGACTGTGACGACCGCAAAGCCATTTTGATGCTCAACGCCGCCAACCCAAAACAGGAACATCTGGAAGAGGTTATTGTCCACGAGCTGATGCATTTGAAAATGTATCCTTTGGACCAGGTGACGGAATCCCTCATCGTCAGTCATTTTGAGGAGGGCACCCCCGCCTGGGATTTCGCCTATCGGCAGTTTTTCGGGGCGTTGGAAGCAACGGTAGAGGAACTGGCCAAGTGCTTCCTGCTGGAGTTCGGAGAGGACCGGGAGCTGTCCTTCGGGCGGTGCGCTGGGATGAAGTCCTTCAATGAGCTGTACAACGGGCTGAACAATCTGGAATAAAAAACCGGGACAAAACGGATGGTTTTGTCCCGGTTTTTTATTCCGTGTCAGCGTCTCCGGCGGGGCGGCGCACCGCCGCCAGCTTTCCCGCCAGCATATTGTTGTGCGCCACAGCGGGTGTGAAAGGTCCGGCCTGCTGCTCCGACAGCGACTTCAGCCCGCGGGCCAGCGCGTCCAGAAGCTCGTCATAGCCGCACGCAAACTGGTATGTGGTCCGCCCGTGATCCATACACCGCACCGCCAAATCCTCCGCGCCGTCCTTGGAGATATCCAGCGCATATGGGCCGTCCATGAAATGCAGCGTAAACCGGGATGGCCTCTCCCTGCTCAGCCGGAGCAGCTCCCGCGCCCACGCGCTCAAAATATCCTCCGCGAAATCCGTCCAGCCCACGCAGGGAAACGAAAATTCTCCGATGGCAAGGTAGAGAGTTCCAAACAGCCTCTCTGCGTCAAAAAACTTCTCCGTCACAATAATGTCCACCATTTGTCTCTCCTACCTCCGGAAACCGTCCAGCAGTGTTTCCAACTCGTCCGGGGTATACAGCGCGTTCAGCGCCGAGAGCAGGGCCTTGGCGCTCATGTGCTGGGGCAGGTCCAGCCGCCCGAGCAGTTCAGCGCGCCGTGCCGCCGCGTCCGGTGTGCCCGACAGGCCCAGGGCGAACAGGTCCGCCGGGGTCAGGTCCCCTTGGGGGCGGTCCGGGGCGCCGCCGTCCAGCACGGTGGCCCCGGCGCGGAGAATGGCGTTGCGAAGCACGTCCGGGGACATTCCCTCCACCCCTAACTTGCCCTCCTTGCCGGGGGCCCGCTTGCGCCGCTCCTTGCCGAATACGTCGGGGATGTAGGCGTGTTTGAGCTGGTCCTTGGGGATGGCTCCCTTGAGATAATTGCGGATGACAAACCCCGCTCCGTCCGAGTCGGTGAGCACAATGAGCCCCCGCTTGGCTGCCAGCCTGCGCAGAAAGGCCAGCCGCTCGCCGTCCTTAAACACGCTGAAGCCCGCCGTCTCCAAAATCAGGGTGTCTACCACGCCGGACAAGGCGGCCTTGTCATACCGGCCCTCCACCACCACCGCCTCTCGGATACGCAGCGGGGCGCTCATTCCGCCACCCGCCGACCAGAGGCCAACTCCACCAGCAGCGTGGTGAGCACCTCGCCGTCCTGCCCCCGGGGGGCGGACTTTACCGCGGCGTCCGCCTGGGCGCAGCGGCGCACGGCATACCGGCACCAGGGCAGGGAGAAGCGCTTGGCGGCGTCCAGCAGGCGCTGGGCCTGCTGCTCCATGAAATAGCCGCCGCTCATGTTCCAGAGCTGCATATATTCCGCCTTGCTTTTGCCTGCGCTGAGGTAGAGGCGGGCGGTGTACAGCTGCCGAAAATACTTGCCCATCACGGAGAGAATCATCACGGGGGACTCACGGTTATGGAGCAGGTCGGCCAGCACTGAGGCGGCCTTGTCAAAGTCCTTGTTGGCCAGGGCGTCCGTCATGCGGAACACCACCGCGCTCACCTTGGGGGAGGCCACCGCGTCGATGTCCTCCCGGGTGACGCGGGGGTGGGCCGCGTAGGCGGCGATTTTGCCGATTTCGGAGGACAGGTCGTGCATCAAATCCCCGCACAGAAAGATGAGGTAGCCCGCGTCCCGGGTGTCGATGGACTTGCCCGCCTTTTGGAACTGGCGGCAGATCCAACTGGTGAGCTCTCCCTCCTCCTGGCGCTGAAAGTCCACCACTGAGCCCTCCTTTTTGAGAAAGGCAGCCAGCTTGGAGCGCCCGTCCGGCTTATAGGGCAGCAGGTCGTAGACAAACACCAGGCAGCAGTAATCGGGCAGAGCGGAGAGCAGCTCCAGCAGCTTTTTTCGGGGCCCCTCCCCCAAAGAGAACAGGTCGAAGTCGGTGACGGTGACGAGGGTGCGCGGGCTCATCATGGGCAGGCAGTCCACCGCCTGCTCAATCCAGTCCACCGAGCAGTCCTTCCCCTGGGCGGCGTGAAGATTGAAGTCCTCCAGACCGGGGGGGAGCAGGACTTGCTTGAGCTGGCCCAGATAATATTCCCGCAGAAAGGCCTCCTCCCCGTGGAACAGGTAAAGGTTTTTGAGGGAGCCATCCCTCAGGGCGCGCTTCAGCTCCCGCATGGCGGTGTTGTCGGTGGGCTTTTTCTTGGGCGGCATGGCGCTGCCTCCTTTGTCAGAATACCCCCACGGCCCCGTTTCGCACCCGGACCGTGACGGTTCCGTCCTGGTCGGTGCGGCGGATATCCGTACCCAGGGCGTTCAGCCGGTCCAGCGTCTCCTGGGCTGGGTGGCCATAGGAGTTGCCCCGTCCGGCGGAGATGAGGGCCAGCTCCGGGGCGGTGGCGCGGAGAAACTGCTCGCAGCTGGAGTTTTTGGAGCCGTGGTGGCCCACGGCCAGCAGCTCGATGTCGGGGATGGGGTAGTACTTAACCAGCATTTTTTCCACGAAGGCGTCCGCGTCGCCAGTGATGAGGGCGTCAAAATCCTTGCAGGTGCACAGGGCGAACAGCCCGGATTCGTTGGAGGTTCCGCCGCCCAGCGGTGGGAATAGGGTGAAAGTCGAATTTCCAAGGGGCAGAGTTTTTGTCTCGTCCACCAGCACCACCTGCGCACCCTCAGCCTGAGCCAAATCCAGCAGGCAGGCCAGCTCCGTCGGGTCGGTTTCGCCGGCGGGAATGGCGATGCATTCCACGCTCATGCGGTAAAACAGCTGCTCCACGCCGTTGAAGTGGTCGGTGTCGAAGTGGGTGAGCACCAGCAGGTTCAGCCGGGTGCGTCCCTGGGCGGCGAAGTAGTCCGCCGCAGTGTCCCCGGCGCTGCGTCCGCCGCTGCCGCCGCAGTCTACCAGGGCGGTTTGTCCGCCGGACAGCAGGGCGGTGGACGAACCCTGGCCCACGTCCAGAGCGGTGATGGTGAGGTCGGCGGTATCCACCTCCAGCCGCTCCAGGCCGATGGCGGCGCACAGCAGCAGGGCCAGAGCGCATACGCAGAGGGCGGGCCGCCTGGGCTTGTCCCGGCTGAGGGCGGCGGGCAGGGCCAGATACACCGCGCCCAGCCAGATCAGGCAGTACCGGCTGCCGGCACTGAGGGAGGCGAAGGGGAATTTACCCAGCGCCAGAGTCACCCACCGGGCGTAGTGCCCCAGCAGGCCCGCCGCCACGCCCAGCAGGGCGGCGGGAGCGGGGAGGAATATGGCCAGCGTCCCCAAAATCAGGGCGCACACCATGAGCAGGCTCAGCGCCCAAAGCACCAGTACGTTGGACAGAGGGGAGAGCAGCACAATCTGCCCGAAGTACAGCGCGATGAGGGGGACGGTGAACAGCATGGCCCCCAGGGAGGCGGACACGCCGGACAGCGCTGTGCGCCCCGCCCGCCAGAGGAGCAGACGGAGTCTGCGCTCCTTCTGGGGGCGCAGGGACTTCAGCGGGCGGTACAGCCGCTGGAACAGGGGCTCCGAGACCAACAGAATGCCCGCTACGGAGGCAAAGGACAGCTGCAGCCCCACGCTGGCGGCGGCAAAGGGGTTTTGGACGAGCAGCACCAGCAGAGCCAGGCCCAGGGCGCAGGGGGCGTCCTCCTCCCGCTGGGCGATGGGGGCGAGGAGCAGGGCGCTTTGCATAATCACGGCGCGGAAGGCCGACGGCGTGCCGCCCGCCATGAGTGCGTAGAACACCAGCAGGGGGACCATGGCCAGCGCGGCCTTTCTTCTGCGTCCGGTGAGGGCCAGCGCCATGCGCACCAAAAAGCTGATGTGCAGCCCGGACACCACCGCGGCGTGCATCAGCCCCGCCCGGTTGAAAGCGGAATACAGTGTTTCGTCCAGCCCCGTCTTGTCCCCCAGGGTGACGGCGGCGGCGATGGGGGCGGCGGTGTCGTCAAAGGCGGTGTAAATACCCCGGCGCAGGGCGCGGGCGCACAGAGCGGGCCAGTACCGGGCGGGGAAGCGCTCTGCCGGCGTGATTTCCGGCGGCTCATTGCAGTAGGCCAACAGGTACACGCCCCGGGCGGTGTAATAGGTGGTCTCGTCGCCATAGACGCGGTCGGACAGTCTCACCCGCGCCGTACAGGATACCCGGTCCCCCGGCTGGAGCGCGCCCCAATCCCGATTTCCGTACATCAGCGTGTCCGGCGCAAAGAAGCCGCCGTTCAGGCGGACGGTCACGGAATACCCGCCGATGGAGGTGGGGGCGGGATAGGAGGACACCTCGCCGGACAGCGCCACCTGGTCGCCCACCCACCGCTGGGCCGGGGCGCGGAACAGGGCGAAATAGGCCCCCGCCCACCCAAAGGCCAGCACCGCGCCCAGGCACAGAGCCAGCGCCCGGCGGGAGATCTGGAACACGACATAATGGGAGAGCGGGCCCTTGTCCTTCGTGGGGGGCGGGGAGAGAGGGGGGTGTCCGGTACTTGGACGGGTGGCCAGCCACCCGCCCAGGGCCAGGAGCAGCGTACCCAGCAGCTGCACGGGGCCTATGTCGTAGCAGGCCCACAGGCAGGCGGCGGCGAAGCCGCCGGAGAACCAGGCCAGCTTTCGCATGGGACCGCCTCCCTTCTGTCAATCTTTTATTATTTTATCTGTTTCGGGGGGACAAGTCAACGCGAAGGGTGAAATTTGTTGGGAAAAGGTTGCGGGAGGGCGGCTCGTTTGGTATGCTGAGTAGAGAATAGGAGTTGAGCGTATGTACATATTTGACTTGGACGGGACCATTACAGACACCAACGGCCTGTGGGCGGAGGTGGACCGGGAATTTCTGGCGCGCCGGGGGCTGGAGCCTGACATGGAGTATCAGAAGGTGGTGGAGCGCTCCATCTACCCCATCGCGGCCCGGTTCACCCGGGACTATTACCGCCTGGCCGACACGCCTGAGGAGATTATGGCGGAGTGGGATGAGCTGGCGGAACGTCACTACCGGGAGCTGGCCGGACTGAAGCCGGGGGCGGGGGCGCTTTTGGAGCAGTGCTGGCGGGAGGGGCGGCCCATGGCCCTGTTCACCGCCTGCCGTCCGGCCCTGTGCCGGCTGGCGCTGGAGCGCTTCGGCCTGCTGGAGCTGTTTGATCACATCGTATACGCCGAGGAGGTCGGCCTGGAAAAGTGGGACCCCCGGTGCTTTGTGGAGCTGAGCCGGCGCATCGGCGCGCGGCCGGAGAAGTGCGTGCTGTTTGACGACAACCCGGACAACTGCGCTACGGCCCGGAAGGCGGGGATGGAGGCGGTGGGGGTATACGACGCCTACTACGCCAATCGGCAGGACGAGCTGCGGGGGGTGTGCAGCCGGTACGTGCGCTCGCTGGAGGAGCTGGTGAAATAGGAGAAGCCCCGGACAAGCTGTCCGGGGCTTCCCATTTATCCTCTCAAATGCTCCGGCGGGCGGTATTGCAGCGCTTCGGCAAGGTGGTGCACCGCGATATCCTCCGCCCCATCCAGGTCCGCGATGGTGCGGGCCACGCGCAGGATGCGGTCGTAGCCCCGGGCCGTCAGCCCCAGCCGGTCGTAGGCCCCCCGGATGAGCTGCTGGCAGGGCTCGTCCAAAACGCAGTGTTCCCGCAGCTCCCGTGGCCCCATCTGGGCGTTGCAGGCGGGGCCGTCGGGACCGTACCGCTGCGTCTGAATTTTGCGGGCGGCGTTCACCCTTGCCCGGATGGTCTCCGAGCGCTCCGCCGGGGCGGACGCGCCGGACAGCTCGTCGTAGTCCAGGGCGGGCACGTCCACGCAGATGTCGATGCGGTCCAGCATGGGGCCAGACAGCCGGGATAAGTACCGCCGCACCGCCTGCTCGGTGCAGGTACACCGGCCGGAGGGGTGGCCGTACCAGCCGCACTTGCAGGGGTTCATGGCGCACACCAGCATGAACCGGCTGGGGTAGGTCACCGAGCCGGAGACGCGGGAAATCTGGGTCTGCCCGTCCTCCAGAGGCTGGCGCAGCACCTCCAGCACATCGGAATGGAACTCGGGCAGCTCGTCCAAAAACAGCACCCCGTTGTGGGCCAGGGAAATTTCGCCGGGCCGGGGGTTGGAGCCGCCCCCGGTCATGCCGGCGGCGGAGATGGTGTGATGGGGCGCGCGGAAGGGCCGGCGGCGCACCATGGGGTGCTCCTTGGAGGTGAGGCCCATGACGGAGTAGATTTCCGTGCAGGCCAGGGCCTCCGTCCGGGTCAAGTCGGGGAGGATGCCGGGCAGGCGCTTGGCCATCATGGACTTGCCCGAGCCGGGGGAGCCGGACATGAGCACGTGGTGCCCCCCGGCGGCAGCTACCTCCAGCGCCCGCTTGGTGTGCTCTTGTCCCTTTACCTCGCTGAAATCGGAGTCCTGGACGGGGGTGGGGTCGTCCCGCCAAACCGGGGCGGGGGAAAGGGGGGCTTCCCCGGACAGGTGGGCCGCCAGCTCTGCCACCGTGCGCACGGGGAACACCTCCAAACCATCGGCCAGGGTGGCCTCCGGGGCGTTGTCGGCGGGGACAAACAGTCGGGTGAGCCCCGCCCGCCGGGCGGCCAGAGCCATGGGCAGTACACCGGACACCGGGCGAAGCCGCCCGTCCAGAGACAGCTCGCCTAAAAAGACGGAGTTCTTTTCATTTCTCAGGGTGAGCTGACCGCCGGCGCACAAAATGCCCACGAGTATAGGCAGGTCGTACACCGTGCCCGCCTTGCGGCGGCCGGCGGGGGCCAGGTTGACGGTGATGCGGGAGACGGGGAAGTCGAAGCCGCTGGATTTGACGGCGGAGCGCACCCGCTCCCGGGCCTCCTTCACGGCGGCGTCGGGCAGACCCACTACGTCAAAGGCGGGCAGACCGTTGGATAGGGCGCATTCGGCCGTCACCGGATAGCCGGTGACGCCGTACAGGCCCAGGGAGGTCACGTTGCACACCATGGGGAGGCACCTTCCTTCTATAGATGATACATACAAAACAGTTTACCATGCTTTTGGCGGTTCCGCAAGGGATGCAGGAAAAAACGCGTCCCCGGCAGCTGTCAGGGCCGGGAGCGCGGAGATTTACTGGGCGGAAGGGGACCGGCGCGACGCTTTCCCGCAGGAGGGAGGCAGGAAAACTTTAGCGGAAAATCTGTTCATTTGTAATTGCAAAATTGGAGAGAATGTGATAAGCTTGACAATGCGAAACGGAGCGAAACCATATGGAAGCACGTTCTCATATGAAAAGGAGGAAAAACGCCTATGGCACGCAAGTTTAAAACCATGGACGGCAACACTGCCGCCGCCCACGTGTCCTACGCCTTTACCGAGGTGGCCGGCATCTATCCTATCACGCCGTCCAGCCCCATGGCGGACAACGTGGACCAGTGGGCCGCCGCTGGCCGGAAGAATATTTTCGGCCAGACCGTAAAGGTCATTGAGATGCAGTCCGAGGCCGGCGCCGCCGGCACGGTGCACGGCTCTTTGGCCGCCGGCGCCCTGACCACCACCTATACCGCTTCTCAGGGCCTGCTGCTGATGATCCCCAATATGTACAAGATCGCCGGCGAGCTGCTTCCCGGAGTGTTCCATGTGTCCGCCCGGACCGTGGCCAGCCACGCGCTGAACATCTTCGGCGACCACTCCGACGTCATGGCCTGCCGCCAGACCGGCTTTGCCATGCTGGCCGAGTCCAATCCCCAGGAGGTCATGGACCTGGGCGCGGTGGCCCATCTGGCCGCCATCAAGGGCCGTGTTCCCTTCCTGAACTTCTTCGATGGCTTCCGCACCTCCCACGAGATCCAGAAGATCGCCATCTGGGACTACGAGGACCTGGCCGAGATGGTAGACTGGAAGTCCGTTGAGGATTTCCGCGCCCGCGCCCTGAATCCCGACCACCCTGTGATGCGCGGCTCCCACGAGAACGGCGACATCTTCTTCCAGCACCGCGAGGCCTGCAACACCTACTACGACGCCATCCCCGAGATCGTAGAGGAGTACATGGGCAAGGTCAACGCCAAGCTGGGCACCAATTACCAGCTGTTCAACTACTACGGCGCACCCGACGCCGAGCGGGTCATCATCGCCATGGGCTCCATCTGCGACGTGGCCGAGGAGGTCATCGACTACCTCAACGCCCACGGCGAGAAGGTGGGTCTGATCAAGGTGCGCCTGTACCGTCCCTGGCGCGCGGACAAGCTGCTGGCCGCTATCCCCGCCACCTGCAAGCACATCGCCGTGCTGGACCGCACCAAGGAGCCCGGCGCCCAGGGCGAGCCCCTCTACCTGGACGTGGTCACCGCTCTGGCCAACGCGGGCCGCACCGACATCTCTGTCATCGGCGGCCGCTACGGCTTGGGCTCCAAGGATACTCCCCCCGCCAGCGTGTTCGCGGTGTATGAGGAGCTGACCAAGGCTCAGCCCAAGCGCCAGTTCACCATCGGCATCGTGGACGATGTGACCAACCTGTCCCTGGAGGAGAAGCCCTCCCCCAACACCGCGGCCGAGGGCACCATCGAGGTGAAGTTCTGGGGCCTGGGCGGCGACGGCACCGTGGGCGCCAATAAGAACTCCATCAAGATCATCGGCGACCATACCGACAAGTACGTCCAGGCGTACTTCCAGTATGACTCCAAGAAGACCGGCGGCGTGACCATCAGCCACCTGCGCTTCGGCGACCAGCCCATCCGCGCCCCCTACTATATCAACAAGGCCGACTTCGTGGCCTGCCACGTGCCCGCCTACATTGTCAAGGGCTTCCCCATGGTCCGGGACGTGAAGGACGGCGGCGTGTTCCTCATCAACTGCCAGTGGAGCCATGAGGAGCTCAACAAGCATATGCCCGCCGTGGCCAAGCGCTACATTGCGGAGCACAACATCCAGGTCTACACCATCAACGCCATTGATCTGGCCATTGAGATCGGCATGGGCAAGCGCACCAACACCATTCTCCAGTCCGCCTTCTTCAAGTTGGCCAATGTGATGCCCATCGACGAGGCCATCGGCTATATGAAGGACGCCGCCACCCACTCCTACCTGAAGAAGGGCCAGGACGTGGTGGACATGAACCACAAGGCCATCGACCTGGGCGCCACCGCTTTCCAGAAGTTCGACGTGCCCGCCGACTGGGCCAACGCCGTGGACGAGGACAAGGGCGAGTGTCTGGAGGGCCGCGCTGAGCTGGTAGAGATGGTCAAGGACGTGATGGAGCCCATCAACCGCATGGACGGCGACAGCCTGCCCGTGTCCTCCTTCGTGCCCCATGTGGACGGCACCTTCCAGCAGGGCGCTTCCGCTTACGAGAAGCGTGGCGTGGCCGTATCCGTGCCCGCCTGGAATCAGGATACCTGCATCCAGTGCAACCAGTGCGCCTATGTCTGCCCCCACGCCACCATCCGTCCCTTTGCGCTCACTGAGGAGGAGGCCAAGAACGCCCCCGAGTGTGCGCAGATTGTGGACTTCAAGGCTGGTAAGGGTAAGGGTCTTTACAAGTACTCCCTGGCCGTGAGCCCCATGGACTGCATGGGCTGCTCCGTCTGCGTAGGCATCTGCCCCACCAAGAGCCTGTCCATGGTGCCCCTGGAGCAGGAGGCCGGCCGCCAGAGCGCCTTCGATTATATGGTGGCCAACGTTACCGAAAAGAGCGAGGTCACTACCACCGCCACCGTTCCCGGCAGCCAGTTCAAGCAGCCTCTGCTGGAGTTCTCCGGCTCCTGCGCCGGCTGTGCCGAGACCGCTTACGCCCGCCTGGTCACCCAGGTGTGCGGCGACCGTATGTATGTGTCCAACGCCACCGGCTGCTCCTCCATCTGGGGCGGTCCCGCCGCCACCTCTCCCTACACCGTCAACAAGGACGGCAAGGGCGTGGCCTGGGCTAACTCTCTGTTCGAGGACAACGCCGAGCACGGCCTGGGCCTGCACCTGGGTCAGAAGGCCATCCGCAACGCCCTCATCGAGAGGCTGGAGGCCATGGTGGAGCACGGACAGGGTCCTGCCGAGGATAAGGCTGTTATCCAGAAGTATCTGGACACCAAGGACGACGGCGAGGCCAACGCCGAGGCCGTCAAGGCGCTGATCCCCGTGCTGGAGAACGCCGCGGCCCACGGCTGCCCCATCTCCCCGCAGATCTTGGCGCAGAAGGATTATTTGGGCAAGAAGTCTGTGTGGATCTTCGGCGGCGACGGCTGGGCCTACGACATCGGCTACGGCGGACTGGACCACGTGCTGGCCTCCGGCGAGGACGTGAACATCTTCGTGTTTGACACCGAGGTGTATTCCAACACCGGCGGACAGGCGTCCAAGTCCTCCAACCTGGGCCAGGTGGCGCAGTTTGCCGCTGCGGGCAAGGCCATCGGCAAGAAATCCCTGGCGGAGATTGTGATGCAGTACGGTTACGTGTACGTGGCCCAGGTGGCCATGGGCGCCAACCCCAACCAGACCCTTCAGGCCATTCGGGAGGCCGAGGCCTATCATGGTCCCTCCCTCATCATCGGCTACAGCCCCTGCGAGATGCACTCCATCAAGGGCGGCATGGCCAACTGCCAGAGCGAGATGAAGAAGGCTGTGTCCTGCGGCTACTGGAACCTGTTCCGCTATAATCCCGCCCTGAAGGCCGAGGGGAAGAACCCGTTTACCCTGGACTCCAAGGCGCCCGCCGGCGGCTATCAGGAGTTCCTGCTCAACGAGGCCCGCTACAGCTCCCTGACCCGTGCCTTCCCCGAGCGCGCCGAAGATCTGTTCAAGAAGAACGAGCAGGCCGCGATGGACCGCTGGGAGCACCTCCAGAAGCTCATCGAGCTGTACAAATAAGGCAGATTTCTGCATAACCTGAACCCAAAAGGGAGACGCTTCTCTATAAAGAAGCGTCTCCCTTCCTTTGCTGGGTTTTAGGCCAGGTCCTGTTCCAGCAGGGTGCGCAGCTGGCGGCAGCGGCGCTGGCAGCCGTCGATCAGCTCCGTGTGCAGCTCCAGCAGGGCGGGATCGTCCCAGTCGTCCGCGGCAATGCGAAAGGCCGTCTCTTGGCGCTGCTCCGCCTGGTGCCGCAGGCGCAGCGCCCCCCAATAGGACGCGATCGCCGGAGTGGTCAGCAGCTCGCTGGGCCAGTAGCGCAGCCCGGTGAGCAAAAAGTAGGCCGCCGACAGCTTGCGGGCCTGCCGGTGCAGTTCGCCGGCCAGGTTGTTAAGTACACGGGCGTCGCTCCCCCTGGCCCGGCGGGCCAGATGCCGGTAGAACTGCCAGCCCTCCAGCGCCTCCATCACCTGATGGCGCAGCCGGGCTGTGCGGTCGCCGGCGGGCGAGGGCTGCTCCCAGAGCGGCGGCAGGTCGCCTGAGCAGCCGGGGCCGTTGGGCTCCGGGAGAGAGTCTGGCTGGGCGGGGGATTCCTGAGCCGGGGGCTCCGGGGCGGGGGTATCGTCCTGGGGCGGTTCCTGGGGACTCTGCCAGCCCTCTGGCTGGGGCGTTTCCTCCTGGACCGGCGCGTCCGGCATAAGACCGCCGTGCTGGCGGATAAGCTCCTCCAAACGCTGACAGGACAGATCGCCCTGCATGGTCTCAATGGGGCACTGGGCCTCGTCCCTACCCGCCATCACCCGCTGCCACACCCGCCGGAACGTCTCCTGGTCCTTTACCGAGCATGGGATCATTTCTTCCATGTTCACACCTCCTTTGCCCCTCATTCTATGTGACAGGGAGAGAATTTGCCATTGGGTGATAAATCAAAAACATAAAACATAGTAAAATACTATGAATTTTGTCCTTGACAGCAATTCCCTCCTATGGTATACTGCAAACCATAGAAATAGACTATGATTTCGTCCGCGAAATCTGTTTAGGAGCAATGGATTATGCTTGAACTTAACCATCTTGCCTTTTCCGTGGAGGAGGGGGCGGGGCAGAAGGACATCCTGCGGGATGTGTCCCTGACGGTGCCGGACGGCGCATTCTGGGTGATTACCGGCCCCAACGGCGGGGGAAAGACCTCGCTGGCCCGGGCCATCATGGGGCTGAACCAGCCCACCGGTGGACAGATTCTGTGGAACGGGGAGGACATCACCCACCTCTCGATTACGGAGCGGGCCCAGCGGGGTATCAGCTACGGCTTCCAGCAGCCCCCCCGGTTCAAGGGCCTGCGGGTGCGGGACCTGCTGGGGCTGGCGGCGGGCAACCCCTTTCTCAGCCGCACCGAGGGCTGCCAGCTGCTCACCCAGGTGGGGCTGTGCGCGGCGGACTATATCGACCGGGAGGTGGACGCCTCCCTGTCCGGCGGCGAGGTAAAGCGCATCGAGATCGCCACCATCCTGGCCCGGAGGGCCCCGCTGATGATCTTTGACGAGCCGGAGGCGGGCATCGACCTGTGGTCCTTTGCCAAGCTCACCGAGACCTTCCGCTATATCCACGACAAGCGGGAATCCACCATCCTCATCATCTCCCACCAGGAGCGGATCATCGGCCTGGCGGATGAGATTGTGCTGGTGGCGGACGGCCTGGTGTCCGAGCAGGGCCCGCGGGAGGAGATTTTCCCCAAGATTCTGGCCAACACCCAGCCCGGGTGCGCCTTTGTGGGAGAGGAGGGGCGGCATGAACCGAACTGACACCGAACTGCTGCGGCAGATTGCCGACATGGACGGCGTGCCCCAGGGGGCCTACAACATTCGCAAGGACGGCGGACTGGAGTCCCGGCGGAGTACGGAGACCATTGAGATTTCCACCAAGGAGGACAAGCCGGGCATTGACATCCGCATCAAGGCGGGGACAAAGGGCCAGGACGTCCATATTCCCGTTCTTCTCACCCAGAGCGGGCTCACCGATTTGGTGTATAACGACTTTTTCATCGGTGAGGACTGCGACGTGGACATCATCGCCGGGTGCGGCATCCACAACGACGGCTGCGACACCACCCAGCACGACGGGGTGCATACCTTCTACGTGGGCAGAGGCTCCAAGGTGCGCTACACGGAGAAGCACTACGGCGAGGGTGAGGGGACCGGGGCCCGGATCATGAATCCCCACACCATCGTGTATCTGGAGGAGGGAGCCTCCATCCAGCTGGAGACGGTGCAGATCAGAGGCGTGGACCACACCAAGCGGTACACCAAGGTGGAGGTGGGGGCGGACGCCGAGGCGGTTGTCACCGAGCGGCTGCTCACCCACGGCGAGCAGTTCGCCGAGAGCAAGATGGACGTGATTATGAAGGGGGAGGGCGCCCGCACCCAGGTGATCTCCCGCTCCGTGGCCCAGGATCAGTCGGTGCAGGTGTTCTATCCCCAGGTGGTGGGAGACGCGCCCTGTTTCGGGCACGTCCAGTGCGACTCCATCATTATGGGGCAGGCCAAGGTGAGTTCGATTCCCGCCATCACGGCCAACCACATGGACGCCCAGCTCATCCACGAGGCGGCCATCGGCAAGATTGCCGGGGACCAAATCCTAAAGCTCATGACGCTGGGGCTGACGGAGGAGGAGGCGGAGCAGAAGATTTTGGACGGATTTCTGCGGTAAAACAGGACAAAAAAGCTCCCTCGGCAAAGCCGAGGGAGCTTTTTGCGCACTTGCTTGTCTTACAGCAGGCAAACCACCAGGGTGAGGACCATAAACACAATGGCCACCCACTTGGTCATGCGGGCCAGGCGGGCATCGGCGGACTTGGCCTTGTTCTTGGACAGAAACGTGTCGGCGCCGCCGGCGATGGCGCCGGACAGACCCGCGCTCTTGCCGGATTGGAGCATGACGATGGCGACCAAGGCCACGGCCACGATGAAGTAGATGATGGACAGAATGAGCTGGGGAGTAGTCATGTGACTCATATCCTTTCGGTTGATTGTTCGGCTCAGTGGGCACAATGGCCCTGCATAAGTATTAGTTATGATACCACACATTCCAGCGGAATGCAAGTTTTTTTTCTATGCCCGGGAAAAGGGGGCTGTGTGGTTTGTCAGTTGAAATAGCCGTGAGAATTTGGTATAATTAAAACATTATGAC
>CAJULM010000026.1 GCA_910587285.1 uncultured Oscillospiraceae bacterium | reverse complement strand
CCTGAATGGCCTCCACCATGTCCGTCTTCTCCCAGGGCAGGTCCAGCTCGGGGCGGCCGAAGTGGCCGTAGGCGGCGGTCTGGCGATAGATGGGCCGGCGCAGGTCCAGCCGGTTGATGATGGCGGTGGGGCGCAGGTCGAACACCTTCTCCACCGCCGCCTCCAGAGCCTCGTCGCTCACCGTGCCGGTGCCGAAGGTGTCCACCCGAACGGACACAGGCCGGGCCACGCCGATGGCGTAGGCCAGCTGCACCTGGCACTTGTCGGCCAGCCCCGCGGCCACCACGTTCTTGGCCACCCACCGGGCGGCGTAGGCGGCGGAGCGATCCACCTTGGTGGGGTCCTTGCCGGAGAAGGCGCCGCCGCCGTGGGGCGCGGTGCCGCCGTATGTATCCACGATGATTTTCCGTCCCGTGAGGCCGGAGTCCCCCTGGGGCCCGCCCACCACAAAGCGGCCGGTGGGGTTGACCAGGATGCGGGTGTCCCCGTCCAGCAGGGCGGCGGGAATGGTGGGCTTCACCACCAGTTCGATCATGTCGGCGCGAATCTGCTCCAGGGTGGCCTCGGGGGCGTGCTGGGTGGAGAGCACCACCGTGTCCACCCGGACGGGCCTGCCGTCCGCGCCGTACTCCACAGTGACCTGGCTCTTGCCGTCGGGCCGCAGGTAGTCCACCAGCTTGTCCTTGCGCACCTGGGTGAGCCGCTGGGCCAGCTTGTGGGACAGGGCGATGGCCAGGGGCATCAGCTCCTCCGTCTCCCTGCAGGCGTAGCCGAACATCATGCCCTGGTCCCCCGCGCCGTTGTCCAGGCCGTCGTCCAGCCCGCCCTCCTTGGCCTCCAGGGCCTTGTCCACGCCCAGAGCGATGTCGGGGGACTGCTCGTCAATGTTGGTGATGACAGCGCAGGAGTCGCCGTCAAAGCCGTACTTGGCCCGGTCGTAGCCGATGTCCCGGATCACCTGCCGGGCGATTTTGGGGATGTCCACATAGCAGGAGGTGGTGATCTCCCCCATGATATGGACCAGGCCGGTGGACACCGCCGTCTCGCAGGCCACCCGGGCGTTGGGGTCCTTCTCGATGATGGCGTCTAAAATGGCGTCGGAAATTTGGTCGCACACCTTGTCGGGGTGGCCCTCGGTGACGGATTCAGAGGTAAATAAACGTTTTGCCATATTTTTTCTCCTTTCTTTGATGGGAGGAAATGAGGGCTGAAAAAAGCCCCGCCGAACTTTACTCGGCGGGGCTGGATGAATCAGGTCTTTTCCTCATCTCGCGTTTCCGCCGGACTTGGCACCTTGCACCGCAGGTTGCCGTGGCTTCATCGGGCCGGTCCCTCCACCACTCTTGATAAGGCATTATTCAGTTGACAGCTTTATTATAGCACAGTATGCCGCCCTGTCAATGACACAAAGCACAAAAACTGTAAAAATTTTATCCTCGGTTCGTGGCCGTCGCTGACATCTGACGGTTACAGCTACTTTGGCAGCGAGTTTAAAGCTCTTTTTCGGTTCCTTTTTCTCTTGAGAAAAAGGAACTACCCCTTGGGCTTGGGCTTGAAAATCATGGCCACCACCACGCCCAGGAAGATGGCCGCGGCGATGCCCCCGGCGGTGGACGTGACCCCGCCGGTAATCGCCCCCAGCAGGCCCTTTTCCGCCACCGCCTCCTGCACCCCCTTGGCCAAGGAGTAGCCAAACCCGGTGAGGGGCACCGTGGCCCCCGCCCCGGCCCACTCCGCCAGGGGTTTGTACACGCCCACCGCCCCCAGCACCACGCCGGCCACCACGTAGGCCACCAAAATCCGGGCGGGGGTGAGCTTGGTCTTGTCGATGAGAATCTGACCCACCACGCAGAACAGCCCGCCCACCACAAATGCCTTCAGATAATCCATCATTTTCCTCCTTCCAGCGCCAGCGCGTGGCAGATGCCGGGGATGGACTCCCCCTGCATGGTGGCCGTGGGGGAGTGCAGCGCCCCGGTGGGGCAGAACAGAATCCGGCTCCACCGCCCGGACAGCAGCCCCGGCAGCAGATAGCCGCACAGCACCGACGCCGAGCAGCCGCAACCCGACGCCCCGGCGTGCACGTCCTGCTCCTCCCGGTCGAACAGAATCAGGCCGCAGTCGTTGTAGTTGGCCAGCTTCACCCCGTCCCGTTCAAACAGATCGGTGACGATCTCATGGCCCAAGCTGCCCAGGTCGCCGGTGACAATGAGGTCGTAGTAGTCCGGCGCGAGGCCGGTGTCCTCAAAGTGGGTTTTCAGCGTCTCGTAGGCGGCAGGGGCCATGGCCGCGCCCATGTTGTTGGCGTCCTTGATGCCCTTGTCCTTCACCATGCCCACCGTCACCCGGGCGACGCGGGGGCCGGGCCGGACGGCGTTGGTCACCACCACCGCCCCGGCGGCGGTGGCCGTCCACTGGGCGGTGGGAGTGCGCTGGGAGCCGTACTCCAGCGGCGTGCGGTACTGCCGCTCCGCCGAGCAGAAGTGGGACGAGGTGGCGGCGGCGGCATAGGTCCCATACCCGCCGCTGAGCAGCAGCGTGGCCAGGGCCAGGCTCTCTCCCATGGTGGAGCAGGCCCCATACAGCCCGAAAAAGGGGACGCCCGCCGCCCGGGCGGCGTAGCCCGCGCCGATGCACTGGTTGAGCAGATCCCCCGCCAGCAGCAAATCCAGGTCCGGGGTGTGCAGCCCCGCCCGCTTCAGCGCCGCGTCCAGGGCCAGCCCCTGCATGGCGGACTCCGCCTGCTCCCAGGTCTTGGCCCCGAAGGCGTCGTCCCGGCAGGTGTGGTCGAAGTGGCGGCCCAGGGGGCCCTGGCTCTCCTTTTTCCCGGCGGCGGAGCCGAAGCCGATGATCACAGGGGGCGAGCCGGGCTGAAAGGTCTGCCGCCCCAGCTTTTGATTTTCCATGGAAGTGACTCCTTTGGCGTAATGTGGCATTAGTTTGCGCCAAATGGGGAAAATTATGCCGGTGGGACGGAATTGTCACTGGAAAAAAATGCGCCGGGGTGGTATAATACCTCCAGAAAATATTGGGAGGGACCCCGTATGCCCGAAGAAACCCGTTCCATCGGATATATCTGCCCCGTCTGCGGCCAGTCCGTCATCGCCAGCCGCACCGCCTTCCAGCTCGCCGCCGGGGACAGCGTGCTCCCCTGCCCCTGCGGCAAGTCGGAGGTGCGCCTCCGCCAGCTGGGCGACCGGTGCGAGATCACCGTGCCCTGCCTGTTCTGCGCCAAGGACCACACCGCCGTGTGCGCCAACGACGCCCTGCTCCGCCAGGCGCTGCTCGCCCTGTCCTGCCCCGCGTCGGGGCTGGGCTGCTGCCACATCGGCCAGGAGGACCGGGTATTCCAGGCCATGGCCAAGCTGGAGCGGGCGGTGGACAAGCTGCGCCTGGACGACCAGACGGACAGCCGGGGCACGTTTTTGGACGACGTGGTCATGACGGAGGTGCTGGCCGAGCTCAAGGACATCGCCCAGCGGGGCGGCGTAACCTGCGGCTGCGGCTGCGGGGACTACGGCGTCAAGGTTGGCTACTCGTCGGTGGATTTGGTGTGCGCCTCCTGTGGGGCCTCGCTGCGCCTCCCGGCCGCCACGCCGGACGACCTGGCCGACCTGTGCGCCCGCTGCTCCATCACCATCCCCGGAAGGAAGGAAAACAGCAAATGAGCACCTTTTACGAAATGAACCTCCGGGTGGACTCCCGGGACGTGGATTTGTTCAACCAGTGCCGCCCGTCGGCGGTGCTGGGCGTCATGCAGGAGGCCGCCACCCAGGCCGCCCTGTCCCTGGGGGTGTCCGGCCCGGAGATTTTGAAAAAATACAACTGCCTGTGGATGGTCACCCGCAGCTGGGTGGAGCTGGACGCGCCCCTGCGCTGGAACGACCCCATCACCGTGAAAACCTGGCACCGGGGCGCGTCGGGCGCGTCCACCTACCGGGATTTTGATTTCTACCGGGACGGCAGGCCCATCGGTCAGGCCACGTCCATCTGGGTCATGGTGGACGTGGACGAACACAAGCTATTCCGCATGAAGCAGCTCACCGAGTTCCAGGGCACCGACGGCGGCGATCTGTGCAAGAGCGTCAGGCTGCGCCGGGTGGCCCTGCCGGAGCAGTTCGACGGCCGGGTCCGCCGGGACCTGCGCTACTCCGACACCGACATCAACGGCCACGTGAACAACATCCACTACGCCGATTTCGCCTGCGACAGCCTGCACCTGGAGCGGCTGGGCCGGGACAAGTTCGTCCGCTCCTTCCAAATCGGCTACGTGAACGAGTGCCGGGCGGGGGAAGCCCTCTATGTGGACACCGCCGTCCAGGGCAGCGAGCTGTTCGCCCGCGGCCAGGGCGAGGACGACACCGAGCGGTTCGACTTCTCGCTGACGCTGGCGGACCTGTAGCGCAGACAAAGCCCCCGCAGTCACGAACTGCGGGGGTCTTCTTTGTCTTTGGCGGTCCAGTGGGGGCAGGTTTCCTCCCTTCGACGGTTTTTCAGCCGGGGGTGGGTACAGTGCCCGCACCACAGGGGGGAGTAGCCACCCCGTTTGTCGCGGGTGTAATGCTGATGGAAGTATTTGCAGTTCCCGCACCGCTCCTCAGGCACCTCTTTCCAGCCTTTCATATTGCTCTCTCCTTTTGTATTCATTTTTAGATATCTATTATAAATAGAATATTTATTAAGATATCAGAAAAGAATACAATAGTCAAGAGAGGATGTGATACCCTTGGAAAAATTTATCCCCAAAAGGCAAGAAAAAGAAGTGATTTCTATGCGAATACCCACTGAGCTTCTAAGGGAAATTGACCGCCAAGCGGGCATGATAAACATTTCCCGCAACGAATTTATAAACCAGTGTATTACGTTTGCCCTTGCCAATATGGAGAACGATGCTTAAATAAGATGTAGGGGCGGGGCTTGCCCCTCCCCCCCAGGCGCAGGCGGTGGACGGCAGGGCTTGTCAGTGACGAGATACCGGCGGCAGCACAAATAGGGGTATTTGCGTCGAAGGCCCCACGCGCCGGAAGGGTTTGGACAGGCGCCGCGTAAATCATCCCCCGTAAACAGGGGGTTCTTAGGGGGAGGCCCGCCTGTGAGCGAGAGCGCGCCCTTGGCGCTCGAAGCCGAACCGGCGGACTTCCCCCTAAGCATTCTCTTTGGGTACTTTCTCTCATGGGAGAGAAAGTACCGCCCCGCAGGGCGATCCCTGCATATCCCGGAATGAGAATAAAAAGGCCCCAGGCCAATCGGCCTGGGGTCCTTTCCTATCTTTTAATACATCCCCATGTCGGGCGCGGGAGCCGCGGCCGGAGCGGGAGGCTCGGGCTTGTCGGCCACCAGGGACTCGGTGGTGAGCAGCACGGCGGCCACGGAAGCGGCGTTCTCCAGGGCGGAGCGGGTCACCTTGGTGGGGTCCACGATGCCGGAGGAGATCATGTCGCAGTACTCCTCCTTGTAAGCGTCGAAGCCGTAGCCGGTCTTGCCGGCGGTCTTCACCTTTTCCAGCACCACGCTGCCGTCGATGCCGGCGTTGGCGGCGATCTGCTTCATGGGCTCGGCCAGGGCCTTGGCCACGATGTTGGCGCCCGTCTTCTCGTCGCCCTCCAGGGTGTTCACCAGCTTCTCCACGGCGGCGATGGCGTCCACATAGGCGGCGCCGCCGCCGGCCACAATGCCCTCCTCCACGGCGGCACGGGTGGCGTTCAGGGCGTCCTCGATGCGCAGCTTCTTCTCCTTCATCTCGGCCTCGGTGGCCGCGCCCACGCGGATGATGGCCACGCCGCCGGCCAGCTTGGCCAGCCGCTCCTGGAGCTTCTCCTTGTCATAGTCGGAGGTGGTGGTCTCGATGGCCTTGCGGATCTGGCCCACCCGGGCGGAGATGGCGTCGCCGGAGCCGGCGCCGTCCACAATGATGGTATTCTCCTTCTGCACCTTCACCTGGCGGGCGGTGCCCAGCATATCCATGGTGGTCTCCTTGATGTCCATGCCCAGGTCGGAGGACACCACGGTGCCGCCGGTGAGGATGGCGATATCCTCCAGCATCTCCTTGCGGCGGTCGCCGAAGCCGGGAGCCTTGATGCAGCACACGTTCAGGGTGCCCCGCAGCTTGTTCACCAGCAGGGTGGACAGGGCGTCGCCCTCCACGTCCTCGGCCACGATGAGCAGCTTCTTGCCGGTCTGCACCACCTGCTCCAGAATGGGCAGCAGGTCCTGGATGGAGGAGATCTTCTTGTCGGTGAGCAGGATGAGGGCGTCGTCCAGCACGGCCTCCATCTTCTCGGTGTCAGTGACCATATAGGGGGTGATGTAGCCCCGGTCCAGCTGCATACCCTCCACGACCTCGGAGTAGGTCTCGGCGGTCTTGGACTCCTCCACGGTGATCACGCCGTCGTGGGAGACCTTCTCCATGGCCTCGGCGATGAGGGTGCCGATGGCGTCGTCGGAGGAGGAGATGGCGCCCACGCGGGCAATGTCGGAAGTGCCGGAAACGGGCTTGGAGTGGCTCTTGATGGCCTCGATGGCGGCCTCGGTGGCCTTGGCGATGCCCTTCTTCATGACCATGGGGTTGGCGCCGGCGGCCAGGTTCTTCAGGCCCTCCCGGATGATGGCCTGGGCCAGCAGGGTGGCGGTGGTAGTGCCGTCGCCGGCCACGTCGTTGGTCTTGGTGGAGACCTCCTTCACAATCTGCGCGCCCATGTTCTCAAAGGGGTCGTCCAGCTCGATCTCCTTGGCGATGGTCACGCCGTCGTTGGTGATGAGGGGGGTGCCGAACTTCTTGTCCAGCACCACGTTGCGGCCCTTGGGGCCCATGGTAATTTTAACGGTGTCGGCCAGCTGGTTCACGCCCCGCTCCAGGGCGTGGCGGGCCTCCTCGCCATAGCAAATGATTTTAGACATATCGCATTACCTCCAAAATATTTGAGATGTGTTTACGCTGTTGTCACGCTTCGCCTGTTCGCAACGCGCGGCTTCGCGCTTCTTACTCCACGATGGCCAGAATGTCGTTCTGACGCACGATGGTGTACTCCTCGCCGCCGTCTCCCCACGAAACTTCGTTTCGCGGGGGCCCCTTTGGGATTTCATATGCGGCTGCCGGAAGTGAATTCCGTCAGCCTCCGGCGCTTACGCGCCGCCCCATCTGCGATG
Organism: uncultured Oscillospiraceae bacterium; assembly: GCA_910587285.1. GTDB lineage: Bacteria > Bacillota > Clostridia > Oscillospirales > Oscillospiraceae > Enterenecus. The sequence continues at coordinate 31,637 of CAJULM010000026.1, read as the reverse complement.
GGGCCCCAGGTGGACGGCTTCCAGATGCGGTTCCGGGAATTTACTCAACGATGGCCAGAATGTCGTTCTGACGCACGATGGTGTACTCCTCGCCGTCCACCTTGACCTCGGTGCCGGAATACTTGCTGGTGAGCACCTTGTCGCCGGGCTTCACCGTCATGACGACCTCCTTGCCGTCCACCGTGCCGCCGGGACCCACGGCCACTACCTCGGCCATTTCGGGCTTCTCCTTGGCGCCGCCGGTGAGGATGATGCCGCCCTTGGTCTTCTCCTCGGCCTCCAGGGCCTTGAGGATCACGCGGTCGGACAGGGGTTTGAGATTCATGATGATTTCCTCCTTATATATTGATATACGTATTAACTGTATCCGCGCTTCGCCCGCTCGCGGCGGCTCCGCGCCCTTGTGTTAGCACTCCTTTTCTCTGAGTGCTAACCACGAGTATGATAATACCCTTTTTGCCAAAAAAAATCAACCCCCATTTTTAAAAAACAGGGGCTAATTCCAAAAAATTAACTTTTCGTTCACAACCCAACGTCAGGAGTGCTAAATTCGGCAAAATTCATTGCGCCAAGCCGCTGTGATCAAGAAGCGCGGAGAAGCGGACAGCGAGGGAGCTTGGAGCGGAGCGAAGGAAAAAGCCCAGGCGCCGCGAAGCGGGGCCGGGTTTTGCCTGAGACGAAGCGAAAGCGACGGAGCGGTCTGGCCGCTTCGCAGCGTGATCAAAAAGCGCGGATGCGCCGTCAGCAGTGCGGGCTGTAGTCCACATCCGCGGGATAAAAGAAGTTCACCTTTTTATCCGACAGGCGGATGTCCAGCGAGCGCCCTCGGACAATCTCCCCGTCCACGCAGGCCACCAGCTCCTGCTCGCTGCGCACAACGGCCCCCTCCCCCCGGCGGTGCCAGATGAGGTCCGGATAATTCCGATACTTTCCCTGGGCGTACTGCCCCACCAGCCGGAAAAAGGTAAACCGGCTCACCTTGGGGATCACCAAGGTCTCCAGCACGCCGTCGTCGGGCATATTGTCCCCCACGGGCATGAAGCCGCCGCCGTAGTACCGCCCGCTGCACACGCAGATGATGGTGGTTTCCCCGTCAAAATGCAGGTCGCCGCAGTCCACCACCGCGGGCGCCGCGATGCTCTTGAACAGTACGTTCACAATCAGGGAGAGAATATACGCCCCGATGCCGCTGACGGGCGGCAGGGCCTTGTACTTGTCCTTGTCCTCCGCAATGCGGGCGTCGATGCCGGCACACACGATGTCGATGCCCAGTAGCCCGTTGCAGTCGATGAGGTCCATGGCCGCCTGGGGCCCCTTAGCCAGAGCCGCCAGATCCAAAAACCGCGCCTTGTAGTCCCTGCCGAAGATTTTCAAAAAGTCGTTCCCCGTACCGATGGGCACATTGGTGACGGCGGCGTTGGCATAGCCCGCCGCGCCGTTCACCACCTCGTTCAAGGTGCCGTCCCCGCCGCAGGCATACAGGCGCACCTGCTCGCCGCTCTCCGCCGCCGCCCGGGCGATGCGCCGGGCGTCCCCCGCCCGCTCTGTGAAGGCGATCTCATAGGGCTCGTCCAGCGCCCGAATGTCCTCCTCCAGCTTCTTGGTGCTCCTTCGCTTTCCCGCCGCGGGATTGATGATGAATAGATGCTTCATGGCTCCCGTCCTCTCTCTACTCTCGGGCGCTGTACGATCCTTGCCTTGCAGAGCTCACTCCGCTCCAAGCTTCCTCGCTATCCCCTTCTCCGCACTATACATAAATAAGTCACATTTTATCATGCCGTTATACAGCTTTCGCTTTTTGTCCGCGCTCCGGCCAAAGGCCCGTTCGAACTCGGTGTGGGAGGACAGCACGTCCACCTCCCAGCCCTCGGGCAGCCCCCGCGCCGCCTTCCCGAAGGCCCGGTAGAGCTCCTCCGCCTCCTTCTTCTCCAGCAGCCGCTCCCCATAGGGCGGGTTGGTCACCACCCGGCCCCTGGGCTCCTCCCGGCGGAAGCCCGCCGCGTCCGCCACCTCAAAGCGCACCATATCCGCCACTCCGGCCAGCTGGGCGTTGTGCCGGGAGAGCTCCACGGCGGCGGGGTCGATGTCTCCCCCCCAGATGTCATAGGAGCCGTGGAACTCGGCCTCCTGCGCCTCATCGGCGGCGTCCATCCACAGCTTGGCGGGCAGCCACCGCCACCTTTGGGCGGCAAAGGAGCGGTTCAGGCCCGGCGCCCGGTTCTTGGCGATGAGGGCGGCCTCGATGGGGATGGTGCCCGAGCCGCAGAAGGGGTCGCAGAAGGGGTCCCGCCCCCTGTACCGGGACAGCGACACCAGCGCCGCCGCCAGCGTCTCCCGCAGGGGGGCGCCCATGTTCTGCGCCCGGTAGCCCCGCTTATAGAGGCTGTCCCCCGAGGTGTCCAGCATGACGGTAACTTGATCCTTCAAAATGGAAAACTGCACCTGGTATAAGCTTCCCGTCTCCGGCAGGATCTCCAAACCATACGCCTGCCCCAGCCTTTTGCACAGCGCCTTCTTCACAATGGACTGGCAGACGGGCACCGAGTGGAGCTGGGAGCTGATGGAGTACCCCTTCACCGGAAAGCGCCCCTCCCGGGGGATATAGTCCTCCCAGGGCAGGGCGGCCACACCCTGGAACAGCTCCTCAAAGGACCGGGCCCGAAACTCCCCCAGGCACAGCAGCACCCGGGCCCCCGTGCGCAGGTTCAGGTTCATCCGGGGGATGTCCGCCAGGCTCCCCCCGCACAGCACCCGGCCGTTCTCCGCGCGGACCTGGGGCAGCCCCAGCTTCTTCAATTCATAGGCCACCGTGGCCTCCACCCCCATCAGGGCGGGTATCACAAAGGATAAGGTTTTATCCATAGACGGCTCCTCAAAAAAATTTTTGAAAACCCCTTGACCTTCCACCCTGTGGAGGGTGTATGCTCTCATCGTGGGCAGGGGAAAGCTTTACAATACATAGTATAATGTAAAATGGAAGCGCTGGCAACAATAAATCCAAAAAACTTCTTTCCCTCCGGCCCATTCTGTGGTATAGTTGAAACAGGCGGAAACAAGCTCTTGTTTCCAGCCTGTCAACACAAGCTATTGCGTACGTTTGGAAGGAGCGTGACGGTATGCCTTTTGACGCGGAATCTATGCAGAAAATTGTTTGGCTGGTGCTGTTGCTGCTGTTCGCCGGGGGCGAAGCGGTCAGCGTGGGGCTGACCTCCATCTGGTTCGCCGCCGGGGCGCTGGCGGCCCTCGTCGCCGCATTGCTGGGCGGGGCGCTGTGGATTCAAATCACCCTGTTTCTGGCGGTGAGCATCCTGTGCATGGCGGCTGTGCGGCCCCTGGCCAAGAAGCACCTGAACAGCAAGGTGGAGCACACCAACGCCGACCGGGTGATCGGGGCCGAGGCCCAGGTCACTGAGGACATCGACAACATCCACGGCAAGGGCGCCGTCATCATCCGGGGCATGACCTGGTCCGCCCGCAGCCAGGACGGCGCTCCCATCCCCACCGGCACGCTGGTGAAGGTGCTGCGCATCGAAGGGGTCAAGGTCTTTGTGGAGCAGATTCCCGCCGGGACTGCCGCCAAGCCCGAGACCTGGTGAACCTGTTCCCTTTCAAAAGAGAAATCTTTTGTGGAGAGTAAATGCTGTAAAAGGAGGAAAACACATGAAAATCTTAGCGCTCGCATCTTCCCTGGGGGGCATTCTGACCTTTATCATCCCCCTCGTCATCATCCTTATCGTTCTGGCCATCCTGGCCTCCAACATCAAGGTGGTGCAGCAGTCCCGCGCCGTGGTCATTGAGCGGCTGGGCGCGTTCCACTCGGTCTGGGGCGTGGGCCTGCACCTGAAGATTCCCTTCATCGAGCGGGTGGCCAAGACGGTCTCGCTCAAGGAGCAGGTGGTGGACTTTGACCCCCAGCCCGTCATCACCAAGGACAACGTCACCATGCAGATCGACACCGTGATCTACTTCCAGATCACCGACCCCAAGCTGTATACCTACGGCGTGGAGCACCCCCTGTCCGCCATTGAGAACCTCACCGCCACCACCCTGCGCAACATCATCGGCGATCTGGAGCTGGACCAGTCCCTCACCAGCCGCGACCACATCAACACCCAGATGCGCTCCATTCTGGACGAGGCCACCGACCCCTGGGGCATCAAGGTCAACCGCGTGGAGCTGAAGAACATCATGCCCCCCCGGGACATCCAGGAGTCCATGGAGAAGCAGATGCGCGCCGAGCGTGAGCGCCGCGAGGCCATCCTCCAGGCCGAGGGCCAGAAGCAGTCCCAGATCCTGGTGGCCGAGGGCGAGAAGCAGTCCGCCATCCTCCGGGCCGACGCCGCCAAGCAGGCCGCCGTCCTCCAGGCCGAGGGCGCCAAGCAGGCCAAGATTCTGGAGGCCGAGGCTGAGGCCGAGGCCATCATGAAGGTGCAGCAGGCCACCGCCGACGCCATCAAGCTCATCAACGAGGCCGCCCCCGGCGAGGGCGTCATCAAGATCAAGGCGCTGGAGGCCTTCCAGAAGGCCGCCGACGGCCGGGCCACCAAGATCATCATCCCCAGCGAGCTCCAGGGGCTGGCCGGCCTGTGCGCCAGCGCCAAGAGCGTGTTCGACACCGTGGAGCCCAATCCCCCCAAGACCGGGAAGTAATCTTCCTGCGGGAATTATAAAAAAGGGCCGGCCTTCTTCGGAAGGCCGGCCCTCTCTTTTATAGAAGCTACCCGTTTCCCTCCGAGGAGGACAGGGGAACGAGATACTTATCCTGGTAGAACGCCAGCCACTGGCGGAACTCCGGCTGGTCGCCCTGGCGCACGCCCCGGGTGTAGTCGTGGAACTGCAAATCGCTGTAGCGCAGCTCCAGCACAGCCAGGGCCACGTTGGAGCAGTGGGCGGCCACACGCTCGAAATTGGTGATGATATCGTTGAGGATGAAGCCCATCTCCAGGGTGCACGCCCCATTTTGCAGCCGCCGGATGTGCCGCAGCTTCATTCGCTCCAGCATGGAGCTGATGACCTCCTCCAAGGGCTCCACCTTCCGGGCGGTGGACATATCCTCCTCGCTCAGCGCCTTCTGGGCCAGGGCCACAATCTCCCGCACCGCGTTGCTGGCCTGGGTGAGATCGTCCAGCCCGTCGGCGGGAAAGGCGATGCTCTTGCTGTCCATCTCGCTGGCCAGCTCCGCCAGATTCACCGCATGGTCGGAGATACGCTCCAGGTCGGTGAGGCAGTGGAGGTAGTGGGAGCTGATGATGGTCTCCCGCTCGTTCAGGTCCCGGGTGTTCAGGTGGAACAGGTAGCTGCCCAGCCGGTCCTCGTACTTGTCCACCACATTTTCCCGAGACATGATCTTGTCGTACTTCTCCTGATTATACTGCATGAACAGGTCCACCGACCGGTTCAGGTTCTTGAAGGAGGCGGAGGCCATGCGCTCCACCGTCCGGCCGCTCTGCTCCAACGCCAGGGGCGGATAGTCCAGGAAGCGCTCGTCCAGCAGGTTCTCCTCAAATTGCTCGTCGTCCTCGCCCCGCTCCTCCTTGACGGTGAGCACAGCCAGCCGCACCAGCAGCCCCGTGAAGGGCAGCTGCACCAGGGTGGCCGCCACTTTGAACACGGTGTTGAACACGGCGATGCCGAAGGCCGAGGCGGGCAGGGCCATAAATTGGAAGTCCATAAAGGCGTGGGCCAGGTAGAAGGGCAGCATGAACAGCGCCGAGCCCACGATGTTAAAATATAAGTAAATGACGGCGGTGCGCTTGCCGTTGGCGTTGGCCCCGATGGCGGAGAGCAGCACAGGCACGCACGCACCGATGCACATACCCAGCACCATGGGCACGGCCACCTCATAGCTGATGGCCCCCGTGATGGACAGCGCCTGCAAAATACCGATGGACGCCGAGGAGGACTGGATCACCGCCGTCACCAAAATGCCAATGAGCAGGGACACCGCCGGGTTGGAGGCGGCGGAGATGAAGTGCAGAAACGCCTCGTTCTCCTTCAGCGGGTCCATAGCGGAGCTCATGGTCTGCATCCCGCTCATGAGCACGGAGAAGGCCAGCAGAATCAGTCCCACGTTCTTCTGGGTCTGCTTCCGGCAGAAGAAATACAGGACGATGCCGATAAACGCGATGAAGGCAAACACCGTGGCGGAGCTGAAGCCCCCTTCCCCCTCCACGCCGGCCAGGGTGAGCACCCAGCCCGTGGCGGTAGTGCCGATGTTGGCGCCCATGACGATGCCCACGGCGTTGGACAGCTGCATAATGCCCGAGTTGACAAAGCCCACCACCATGACGGTGGTGGCGGAGGACGACTGAATCACCGCCGTCACCAGCGCGCCCAGCAGCACCCCCTTGATGGGGTTGGAGGTCAGCTTGCCCAGAACGGTTTCCAGCTTGCTGCCCGCCACCCGCTTCAGCCCGTCCCCCAACAGGGTCATGCCAAACAGGAAAAAGGCCAGGCCGCCCAGCAGCGATATGATGTCCGCAATACCCATGCGATCAATTCCTTCCCGCGGGTCCAACGCCCGCACACCGGCAGACTGTTACGCACACGAACGAGACTATTATATCACACCTCCGGGCGAATTTCCCGCCTTTTTTTAATTTCTCAAAAATTGTCGTTTTGTGCCAAATCAAATGGTTAAATTTTGGACAAAATAGAAAAAGCAGAAGCGCGAGCGTAGGTGCGCCGCCCCGGATGGACCGGAGCGAGGGGCAAAACCCAGGCGGGCTGTGCCCGCCGAATTTGCCCCGAGTCGGAGGGAAGCCGGGGCGAACAGCGCACCCAACGCGAGCGTGATCAGGAAGCGCGGAGAAGCGGTCAGCGAAGAAGCTTGGAACGGAGCGAGGGCAAAAACTCAAGGCCGCGAAGCGGGCCGGATTTTGCCCGAGACGCAGCGAAAACGACTGAGCGCCTGACCGCTTCGGAGCGTGACAAGGAAGCGCGACGATAGCCGCGTAGGGGAGCCTGGACCGAAGCGAGGACAAAAACCCAGGGCCGCGAAGCGGGCCGGATTTTGTCCGAGACGGAGGGAAGGCGACCCGGCAGCGCGGCCAATCGGAGCGTGACAAGGAAGCGCGAGCGTAGGTGCGCCGCCCCGGCTTTTCTCCGCCGCAGGCAACAAAAAGGGAGACAGGCTTTCGCCTGTCTCCTCATAAACGCAGAGCCTGCCTATCTTCGGCCGCCGCCGCGCCCGCCCCCGAAGGAGCCGCCGGAACGTCCGCCCCCGCCGAAGGAGCGCCCGCCGCCAAAAGACCCGCCGGGGCGTCCGCCTCCGCCAAAGGAGCGTCCGCCCCCAAAGGACCCGCCCGGACGGGGCCGTGCGCCGCCCATGGGTCTGCCGCCGCCGAAGGAACCGCCGGGCCGGGGGCCGGGATTGGGCCGTCCGCCGCCCCCTGTGGGCCGTCCGCCGCCAAAGCCGCCGCCAGGGCGCGGGCCGGGATTGGGCCTGGGGCCTGCGCCGGGCCTGGGTCCGGGGCGCGCGCCCGGGCCTGGACCTGGGCCGAAGCCCATGCCGTGCCCAGGGCCAAAGCCGGGACCGGGACGCGGCGGCCTGGGCGGCCGCGGGGGCCGGGGCGGGAACAGGTAGAAGGGCCGGTACACGTAGGTTGGGCCGTACCAGCCGCTGCGGTAGCGCCGGCGGTGGGAGCCCTCCATCACCAGCAGCAGGATCACCACCAGCACAATGATGAGAATCAAATCAGAAAATCCGTTCATTAAGCCGCCTCCTTCCCCGCATCAGCGATAGTAGTCTCCGTACCAATCCTCCAGGGCCTTGGTGAGCTCCAGCACAGCGTCGTCATAGTCTTCCCTGGCAAAGCTGAACTCCATACACTCATAGGCGTAATCGGAGCAGTCGTCGTCGGTGAAATCCCTACGGATATCGTTCCCCTGGATCAGCCAATAGTTTTCCCCGCTGATGTCCAGGGTCACAATCATATCGTACCCGCCCAGGCCCATGTCCTCGGCGCACTGCATGGCGTACTCGTCCAAATCGTCCCGGCCATAGTTGCAGGTGACAACGCCGATGGACACGCTGTAACGGTCCCACAGCCGGTCGTTGCGCTCGTCCAACTCCCGGATTGTCCGGGCGGACAGCGCGTTGGCATCGTCCCACACGAAGGAGCCGGAGGCGGGGGGCGCGCTGCTGGGCTGGGCGGCGGGTTCGGAGACGGGGCCGTTGAAGGGCGCATTGGCGTAGCCGATGCCGACGGCGGCAATTACCATCACGATGGTGATAAGCCACGCCACCCCTTGCTTTTTGAACACGTTCTTCCCCGTCGCCGCTCCGGCGGCAACGACAGCCAGCGCGACGCCGATGGCCGCCCAGGGGAGGACAAATAAAAAAGTGCTTCTCATAGAAAGTCCTTTCTAAGACACGGGATTACCCCCGCAATTCAAGCAGCTTCTGCTTCAGCTCGCCCTCGATGCGGCCCGGCGGCGGCGCAAACTCCATATCGTTCGCTTTCGCTTGCGGCAAAAGCTCATTCATTTCGCTGCTCCGCCGCCTCCCAACCGAAACCGCTTACGCTGGGTTTCGGTTGGGAACCCATGGAGCTGGGCCATCCAAACACATTCTCAATGTTTTTTACCCTCGCAGCTCTAAAAGCTTCTGCTTCAGCTCGCCCTCGATACGGCCCAGCTCCAGCTCGGCCTCCTTGCGCTTCTGGGCGCCGTCCTTCTGAATCTGCATCACCTCATCCAGGGTGGAGATGAGCTGCTGGTTGGTGTGCTGGAGGGTCTCGATGTCCACCACGGACCGCTCGGCCTCCTTGGCGGTCTCGATGGTGCCCATCTTGAGCATCTCCGCGTTTTTCTTCAGCAATTCGTTGGTCATGTTGGTGACGGCAGACTGGGCCGCGGTGGCCTGGCGGGAGTGCTCCAGCCCCAGGGCCAGCACCATCTGGCTTTTCCACAGGGGGATGGTGTTCACCAGGGAGGACTGAATCTTCTCCAGCATCAGCGCGTCGTTGTTCTGAATCATCCGGGTCTGGGGGCCCATCTGGATGGAGATCATCCGGGTGAGCTCCAGGTCGTGGAGCTTCTTCTCAAACCGGCTGCACAGGTTGGCGTAGTCGTTGTACTTCTGGGCATCCTCCTGGGCGCCGGTCTCGGTGGCCTTCTTCCGCAGGGCCTCCAAATCCTCGTTCCGGGCCTTCATCAAGGCCTTCTTGCCCGCCAGGATATACATGGTGAGCTCTTTATAGTACTTGGTATTCAGCTCATACATCTGGTCCAGCATGGCGATGTCCTTCATCAGCGTGACCTGGTGCCCCTCCAGGATGGAGGCGATCTTGTCCACGTTCACCTCCGCCTTGTCATAGCTGGCCTTCAGGGCCAGGGCCTCGTTTTTCTTCTTCTGGAAGAAGCCGAAGATGCCGCTTTTCTCCTCCTGGCCAAAGGTTTTCAGCTCTACCACCAGGGAGGACAGGGCCTCGCCCACCTGCCCCAAGTCCTTGGTGCGCACGTTGTTCAGCGCGTTCTCCGAGAACCCGGCGATGTTCTTCTGGGCCGCCGCGCCGTACTGGAGCACCTGGGTGGAGTCGGTGATGTCAATCTTCTGGGCGAAGTCGTTGACCATTTTCCGCTCCGCCTCGTTGAGCTGGCTCTCATCCAGCTGGATGGCCTGGGCGTCCCGGGCGGCCTGGACCGCCGCGGCGTCCTCCGGGGTGACGCTGTTTTCCAGGGTCAGGGTGGGGGCCTCAGGGGCCTTGGGGACGGCGGCCTCCGCCTCCTTGGCCGCGGCTGCGGCCGCAGCGGCGCCGCTGGGGTCCAGGGTCAGCTCGGGCATCACGTTCATCTCGTCACTCATTGTCATTCTCCTCTGAATTGTGATTGGGAGCGTACTCCTGGAAGTCCTCCGGAGTGCGCTTGTAGGTTTTCCAAAAACTCATTGCGGCCACCGCGCTGGCCGCCAGCAGAAGCAGGTGCACCATATTCAGCTCCGGCAGCCGCCGCACCACCGCCACCGCCATGGAGGCGGCGGCCAGGGTCCACACGATGGCCAGCACCCGGTAGCCCCTTCTGGAAATGTTTTTCTTCATGCCGGCCGCCCTCACATACCGCCCAGGGTCATGCCGCCGATGCCCTCCTGCTGAAGCATCTGCTCCATCACCTTGATGTCGGCGGAGATGTCCAGGGCCTCCTCGCCGTACAGCGCGTCCAGCTGGCGGCTGAAGGCCACGCAGATGGTGTCCAGCATCTCCTCGATTTTGCCCTTGGTGCCGTCGATGTTGGCCCCCGACACCCCGGTGGAGTCCATGCGGTCATAGGCGTTGAGCAGCTTCAGGGTGGTGGGCAGATAGTAGTTCATGAACTTGCGAATCTGGGGCAGCTTGGCGGGCTTTTCCACCACAGCATCGATGATTTTGCCGGTGGTGACCTCCAGGTGGCTGATCTGGGCGGAGATTTTCACGTCCTTGATGGAGTCGTTCAGCCGGCGCATCTCCCCCACCGCCCGGTCCCGCTCCACCAGCAGCGCATCAATCTCGGGATTGCCGGTGGATTTGGGCTTCTGCTCCTGTTTGGGCTGGGGCCGGGGCTGGGCCTGGGCCTGCTGGACGGACGGCGGGGCATCCTGCACCTCATACCCCCGGTCGGGGAACAGCATTTTGCCCACATGATAGGCGATGAAGGAGGCCAGCGCCGCCATAATATAATGTGTGGGCCGGTACAGCGGGGCCAGCAGCGCCCAGAGAAGCCACGTCCCACCGATGAAATAGACGGGCAGCGCGCTGCGTTTTTTGACATAGGACACGGCGGACGCTCCTTTCCGGTAAATGGTATTGTTTCGTTCTCTATTTTACCTCCGTCAACCCTCCCTGTCAAGAAGAAGGGGGGGCGAAGCGGTTGACTTTAACATTTTCTTCATGTAAAATAGGTTGTTATATCTCAGAAACAGACGAGGGAGTCCTTCTATTATGATGACGCTGAACGATTTCAAGGCGGCCCGGAAGACGCTGGACGGCGTGCTCCACCCCACCGATTTGATTTACAGCCCCTTCTTCACCAAAACCACCGGCAATCAGGCGTATATCAAGCCGGAGAATATGCAGGTCACCGGGGCGTACAAAATCCGGGGGGCTTACTTCAAGTGCTCCACTCTGTCCGAGGAGGAGAAGGCCCGGGGGCTGGTGACGGCCTCCGCCGGCAATCACGCCCAGGGGGTGGCCTACGCCGCCCGGGCGGCGGGAGTGGCCGCCACCATCGTCATGCCCACCACCACCCCCTTGGTGAAGGTGAACAACACCAAGGACTATGGGGCCCGCGTGCTCCTCCACGGCGAGACCTTTGACGACGCGGCGGCCCTGGCCGCCAAGCTGAGCCAGGAGGAGGGCTTGACCTACGTCCACCCCTTCAACGACCTCACCGTGTCCACCGGCCAGGGCACCATCGCCTACGAGATTTTCAAGGACCTGCCCGATGTGGACGTGATTCTGGTCCCCGTGGGGGGCGGCGGGCTGGCGGCGGGGGTCTCCACCCTGGCCAAGCTGCTCAACCCCTCGGTGCGGGTGCTCGGGGTGGAGCCCTCCGGCGCGGCGTCCATGAAAGCCAGCCTGGAGGCGGGCCGCGTCGTCACGGTGGACCCCATCTCCACCATTGCCGACGGCGTGGCGGTGAAAACCCCCGGCGACCAGGTCTTCCCCTACATTCAGAAGAACCTGGACGGCATTGTCACCATCGACGACGACGAGCTGGTGGACGCCTTCCTGGACGTGATGGAAAAGCACAAGATGATTGTGGAGAACGCGGGGCTGCTCACCATCGCCGCCCTCAAGCACCTGGACTGCCGGGGGGAGAACGTGGTGAGCGTGCTGTCCGGCGGCAATATGGACGTGATCACCATCTCCTCCCTGGTGCAGCACGGCCTCATCAACCGGGGGCGCATCTTCACCTTCTCGGTGCAGCTGCCCGACCGGCCCGGCGAGCTGCTGCGCATCGCCGACCTGGTGGCCAAGCTCAGCGGCAACATCATCAAGCTGGACCACAACCAGTTTGTGAATATCAACCGCCAGGCGGGGGTGGAGCTGAAGGTGACGCTGGAGGCCTTCGGCCTGTCCCATAAGGCGGAAATCCTGGACGCACTGCGCCAGGAGGGCTACTGCGTGCGCGAGGTGGCCGCCAGCGGCACCATCACGGGCTGACAAGCCCTCCCCAGGAGTTTCGCCGCCCGCAGGCGGCGAAATCAAAGGAACAGAACGGCCGTTGGCCTTTTTCGGCAGTTTCACAATCCCCCCGCCGCCACGGCTGCGGCGGCGGGGGGTATTCAGGTGCGGCGCGCCGTCCGGCGTCCGGTCCGGGCGCGAGCGGGGGCATGGGGGAACCACCCAGCCGTCCCCGTCGGCGACCTCCGCGTACTCTATCTTATGCGTCTGGGCGGCCGGTGCGCCGCGCCCGCCCAGAAACGCCCGCCTGTCCCAGCGGCGGATTTCGGAAAAAAGAGGTCAAACACCATGGTTAAAATCGCCCCTTCCATTCTCTCAGCGGATTTTTGCAATTTGGAGCGGGATATCCGCCGGGTGTCCGCCGCGGACTGGCTCCACGTGGACGTGATGGACGGATTATTCGTCCCCAACCTCACCATCGGCGTCCCCGTCGTAGCCTCCATCCGCAGGCACACCCAGATGTTTTTAGACGTGCACCTGATGATCGACAAGCCGGAGCGCTACATCGACGCCTTCGCCCAGGCGGGGGCGGACCTGCTCAGCGTCCACCTGGAGGCCGACCACCCCACCCGCATCGCCGCCGCCCTCCGGGCCATGGAGGCCAACGGGGTAAAAAAGGCGGTGGCCCTGCGGCCCATCACGTCGGCCAAGGCCGTCCTGCCCTACCTGGAGCAGCTGGACATGGTGCTGGTGATGACGGTGGAGCCCGGCTTCGGCGGGCAGGCGTTTATGGAGCAGCAGCTGGACACCATCCGGGAGGTGCGCTCCCTCATCGACCGCTACAACCCCGCCTGTGAGCTGGAGGTGGACGGCGGCATCGCCCCCGGCACGGCGGAGAAGGTCATTGAGGCCGGGGCCAACGTGCTGGTGGCGGGCTCGGCGGTGTACGGGGCGGAGGATCCAGCAAGGGCCATTGAGCTTCTGCGGACGGCGAGGTGATGTTATGAAGGAATATCAGGTGCTGACGGCTCAAACCCCGGAGGAGGCCGAAGCCGTGATGAACCGGATGGCCCGCCAGGGGTGGACGGTCAAAGCGGTGACCCAATGGGACAGGGCCTTGTCCTATCGTGTGATGATCACTTTTGAGAAGGACGCATAACGATTTGGAGGTTTTCCCATGGACTATTTTCCCGCCGCACTGGAAAACTTAGTGGAGCAGTTCGCCAAGCTCCCCGGCGTGGGCCGCAAGAGCGCCCAGCGCCTGGCCTTCTACATCCTGGACCAGCCGGAGCAGACCGCCCAGGACTTCGCCGCCGCCCTGCTGGACGCGAAAAAGAGCATCGGCTGCTGCCCCGTCTGCCAGAACCTCACCGACGGGGACGGCCGGTGCGCCATCTGCGCCTCGTCCAAGCGGGACCACAGCGTGGTGTGCGTGGTGGCCGACCCCAAGGACGTGGTGGCCATGGAGCGCTCCCGGGAGTACCAGGGGGTATACCACGTGCTCCACGGGGTCATCTCCCCCATGAACCACGTGGGGCCCGACGAGCTGCGCATTCAGCAGCTGGTGGAGCGGGTGGCCGCCGGAGGGGTGGATGAGGTCATCATGGCCACCAACCCAGACACCGAGGGCGAGACCACCGCCATGTACCTCTCCCGCCTGCTCAAGCCCTTCGGGGTAAAGACCACCCGGCTGGCCTACGGCATCCCCGTGGGCAGCCACCTGGAGTTTGCCGACGACGCCACCCTCATGCGCGCCCTGGAGGGCCGCAGAGAAATATAGACCCCCCCACAGGCTGAAAGGAGCGATTTCTATGGACCACTGGCTGTACGTGATGTTCATCGAGAAGACCAAAACCTACAACCGGCTCACCAAGGCCGCCGTGGAGCGCCACGTGGCCAATCTGAGGGCGCTGGACGACGCGGGGCACCTGGAGCTGTGCGGCGTGTTCAAGGGCTATCCCGGCGTGGCCGGGATGTATATCCTCCGGGCGGAGAGCTATGAGGCCGCCGAGGAGCTGTGCAAACAGGAGCCTTTGGTGCAGGAGGGCTTCGCCACCTACAAGCTGAAGGCGCTTCAGCCCGCCAACCGCGACAACAATTACCTGCTTTAAAAAGGAGTGACCCCCATGAAGCGCGACGCCGAATTTACCCGGGAAAAGCTGGAATATCTGAAGCTGCTCGCCCGGCAGTACCCCACCGTGCAGGACGCCAGCACCGAGATCATCAACCTGCGGGCCATTCAGAATCTGCCCAAGGCCACCGAGCACTTTATCTCCGACGTTCACGGCGAGTACGAGGCCTTTCAGCACATCCTCAGCTCCGCCTCCGGAGTGGTGCGGGAGAAGATTGACGAGCTGCTGGGCTCCACCGTCCCCCGGGCCGACCGGGACCAGCTGGCCACCCTCATCTACTACCCCGAGGAGAAGCTGGAGGAGATCGAGCGGGAGACGGAGGATATGCGGGAGTGGTACCGCATCACCTTCCACCGGCTGATCGACCTGTGCTGCCTGGTGAGCGCCAAGTACACCCGCTCCAAGGTGCGTAAGGCCATGCCCAAGGAGTACGCCTATATCATCGACGAGCTCATCCACACCCACTACGAGAAGAACGAGGCGGACAAGCGGGGCTACTACGAGAACATCATCAACACCATCATCGACCTGGATCGGGCGTCCAACTTCCTCATCCAGCTGTGCGAGCTCATCAAGCGCCTGGCGGTGGACCACCTCCACCTGGTGGGGGACATCTTCGACCGGGGCCCCGGCGCGGACGTGATTATGGACTGCCTCATGGAGCACCACAGCGTGGACATCCAGTGGGGCAATCACGACATCCTGTGGATGGGCGCCGCCTCCGGCTCCCGCACCCTGGTGGCCACGGTGTTGGTCAACTCCCTGCGCTACAACAACCTGGAGGTCATCGAGACGGGGTACGGCATCTCCCTGCGCCCCCTGTCCGTCTTTGCCGACGAGTTCTACCGCAAGTGCGATGTGAGCCGCTTCCAGATCAAGCTGGCCAAGGAGGACGAGGACAGCGTCACCGACCGGGACAAGCTGCTGTGCGCCCGGATGCACAAGGCCATCACCATGATCCTGTTCAAATTAGAGGGGCAGAAAATCCGCCGTAATCCCTGCTTCGGCATGGACGACCGGCTGCTGCTGGACCGGGTGGACTTCCAGAACAAAACCGTGTCCATCGGCGGGGAGGTCTACCCCCTGCTGGACGCCGACTTCCCCACCGTGGACCCCAAGGACCCCTGCGCCCTCACCCCGGAGGAGGACGCGCTCATCAACACCCTCACCCGCTCCTTCCGCCACAGCGAGAAGCTCCAGCGCCACGTCCGCTTCCTCTACTCCAAGGGCAGCTTGTACCGGGTGTATAACGGCAACCTGCTGTTCCACGGCTGCATCCCCATGCACGAGGACGGCACGCTGATGTCCTTCTCCATCGGCTGCAAAAATCTGTCGGGCCGGGCCTTCCTGGACTACGCCGACGCCACCGCCCGCCGAGCCTACTACAACAAGCCCGGCTCCCCGGAGCGACAGTTCGGCATGGACTTTTTGTGGTGGCTGTGGTGCGGGCGCAACAGCCCCATCTTCGGCCGGGACCGGATGACCACCTTCGAGCGGCGCTTCATCGCCGACGAATCCACCCACGTGGAGACCAAAAACGCCTATTACCGGCTGTACAACGACCCCGCCGTGTGCGAGGGCGTGCTCAACGCCTTCGACCTGGACGGCCCCCACTGCCACATCATCAACGGCCACGTCCCCGTGAAGTCCAAAAAGGGGGAGAGCCCCGTGAAGGGCGGGGGCCGCCTGGTGGTGATTGACGGCGGCTTCTGCAAGGCCTATCAGAAGACCACCGGCATCGCCGGCTACACCCTCATCTACAACTCCGGATGCTTCCGGCTGGTGGCCCACCAGCCCTTCGTGGGCCGGGCGGAGGCCATCCGCAAAAACTGGGACATCGCCTCCACCTCCCAGATTTTCGAGCGGCTGGACAGCCGGGCCACCATTGAGGACACGGACAACGGCCGCCGGATGCAGGCCCAGGTGGACGACCTGCTGGACCTGCTGCGGGCCTACCGCAGCGGCGCCATTGTGGAGAGCCACAAAACCTGATTCTCAAAAGCCGCCTGCCAGCTCCCCGGCAGGCGGCTTTCTTGGCCAGATTTTGACAATATCAACACCTTTTCGCAAAATTGATACCAAATTGTAACTTTTTTGTGAATACTTTTCCTTGCCCAAACCGGGATATGGTGGTACAATATTTATGATTGTCGTTGTAGGAGGTCTGCTGTATTATGGAAGGTTCCGCTCCCAACAAAAAAGTTCCCGCAGCGCTGATTGCGGGTATCATTGCCGCCGCCTTAGCCGTGGCCGCAGTGGGCGGCTACTTTGGCCTGTGCTCCTGGGTGCAGGGGAACGGCCGCCTGCTGCCCGGCGCTGCGGCGGTGGACGACCAGGGCGCGCCCGTGGCCGGCCTGGGCAAGCTCACCCAGGAGGAAGCCCTGGCCGTCGTTTCTCAGGAGATCGACCAGCGGCTGGACCAGCGCTCCCTCACCATTGAGTACGGCGAGGGCAAAAGCGTGGTGCTGCCCGGCGAGCTGCTGGCCTGCTCTCCCGAGGCGGCGGTGGAGCGGGGCATGGCCGCCAAGGCGGCGCAGCCCTTCTGGAAGCTGGGGATGCTGTGGCTGGGTCTGGCGTATGAGCCCACCGACCTGTCCCTGTCCGCCGCCTCCTTCACCCCCGAGGGGGAGGCAAAGGCCCGCCAGCTCCTCCAGGAGATCGCCGGGGAACTGTACGTAGCGCCGGTGGACTTCACCTACGAGGTAGGCGAGGAATCGGTGGAGGTCACGCCCGGCTTTGACGGCCAGGAGCTGGACGTGGAAGCCCTGTTCGCCCAGGTGCTGGCCGCCTTAGCCGACGGCGAGACCCAGCTCACCGCCCAGGCCCAGCCCCTGCCCGGGGCGGAGCTCACCGGCGAAAGCCTCAACGAGCTTGTCTACGTGGAGCCCAAGGCCCCCGGCCTGGACGAGAACGGCAAGCTGGCCCCGGCGGTGATCGGCCTGTCCGTCAACCCGGAGGAGGCTCAGGCCATTCTGGACGGGGCCGTCCCCGGCCAGCCCTGCACCATCCCCCTGGAATTTACCCCGCCGGGCACCACCGGCGACGAGAAGCTCTACTATAAGGACCTGCTCTCCGAGGTGACCACCTGGATGGACGGGGTGGCCAACCGTTCCTTCAACGTGAACCGGGCCGCCGAATTCTGCAATGGCAAGGTGATCCAGCCCGGCGAGGAGTTCTCCTATATCGCCACCATCGGCGACCCCAGCCAGGCCAACGGCTACAGGCCCAGCACCGGCTATCAGGACGGCCAGACCGTGGCCATGGACGGGGGCGGCGTGTGCCAGGTATCCTCCTCCCTCTACTACTGCGCGGTGTACGCCAACCTGGAGATCGTCCGCCGGGCCTGCCACGCCTTCGCCACCGGCTATATCCCCAACGGGCTGGACGCCACCATCTACTACCCCTCTCTGGACTTCAAATTCCGCAACAACACCGGATTCCCCATCAAAATCGTGGCCTATACCGAGGGCGGCGCGTCCGGCAAGCTGACGGTACAGTTCTACGGCAGCAATCCCGACAACATCACCGTGAAAACCGAGCGGTACGCCCTGTCCTCCACCCCCTGGACCACCGTGTACCAGCCGGACGAGACCATCCCCGTGGGCACCACCAAGGTGGATGTCACCCCCTATACCGGCTATGAGGTGGACGTGTACCGCTGCGTATACGACGGGGACGGACAGCTCATCTCCCGCACCTTTGAAAACCACAGCAAATACGCCAAGCGGGACAAGCTGATTTTGTACAACCCTGCCGACGCCGCCTCGCTGGGGCTGGAGCCGGTGGTCACAGATCCCCCCGTGGTGGAGCCCACCCCAGGCGACCCCTGGGTCCCGCCCACGGCGGAGCCCACGCCGGAGCTCCCCCCCAGCCAGGAGCCCACCCCCGAGCAGCCTCCCGTGGTGGAGCCCACCCCCGAGCTTCCCCCCAGCCAGGAGCCCATCCCCAGCCAGCCTGAGGAGACGCCCAGCCCCGACCCCACGCCGGAGGCCAGCCAGGGCACCTGGAACCCCTTCACGGGCCAGTGGGAGTGAGCGCCATGTTTGAAGGCTTTTCTCAGGAGACGGTGGACTTCATGTGGGGCATCCGCTTCAACAACGAAAAGAGCTGGTTTGAGGCCCACAAGTCCGACTATCAGACCTATTTCCTCGCCCCCATGAGGGAGCTGGGCGGCCAGGTGCAACGGGAGCTGCTGGACCGCTTCCCCAAATGCGGGCTGAACCTGAAGGTGTCCCGCATCTACCGGGACGCCCGGCGGCTGTTCGGCCGGGGGCCGTACAAGGACCACCTGTGGCTGTCCCTGTTCCGCTTTGGCAACGAGTCCGGCGGCCACCCGGTATTCTGGTTCGAGCTGGCCCCGGAGAGCTGGAGCTGCGGCATGGGCTTCTGGGACGCGCCCGCGCTGACCATGGAGAAGCACCGCGCCCGCATTGACGCCGACCCCACCCCCCTGCTCAAGCTGCACAACCGGCTGGCCAGGCAGGACGAGTTCGTCCTCCAGGGGCCGTCCTACGCCCGGCCCAAGCCCTGCGCCGAGCCCAGGCTGGCCGAGTGGTACAATAAAAAGTCCCTGTCCATCGGCCACGAGGAGCCTCTCAGCGAGGCCGTCTACTCCCCGGAGCTGGCCGGCAGGCTGGTGGAGGGCTTCTCCTTCCTCATGCCGTACTACGACTACTTCTCCACCCTCTGGGCCGATCCGAACCCCAGAGAATCCACGTAAAATCAACGCAAAGGGCCGAAGGCATACGCCTTCGGCCCTTCCTATTTATGCGTTTCCTTCCAGAACCCACACAGTCTTTCGCTTCACCAGCGAGCGCACAGCCCCCACCCCAAAGGCCCCCAGGATCACGGCGGCAATGGCCAGCAGCACCGGGGTACTCAAAAACGAACCTATCATCACAATGGGCAAAACCCAAACAGGCACGTGGACAGTGGTCCCCTGGCCCCACGTGTTAATCGCAATGATAACCAAAACCAGCGCGGCCAGGCTCAGCCCCGTCGTCACCCAGGTCCCGCAGGCCTCCCAGGCCGTCTGGGTCCGGGTTCGGACGCGGGCCCCGGGCACCCCTTGCAGCAACAGCGCCTGGACCGCCCCCTTCTGGGCGAAGCTGTCCAAAATGACCTCCACACTGCGCTGTTTTCCCTTGGGGGTGACAAAGCTGATCTCAAAACTGCCGTCCCCCTCCGCGCTGGTCACACTGGTCACACTCTGATACGCAATGGGGCCGTCCCAGTTTTTGCACAAAAAGCCGTCCTCCAAAAAGCGGTATTCCTTCCCCATAACAGGGCCCTGTATGGCTTTCTCCATTGATGCTCCATCCCTTTCAGTTTTTCAGGCTTTGCAGCGGCGCAGGAATCCGTCCGCCGCGGGCGGCGAACGCCTCGGCGCTGCCGGTGTGGCAGGGCATCACCGGCGCGGAGCCCAGCAGGCCGCCGAACTCCACCACGTCGCCCACCTGCTTGCCCGGCGCGGGGATGAGGCGCACGGCGGTGGTCTTTTGGTTCACCATGCCGATGGCGGCCTCGTCGGCGATGATGGCGGCCAGGGTGGCGGCGGTGGTGTCGCCGGGCACGGCGATCATGTCCAGCCCCACCGAGCACACGCAGGTCATGGCCTCCAATTTGTCCAGGGTGAGCGTCCCGGACTGGGCGGCGGCGATCATGCCCTCGTCCTCGCTCACCGGGATGAAGGCCCCGGACAGCCCGCCCACGGACGAGCTGGCCATCACGCCGCCCTTCTTCACCGCGTCGTTGAGCAGGGCCAGGGCGGCTGTGGTACCGTGGCCGCCGCACACCTCCAGGCCCATCTCCTCCAAAATCCGGGCCACGCTGTCCCCCACGGCGGGGGTGGGAGCCAGGGACAAATCCACAATGCCGAAGGGCACGCCCAAGCGGCTGCTGGCCTCCCTCGCCACCAGCTGGCCCATGCGCGTCACCTGGAAGGCGGTCTTTTTGATGAGCTCCGCCACCACGTCAAAGCTCTGCCCCTTCACGCTCTGCAGGGCGTGGTGGACCACGCCGGGGCCGGACACCCCCACGTTAATCACCCGCTCGGCCTCGCCCACGCCGTGGAAGGCCCCGGCCATGAAGGGATTGTCCTCCACCGCGTTGCAGAACACCACCAGCTTGGCGCAGCCAAAGCCCCCCCGGTCGGCGGTGCGCTCGGCGCAGGCCTTGATGGTCCGCCCCATGAGGGCCACCGCATCCATGTTGATGCCCGCCCGGGTGGAGCCCACGTTCACGCTGGAGCACACCACGTCGGTGACGGCCAGGGCCTCCGGGATGGCGGCGATGAGCTTTTTGTCCCCCTCGGTCATGCCCTTGTGGACCAGGGCAGAGAACCCGCCGATGAAGTTCACGCCCACCGCCTTGGCCGCTTTGTCCATGGCGGCGGCGAAGGGGACGTAATCGTCGGTGCGGGACGCCCCCGCCACCAGGGCCATGGGGGTGACGGAGATGCGCTTGTTGACGATGGGGATGCCGAACTCGGCCTCGATGTCCTCCCCGGTTTTCACCAGCTTCTCCGCGGAGGTGGTGATTTTGTCGTAAATCTTCCGGCACGCCGCATGGGGGTCCGGGTCGCAGCAGTCTAACAGATTGACGCCCATGGTGATGGTGCGCACATCCAGGTGCTGGTGGTCGATCATCTGGATGGTCTGTAAAATGTCGTTGGTGTTAATCATGGTCCGGCCCTCAAATACGGTGCATAGCATCAAAGATATCTTCTCTTTGCACCCGGATGTCCAGGCCCCGCTCCTGTCCGGCCTGGGCCAAATCCTCCCGCAGCCGGGCGAAGGGCACCGTGGCCTCGGAGGCGTCCACCAGCATAATCATGGTGAAATACTCCTGCAAAATCGTCTGGCTGATGTCCAGCACGTTCACTTTTTTCTCGCTGAGCAGGGCGCACACGGCGGCGATGATGCCCACCTGATCCCTGCCGATGACAGTCACAATCGCTCTCATGGGTTTTCCTCCAATTCTTTTTCGCTTGAACAATCACGCCGGAATCAGCTGCAAAATCTGTTCACAGGCCGCGTCCGGCTCCGTCTCCCCGGACTTCACGTGGACGTGGTGGGGCTCGTTGTCAAACATCCCGTGCTTCCGCTCCAGCATCCCCGCCACCGGGGCGGGGAGGGCGCCGTTCATCCGCCGGGCAAAGCGCGCTTTGATGGTCTCCAGATCCGCCGTCACCAAAACCCGGACCGCCCCCTCCGGCAGCAGGGACAGGTGCTCCCCCTCCGCGATGACGTAGATCACGTGCCCTTCCGCCATGGCGGCCTGGAGCTTCTCCTGAAACAGCTTCTTTGCCTCCGCCTCGTGTTTCGCCAGGCGGAGAAAATCCTTCCCGGTGTATATCTCGGCGTCCAGCCGCCCCTTCAGCGCGTCGGCCAGGGTGGACTTGCCGGTGCAGCTCTCGCCAAAAATTCCGATTACCATGTCCCTTTCACCTCATTTTTTATTGTAACTCGTCCAGCGTCAGGCTGAACGCCGGGAGGAACTTCTCCATAAACCACTCCAGCTCCTCCATCTCCATGGCCCGCAGCGCCGCCAAAGTCTGCTCCGCCGCCTTTTTGAACTCGGCATTGCCCGCCTTCAGCTCCTCCGCGCACTTGATGTAGGCGGACAGCTTGTCCGCCGCCTTCACGTACCGCCGGATTTCCGCGTCGCTCTCCCGCACCAGGGGCTCGTAGGCGGGGACCAGCTCCGGGGGCAGCATGGACAGCAGCTTGTCCTGGGCCGCCGCCTCCACCCCCCTGTATGCGTCCTTCAGCGCCGGGTTGTGGTACTTCACCGGCGTGGGCATATCCCCGGTGATGATCTCCGGCGCGTCGTGGAACAGGGCCGCGGCGGCGATGCCGTCCGGGTCCAGCTCCTTGTGGAACACGTCCCGGCCGATCACCGCCAGGGCGTGCGCCAGCACCGCAGCCTCATAGGAGTGCTCCTCCACATTTTCCGTCCGGGTGTTGCGCATCAGCGCCCAGCGGGCGATGTGGCGCATTCGGAAGACATAGGCGAAAAAGCTGTGGCTCATGGGGCCCCTCCCCCTCTCTGTCTGTATTTTTTCTTCAGGGTATAACCTCTTGTATTTGCCAGAATCAGCCCCGCCAGCCCCAGCGCCCCCAGGGCCGCGCCGGGAACCAGCCCCGGCGGGGTGTAGCGCAGCTCCACCTCGCGGGCTCCGGCGGGCAGGGCCAGGCACAGGAACGTGTCCAGCCAGGTCTCCAGCTCCACCCGCTGTCCGTCCACCCAGGCGGACCACCCCTCCTCAGCGGGGATGGTGGTGCACAGTCCCGCCGCGCTGTGGTCCAAAACCGACAGCCGCACCCGGCCGTTTCTGTCCACCGACGTGACCTCCACGTTGTCCAGCCCCGCCACGGCGGCGTGCAGGCCGTCCAGGTCCAGCTCCCACAGCTGGCCGGACCAGCCGCCGCTGTGGCGGACGGTGACGGTCCACCGCTCTCCGGCGGCGGGGGCGCCCAGATAGTGGACGCAGGCCGCCTCGCTGGCGCCCAGCCGTAGCACTCGCTCCCCGTTCACCAGCACCTCGCTCAGCCCCGCGGCGGACAGGTCCATGTAAAGGGGTTTCCCCGTCCCCACCAGGCGCAGCACCGTCTCCCCGGCTTGGCGCTCCGTCTCTGTGGCCACGGGGACAAACACTGGCCCGCCGCTGCCGGACAGGCAGGCGAGCAGGTTGTTCTGCCGCTCAAAGGGGGTGGAGCCGAACAGCGTTCCCTCCACCGCCTCCGGGCAGAAGGCTATGGGCAACGCGTCCGGGTTCTTCCACAGCGTCAGTTCCCCCGCCTGGGCGATGGGCTCATATCCGGGCGGCATCTCGTCCCCGCCGATCATGTAGCCAAACCCCAGCAGCGCATCCGTCACCGGGGTGGAGCCGTAGTAGGCGCACCACATCCACGACTGGGCGAAGCCCAGGCCGCGGGTCACCCGGTTCACGTCGCCGTTATACAGGCTGCTGTAGTGGGTGAGGCCGGGGTAGCCGAAGGCCAGCGGGCTGTTGTGCCCCCGGTCCTGGGCGGCCCCCATGCGGAAAAACTCGCCGTCGGCGTCGGCATAGGCCGCCTCCACCAGCGCCTCGTTGGCGGCGTAGTCCGCCCGGTAGGCGGCGTAAGAGTCGGAGCGGAACTGGTTTTCCAGCTCTCCGAGAATACTTTTCGTATTCCACCCAAGCTCCAATACGCTCAGGCATATCAGCACCACCGCTACGCCCCGCCGCAGAGCGGGCCTGCGCCCCTCCAGCCGGGGCGCGGTCTGAACGGCCAGGTAGGCCAGCACAAAGGAGAACAGAAAGGCGTAGCGGAAGGGGAACCAGTTGGGCCGCTGGAACAGGTGCCACACCTTGTCCAAGGGGGAGAGCACCATGGACGCCGCCAGCGCCCCCAGCAGCGCGCCGTTGGCCAGCCGCTCCCGCGCCGGGGCGCTTTTCTGGAAAAAGTACGCGGCGGCAAAAATCAGCGCCGCAGTGCCGCAGAACACGAAGGGGGGCGCGCCGTAGGTGATGGAGGCGGGGGCGTTCGGCCTGAGCTGCCCCAGCAGCGCCAGGGGCTCGCAGGCCAGCAGCCCGCCGTAGTCCACATTGGCCCCGGTGAACTTTCCGGCAAACATGGCCAGGAAGGTGGGCAGCCACAGCCACGCCGTCAGAGCCAGGGCGCAGGCCGCCCCGCCGAAAAACCGGGCCAGAATCCGCCCCAGCGCCCGCCGCTCCGGCCCCAGGGTGACGAGCCGGGCGCACAGGTACAGCGCGCAGAACCCGCCCACCATATACGAGATGTACCACGTGGAGCAGAAGCAGACGGCCAGGGCCGCGATGAAGGGCCCCGCCCCCCGCCCCGCCACAATCCGCTCCAGCGCCAGCAGGATGAGGGGCAGCCAGATTACCCCGTCCAGCCACATGATGCAGATGGAGTAAGCGGCATTGTAGGACATGAGCGCGTAGCACACCGCCCCCAGCAGCGCCCCCCACCCGCAGTCCGGGAACCGCCGCTGGGCGAACAGGGCGAAGGACAGCCCCGCCAGGGCGATTTTCAGCGCCGTGAGCACCGCCAGCGCCGCGGGCAGCTCCTCATTGGGCGCCAGCAGCGTCAATAGAGACAGCGGGCTGGACACATAATAAGAGAACACCCCGATATAGCCCGTGCCCAGCGCCTTGGACCAGGAGAAAAACACCTCTCCGTTTTTCAGCGCACAGAAAAACTCCACGTATTGGCTGGACATATCGGACAAAAGCACCGTCCTGTCCCCAAAGGGGGCCACGCCCAGGGCGGCGTACACCCACAGCATCACCACTCCGGGCAGGACGAAGGCCAGGGCGGGTATGACGAAGCGCTCAGCCCTGCTTTTCATCGCCGCTCCCTCCCCCGCTCTCCCGCAGAATATAGATGGGCCGCTTTTTGACCTCCAGGTAGGTTTTGGCCAGGTACTGCCCCACGATGCCGATGCAGAACAGCTGAACGCCCGCCAGGAACAGGATGATGCACACCAGCGACGGCCAGCCGAAGGCGCTGCCGCCCCACAAAAGCTGCCGCACAATCACGAAAATGATGGCGAAAAAGGCGATCACGCAGAACACCAGCCCCAGCACCGAGGCGACGGCCAGCGGCGCGGTGGAGAAGGCGATGATGCCGTCCAGGGCGTAGAGCAGCAGCTTGAAGAAGGACCACTTGCTCTCCCCGGCGGCGCGCTCCACGTTCTCCGTCTCCACCCACTTGGTGCGAAAGCCCACCCAGGAGAAAATGCCCTTGGAGAAGCGGTTGTATTCCGTCAGCCGCGCCACCGCGTCCGCCATCTGCCGGGTCATGAGGCGGTAATCCCGGGCCCCGTCCACAATCTCCGTCCGGCTCATTTTGTTGATGAGCTTGTAAAACTGCCGGGCGAACCAGGACCGGATGGGCGGCTCACCCTTCCGGTCCACCCGCCGGACGGCGGCGCAGTCATACCCTTCGCCCCGCACCGCCTCCAGCAGCTGGGGCAGCAGCTCCGGCGGGTCCTGAAGGTCGGCGTCCATGACGGCCACATAGTCCCCACGGGCGTGCTCCAGCCCGGCCAGCAGGGCGGCCTCCTTGCCAAAGTTCCGGGACAGCGCCAGCCAGCGCACCCGCCGGTCCCGGCCGGCCAGCTCCTTGAGGATGGGCAGCGTGCGGTCCCGGGAGCCGTCGTCCACAAAGATGAACTCCGTCTCCACCCCGGGCAGCGCCGCGCACACCGCCGACGCCGCCTGGTAGAAGTGTTCCGCCGTCTCCTCCTCGTTAAAGCAGGGGACGACAATGCTCAGCCGCTCCACGCCCTCGCCCTCCCTTTTCCAGCGCTTTCATAATTGAATTATTTTACCACGCCCGGCCCCCGCTGTCAAACCAGCGAAACAGCCGGGGCTTCCGCCCCGGCTGCTGCCTCCCGTCACGCGGGGGAAAACGCGTCCTTGCCCAGCCCGCACACCGGGCACACCCAGTCGTCCGGGATGTCGGCGAAGGCGGTGCCGGGGGCGATGCCGCCGTCCGGGTCGCCCACCGCGGGGTCGTACTCCCAGCCGCAGACACACACATATTTTTCCATGCTGAAATCTCCTTTTCTTCAGGGTGAGAAAATTATATCCCCCGCTCCCGCCCTTGTCAACCAGTTCGACCAAAGCCGTCCTATTTTTCCAGCATATACAGCCTCCGCCGCGCATAGAACGGCGGAAAATATCACATCCTTTCCTCATACGGACGCCCTGCGTCCTAAGTATATAAGAAAGAGGTTACGCCATGAAACGAACAGTTGCCCTCGCGCTGGCCCTTGTGTGCCTGCTGCCCGGCAGGGCTTATGCCGCCTCCGCGGAGATAACCGCCCCCTCTGCCATTCTGATGGAGAAGACCACCGGCCAGGTCCTGTACAATCAGGACGCCGACGCCCAGTACGAACCCGCCTCCGTCACCAAGGTGATGACCCTGCTGCTGGTGATGGAGGCCATCGACTCCGGCAGCCTGGGCTGGGACGACACCGTCACCGCCTCCACCCACGCCATCTCCATGGGCGGCAGCCAGATCTGGCTGAAGGAAAACGAGCAGATGTCCGTCCGGGACATGGTCAAGGCGGTGACGGTGGCCTCCGCCAACGACTGCGCCGTGGCCCTGGCCGAGCACATCGCCGGCAGCGAAGCCGCCTTTGTGGACCGGATGAACGAGCGCGCCCGCCAGCTGGGCATGGAGCGCACCAACTTCATCAACTGCACCGGCCTGCCCGCCCAGGGGCACCTCACCTGCGCCTATGACATCGCGCTGATGAGCCGGGAGCTGATTTTAAACCACCCCTCCATCCGGGAGTTCTCCACCATCTGGATGGACACCCTGCGGGACGGGGCCTTCCAGCTGTCCAACACCAACCGGCTGATTTTCTACTACGAGGGGGCCACGGGGCTGAAAACCGGCTTCACCGACACAGCGCTATACTGCCTGTCCGCCACGGCGGAGCGGGACGGCATGGAGCTCATCGCCGTGGTGATGCACGCCCCCACCTCCAACGACCGTTTCGACAGCGCCAAGGTCCTGCTGAACTACGGCTTCGCCAACTACGCCCTCACCGACGTGTACCCCGACCAGGCCATCCCCCCGGTGAGCGTCCTGCTGGGCGAGCGGGACACCGTCCAGCCCGTCACCGCCCGCCCCTGCTCCATTCTGCTGGAAAAAAGCAAGTCCGGGGCCGTCACCACCCAGGTGAACCTGGCCGACAGCGTGGAGGCCCCGGTGGAGCCGGGCCAGAAGCTGGGCGAGCTCCAGGTGCTGGTGGACGGCCAGCCGGCGGACGTGATCGACCTGGTGGCGGCGGACGGCGTGCCCCGCCTGAGCCTGGGGGGCATTTTCAAGCGGTTCCTTAATACTATGTTCCTACAGGGGGAATAATCCCCCTCATCCCTGCCGGGGGCGTTACTTTCTGCTCGTGCAGAAAGTAACCAAAGACACGCTCAAGGGGAGAAATCCGGTTCGTGCGGCCCAAAGGTCGGGCCTCACTCTCAGGATTTCTCCCCTTAAGAATCCCCATGACGGGGGACACCCTATACGAAAGGCGTACATCACCCTTCCGGCGCGCGAGGTCTTCGACTGGTGTCCCCCTATTTGTGCTGCCGCCCGTCTCCGGGTCCTGTCGGCAGCGGGGTCCATCTTCTGCGCCTGGGTGGCGGGCCGTATGGCAGGTTACGCTTCCTTCATCAACGCTTCTCCTGCAAGGTAGATATCCCCCGCCCCGACAGTCAAAATCAAATCCCCCGGCTGGGCAATTTCCCGCAGCTTGGCCGTCACGTCCGCCAGGGTGGGGCAGAACACGCTGCCCGGAATCTTGGCCGCCAGGTCGGCGGAGGAGATTCCCACGTCGTTGTCCTCCCGGGCGGCGAAAATCTCCGCCAGAATGGTCACGTCCGGCCGCCGGAGCACCCCCACAAAGTCGTCGAACAGCTCGTGGGTGCGGGAGTAGGTGTGGGGCTGGAAGGCGCACACCACCCGCTTGTAGTCCAGGGCCTCCGCCGTGTCGAACAGGGAGGCCAGCTCCCCCGGGTGGTGGGCGTAGTCGTCGCACACCTCTGCGCCGTGGTACACTCCCTTGTACTCAAACCGCCGCCCGGGCAGGCGGAAGTCCCGCATCCCGTCCTCCACCGCCCGGCCCGGAATGCGCAGGGCGATGGCCGCGGCGGCGGCGGCCAGGGCGTTTTTCACGTTGTGCATCCCCGGCACGGACAAATCCAGGTGGGCGTATTTCTCCCCCCGGCACACCACGTCGAAGGACCCGAAGCCGTGGTCCATGGACAGGTTCTCGGCGTGAACGTCCCCCTTCTCCACACCGAAGGTCATCACCGGCCGCTTCTCCCCCCGGAGGGTGAACATGGTGTTCTCGTCCTCACAGTTGGCCACAATCAGGCCGTCCTCCGGCACCTTGTCGGCAAAGGCCCGGAAGGACTTCTCCACGTCGGCCAGGTCCTTGAAGTAGTCCAGGTGGTCGGCCTCCACGTTCAAAATCACCGCCACCGTGGGGAAGAACGCGAGGAAGGAGTCGCAGTACTCGCAGGACTCTAAAATAATGGTGTCCCCGTGCCCCACCCGGTGGCAGGCCTCCAGCAGCGGCAGGGTGCCGCCGATCATCACCGTGGGGTCGGCCTGGGCGGCCATGAAGATGTGAGTGCACATGGAGGTGGTGGTGGTCTTCCCGTGGGTGCCCGAGATGCACAGGGCGTTTTTGTAATCCCGCATGATCGCGCCCCAGGCCTGGGCCCGCTCGAAGACGGGGACGCCCGCCGACAGCGCCGCGGCAATCTCCGGGTTGCTGTCGTGGACGGCGGCGGTACGCACCACGCAGTCGGCCCCCTCCACGCTCTCCGCCCGGTGGCCGATGGTCACTGGGATGCCCAGCCCCCGCAGGTGGAGCACCGTGGCGCTCTCCCGCTGGTCGGAGCCCGTCACCTTCACCCCCGCCCCGTGGAGCACTTCCGCCAGGGAGGCCATGGACACCCCTCCGATGCCCACCAGATGGGCCCGCTTCCCGGCCTGCAAATAGTCGCGGATGTTCTTCGTTTCCATATTCCATACCCCATATGTTCAGCGTTACGACGCATTTTCGCATTTTAAGCATCTCATTATACAATGCCTCACTGGAAAATGCAACCTATAAATCAGTATAGGCTTCCCAACGGGAATTTAGACGGGGCGGACGAGCCGTGGGACAAAAAAACATCCTGGCGGGCCTTCCACCAGGATGTTTCCTTTCCGTTTTCTGTCGTCACGCTTCGCCTGTTCGCAACGCGCGGCTTTCGTCGAAGCAAAATCCGCTTCACTCCGTTTCCGCCTGCGGCGAAAGCTGCATTTGCTCCCTTGCTTCTCCTCTCCCCACAAAGCCAAGAACCGGCTTTGCGGGGACCCCGCCTCTGGCGCACTGGAGTCCATCCGCGCTGCTCACGACGGCTCAGCGCTTGATATTACCATCTGTCGTCCTGGAAATACAGGTTGATATCTCCCATGCCCGTCTCGGCCTCCAGCGTGTAGTCGCTCTTGCTCTTGCGCTCAAGCTTGGTGCCCCGGCTGTCGCCGTTGAGGGTCACGGTGCCCATGCCCGTCTTCGCCTCGTAGTCCCAGTCTTTCTCCAGGCTGTCGATCTGGGCCTCGATGGTGCCCATGCCGGTCTTCAGGTCGTACTCCGCGCCGCTGTACGCCTCGGAGACGCCCAGGGTCACGTCGCCCAGGCCGGTCTCCAGGTCCACCTCGTCCCAGGCCTCCACCTCGTAGCACTCGATGTCCCCCAGGCCGGTCTCGGCCTCCAGCTTCTGCTCCATATACAGCTGGCTCAAAAACACATCGCCCAGGCCGGTCTTGATCTTGAGCTTTTCCAGCTGCCCGTCGGGGACCGTGATGGCCACATCCATGGCGCTGGCGTCGATGCCGAACATATTTTTAAAGTCGTCCCAGCTGGTGATGTTCATGTGGTCGGCCGAACCGTCGTCCCGAATCTTGAGCACGCCGTCCTTAACCTCCCACTTCAGGCTGTAGCCGCCCAGGGTGGCGTTGGAGCTGATGAACAGGGTGTAGTCCTCCCCGGATGTCACCGTCACGTTGGCAATGCTGGCGTCCACGTCGATCTCAAGGAAGGGGTCCAGATAACCGTCCTCCATGCTCCAGAAGCCGCCGAAGAAATCATCCTCCACGTAGGCGATGTTTTCGCTGGGCACGGGGACGGCATACACAAAGCCGTGCTGCTCGTCCTCCACCACCGTGATGCCCGTGCTCTCATCGCCGCCGCCGATCACCACCTCGTCCCTCACCGCCCGGCCCACCGCGCGGCCCATCCACATGGCCGCTGCGCCCACAAAGACGGCTACAAGAACAACCGCCGTCAGCGTTCCCGCTGTCACCCATGGCCATATCTTGCGCTTATTCCACCGGGCCTTCCGGGGCGTCCAGGCGTTGGCGCCCGCCTGGGTGACGTAGCCGCCCTCCACCGCCAGCCGGGAGGACAGCGCCCAGGGGTCGCCCAGCTCGGCGATGACCTCGGCCTCACGCTCCTCCCCGGCCTCCTGGAAGTATTCCGCGTAGTAGCGCAGGATCTCCTGCCGCTCCCGCTCGGGCACCCACCGGGCCAAACCCTCGGCCAGCTGAGCCAGATAAGTAATTTTATCCATTTGCTTCATCCTCCTTCAAAAGCTGCTCCACGCCGTCCCGAAACTGCCGCCACTCCTCCCGCCGCCGTTCCAGCTGGGTCTGTCCCACGCCGGTGATGGCGTAGTACCGCCGGTTGCGGCCCTGGTAGGGCCGGTCGTACACCGTGAGCAGGCCGTCCCGCTGGAGCCGGCGCAGCACCGGATACAGGGTGGATTCGGAGATATCCAGCCGGGACTTCACCTGCTGAGTGAGCACATAGCCGTAGGCGTCCCCCCGGGACAGCACCGCCAGCACGCAGGCATCCAACAGCTGTGGGCCGATTGCGAACACCATAGCAGCGCCTCCTTTCGCGGCCGCGGGCTCGTCTGTCTCGCCGCGGCTCCTCTCCCCGCGGGCTCCCCGTTTCGGGTCCCGCCGGGTTCGTTTCTTAACGAGCAATATTATATATTACATAATATTATCCTGTCAATATCCCTCCGGGCATTTTTACAAATTCTTAAAGAATGGCAAAAAAATACCCCCGCAGGGATGCCCTGCGGGGCGTTCCTTCTGCAAGGCCGTCTCCTGCCCTGCGGGGCGTTCCTTTCTGCTTGTGCAGAAAGGAACCAAAGACACACTCAGGGGGCGCGGGCCGGTTCGACTTCGGGAGCAAAAGGCGCTCCCTCGCTCACAGGCCCCGCGCCCCCCGAGACCCCCCGTTTACGGGGGCTATCGGTAGAACGTGGCACTCGAAACGGCTACCGCGTTTGACGCATTGGACTCATTTCAGACCCCGACCCTCACAGGGCCTGGGCTTCTCAAAACTGCACCGTGGGCGGCTCTCCTCACAGCGCCTCCGCGGGCGGCGCATACGGCCCGTCCTCCGGACCGTTTTCACCCGGAGGCCACCCCCTGAGCATTCTCTTTGGGTACTTTCTCTCATGGGAGAGAAAGTACCGCCCCGCAGGAACATCCCCGGCGGGGCGATGTAGAACGTGGCACTCGAAACGGCTACCGCGTTTGACGCATTGGACTCATTTCAGACCCCGACCCTCACAGGGCCTGGGCTTCTCAAAACTGCACCGTGGGCGGCTCTCCTCACAGCGCCTCCGCGGGCGGCGCATACGGCCCGTCCTCCGGGCCGTTTTCACCCGGAGGCCGCCCCCTGAGCATTCTCTTTGGGTACTTTCTCTCATAGGAGAGAAAGTACCGCCCCGCAGGAACATCCCCGGCGGGGCGATGTTGTCACGCTCCGATTGGACCCATTACGGGGCGGCTTCCCTCCGACTCGGAGCAAA
>CAJULM010000025.1 GCA_910587285.1 uncultured Oscillospiraceae bacterium | reverse complement strand
CCGTCCGCTCCGGCGCCCGGGCCTCCATGCCCGGCATGATGGACACCATCCTCAATCTGGGCCTGAACGAAGACGTGGTAGCGGTGCTGTCCAATAAATCCGGCAATCCCCGCTGGGCTTGGGACTGCTACCGCCGCTTTATCCAGATGTATTCCGATGTGGTCATGGAGGTGGGCAAGAAATATTTTGAGCAGCTCATCGACCAAATGAAGGAGAAAAAGGGCGTCACTCTGGACGTGGAGCTCACCGCCGACGACCTGAAGGAGCTGGCCGGCCAGTTCAAGGCCGAATATAAGGCCAAAATCGGCGTTGACTTCCCCTCCGACCCCAAGGAGCAGCTCATGGGCGCCATTCAGGCCGTGTTCCGCTCCTGGGACAATGACCGGGCCAATGTATACCGCCGGGACAACGACATCCCCTACTCTTGGGGCACCGCCGTCAATGTGCAGTCCATGGCCTTTGGCAACATGGGCGACGACTGCGGCACCGGCGTGGCCTTCACCCGCAACCCCGCCACCGGCGAGAAAAAGCTGTTCGGCGAATTTCTGACCAATGCTCAGGGCGAGGACGTGGTGGCCGGCGTGCGTACCCCCATGCCCATCAGCGAAATGGAGGAGAAGTTCCCCGAGGCCTTCGCCCAATTCGAGCAGGTCTGCAAAACCCTGGAGGAGCACTACCGGGATATGCAGGATATGGAATTCACCGTGGAGCATGGCAAGCTGTATATGCTTCAGACCCGAAACGGCAAGCGCACCCCCGCCGCCGCCCTGAAAATCGCCTGCGACCTGGTGGACGAGGGTATGATCGACGAAAAGAAAGCTGTGGCCATGATCGAGCCCCGCTCTCTGGACACCCTGCTCCATCCCCAGTTCGACGGCAAGGCGCTAAAGGAGGCCCCTCTGCTGGCCTCCGCTTTGGGCGCCTCCCCCGGCGCCGCCTCCGGCCGCGCCGTGTTCTCCGCTGAGGAGGCCAAGGAGTGGGCCACTCAGGGCGAAAAGGTCATCCTGGTTCGGTTGGAGACCTCCCCTGAGGACATCGAGGGCATGAAGGCCGCCCAGGGCATCCTCACGGTGCGCGGCGGCATGACCTCCCACGCCGCCGTGGTGGCCCGCGGCATGGGCAAATGCTGTGTGTCCGGCTGCGGCGAAATCAAAATGGACGAGGCCAACAAGCAGTTTGAGCTGGCCGGCAAAACCTTCCGTGAGGGCGACTGGCTCTCCCTGGACGGTTCCACCGGCAAAATTTACGACGGCGCCATCCCCACTGTGGAGGCCGCCATCAGCGGCGAGTTTGCCCGGGTTATGGGCTGGGCGGACAAATACCGCCGCCTGGAGGTGCGCACCAACGCCGACACCCCCCACGACGCCGCCCAGGCCAAAAAGTTCGGCGCTCAGGGCATCGGCCTGTGCCGCACCGAGCATATGTTCTTTGACGAGGACCGCATCCCCGCCATCCGCGAGATGATCTGCTCCGACACCGTGGAGCAGCGCGAGAAGGCGCTGGCCAAGCTGGAGCCCATGCAGCAATCTGACTTCGAGGGCATCTATGAGGCCATGGAGGGTCTGCCTGTCACCATTCGCTTCCTGGATCCCCCCCTGCACGAGTTCCTTCCCACCGAGGAGGCCGATATTGAAAAGCTGGCCGCCGACATGGGCAAGAGCGTGGCCGACATCAAGGCCATCATCGCCGGCCTTCACGAGTTCAACCCCATGATGGGCCACCGCGGCTGCCGTCTGGCCGTCACCTACCCTGAGATCGCCGTCATGCAGACCAAGGCCGTCATCAAGGCTGCGCTGAACGTCCAGGCCAAGCATCCCGACTGGAACCTGGTCCCCGAGATCATGATTCCTCTGGTGGGCGAGGTAAAGGAGTTTGCCTTTGTCAAGGGGATCGTCACCTCCACTGCCGATCAGCTCATCCAAGAGGCCGGCTCCGGCCTGAAGTATAAGGTGGGCACCATGATTGAGATTCCCCGCGCCGCCATGACCGCCGACGAAATCTCTCCGCTGGCCGATTTCTTCTCCTTTGGCTCCAACGACCTGACCCAGATGACCTTCGGCTTCAGCCGGGATGATGCAGGCAAGTTCTTGGACGCCTACTATGACAAGAAAATCTACGAGAGTGATCCCTTTGCCAAGCTGGACCAGCACGGCGTGGGCCGCCTGATTTCCAACGCCACCCGCTGGGGCCGCTCCACCCATCCGGACATCCATGTGGGCATCTGCGGCGAGCATGGCGGCGACCCCTCCAGTGTGGAGTTCTGCCACAAGATCGGGCTGGACTATGTATCCTGCTCCCCCTTCCGGGTGCCCATCGCCCGGCTGGCCGCCGCTCAGGCCGCTATCGCTGAGGGTAAATAATTTTTTCCAGCATCTGCGTTATTGTCACGGCAAAGCGCTGCGCCTGAACACATCAGGCGCAGCGCTTTTATCTATTTTCCTCCCTGTTTAATATGGACACGCCGCCCTTGCATACAGTTTTGGTGGAGGTGGTGTCCATGTGGACAGCATGGCTGTTATTGACCCTGAACGGACTGTTTTTTACACTGCGCCTGGCGGGAAGCACTGGCTCCTTCCCCCGGGCCCTCACCCGGGAGGAAGAACAAAACTGCTTGGAGCGAATGGCCCAGGGCGACACAGACGCCAGAGATGAGCTCATCGAACATAATCTGCGCTTGGTGGCCCACATCGTCAAAAAGTATTACACCCCCAACGGCGACCAGGACGACCTGATTTCCATTGGAACCATCGGGCTGATCAAGGGGGTGTCAACGTTTAAGCCCGACAAAAACGTCAGGCTTGCCACCTATGCCAGTCGATGTATTGAAAACGAAATATTAATGTATTTTCGCTCTCAGCGCAAACTGCAAGGTGAACTGTCATTGTCAGATTCTTTAGACAACGACGGTGAAAACGGCTCACTGTCTCTCATCGACGTAATCCGCGTAGACGACAATATGCTGGAGGAATTGGACCTGCGGGACGCCTGCACCAAAGTGCGCCGCTGCGTGGAGGCCTGCCTCACCGGCCGAGAGGCCCACATCATTCGCCTGCGGTACGGCCTGGACGACCGCCCGCCGCTTACCCAGCGGGAGATCGCCTCCCTGTGCGGTATCTCACGGTCCTATGTATAGCGCCCCAGCTATTGTAAACGATTTACTTGTGCAATTTGTGACGGATTTACTCGTTTTTCATCTGCTTAAAGCGGAATTTGATGATAATTTGTTTATCTGCTGTTAGCTCCACTCGCTCGATGAGGCTGACCAGCAGCTCCCGGTTGGTGGATGCGGTTTTCAGAAATCGCTCCACCAGTTTTTTTGCCAAGTTAACCTGCTCGACCGGAGAGTAATCCGGGCGGTCAAGCTGATTGAGACGCCGCTCCATGGCGGCGCGGTCTGCTTTGACCTTGGTATAGATGCGCTGGAAGTCGTCCTCGTCCAGAATACCACCCAGCTTATCCATGTACACTCTGTCCAGATGAGCGGTCAAGCTGTCGATTTTGGCTTTTAAGGCGGCAATCTCCTTTTCGTTGTCTGCCTCCGCGATGGCTTTGGCCACCGCTCTCTGCGCCTGTGGCAAAAGCTGATCCGATTGCAGATAGGACCCACAGACCTCCCTCACCTTTTCCACCACTGCTTGGGTAACGGTCTCCTCCTTGATGGTGTGACTTGTGCAAATTCCAGCCTTAGTGAAGCGCTGATAGGTCCGGCAGACGAAATACAGCTTATCCTCCCCTGCCGCGTTTTTACGATTGAGCACAGCCAGCGGATAGCCGCACTCATGGCAAAAAATCAGTCCCTTCAGCAGAAAGTCATAGGTCCGGCTGCGGGTGTGCCGCCTGCTATTAACCAGCGTCTGCACCTTGTCAAAGGTCTCCCGGTCAATGATGGGCTCGTGGGTGCCCTCTACCACTACCCAGTCCCTGTGATCCTGCTTGATACACTTTTTGGACTTGTAGTTGATTTTCCGTGTACGGCCCTGCACCATATTTCCAATGTAGGTCTCGTTTTGCAGCATATCGGAGATGCGCTCGCTGCTCCAAAATCCGGTGTATGGGCCTGGATTTGCGACGGTTAGTCCGGCGTATGTGGCTGGAGTGGGAATGCCATCTGCGTTTAACTGAGCGGCGATCTGGCGGCAGCTTATACCCTCCAGCGCCATGTTGAAAACCCTTTGCACCACAGGGGCGGCGCCATCATCAATAACAATTTTGTTCTTCTCCGTTGGGTGCATCTTGTATCCGTATACTGGCTTGCCTCCAATAAACAATCCCTTACGCTGCTTGTCTCGCTTGACGCTGGAAATCTTTTTAGAGATGTCCTTTGCGTACATATCGTTCATGATAGCGCGGAATGGGGTGATATCGTTTGCCGTAGAGTCCACCCCGGTGTCAATGCCATCCAGCAGAGAAATGTAGCGGACCCGGTGCTCTGGAAAGTACCGCTCCATGTAGTGACCGGTTAGGATGTAGTCACGTCCCAAACGGCTCAAATCCTTGGTGATAACCATGTTAACCTTCTTGGCCTCAATATCGGCAATCATGCGTTGAAAATTTGGACGCTCGAAGTTTGTTCCACTCCAACCGTCATCAATATAGGTGTCGAAAACAGTCAAACGGTGTTGCTGGACAAATTCGTTAAGCAGGGACTGCTGATTGTTTACGCTCTCGGATGGGCCCTCGTTCTCATCCTCCTTTGACAGTCTGATGTATAATGCTGCATGGTAGTCCATGGGATTGCTTATCTCTAAGTACATATCGTGCCTCCTGAGATAAGCGGCCATTCATCATATGTATTATACAGTAAAATATAGCTATCTTTCAACATTTTGAAGCTCTTTTCTGAGGAAAATGTCGAAAGAACTTTGAACGGCCTGGACAATACTCCGTTCTTCTGTAGAATAGCGGCAAACCAATACCAGTTTCTGTGTATTCAATAAGACGCCTCCTCGTTCTTAGATAATAAAATATATGTAGACTTTAATGGATTGATTGCTGCATCAGGATAATTTGTGGCAATATGTATAATGAAAGGGTTGACTTTCGCCAACCCTTTCATTTAGTCTACAACCCATGCGATTTTATCTAATCCCTGTACTGCCGATACCACCCCGGTCATCATTGTTGAGCGTCTCCACAACCTCGAACTGCAAAACAGGCTGATGCTCCATAATTCGGAACTGGCAGATACGGTCGCCAGCGTGAATAGCGGTGTCCCTCATGGCAATAGCCGGGAAATACCACTGATCATTGTCTCCGCAATAGCGCTCGTCCACCACGCCCATATGGTTGGCCTGAATGACCCCGAAATTCTTAAAAGTAGAACTGCGCGGAACGATGTGCGCTTCGTAGCCCTTTGGAAGCTGCATCGCGATGCCCAGCGAAATCAGCTTGAAGTCGCCCTGCTTCAGCTCCGCGTCCTCAGCAGCCCGCAGGTCAATCCAGTCGGACTTGCCATCTATGTACCGCAGCGCTTCCACCTTGTCGCTTAAATAACGGACACTAATCGTTTTTCCCATACAAATATCCCCTTGTTACCGATAAAACCCCTGTGCTGTTTTCAGCACAGAGGTTTTAAAATTTTACTTTTGGACTTGAAACATATATTCTTTATCTTCATCAAAAATCAGATCCCACTCGTTCTTTCTCATAATATCATCCCATCCGCCTACATTGATTTGGCCTTGCCACTCATTTCCGATTCCTTCAACGTTTCCGGTTTCTGTCAAGGCCAATGTAAACTCGTATCCAGCAGAAATTGCCTTAATGTTTTCCCATCCGTCTATAACCTCACTTTTGCCAGAATCAAGCGTGGCCACAACGACTTGACCACTCGATTTTAGGCCCACCAAATGGGAATCTCCAGCCGCAATCGCAATGATATCATCCCAATCACTCACATCAAATCTGTGCAAATTGTTTGGGTATGCCACAACTACAGTCTTGTCTTTCTTTAATGCGGCAGTATAGCTATACCTCCTCCCACCGGCTGAAATCGCAACAATATCTGTCCATTCATCCTTATGATTTTCGATATACTTTAGTTGTCCTTTGCTTCCAAACCCGGTAATATAAATTTCCCCATTGGCATCCAGCCCAACGGTATGCCTTGCGCCGGTGGCTACAGCTACAATGTTACGCCATTCGTCAATATCTATCTGTTTATCACCATTATGGCCCTGTGCCGTCAGCGTGCCGTCGCTTTTTAGCCCGACAATAAATAATTCTCCAGCAGATACGGCAATAATATCGCGCCAATCACTTGTGTCAATGCGATAGTTCCCTATTTGTCCAGTTGTCACAACAGTTCCATCGTTTTTTAGTCCAATAATGAAGTGCCCTTTTGCTGATACCGATACAATATCATACCACGTATCCAGCTTTTCCTTGTATCCCGGATCGGTCCCCGCAAATTCGACTCTTCCTTCCTCAGTCACTCCGGCTGAAAAACGCACACCCGCTGAAATGGTATTGGAAAAGGCAAGACGTTTGATCGCCGTTTTACATTCTTCCAGCAAGCTGTCGATTTTTTCGTTATACCCATCAAGTTCTGTTAAGAGGCCGTAAGCTGTTAAATAATCTCTGGAATCAAGACAATCAAGTGCTTCCTTATATTTAGCATCTTTCTCCTCTATTTCCGCTAATTTCAACTCAATATCTTTAATATACGAGCTTGGAGACTTTTCATCATTTTTAATATTTGCTATATCTGCGTCCTTCAGCTCCTCAAAAATGCTTTTGGCC
Source organism: uncultured Oscillospiraceae bacterium (assembly GCA_910587285.1). Classification (GTDB taxonomy): domain Bacteria; phylum Bacillota; class Clostridia; order Oscillospirales; family Oscillospiraceae; genus Enterenecus. The sequence continues at coordinate 33,429 of CAJULM010000025.1, read as the reverse complement.
GCCTCATAATCGCCGCAGTTAAATAGATCTACGGCATGATTATATGTCAATCTATTATTAGCCTTTTCTATATATGAAAAGCTCTCTTTATAATTCCCCAACGTTGACAATAGCGCGATACCATCTTCATAGTTCTCACTTTCCACTATCATTTCTGTACCATCTTCGTACGTCGCTAAAAGCTTTCGCCGGGTACTTTCCGCACTGATAAAAAAGCAAAAGACTAAAAGTAATATTATCAACGATATCTCAGCTAAGTAGATCGCTCTGATCGGTATTTTTTTCTTCTTGGCATCTGACATTTTGCAAACCTTCTCCTATATTGATTTTCCCGCGTCATCTTTTGTATCATTTTTGTCTGCCTCAGCGCTACTTGGCGTTCTTGTATCCAACGAGAAGCATTCGATAATAACCCCTATCATGATATTTACTGTAAGAACTCCTGCTACAATTATTGCAATAACCATTGCTCTATTCGTTCTAATACTCATTTCTGCTTCGCTTGACTCCGAGTCACTTACAATATTTGCTTCTCCATCTGTTCTCGATTCAAGCACATACGTGGGCGATGTTTCAACGCTGTTTCCCATATCGACCGGAAAAGTGCGCCTTTCATCACCAAGGATCCATGAATAAAATAGTAGGCAGGCGCACAGCGATACAATCGCCAAAAACAAAAACACCGGCTTAATGTTTTCAAAGCTCGGACATTCAGATGATTTCTCTCTATCCGTTGCATATCCACAAGCATTTGCTGCCACAGAAAAAGTTATAGTCACAAAACCAGGCAAATATTCAACTTTTAATACATTAAAGTTATATCCTATGTACCACTCATACGCAGCGGCTACTAAAAATGGAACGCACGACAGAATAACTCCGTAAAATAGCCACCGAAGCACTTTCCCGAACTTTGAATATCCTTTCCCCACATTCTTTGAATATCCTTTCCCCACATTATACCCTCCCAAAGCTACAAAACGTGCCGAATCAGAACGCTCCAATTCGGCCGAAATCAACCGATTCGACATTATATAACAACGTTCAGCACAATGCAAGAAGAATTTTGATTTTGAATAATCGTTTTAAATTACGTGCTTTGATTACAAAAAGGCAATTATTTGCCCAGCCCGAAGGCTGGCCTGTACGTCAATGACTCGCTGATTTGCGGAACCACGCCAAACCAGTTTCCGGTCAGCCAGTTCCTGTTTGAATTGGCCGTCTACAACCACATCGCAGTCGGCTGCCAGAAATTTCTGATACTGGTGCTGAATGTCTCGGCACGGCAGAGAGAATATGTCCTCCCAGGTGTAGCCGGTCCACAGCCACACCGTCTTCCCTTTGTATCTCACCCGGTTACATAGCATAGATAACATCATCAATCCGGCATCGTCCTGACACAGCGGGTCTCCCCCGAGGATGGACAACCCGGATATAGTTGGCTCCGACACCATCTGCACAATCCGCTCCGCCACTTTCGAGTCGAACCGCTCTCCGTACTCAAAGCTCTGAGCTTCAGGATTGAAGCACCCTGGACAGTGGAAGTGGCAACCGCTCACGAAGAGGGAGACTCGAACTCCCTCTCCGTTTGCGATGTCGTTGTTGCGGATGGATGCGTAATTCATTCACCACCTCCAAGGTGAACATAGCGTTCTTTGATTTCCTGCGTTCGGCCCTGGTTCCAGTCGTTCAGACCGATGTAGCCGCAGGTGCGGCGGGCGATGTTCATTTTGTTCTTGTCGGTGTTGCCGCAGTTCGGACAGCGCCAAATCAGCTTGCCATGCTCATTCTGGACAATCTCAATCTCCTTGTCCCAGCCACAGCACTGGCAGTAATCGGACTTTGTGTTGAGTTCGGCGTACATGATGTTGTCATAGATGTACTGCAGCACGGTCATGACGGCCGGAATGTTGTCGGACAGGTTGGCAATCTCGATGTAGCTGATGGCGCCGCCCGGAGAGAGCTGCTGGAACTCTGCCTCGAACTTCAGCTTGGTGAAGGCGTCAATTTCCTCAGTCACATGGACATGGTAGCTGTTGGTAATGTAACCCTTGTCTGTGATGCCTTCAATGACGCCGAAGCGCTTCTGGAGGCACTTGGCAAACTTGTAGGTAGTGGACTCGATGGGCGTCCCATACAGGCTGTAGTCCATATTCTCATCGGCCTTCCACTGCTTGCACTTGTCGTTCATGTACTGCATGACATCCAGCGCGAACTGCTTGGCCTCGGGGTCAGTGTGGCTCCTGCCGGTCATGGCCTTGACACACTCATACAGACCAGCGTAGCCCAGAGAGATGGTGGAATATCCGTTGTAGAGGAGCTTGTCGATGGTCTCACCTTTCTTCAGGCGGGCCAAAGCACCATGCTGCCAGTGGATGGGTGATGCGTCAGAGAGAGTCCCGACCAGCCGCTCATGGCGGAGTTGCAGGGCACGATGGCACAGCTCCAGGCGCTCATCAAAAATATCCCAGAACTTGTCGAAGTCGCCGCCAGCGGACAACCCGACATCCGGGAGATTGATGGTGACCACCCCTTGGTTGAAGCGGCCATAATACTTGGGCTTACCGTTCTCGTCCAGATAGGGTGTCAGGAAGGAGCGACATCCCATGCAGGTGTAGCAGTGGCCGTCGCCGTTGGCGTCCACCTTGTTCTCCAGCATCTTCTTTTCGCTGATGTAATCAGGCACAAGACGCTTGACGGAGCACTTGGCGCACAGCTCGGTCAGGTAGTAGTAGGGCGTACCGGGCTCGATGTTGTCCTCCTCCAGCACGTAGATGAGCTTTGGGAAGGCGGGAGTAACCCAGATGCCCTTCTCGTTCTTCACGCCCTCCATGCGCTGCTTCACGGTTTCCTCAATAATCATGGCGAGGTCGTGTTTGGTTTGAGGGTCGCTCACCTCATTGAGGTACATAAACACAGTGATGAACGGAGCCTGTCCGTTTGTTGTCATCAGCGTGATGACTTGATACTGGATGGTCTGGACACTGCGCTTGACTTCTTCGCGGACGCGGCCCTCTGTCACCTCGTCGATGGCCGCCGCCTTGGCGGATTCGGAGAAGTTTACCAGCTCCCCACGATAAATCATGTTGTGGATCAGCTTGAACTCCTCCTCAACCTCCTTGCGAATCTTCTGCCGGGAGACATCCACGAAGGGTGCGAGATGCGCAAGGGAGATGGACTGCCCGCCGTACTGGTTGGAGGCGACCTGGGCGATGATTTGGGTGGCGATGTTACACGCCGTGCTGAAGGAGTGCGGCTTCTCAATCAGGGTGCCGGAGATAACCGTGCCGCTCTGGAGCATATCCTCCAGATTGACCAGGCAACAGTTGTGCATACGCTGGAGGTAGTAGTCGCTGTCGTGGAAGTGAATGATGCCTTCCTCGTGCGCCTTAGTGATTTCATCCGGCAGAAGGAGCCGGTTGGTGATGTCCCGGCTCAACTCGCCCGCTATGTAATCGCGCTGGGTGGACAGGATTGCGGGGTTCTTGTTGGCGTTCTCCTGGATGACCGTTTCGTTGACGTTGTCGGCGATGGAGAGAGCCTTCCCATCCAGCGTGCTGGCGTTCCTCAGAAGCTCGTGTTCGTAGCGGTACTTGATGTATGCTTTGGCGACGGCGTAGACGCCCTCCTCCATCAGCTCGGTCTCAACACCGTCCTGAATCTCCTCCACGGAGATTGCCCGGTGGAGCTTCTTGTACCTGAACGCAAGCCTGTTGGCCAGCCGCTCGGCTATGTTTTCCTTGTTTTCGATAGGGTGAAGACGGTCAACCTCGCACAAGGCTCTGTATGCCGCATCATGAATCTTGGTCTTGTCAAAGCTGACCTCTCGGCCGTCCCTTTTGATGACAACCATAATGCTCGACCTCCTTTATAGGAAAATGTTCCGCCAGACATCATCTGGCTTAAAAAATATGGTTCATGACTCACACTCCCAAAAAGTGGTTTGATGTGAGCCATTGAGCTCAACCAAAAGCTCAATCACGGCCTTGCCCATGTCTGAGACAGCCCCGTTGTTCTTTATGTAGTAGTCGGCGGGGGTGTTATCCAGCGCCGTCTCAGACGGATGCGTTTGCTGCTCCGGTGTCAGCGGGCTCACGAACCCCTCCCGAACAATGCGGAGATGTACCGCATCGAACCCAGCGTTCTTGATATAGTCCACTTCGTTTGGGAACCGGCAGTCAGGAATCAGGACGTAGTCCCATTCTCCGGGGAAAAACTCCATGATGTCGGAGATAAAGGAAACCCAGTAGTCGGAACGTTTCGCTCGGATTGCGTCAGTGCCAACCTTCTGCAGAAGTGTCCGCCCGTACTCGTCCTTTTCACCGTTCCAACCGAAGAACGTCTTACAGACATACTTCACTAAGTCTCCATAGTGTGCGACCAAAACTGAGTACCCGTCTGCCTCAAGAGCGCTTTTGAGGAACCTGGCGGTCGTGTCTTTACCGTGTCTCGCTTTGCCGGAAATCAAAATTACCTTCATTTCTAACCTCCGTTGTGCTTATTCTCATATGAAGTCGATGAGCTGAAGATGAGTATCAGCAGGAAGACCGGCAGGATTACCACTATAAACGGCTCCCTCATAAGGAGCCTCAGTTCCTGATGCTTGTCAGTAACTCCCTGCTGACAAATCCCAGCGTGGCGCTGCTGAGCTGGGAGGCCATGCTTTCCACGGCTTCTTTCACCTCTGGATTGGCCGCGCCCTCCTTGTTGCGTTCTTTGAACACATGGGCGAACTCGGTGAGCGTAATCCTGAAGATGAAGTTGGAAGGGATAGACAGCATATAGAGCCCACGCTTGGCGTCCCTGTTGTTCTCCATCCCCTTGAGGATGTATCCGTTGGCCGCCCGGACATAGGTCTGACCATCATACTCGATTTCATCGGGTGTGACGATGCCGAGAGCAGCCAGCGCAACGTCCGTCGGGATGATTTTGCCCCGGTAGAAGGACGACATCTCTCCCTTGCTGAAATCAGCCAGTCTGGTGGATGAGCGGATAATGCGGTTCTGCATCCGCATGGCGTGTGAATCCAGGTCATCCTGCCCGCCTCTATGTAATCCGTACACAGTGAACGACAGGTCGATGAACCGAAGCATCGTGTAGTGCCTGACGCCCCATTTGAACAGGCGCTTGAGCCAGTCGTTGAGCTTTTCAGACATTCCGTTAAGGGCGCCGAAGGGCGTCCTGCCATCGAAGGCCAGATTGGAGTGAGCGAGCGTCTCATTGCGCACGTCCAGCTCCAACTCCCTGGTGATGGTTCGTTTGGATAAGAACATTGAAATGATGGCATCGTCGATGCCGTCAATCCTGTTCAGGAAAGCTTCCATAGCCCCTCCTTATTTACTGATTCTCGTAGTATTCGGGATGTTCGCTATAACACAGATAGGTATAGCCAAGGTAACTGTCATACAGCTCGAGATATGTACCGCTCCCCTGCCGGTGATTGGACTGAAACACAACTGAAATATCGTTGATAAGACGTTCACCACCCAGCAGTCTGGCCGCCGCTTCCACACAGCTCTCATACGGGGTCAAATTCTTGAGCTTACTTGCTCCTGAATACTGCCCTTTCTGATGAATGACCTCCAAAACCGTGTTGGGGAACTCTACGGATGCGACACGGTTCAGTACGACCTCGCCCACCATCATTTTCCACTCCATAGGGAGCCAGTCAGAACCGGCCTCGGAGGTGATGACCTTGGAGAGCTCGTACAGGTCGTCAAAGCTGATTTTGGATTCGCTCAGACTATTGGCGTCAATCTTATTATTTCGCTCATTTTCTGCGATGCGGCCACGTTCGACATCGCCAGTCAGGCAGCACTCGCACATAATGGCCATATAGTTTGTCTCGTCTACGATGGGAGCGGTCTCCAACGCATCCGTATCATCGTCGTACCGCAGAGCAGTCTCGACGACGCCCGCATCTTCATTTTCATTCTTGATGGCTGTATAAGCCATTTCTCCCCGAGCGGATGCGTTATTACATCCGCAGATGGAAACGCATATAATTGCCGCCAGCAAGAAGATAGTGAATTTTCGCATTGTTATACCTCTCTACTGTCCAAGAGAAAAGAGCCCTGAAGCTTATGAGGCTCCGGGCCCATCTCTGGGTTTGCTGGTTTGTTTTCTTACGTTGCTGACTCCAGAATCTTGAAGCTTCCCAAAAACTCGTCCAGTTCTTTGGTGTCCTCTGGGGTGAGCTTCTTTTGCCTTACGCGCTTTTTGGTTCCCGAGCTGGTTGGCGTTTCGGCCCCCATGACGGTGCTGACGATGCTTTCCCGAATCATTCCATCGACCCCAGCAAGGATGCTTTCTTCTATGGCGCTCCAACCTGGTTCACCCCAGGTGAACGTGTATCTTGGTGGTTCTACCGGACGGACATCGGGTCTGATGTATATTCGACCCTCAATCGGAGAAACTTTGCAGTCTGCTACCGCCCTGTCAAAGCACTCACAGCAAAGCTTGAGATTGACATGGTCGCCATCATGGATACTGCCGTAGCAGACCTGCTTATGTATCGTGAAGTCCTGCTGGAGGTCAAAGAAATCAAGTTCCTTGCCACACATATTGCAGACCTTTGCCTCTGGCAAGCTAACACCTCCTCTTTTTCGGTTATAAAACCTGTCTTTTATATACTTCATGGTATGGGCGTTTCCTCGCCTGCATCCGGGTCGGTGGGTGTCTCGCCGCCGGGCTCGTCCCCGCCGCCGGGAACATCAGGAACGTCGGGAGTGTCAGGAGTATCGGGGGGATCGGGCTCGGTGGCGCCTCCGCCGCCCTCATCCTCGAAGAACGCCTCCAGCTTCCCCAGACAGGTATCGCAAATCTCCTTCTCCCAGAAAATGTCGTTCTGCTGGCGGTCATTGCCGCGATAGCCGGGCTTTCCGACCACACAGCCACCTTCCATAGACATAGGCGCTCTCAGGGGGCGGGCACAGGTAATCACCCTGACCAGCCGGGGGTTCTTGATGATTTCCTTGCACTTGTCGCAAACAATACACTTCATTGCACACGGCTCCTTTCAATAAATTTTGTCGTAGTCCAACATTCTGAAGTAAGACCCGTCTCTCTCCCAGCTCTTGCAGAAGATGATGTCGCCCTCCTGAACCGGGCACTTATCGTAGACCCTGCAGAACACGGTGAAACGGCTCTCTACCCCGCTTCCGATGGACTTGGTAAACAGACTGTAGCCAAATAGCTTGTCGTCACGTTTTCTATGTAAAGGCTTTACGCCAGTAACATACAGCTTCTTCCTGTCCTCCGGCTTGTTCGACGTATAGCCGATATAACCCATGACATCGCAGAAGTTGCGAACCTTGATAATGTCGCTCAGGTCTTCCAAATGGAGCGCACGAACGGCCTCTTCAGCGCCACGAAGGATGGCCATGACATCCAGCAAAGTGTAGCTCTTTGCCTCCCCGCCGGAACGAGTCACGCCAACGGCGTACTTCTTGACGATATCCTCAAGGGGTGTACCGTCTACAACAGACTTCTTAATCTGCTTGGCCTGCCCCTTCTTGAACAGGTTGAACAAATCGACCATCTTGAACAGCTCACGCTGGTTCCCGAACTCCTCGAAGAAGTCAATCTTGATGAGACGCTCCAACTGCCTGGAGTCCAGGCTGGTGTGTTGCTCTAAATCCATCAATAAGTCCATGAAGCAGTCATACTTCCCGGTTTTAGACAGCTCAAACAGCTCGTTTGCGACCGCTTCTCCGATATACTTGACGGAGCTCATCCCTTTATAGATGGTGCGGTTGTCCTTGTCGAAGAAATACCCGCCTCTGGACACGCCCCATTTAGGATTAGAGATTTTCACACCATAGAGCTTCATCAGCTCGGTGCCGTTGTTGGTGTCATCGGAGTTCTGTGCGTTGTTGAGGAAGGCGGTAATGAACTCCATCGGGTAATAGTAGCGAAAGTACCCGCACAGATACCCCAGGAGGCAGTAGGCGACGCTGTGGTTATAACCGAACTGGTATGAAGCGCTGTCCTCGATGATTTGGAGGAACTCTTTCGCCTCCGCCTCCGCTACGCTCCGTTCCTGCGGGGACTTGTTGCAGTACCCTTCCAGAATAGACGGGAGGGCGGCGTCCAGCCGGTCTTTCTGCTTTCGCCCGATGGCTCGTCTGATGTTGTCGGCCTCGCTCCCGGACAGTCCGCATATCTGCTGGAGAAACTTGATGGTGTCCTCCTGATACATCAGGTAGCCCAGGTTATCTGCCAGAAGCTCGTCGATGATTTTGGATGGGTTGTGGTGCTGCTTTCGTGCCAGCAGTTGGTCACGGTACGACGCCCCGGAGGGCCGGATACAGGCTGTGACCAAAGACATATCAAAGATGCTGGAGGGCTGGAACCTCTTGAAGCAGTCTGCGGCAAACGAGCTCTCAAACTGGAAGATGGCCGTCAGGCTGTTGCACATATCCTTCCAGACGTTCTCATCGTTCCAGTTGACTGTGTGTGTTTGCGGATACGGGATGCCGATATAATTGCAGGTGTCCCGTATGACCTTGACGGTTTTCAGGGCAAGGAAGTCGTACTTTGCCGCCCCGACCTCATGAGCCTCGTCCATATCCATGAGCAGACAGATCTCTCCATCCTTGGAGAAGGTTCCATAGTTGTCGTCCAGTGTGATTGGGCTGATGACCATGCCCGCCGGATGGACAGACTGAGAAACCCTTGTGCCTGCAAGTCCGTCGTAGTAGTAGAAAACCTCTGGATACTTCTTTCTCGCGGCTTCCGGGTTCTCCACAAACGCCTTTTTGATTTCACTGGTTCTTGCGACGGAGTATTTCTCCTTATCAACCGTGCTTGCCAACGCCCGGCAAACCTCGTCAATCACACTTTTGTCCGCCAATGTGCCGTAGGCCGCTACACGAGCCGTCTTATCCGCCCCAAACCGGCTGGTGATGTACTCGAAAATCCTCGGGCGGTCGTCGTAGACCACGTCTACGTCGATGTCTCCGATTTCCTGCCGGTCTTCGTTACAGAACCGGGAGAACACGGTATGCCATGTCTCAGGGTTCAGGTCGATGATGTCGGTGACATAGGCCGCTCTTGATCCGCCCACACTACCACGGGCCGTACCAATGGCCATCCCGTTTTCCTTGCACCAGCGAATCAGGTCGGACATGGAGAGCATGAACCCGCTCATCTTCAGCTTCTTGAAAACTCGAAGTTCCTCCTCGATGGCGGAACGGAAAGCTGCCTCCTGCTCACGAGGAATCACACCGGAGTTGAGCTTATCTTCGAGAGATTCCCAGGCTCTGGCCTCAAAAATTCTCTCGTCCTCCTCCTGGGAGCCGTACAGAATGGGGTACTTGATGGAACTGTCCAGCTTAAAGTCCTCACACGCCGCCGCGATCTCGTTGGTGTTCTGGATGGCGGCGCAATACTCTTCCTCTGTGAGAGCCCCCTGCTTGGCGAACATATTCAGCAGTTCGCCCGCCGTTTTATAGGAGAGGTCGAAGGCGTCTTCGTCGCCGTATGACTTGCGCTTGGACTTCAGCAGGATGCCACGGCACTCCGCTTTGTACTTGGTGGAGCTGTGGGTGTCTGTTCCCGCCACCAGGGGGATGTTGTACTCCCTGGAGAGCCGCGCAAGCCGCTTGTTGAACTCAATTTGCTCGGGATGGTCGTGCGGCTGAACCTCCAGGTAGTCGTACTGCTGGAGCAGCTTCTCATACCAGGGGTTGTCCTCGCTGAGCTTATTGAGCGGACTTGCCAGACAGGCGCTGGTTTTGATGATATTATCTGAAATACCAAGGAACTCCTCAAAGGAGATACGGTTGGTATAGTAAGAATGTTCGGCGTCGCTGGAGACAGTTACCAGCTTGTTGAGCTCCCGGATGCCAGCCTCGTTCTTGGCGAGCAAAACTGTATGGTAGTTATCCCTCACCTTGGGTTCGAGCTGCTCCGTGAGGTAAATCTCAACTCCGTGGATGAATTTCAGCCCTGCTTTGTCACAGCACAGCTTCTTGGAAATCCAGCCTCTCGGGAGTCCGTGCTCGGTGGAGGCGATTGCTGTGCCGCCAGCCGCTTTCACGAGGTCAACATACTCGAGGAAGTCTGTGCAGGAGTCCAGCAGGCTTAAATCTGAATGGACATGGTACAGAAAATACGATGTGGGTCTGTTTACCGCCATGATAGTCTCCCTTCATAGAGTCTTTTCCACACGTCCAGGCCCTTATCTACTGGAGCGTCTTTCTCGTCAAGGAGTCCAGCGCCGTCCCAGATGTATTCCACATTCACAAACTGCTTCAAGCGGCTGATGTTGTGGTCTTCTCGTATGGAAACGTCCTTGTCTAACGCAAAAACCACCCTGCAACCGAGCTTTATCAGCAGTTTCATCTGATTTGGGTTCAAATGGGAGGTCAGGACGGCTCCAGCGTTGTGGATTCCCCATGTATCAGCCAGCAGAACCGACTTACAACCCTCAAAAAGGATGATTTCGCCTTGTTTTTTTATGTAATCGAGGTTTTCAGCAAACCCGTAGATGGTTTTCAACTCACCCCATGACATGAAGTAGGTGTATTTTCGCAGTTCTTTCTCTTTCCAGTCCTTTTCCAGCGTTCTGCCGCCCACATTGACAATTTTTCCGTCTGGATTCCGTATCGGATAGACCAGTCTGTTAGAAAAACTATCGTATCGCACCTGAAACCGCTCCAAAGATGCCTTGGAGATGCCTTCCTGCTCCCAAACGGCCAATTTGTCCGCTCTGCGCTCATACCGTTCCATGTAGTCATCTGGAAAAATCGTTAATTTGGCCCGTTTTAGGGGCTTTTGGGGCGGAGCGAAGCGTTTTGCGACCTCTGCGGCCGCCAGACGTTTGTGGCGTATCGCCGTGCCATCGTATCCGCCGTACTTTTTCAGCTTTTCGATGGCCTTCTGGTAGCCGCACTTGTCATAGTACCGAACGAACGTCAGAACGTTGCCGCCGATACCGGATGAGAAGTCGTAGAAGGTGTTTTCCTCTCTGCGAACGGAGAAGGACGGCGTGTTTTCCTCTTTGAATGGAGATAAAGCCCAATATTCTCCGTTTTTCTCTGTGAACTCTGTGTACTGCGAGATATAGTCCAGGATGTCAATCGACTCTATCAGCTCAGACAGTTCCACGCCGTCTCCTCCTTTCACTCTGTAATATATTTAATTGTGTTTATTTTCCCAAAATTAAAAGGGTGTCTGTGGGATATGCTGCTTTGCCTGCTCGTAGCTGATGTGGTTGCCATCAAACAGCAGGTCTATGTACTCGTCCTGCGTCATCTGCATCCCGTTGCGGTTGACTGTGACGCGGAGCTTCTTGTTCCCGCACTCTGCGCCGTCGGCCTCGATTTCCTCCGGCGTTTTGTCGGTTATCATCGCAATCGTGGAGGCGTTCCGGGCGATTTTGGCGCTGTCGGCCAGTTTACCTGTGACCGTGGCCTGTGCCGCCCCGATTCCTGCGATGTTCATATCGCCGCAAATCTGATTCTTCACCATATCCACGAACCGGCCCAGCTCCTGATAGCTGTCGAAGGCGTCGCCCTCACCCTTGCCCTTGAAGTAGTCCACGATCAGGACATCAAGGCCCTGGGTGTGCCGCACCTTCTTGACGGCGGTGTAGATGCTCTGCTGATCGAACGTGGGGATATAGATGTGGGTGAACTTGCGGGTTTTGAGCCATTCTTTGGCCTGCATGATGCGCCCCCGCTCCTCCGGGGAGTAGTTCCCCGAGGTCAGGCGCTTATACTCGATGCCGGTCAGGTGCGCCAGGATACGAGCGGTGAACAATCTGGTGTTCAGCTCGCTGTCCAGATACAGGACTGCGTAGTCCTGCTTGAGAAGGTCTACGGCGCAGTTCAAGAGCATCATACTCTTGCCCTGCTTCTGCTCTGCGCCGAAGATGAACAGCTCGCCGCGCTCGATGGTGGCGTACTCGTTGAGTGCCGGGAACTTGAAGGGAATACCAGCAAATCCGCTGCCCTGTCTACTCTCAATCTCCTCCCAATACTTGTCCACAACCTCACGGTAGGGCGGAACCTCGTTGGCCGCCGAGAACTCCATCATCACATCGTCCAGCATCCGGTAGATGCGCTGCTCGATGTTGCCACCTGACGGCTGGATGCAGAGCCGCTGGCACTCTTTGAGCTGCTGGTAGGTGTCCCGCCGGAACGCGGCGTCCAAAACGCTTTTGACCAGCAGCGTGTACTCCTCAACCGAGTTGCGGGCAATGGAATCGCTGTTCTCCATAAAAGTGTAGAGCTGTTCCACGCTCAGTTCATCGGCAAGATGCCGTGTGGCCTCGGAGGAGCTGAGGGACTGGATGATATTGTAGGGGTCAACCGTGGTGATGCCCTCCCTCGCCAGGGAACAAATCGCCTGGTATATGTATCGGTTCTCTTTGTTGGTGAAGTGGTTGGGGAGAAGGTCTTCTGAGTAGAACGAATAGTCGGGGTGGTGGAAAAGCGTGGCGATGATGCCAGCCTCGCTGTCCACCCTTGCGATGTCTTCACTTGCTCTCATAACTCACCTCTTCTTCTGTGACAGCTTGTAATATTCACAATGGCCGTTCATCTCGCAGAGGTAAGTACACCTGAAATACTCGATATCCGGCCTGAAATCAGTCTCTTTCGTAATCTCAGCCACGCTCTCGGACAGCCACCGCTTGGCTTCGGCATACGCCTTTTCCTGGAAGGGCTCCTCGATGAGAAACTGCTCCCGGAAGCAGTTGAAACAGAGGTATTTTGGCTTTTTGCCAAGCTCCTGTTCAACTGCCACAGAGTAGATGTAGAGCTGTCTCAAGTAGTCGTCGAGTTCTTCGTCGGTCTTGGTCGGCTTGAGCCGTGTGCTTCTCGGCTTTAGCGTTTTCGACTTGTTGTCTACGACGTAGAGATCCCCATCTTTCTCCCCAAGGAAGTCGATGTATCCAATGAATGGGATGCCATCCATCGAGAAGTCCACCCACTTTTCGACCGCAATCATGTTGTATGGGAACGGAGTGAAGTTTCTGAGGTAGTTGAGGCCGCTCTTGAAGTAGTTCGCAAAAACCTTCTGGCCTGGAGCGTGTCCTTTGACACGGCTTTTGAACTCCTGCAGATACATATCGCAAAGCTGGCTCTGTGTCTTCTCCCCTCGATAGTATAGCTCAATCAGCTTGTGGACGAACGAGCCATAGTCGGAGAAGAACATATCTTTGCCGTGAAGTTTGCAAATGTATTTCAGATACCACCGATAAGGGCAGTCATAAAAAGCCTTGACACGGGAGTAGCTCCACACCATGTCTTCAATGAGCGGTGCGTAACTGATATCTCCCATGGGCCACCCCTATCAGAACGGGAGCCGGTTATCGTCCAGCTCCCCTTCGTCAACGGTGGGCTGGGGGTCGGTGCTGGCGCCTGAGCCGCCAGAGGAATCGCTTCCATTCTCAGCCTCGAAGGAGAACATCTTGAAGTTGGTGTATGTAACCTTCTTCTCACGGTCGTACTTGGTGGACACATCCACATCGCCCAGCTTGATGCGGTCGCCCTCCTTCAGGCCAGCGGCCTTGTGGGCGGCGGCGGTGCCAATCGCCAGGACGAAACCGGAGAAATCCTGCTCGTACTCGCCAGACTGCTTGTTCTTGCGGCTGACGGACATACGAACCTTGGTGCTGGTGTCACTCATCGGGGTGACCTCCCACACCTTTGCATAAGCGCCTGTACGGAATCCCATCTTACATCACTCCTTAATCCCAAAAGTTTCCTTGAAGTCGGCCAGCAGCTTCGCCGCCAGTGCAGACTCCGTAATGGCGAAATAGTTGCCGCCCTTGACGTACTTGGACACGAACTTCTTCACCTCGTCAGACTTGTCGCCGTTCTCCTTGAGGAACACCTTCACCAGGTCGTCAAACCTGGCGATAATCTGCTCGGCAATCATCTTGTCCTCTGCCACCTCGGCCGCCTTCTGCTTGCTGCGGTGGGCGTCGGGGTCGTCGTTCGTGGTGGCGACATTGAAATACTTGAGGAGGAAATACCTGTCGGCGTAGGTCAGACCGGAACCAAACGCCTGGGATGCATCCGCCTGCTGACCAACCAGGGCCCAGCCAACGACGACCTTTTCCTCCGGGTTGTCGTCGTTAATCCACGTCCAGGTCATATCGGCGTTGACCAGCACCTCGTTGGCGTTCTCCTCGTAGAACTCGCCGCCCTTGGTGGTTTTGGTCTTCTTGTAGGGGTACGGTACGACCTTGGTTGTGCCGCCGACGATGTGGGGAATCAGAGACAGGTGGTATTTCTTCATAAAGACCTGGATTTTTGCGAGAATTTCGTCTTCTGAGACGTATGTATACCCGTACCCGCTCTTGTTCTTCCGCATGACCTCAACCTGTTCCCTGATTTTGGCCAGCTTCTGATAAATATTGAGTTGTGCCTGTTCGGCCATTATTACACCTCACTTTTTTGTTTTCCAATCACTTTCGCTTATTTCTGCTCTGCAACAGCTGCCCATATGCAGTTTCCATCGCAATAATCTTTATTCACAGTCCACCTTACTGCCCTCCTTTCGGTTTAGGTTTTACTGAGCGCCTCCGCGCATTGCAACACATTTAATTGTGTTAATACGCAAAAAAGAGAACCCCGACCAGCGGGTTCTCTTAACCTTCGAGCTCAGATAGAAAACGCCAGCTTCCAACGCTGATAGTCCTCCATATAGTCCCGGCCACGTTGTCTTTGCCGGTGCTCAATTTTAGTACGGCCCTTGATAACGTAGGTATTGCCAGCCATAAGCGTGGCGGCAATACCGGTGAAATCAACCGACAGGCCTGCCCGCTCGCGTTCGTACATCCTATAAAAAAGTCCAGACATCCAGACTCGGTTGAAACTCAGTTGCATCTCTGTTTTGCCCTGCTTGATGGCATCCGCTGAAAGATGCGACATATTGGAGCGGAAATATTTTATATCCGTTATCGGGCGGTATCCCCGGATCAGCGTGTCGCCCGGAATCCTGTCCCGCCGGATAGGCTTGGCATAATTCGGGTGCCTGTACAAAAAACTCGTCAGCTCAACAGCATTATGGAATGCGGGCAACGCTTCACGGTAGATGGGAGCGCTGGTATCACCATACTGGATGCACATCTCCGTGAAGTTGACATCGGATACCTTGACAGACAGAACATCGTCGTCCTGGATTCCACCGTAAGCCATCCAGTAGTAGCAGCGATATAGATTGTCCAACATCTCGTCTTCCTCTTTGCTGAAAACCGCATCCAGATACTGCTGGAGGTGAAATGGGCTGGACACCATCTGGCGCTTCACCTTATCCAGCCCAGCAGCGGTAATGCGGAGCATCCCGTCGCAAGCGCTGGGAACCCGCATCGCCATGCACCACCTGACGTACTCCTTGAGGATATTCAACGACATCCACTGACTCCTGAACCGAAGAGCTACAACTTTGTCAATAACGGGCTGCAGCTCCTCCGCAGTCTTGGTACACAGGTCTGCTTGCCAAGCCTCCTCGAAAGGCTCCATCGCCGTAAACACGGTGGTCGCCACGTTTGCCGTATTGATGCTCTGCGTATAGTCCCTGATGAACCTGGTTTTCAACTCGTTGTTGTACATGACACGCCTCCTACAGTTTATGTAGTCATGCCGGTACAGCGCTGTTCAGCGCAACCGCCTTCTTCCAAACGGAAGTCAGGAACTCCATATCCAAGTAGGAAATTGCGGAGGTGGCCAGCAGGCTTGCCGCCGCTATCTGCTTCATATAGCTCTCGGGCAGGGTGGTGATGTAAGCCCCAATACGAGCCTTGGACATACGCTCTGGGTTCTCACACTGGACAACGCTGTCCAGCCTCAGCCCACTATCACTCGCCTTCACAAAAACATGGGTGGGCTGGAAGAGTTTCTTCTGGGCGCTTGTGATTGACAGGGCGATGATGTTGGGGCTATGGGCGTTACCTACGTTGTTCTGGAACACCAGTCCCGGCCGCCAGCCGTTCCGCTCGCTACCGGAGCCCTCGAACTTCATATAGTACACCTCGCCGATGCGGTAGGTGTTCTTCTTACTCTGGGTCTTCATCTTGCGCTGTACTCCTTCACTTCTGTTGTGTTGATGGTTGGAGTATAGCATATCCATGGCATCCCTGTCAACTCAATAAAATAAAATACATGAAAAATTTTTAAGCCATGATGAGAATGTGGGTCTCACTGGGCTTTAATGCCTTGGAATTGCCGCAATAAAGGGTCAAGACCGTCCCCAGCACTGTGGATTCGGTGTCTATCTCGGCAAACCGCACCTCGTTGAAACAGACGCTGCTTGCACCGGACTTCAGGCAAACCAGGTTCGGATTTTCAGAAATCAACACAACTTGAAAGTGAAGCCTTAAGTGTCTTTGCCGCCTGCCTGATTTTCAGAGTAGTATGTGACCTGATTGGGCGAGTTTCTTTCGCAGTACGCTTTCAACTCTCTGACAGATACCTGTTTTTTCATCCCGCAGTAAAAACCTCCATTGATTTATGCGTCAGAGCGTGTTATACTACAGGCGGTCAGAGGTGAGTAGTGTCACCTGTGACCGCCCGCAATATATCTCTTGTGGGTGGTGGCGCACCGTCCTGTCGGCTTTCCTTTTCTGCTGGACGGTGCGCTGTTTTTCTCATTGACAGAAACCAAAGTTTGTGTTATGTTATTAAAAGAAACTCTTGTTTGCATGTTCCGATTATGCTACCACAAATCAGTGCCCCTGTCAACAGGGAAGCTGGTAGAAATTTTGGAGAGTCGTTTATGGACTTTGGACAAAGGCTGAAAAGCCTGCGCCTTGAGCGGGGGTATACACAGAAAGAGCTTGGCTCTGTCATCGGCGTATCTGTTGTCGCAATCCGGTCTTGGGAAAAGAACTCAAAGAAACCAGCAATGGACGCGCTGCTCTCTCTTGGACACACATTCAACGTGTCAATGGACACACTTATGGGTTTCCATGTTGGGAATGTATCAAATACGAGTTTGGTATTGTCCCCTGCAGAGAAATCTCTGCTGAAGAACTACCAACTGCTCGACCTGCACGGCAGAAAAGCCGTGGAGGCCATATGCGCCATCGAAGCGGAACGGATATCGTCCGCCCATCGGGATTCTGATCCGAAAAAGATTATCAACATTGAAGAAGTGAAGGCTACGCGGTATATGCCGCACTACACCTCGCCATCGGCGGCGGGGTTTTCCGTGCCTCTCGACGGAGCTGACTTCAGCATGATGCCAGTGGACGATTCTGTTCCCGATGTGGCGGACTATGCTGTTGACATTCAGGGCAACAGCATGGAGCCTTACATCCATGATGGAGATATGGTCTATGTGCAAAAAGACGCCGAACTATCCATCGGGGATGTCGGCATCTTCTGTGTTGACGGCGCTATGTACTGCAAGCAGTATTATCTGGATAGTGAACGGAACCTTATCCTGGTTTCGGCCAACCCTGACTTGAGGAACTCTAATGTGTATGTGGCCGCAGACAGCGACCGCTCTGTAGCTGTCTGCGGTAAAGTGCTCCTTGGCCGCCGGATTGAACTGCCTGACTACCTGTTTGAGGACTGAAAAAAATCAGAGCGTGCAAGCGCCCTGATTTTTAGACTTCCCAGCCCATATCCCTCACACCGTACAGGCCGGGCTTTGCCATCATAATGCGTAACGCATTTCTGGAATCGCGCTTACCGACAAAGGTCTGTACTTCTTCATGAAACTCGTGGCTCCGATTCTTCTTTTTCTTGCGCCACATTTCCCTGGGGTAGAGCTCATCGATACGCCCACCGTCCAAAATATTGTCGTAGGCCTCACCTTATAGCTGCTTCGATGTGCTCCTTCGCCTCTTCCAGCTTTTCCAGCGCATCGTTCAGGTTGTCTACTGCATCCTCTGTCTGTTCATATCGCTCCGTACTTTGCAGATTCTCTGGGTAATTATCAAGGCAATCTTCCTCTTTATCGCAGACAACCTCAACGATTGATTGAACTTCGGTTAGTTTTCTCATCGCCCCGCGCAGCTTGTCTCTTCTCTCGTTATTCATGCGCACCCACCCCAAGCCAAAGCCCTGATATACCAATTTCAATTCTTAGGCTATCCGGCGCAGCCTTTGAGAATCGAACCGAGTCTACCTGCTCCATCAGCGTGAAGAACTTGTGTGTCCGCCCATGCTGCAAAATGATTTCATCGCACACGATATTAAAGATAAGTTCCTTTGTAATTGGGTCAACGTCTACGGTCACCTCGTCGCACCCAAACTCATCACCAATTCCCTGGACGAGTTCATCTACAAGCCCACAGATTTCATCAAGACGCTTATATTTTTCCTCGTTGATGGAATACAAGTCCCCGAATTTTTCCGAAGCCTCGTCAATCACATCAAATGCAAAATCCTTGCATCCTACATACTCCATTCGCCCCACCTCCTTCAACTAATTGTTTTTATTGTATCACATTGGGTCCAGCCTTTCAACAGCGTTCCGTTAAGCTACACACAACTTTGACCTCTCCGTTGGCCTCATCGCCAAGAATATGTCTCAGGGAGTTCGCTACCATCTCTACGTTGATGGGGCCAGTGAAGCAGAGGGAAAACTCACTCATCTTCATCGACGCAGGCGCAGGCTCGACAGCCTTATCTTCCTCTTTCATATCGCTGACCGCGATACACTCCTGAGCACTATGTAAGAACCGCTCCCATGCGTCCCTTTGCTCGGCGTTCATGGAGTGGCCAACGCGGAATTTGATATCCAAGTCTGCTGATTGGATATGACGGCGGACGGTAGCTACGCTCATACCGAACATCTCCGCCAGGTTAGTGGCGTTGGCATTGTAAGTCTCCGCCAGATGCCGCAAATACTCCTCCTGAACACCCTTGGAGAGTTCCTTGAAGTTCTCCCACGTTGTGGGTTTGTCAAAATTCACAGACACGACTTTTCCATTCCTTTCTTTCCATTGCTTCTGTGTCATATGATCCGTTGACATGGAGCAGCGTCTGCTTTTGCTTCCGCATTTGCGGTGAGAAGCCTGATGAGCGAGGCGTTTTTTCTGAAGGCAATCATAATCAAAATCAGACAACTTCATTCGTAACTGTCACCGCCCTACCCACTTGTCAACCTCAAACTTTTCTTCCAGCTCTTTTGGAGAGCGAGCCCTCCCGAGTTTCTTAAACGGGCCGTCAACCAGCTCGTAAAGGAAATAGTAATCTCGGGAGGATTCTTTACTTGTTATGATGAACATGAGCTCATGGTCTCTGTTGTAGATACCGACCCAGACACGCTCACCCTTTGGATATTTGGGCTCGCTCATAGTACCACCCCTACCAATTCAAACCATGTGCTCGAAGCACGCCAATGAAACCTGCGATGGTCTGCGCAGCTTCGATAATTTCTTCCATTGTGTTCATTCTGGAGAAGGAGACACGAATAGAGCTCCCGGCCTCCTCCATTGTGAGCCCCATCGCCGTCAGCACATGGCTTGGATTTGACTCGTGGCTCTGGCAGGCGGAACCGGCGGAGATACAAATCTCTTTGTTGTCCAGCATCAGAATGAGCGACTCATTGTCCACTCCGTCGATACGGAGATTTACTGTCTTACCGGGAGCCATAATGGATCCGCCGTTGATATGGATGATACCCCCCGTTCCCCGTTCTTTCAAGGCATCGGTCAGTTCCGTCACGAACCTCTGCTTCAGGCTGGACACATAGGTCTTGTCCTCTTGGAGCTGTGCAGCGGAAAGCTCGCAGGCTCTCCCGAACCCAACAATACCCGCCACATTCTCTGTGCCTCCTCGAAGGCCATACTCCTGTTCAGCCCCGCCGTAAATCAGCGGCGTAATGGTGGTCATATCCTTTACATACAGAGCGCCCACACCTTTCGGGCCGTGGATTTTATGGGAGGACACTGAGAGGAAGTCACATCCAATCTCCACAACGTTGATGGTGTGGCACCCCGCCGCCTGGACACAGTCAGTGTGGAACAGTACCCCATGCTTCATACACAGGCTCCCGATATCACAGACCGAGTTCACAGCGCCAGTCTCATTGTTGACATACATCAGCCCGGTATCAGGCCGCAGGAGCCCCTCCAGGGCTGTCAGGGACACACTTCCGTCTTCCTGAACCGGGATGTACCCCACATCAAGCCCCTCTTTGGTGAGGCTCTCAGCAGCCCGCAGGACACTGTCGTGCTCCACGGCGGACACCAGAATGTGTGTCCGCCCAATCCGTTTCAGGTACTCCTTCACTCCCCGAAACACCAAGTTGTTGGACTCGCTTCCTCCAGACGTGAAGATGATACTGCCGTTGCTGGCGCCCACGAAGTGGGATACCTGCGCCCGTGCGCTTTGCAGCGCCTCGTTCGCCGCACGTCCAAACTTATACAGTGTACCGGCGTTTCCATATTGGGTCGTCAGGTACGGCATCATTGACTCCAAGACCCGACGGTCAATCTGCGTGCTCGCCGCATTGTCAAGGTAAATCATTGGACACCCTCCTTTTCATTTTGTTAATCAGTAGCATTAAGATACCATATCAAGCACACGAAAAACCTCTGAGCCACAAGGGTTTCTATGGGGTCATTTTTTCAACACGGCACTTCACGCCATCCGCTGGAGAGAAGCTCAATCTCATCCAAAGTCCTTGGGGTGTAGTCCATCCAGGGCATCATGGCGCCGGCGTTAAACATATGGCATGGGCGGGAGTACAATTCCTGCATGAGAAATTTAGCGTGCTCCATCATGTTGAACTCGAACGAGTTGTGGACATGGCCATACAGATGATACTCAACGTAATTGCCAAAGACATACTCATCGCCTACCTTTTCGCAAGTGCAATGGTCGAACTGAAGTGGCTCCCCACACTCTCGGGCGACCCGAGACCTCCATTCAAACTCCTGGCAGATACCACACTCGCCGCAAGAAAAACATATATTTTAACATCAATCATAGGGTTCTCCTTTACGCAGGCAAGATTTCACTTTCTTTGATGTCGCTGTCAACGAGGTAGTTGTGCGCAGTACTGCCGAGGTTAAGATTGCGATAGGCCTCGTCAATCTCCTCGCTTGTGATCCCGATGTAGTCCAGCGTCTGAGCTGCAGATGAATGACCGAACATCTTTTGGAGCAAAAGCAGTTTGCGTGGGTCGTTGCCGCTCATCACCATCTGGTGGTAAGCGAACGTCTTTCTGAGAGTGTGTGTCGCCATGCGGTTTCCGAGGCCGCAGTCCTTTGCAATACCTTTTAGAATGGAGTCCACCGCCTGTTTGCTGATGGGGCGGTTCTCATTCACACCGTTGTTGGACTTGCTGCGGAACATATAATCGCTGAGGCGGACGCCCTCTGTGTTCTCCAGATAAAGCGTGACCGCCTCAACGACCGCTGTGTTGATGGTGACGTACCGATTTCGCTGGTGCTTTCTGGTGTTGCGGGTTTTCTTCTCCAAAATGGGGAACCTGTCACGGAATGTGCAGTCGTCGTTGATTAGATGACTAAACCGCAGAGACCGAAGGTCGCTGATACGAAGTCCGAAGTTGATACCTACAATGAACAGCATATTATCCCTGAACCGTTTCTGCTCAATCAGGAACTGCGAGACCCGGATGATGTCATCCATGCTCTTAATAGGCTCTGCCGCGTGTTCCTTGGCAAGCTCACTTTGAACGGCATCTGTGGCTGGTGCAATAAGTCCAGCCTTCAATTTCCGGCAGCTTTTCTGTACATTGGAAACATCAATGTTATCATCTGCTTTGTACTTCAGCGGGAACTGAATAATCTGAGAAATAACAAACACCACCATTCTTACCGCACGCAAAACTGTCGGCTTGGCAAATTATCGAATCAAAACCTCCCACATATACATACAAGGCGCCATGCTTTTTACAAGCCTCGTGGGAACGCCCTGCTCCCTCAGCTTATGATCGCACCAAAGCAGAATCTGCCGGTTGCTCTCCGTTGCGTAAGATATCAGTGTATTTCCAAGCGCGTCATTATACGGGAGATACCCATTCTTCGCCATCATGGCACGAATGAGGCTTTCTCGGTTGTGCTCCTCACTTTTCGAAACGTTGTAGCCGTCCCTCCTAATCTCGCCTATCAGCTCCTCCCTTTCTTGTGTAGAGAATATTTTTCTTTTGAGCTCCTGCTCCAATGTCCGATTTGTCACACGCTGCATCCATATTCTTTTGAGCGTCTCTTCCCGCGCGAGTATCGCCCTGTTCCTGCTGGATTGATAGTCCGCCTTCGCTCTAATTGCGAAGTAGACAACCAAAAGAATAATCAGAAGAATAAGATCCATATTGTTTCACCTCAAAAACCATTCTGATTATGAAAAAATCACCCTGTTGGGCGGCCTTACTTCTGTTTCTGTTCCTCTGGAATCTCACCCCTGATTCTCATGAGGATTTTCCCAAGGCGATTTTCTCCTTCGCCCTTACAGACGCCCCATACTCTGTCTCCCCATGTGTTACCCTCGACGAGCTCTGCGTCGCCGGTATCCAAGAGCTTTTTGAGGAGGTCGGTGTTCTGCGTAAACTTGGCCTTGCAGACAGAGTACATGACATCGTCCTTGATAGACTCCCATTCGGGTCACAACGGAACTCTGCGGCCCAGCCGCATTACCATGGCCATTATCGTTATAAGCACACGAAAAACTGCAGCTCTTCTGCCATAGTAAACCCCACAATTATAGAACAACAATTCCGTTACGGTGTGTCCAACCAAGACATCGTTTATTTTGAATATAGGCACATATACAAATATTGTTTCACCGCCAAAGTTTATGTTTATATGTAAATATCACCCATTTTGCCACCATTAATCTCAGCAATTTGCTTTTGTAACTTCTTAATCTCCATGTTTTGCCGGATGATGGTAGCCTGTGCCTCGTACAGCATTGCTGTTAACTTCTGGCTTGCGCTCTTCTTGTCTGCTATCTCGGACATCCAGTCCAACAATCTATTGATTGAGTCATCATCAATCGGCTGATTTTTAACCCAGTTTTTCCACAAATTTTCTGATTTTGCCATCGTAGTACCTCCAATCCTTTATGTAAGAGCCAACAGATTTTTGGACTGTTACAATAATTGCGTAATATATGGGCTATCGTTATTTCCAAAGCTAAGTTTTATTCAACCTCGTTACCTTCTCCATCTTGGATGCAATAATGTTGGTCGAATGCAAAAGTGTATCCGGCCTTCCCGCTTGCTCCACAGGATGGGCACTGCCAATCCAAAGTCGCCCCGTCATCGTCATGTTCATAAGCACCCACATAGTCAATTTCTTTGCCACAGAGTGGGCATATGCCATCTTCGTGAAAACGAGACCTCGTAGATTGTGTAAAAACTGTTTCCTTGTCGGTGCTTACCTGAGTAGGAACCTCGAAAATTCTAAATGTGTAAGATACACCATCCTTTTCAGCCCACCCCCAATCTTTACAGATAGTGAGCGATTCCTGAACTTCGTATACTGGGACACCTCGAATTTCTGCAATTCGTTTCCGCATTTTATCATAGACCACTTCATGTGTATCTGAAAACACTGGTGGGTAAATTCCCATATTTGTTGCTTCAACTAAGACATATCCCATAACATTACGCCTCCTTAAATTTGATAGAAGTTCTGTTTTATATTGACTGTTTGTTCTTTTTGAAGTAGACTAAAAATATAGGTGTGATAATTCCGTAGATGGCTAATGATAATTTCAACTATGTGGAGGAATTAAAATGAACGATTCGGAAGAAACTAAAAAGCCGCAAGGATTTGTTATTAACATTTCTGATAGTAATTTTTCGAATAATTGTTACCAATGTTGTGAACCAATATTAGATATCCAATATTGGTGGACACAAGCATATCCTATTATTGACCAGATTGCTACCGTAACAGGAGCAATTACAGGCATAGCTGCTGTTGCAACTGCTCCCATTGTTTTTATAGATTGGCTCCACAATAAGTTGAGGCAAAAACAAGAAGTGAATGAACTTTTTTGGATAAAACTTATTCTAAGCGAAGAAGAATGGAATCCATCAATTTTGGCCCAAGAATTAGATTTGTCAGAAGATGAAGCAAAAAGAATACTTAAAGGGTTTGGGTATACATGGGACCCCAAAAAAATGCTGTATGTGTCAACGGATGCTACAAAGAAGCTACGAAGTATTCGTAATAATAGATAAAAATTCTATTTTGTGGTTAATACCACTTCCACTCATCAAACGGGTGCATTTTTCGAGCGACCTCTCTTGCCCCAAATCCACCCCACCCACCATCCCTGCAATATCTGCAAATGCCCCGGAGATTTGCTCGATGTATTCTTCGTATCTCTCATGGTCGGACTTGTTGTGTGTTGTAGTTGTACCATTCCTTGGTGGACGGCATCGCGGCGTGTAAGAGCGATGGGATGTGACACGTTGTGTAAACTATTTCGCCAAATACCGAAAAATGACAACCATGCTGGGGAATGGAGCGGAGTTTTTGCTATCTCCAAATTTAATTCGGCCGCGCAAAAAACGAACCTCCACATTTGGTTTCTGATAGATGTAGTCGTGGAAGTATGCCGTATCAGTTCTGGCCGGAATCAGCAATACGACAGTTGTGCCGGGGTGGTGAACCTCTTCTGCACACTTCTTAACCCAGTCCTTGATTGCTCTACCATATGGCGGGTTGCAAAAGACCGTCTCCCCTTTCCATGTCTGCGTCAGCCCATTGTCCACTTCAGTAAAATAGCGGTCGCATTTGTGATTGGACTCGTTAGCGCAGGGATCAAGGGTGAAGTGGAATTCAGAATCCAACTGGTCAAAAAATTCCTGTGGCGTTTCCCAATCCATGGCCCTGGACGAGAACATAACTTCTGTATTCATAAATACGCCCCCCCTTAGCACGAGTTAGTATAGAAGCAGGTCTGCTGTGCGGGAGAAACTATCGAAGTTTTCGATATTTATGAACTCTTCTCCAAGCGCTACTTGATACTCATCCTCATACAGATAATTTATCTCATGCACCCAGAGAACGCTGCATTTAACTTCCCACCCAACCTCAAGCGCACATTTGTTGATTTCATCAATCGCACAACCAAATCTTTGTACACCGGCCTCAGTAAACCAAAAGCTACAAGGTTGGGTCACCTCCATTGGAACCGGCAGCTCGTCCTTGAACGGTTTCAACAGCTTTCGATATACAGCAGGCTCAAATAGATTATCAAGTTCCTGGAACAAACCGGCCCCTTGATACGCTCCATCAAAAAACATCTCGAATCGAAATAACGGCTGTACTGCGTCAGGCGTTCCTCTGAGCGACTTTCCGATGGAGCACTCCCAACCCATTTTATCAAAAAACTGTGTAAGTTTTTTCAAACTTTCATCATCAAAATTACAAGTGACTACATATTGCCCCACGATTAGACCTCTTTCTCTTTTATTATTTTCTGGCTCCACATAATTCAAAATATCTCTAAAGACTTATCTGGCACTTTTTGATTTCCTCGTATGCCAGGATGATATGGTGCATGGGTAGTTGCGCTTCTGCCTCCAATACCTGAATCCAGTCCATATAGCTCAGCGGTCTGTGCCGGTTCTCCTGTTCGTAGCGCTTTTTGCGCTCATTCACCAGGGAATATGGGAGCAGTAAGGCATAAGCGAACTCGTTGGCGAGGAACTCTTTTTCCGGCACGTAGGCAAAGGGGCCTGGACAGGGGGTTTCAACAAAAAGAGGGCCGATTGGATTGTGGGTGCGCAACACATAATGCCCCAGCTCGTGGGCGATGGCGAAGCGTTTGGCGTTTTCCCCCAGGTTTTTGTCGATGACGATGCTGCCTGCAATCTCCATTTCCTGATGCGCATCTCCGTATACGCACCGCCTCCGCTCCCGCATCTGCATCTGGGCGATGGTGGTGCGCCCACCGCTCTCGTCCGACTCCATGGACTCCAGGTCCGCCAGCTCCGTTTCATAGAGCAGGAAGTTACAGTGCTTGGCGATTTCCCGGACCGGGATGGGAAATTGGGGACGGGCTGGAGACCCGTCGGGTGCGGCTGGGCGCGTTTCCGCGAAGAACTCGTCCAGCATCTGCTGCGCACGGTGGAAGATAGCTTCAATCGCCTGAAAAGAGGCAAAAAAACCATCTCGCAGTTCTTTGTTTTCCTTGATGAGCTGCAGCGGCTTGGCGCTCCTGAGTTCGCAAAAAGCAGGAACGTTAAAGTCAATCATAGACATAAATATCCTCCAAAATTTCTGTGAAATGCCCATTTCCTACGCAAATGTCACTTGATATTCATCCTATTAGGCATCCTTGCAACTACGATCCCAAAAACCAAATACTGGGTTTCCACCACGTCCTGCTTTATGCTTGTTATCCTTCTTAACATTTTCCACTTTGACATCACCAGCTTTTGATAAAGCCACATATTTACCACCCTCAAATCAAAAATAACTTACAAACCATGTGGTCTCCCATTAAGCGCAGAAATCTTTTTGAAATAAAAAATGGCCAGGCGCACAGCCTGGCTTTTGCTTATTCCAATAACGGAGGCATATTCGTTTGACTTTTGGATGTTCGCTATATCTGCGCAAATGCTTCAGACTGACTACTTGACCAGCCGCGTTTTCTGAAAAATTATATGATCTATAAAAGTTTGTTCTATATTATTTGTAATGCACTATTTGTTTGGCTCTATTGATTTTATGACATCAGTCTGCTATACTCATAACAAAATCTGATACAAATTAAATCGTATTTTAAAACCTTTACACATCGTTTATCTCAGTATAGAAAGAGATGATTCCAGTTGAATACCGAAAAACCCGACTTTAGTTTTCTTTTGTTGCAATACCAGGCATTATCGGGCCGTCAGCAAATGCACAATACATTTGTTTGGAATGTGCCAGCATTGCTTTTTACAGCAGAATCAATATTATGGGGAATTTCTTTTGGGGACGTTCCAAACGAAATACGTTGTTGTATCTCTTTTATCTCTGCTTTAGTTGCCTTTGCCTCTTGGCAACAGTTTGAGAGAGGAAGATTGATGGAAATAGCAGATGCAGAACAACTATATGCTATTGAGCAAGCGATGAAAGACGCAGGAATATGGCCGTTGATGATTGTCTATCACAAATTGGATAAACGTACATTACTGGTTTCTGGAAAGGAACAAAACCTTTGGTCAAATTTAACACAGAAAAATTATTTTCCTCGTCATAATCCTCTTGCACACATACGTACGTTTCTTGTATGGCGAGTTATGTTTGCTATTGTCTTTTTGTTCTCAGCGCTTCTTTTTGTATATAACCTATGTTTAACGTGAGCCTCGTTTAATTATATTATCCTTTGGATGCAAGTGGCTTTGCCCCTTGTTACTTTTATAAAAACTTTATTTTATTTTGGCAGATTCAACACCCCAAACAAAAAACTTGCTGATATTGCTGAAGATATGCGATGAAATATAGAAAAACGTAGGAGGCTGTAATTGTGAATGCGTTTCTTTTGTGGGGTATCTTTGTGGGTTCGGCTTTGTTAATTATCGTTTTTACCGGTGGCTACCTCATATTAATGACTTCAAGGCATAATAAGCGAAGAAATACAGATTGGAGGCTCATTTTTCCTGATTCAAATGAGCAAAAGGGCACAGATAAAAAGCGCAAGTTTCCTAATTTAAAGGGCTACAAATTACCTAATTCAATTATAATACTATATGCTTCCGTACTCAACAGACGCCAATCATCAATTACAAATTATCTGATTTTTCAGGTGACTACTAAAATGTTTGGATTTACTGGTGTCCTATATTCGCTCTACGGATTTTTGCTCAATTTCTTTAAAGAATCTGAATTCCTTTTCACTGAATTCCTTTCCACGCTTGTTTCTTTTGTCAGTTTGGTGTTTGTTATTCTCGCTCTCTACCTATCACCAGAAAGAAGAATTTCAGAGTACATAATAGCATGGAGGAAGTATGATAAATTGGCAACCGATATAATTGGGAAATTGCCACTTTATGATGGAAAACGCGGAGATTGTCCTTTAATCTTAAAAGAAGTTGAAAACATTTCCAAAGAAATATCAGAAATTGAGGGCGCCATCACAAGCGATGAGAGTTAAAACGCATAGATATTCTATCCTTGGAAGGATGTCAGATTCCTCTATACCATGGCGTACTGCCCTCGCTACGTACTCTGGAAACAGCACTGCGGAATCTGAACCCGCGACCCGTGCTTTAATATCGAAGTTCTACTTTATCCATAAAAAAGAGGTATGGCGCAAGCCATACCTCTTAAACTGCAATTTTATCGCTCACTTATATAAGCAATGCTGGGTTTCTTCTGATAATAAAGTGGTCAAACTGAGGAACCGTGAAGTCAATTTCCCCGTGTCCTGTTGCGTAAATCATTCCCTTACTAATAAGCTGGGCGCGAAGCGGTGAAATCGACTGTGGGGTGCGTCCCATAATCTTGGCCACATTAGATACTGTGCATGGAAGTTCTCCGCATTGAACCATTGCAGCCATAAAAGATTTTTCAAGCGGAGTACATCTTTCATACCGAACCGCAAAAAAGCCATCATCCAGCAGTGAAAAAAAAGCTGTCTCGCTGTCCATTACATCATTCAGCGAAATCGTTCCGCCTTCCTCGACTCGGCTCCAAATCACACTGCAAAGCTGTTGGATAAAGTATGGATATCCGCAGGTAATCTCTATGATGCGCTCAACCGCCTCTATAGCATATGAGACATTGAAATCCTTTGCGGGTTCACAAACAGCATCCTTTGCGGATTCAGGCGAAAGCGCGTCAATATGCTCAAATTTGAATAGTCGCTCTGAATAAGAGTACGCTTCCCCAACTGTCTTTAAGATTTTGGGAAGGCCGGCGCAAAACGCCATAAGCGGAAGGCGAAGCTGATTGCATCTGTGAATGGCGGAAATCAATCCTCCAAGCTCTTCTTCGGAAAGGTACTGGACCTCATCCACAAAGATACAGATTGTGTCACCACTTTGCAGGGCTGATTTCCCTAACTGTACCATAATATCGGTGATATCACTCGCGTAGTCCCCACTTGATGGAGGCACGTCCTGCGAAATACCGAGTCCAAAGGAACCTTCCTCAATATTATAGGTCAAACGGAAGGATTTCAATAGAGAAATACATTTTTGAGCAAAATCTTTCGCCTGTTCTTTTACCCCAATTTCATGGGCAAATTTGTTGATGGAAGCGACCAGCCGTTCTGTGAACCGCCGTTGTATTTTCTCACCACGTATATTCTGACTTTCATTCGCTTCTATATGGACATACATAATATTTAAGTTGTCCGCTGCTTCTTCGATACGGTTTAGCAAAACGGTCTTGCCAACTCCCCGCAAACCATAGTAGATAACAGATTGTTGAGGATAGCGATTCATGAGGCTG
Source organism: uncultured Oscillospiraceae bacterium (assembly GCA_910587285.1). Lineage (GTDB taxonomy): Bacteria > Bacillota > Clostridia > Oscillospirales > Oscillospiraceae > Enterenecus. The sequence continues at coordinate 4,094 of CAJULM010000025.1, read as the reverse complement.
TGCAAATATCCTTCGGCGCACTCTACCAGCTTTTCTCGTCCAGCAAGATATGCCGGCATAAATCCAGCGCCAGGCGTGTACGGATTTGTAAACAACGGAACCACCCCTTTTCAGCAAAAGTATAAGTTAATATAAGCGAAAAATTGCTTTATTATGCGGAAACTGCTTTTAATATACCACATAGGCTGATAATTGTCAATCGCACACCGTCTATCGCTGGTAGTTCATCCAAGACTATGTCAAAATAAAGCTACTGTACCCGTGATTTCGAAATTCTCATTACTTCACCCACCACCAAAATTTTATTTGATTGTGCAGCTCACATCATCATTTGCCTTTTTCACGGAGTCATATTCGATAATGATTTCTGCTACGCTGTCCTCCGAATACACGGACTTTGAGATAGAGCATATCCCACACGCACACCAGTCAGGTTTTATCCTATCACATTGTTTGAGCAGTTGCTCAAGCGTGATATCGGCGGGTGCCTCGGCAACAAATGAGATATCGCATCCATTCAGTACAAGCTTCATCTTACACCACCAAAACTCCTATCGGCAGAAATCTTAGTCTTTGAGACTGTGATTCCGAACACCTTATATCGGATGTAGAAGCTATCCATCTGGATGCTTGTTGCATTTCGTAGCCACGACCAATCGGACATGAGCATCTTTCTGTATAACCACATACACCACACCACCTTACGAGATTCCGTCAACGAAGCCCAATCAACATTGTACGTGGGGTCTTCGTTTAGCATAACGATAAACGGAGTGCCAAAGCACCACGACGACTATTGCATTTTACATAGTGACATGGCATTACTACCATTGCGATTTATCACAAGAACCTATGGCGAAAACAAGTATGTTTGACGACGGGACAGAAAACTTTCGTCCAGAGGGAGGAGTGATTTATGGTAGCAATGCTTGTCATCAGTATCGTAGGCCGTATCATCGCCTGCGGGGCTTGGGACGGCATGAAAGCCGTAGTGCGCAAAATGCGCTGAGTCGCCGGGGTGCTTTGGCACCCCGTTATTTTTTGAAAACTTCATTTTATAACGAAATAGTTTGTCGATTTTCCTTGCATTTTGTACAGTCTTATGATATATTAGAAAATAGTTAAGTGTTTTTGAGGTGGGTGTTAGTATGGCAGGTTTAGACCCCATGGTAAAAAAGCAGTTAGAAATACCAAAAGGGGCAAAATGGTTATTTTTTACATTAGGAACAAGCGCCCTCCCAATTATCATCCGTGTTGTAATAATGTTGCTCACTGAGCAGAAATTTACAATAACTGGGATGCGAAGTGAACTTTTCTTTTTGGTAGTTTTGTGTTTGGTAGACACAATGAAGAATTGTCGTCATCAAGCAATTTGGCTATTGAGCATGACATTTTCTCTAATCATATGCTCAATAATTTATGGAATGGCACTTGCTGATTATATGGGGCTGTTAGCCACTGAATTGTTTGCAAGTTTTGACACTCTAATGATTGGTATGGTTATCATAAGTATTATTCTTGATGGCTTTACTACAGCTAAATATGGAGATTAAATCTGTGCCACCTCGCATATTGCGGGGTGGCTTTTATCATTAAACTAATCTTTTATGTTCATCTTTGCACCACAGTTAGGGCAAAATTTTGGTTGCCAATCGGCCCAAATATCAGCATCAAGACCAGAAAATTTATCCATACCGCAATTAGGGCAAATTGAATTTCCGTTTTTCCATTTGCCATGCACTATTGGAGCAACATCCGCTGCTGGTAAATTTTTAACATCCCACGCCGAAATCATGTTACAAAAGCATCCAGGAATTGGAGCACTCTTTGCTAAAATCATATTTCTTTCAACATACTCAGGCATCTTACCACCACCAAATTATTCTTTTACCTAAGTACCACCTTGTACCTTGTTTTCCACCCTTGCAAATAAGTAATTACTTGTAGTGCCTCGAATCTATTTACTCCGTCAAAACAGATTCGTTCTCCAGTACACGGGACTCGCTCCATATCAATTTCATCTTCGTTAAATGGGCTTTTCATGATACCGGATGTGCCAAAAAACTCAAAAGAAACTTTCATAAAATTAACCTTTGGTAGTCATATTGACCTTGCAGCCAGTAGTAACAGTGACTCCTCCGTCCCAAACAGAGGTGAACTTTGCTTCTCTGATGACGTTATAACCGCCGCTATGTGGGGCAATGAGCGATGCAAAATCTTTTGCGTACTCCGCATCTGTCCTATCATCGAGACTTGAATCTACCAATAATATAAGCGACGAAATTTCATCAAAGGATATTTTCTCTTTTTTTGCGCGTACGAAGAACGTAACGGTCGGGTCTCGGGTTATATTGTAAAGCCCAACGAACATATACTCTAAGTCGTCTGGATAACGGGTCATATAGTCAAGGGCTCCGCCGCCTATCTGAAACCCGAGCCAATCCTGAATAAACTCGGCAAGTTGGTTACGTTGTTCTGGCAGACGGCATTCAACATAGCCCTCATGCAGTAAAAAATCGCGGAACTTTGAAGTGTTCACAATCCGTCCACTCCTCTCTTAGTGTTCGTTAAACACAACCTGTTCGCCGGGGCCAAGAGTCCAGCATCCACCGTCTGTAATTGCGCACTCGGTGCAGTTTCCGTTGCACTCAACAGCGTCCGGGCGGGCCGTTGTGGTTCCGTCTCGGAACCTAACATGAGCCTCCGGCAGATTGTGCGGATTGGGCATCTCCACCCCAGGCCATGCGCTAAAGATGATATGTAAATTCTTTGGGATATCCATGCCGCAGACGAATAGCGAGTTGACAAACTCATACCGCTTAGTGAAACACAGAATCTCACAGTGTTGATTTCGCTTCGCTACCTCGACCATCCGGCAAAGGTAGATGGTATCCGGGATGTCGCCAGAAACATGAAAGCGGAAGAATCGAGACAGCATGATAGCTGCTTCGACCTCCCGCCAATAAACGTCCGGTTCTTCAGTTAAGATACGCAGGTTCGTTTTGTACGCCGTCTCCACGCTGAGGCGGCGCCGTTCTATTCTTCGGGCGTATCTTCTCTTGACAAAGGGAAACAGAAAACTAATAACATAATAGGCTGTCAACCTTACACAAAGCACCGCTTCCAACAAAATCGGAGCGGTGTTTTTGTATGTGTTCTGGACATCGTGACCAGAAGCGCCCCCGCCCGTTTTCACCGTTCCGTCCACGGAGTCTCTGCCGGATTTATCCCCCGTCGCCGCGCCACCCATAGCACAGCCGGGGCTGCCTGTCAAGGGCAAAGCCGCCGCTGCGCGGCGGTGCTCCGCACCCTTGACTGGCTGTCCCGGCTGTGCTACCTCCCAAGGCGCGACGGGGGATATATCCTCCAGAGCCGCCCCCTTTCCCTGGATAGGGAAAGGGCGGGGGGATAGGGTCGAACCGCTTCTTCTCAAATCGCTATCTTTCCACGGCTGATATGTGGACAATTGGCAATTTCAACGCCTTGCCCCGCAAGGGTTTCCGGCCTTGGTTTCATAGGGGCTGGTATAGTATCATTCCCCAGGCCCGATTTATCGGGATACTGTCAACAATTTGAATTTATGGGAGGTATCTATGAACGGTAAAAAATCAACGTTTTGCAGCCTCCAAAGTCCGTCAACTGTGGTTGTGGGAAAGAAACGTGTTCGGAACACGCTGCTCCATGTTTGGCTGTCTCCAGATGAACGGGCAAAAATCCAGGAGCGCATGGCGGATGTGGGTATCCGCAACCTTTCAGCCTATGTGCGGAAAATGGCCCTCAACGGCTATGTGCTCCACGTTGACCTCGCTCCCGTCAAAGACATTGTTTCTCTGCAAAGGCGGTGTGCGAATAACCTCAATCAAATCGCGGTCCGAGAGAATATCAACGGCGGGGTTTACCCGGATGAAATCAAGGCCCTGCAAAAAGATTATGCGGACTTATGGGGGCCGCTTTCCGAACTGCTGGAGAGGCTTTCGGAGGTGGTTGCGCTGTAAGCGCGTAAGGCCCAGGAGCAAAGCGACGGGCCGCAGACAGGGAGGCCTCTGGACACGGTGAACTGCTCCCCGTCAAGTAGACAATGAAATAAGATGCAA
>CAJULM010000024.1 GCA_910587285.1 uncultured Oscillospiraceae bacterium | reverse complement strand
TTTTTGCACTAAAATCGTAGTCTTCGTTTGACATTCTGCCCCCCGCGTGCTATAATTCCCCCGAACAAAAGGAGGTCGTTCCCATGAGCGAGGAAACCCTGTATACCTTTGAAAACGAGACCTACCGCAAGACCTATTGGCACACTTGCTCCCACATCATGGCCCAGGCGGTGAAGCGTCTTTGGCCTGAGGTGAAGCTGGCCATCGGCCCCTCCATTGACGAGGGGTGGTATTACGACATGGACGCCCCCTTCCCCTTTACCCCCGAGCATTTGGAGCAGATCGAGGGCGAAATGCGGAAGATCTGCAAGGAGAAGCTGAAGCTGGAGCGGTTCGAACTGCCCCGGGCCGAGGCCCTTAAGCTCATGGAGGACAAGGGCGAGCCGTTTAAGGTGGAGCTCATCAACGACCTGCCCGAGGGCGAGGTCATTTCCTTCTACAAGCAGGGAGAGTTTACCGACCTGTGCGCCGGGCCGCATCTGGACTCCACAGGCCGGGTGAAGGGCAACGCCCTGAAGCTCACCGCCTGCAACGCCGCATACTGGCGGGGGGACTCCAACCGGGAGACCCTCCAGCGCATCTACGGCGTGGCCTTCCCCAAGAAGGACGAGCTGGATGAGTACCTGGCGAAGATCGAGGAGGCCAAGAAGCGGGACCACCGGAAGCTGGGCCGCAAGCTGGGCCTGTTCATGCTCCGAGACGAGGGCCCCGGCTTCCCCTTCTTCCTGCCCAAGGGGATGGTGCTGAAAAACACCCTCATCGACTACTGGCGGCAGATCCACAAGAAATACGGCTATGTGGAGATCAGCACCCCTATCATGCTCAACCGCCAGCTGTGGGAGCGGTCGGGCCACTGGGACCACTACAAGAACAATATGTATACCACCGTCATTGACGACGTGGATTTCGCCGTCAAGCCCATGAACTGCCCCGGCGGGATGCTGGTCTATGCCAGCGAACCCCACTCCTACAAGGAGCTGCCCCTGCGGGTGGGCGAGCTGGGCCTTGTCCACCGCCATGAGCTGTCCGGGGCCCTCCACGGCCTGTTCCGGGTGCGCTGCTTCACCCAGGACGACGCGCACGTGTTCATGACCCGGGAGCAGATGAAGGACGTGATCCAGGAGACGGTGCGGCTGTTCGACGAGGTGTACTCCACCTTCGGCCTGAGCTACACCATCGAGCTGTCCACCATGCCGGAGGATCACATCGGCACCGTGGACGAATGGGAGCGCAACCAGGACATCCTGAAGGACGCCATCACCGGAATGGGCAAGGAGTTCGTCGTCAACGAGGGGGACGGGGCCTTCTACGGCCCCAAGCTGGATTTCCATCTGGCCGACTCCCTGGGCCGTACTTGGCAGTGCGGCACCATCCAGCTGGACAGTCAGCTCCCCGAGCGGTTCGAGCTGGAGTACACCGGAGAGGACGGCCAGAAGCATCGCCCCGTGATGATTCACCGGGTGGTGCTGGGCTCCATCGAGCGGTTTATCGGCGTGATCACCGAGCACTTTGCCGGCGCGTTCCCGGCGTGGCTGGCCCCGGTGCAGGTGAAGGTGCTCCCCGTCACCGACCGGGCGGAGGGCTACGCCAAGGAAGTGGCCGCCAAGCTGGAGGACCTGGGCTTCCGCTGCGAGGTGGACGAGCGCAGCGAGAAAATCGGCAAGAAGATTCGAGAGGCCACTCTGGAGAAGGTGCCCTTCATGCTGGTGGTGGGCGACCGGGACATGGAGAACGGTACCGTCTCCCCCCGCCGCCGCTCCGGCGAGGATTTGGGGGCCATGTCCCTGGAGCAGTTCGCCGAACTGCTGGGCGACGAGGTCAAGAGCAAGGCAATCAAATAAAGCAGTACAGGAACAAAAAGAAAGCCCTCCGCCGCTTGGCGGAGGGCTTTTTGATGAAAAGCTCAGGCAGCTTCGTCTTTCCCGTTTTTCTCATTATTTCTAAAAATCAAGAAAAGAAACAACGCGCAGCAAGGAATTGCAAGAATCATACCTAAAATAAGACCGCACACCAGGCAGGCAAAAAATCCTCCTATTCCGAGTCCTATTTTTCCCTTGATTGCACCGCAAATAGCTGGGACTGCACCGATAACGGCTCCGGCAATCAATGCGCCTAAGATTATGCTGTCCATAAATTCCCTCTCCTTAAATTTTTGTGTATTGCTACCGTATGGTAGCATTCTGAAGGGAATAATACCACCAAATGATAGCATTTGTCAAGAGGTGGATATGATGCAATTTCAGAGAATTGAAGATTTGCGGATAGACCATGACCTGACCCAACAGCAGGTCGCCGATATCCTTGGATGCCAGCGGGAGGTTTATCGCCGATATGAAAAGGGAACAAGGACAATTCCCGTGGAGTTTTTGATTCAGTTGGCGGACTATTATCATGTAAGTATTGATTATCTTGTGGGAAGAAGTTCTGAGTAGCCTGCGGTAAAAGTTTTTGAAACAGAGCTGTTGGGAAACGCATGTTCCCGGTTGATTTCCCCTCTTGCAATTTTCCTGAGAGTATGGTATAAATTGTTGCAATACCTTCCCCAAAGGTAAATCTTTACTTAAATTTAATAGGAGTTGATTTGTCCAAATGGACCCAGATAGTATGATACTGCTGGCCGTGCTGCTGCTGATGGTGGTCATGTCGGGCTATTTTTCCGCCACCGAGACGGCCTTCACCTCGCTCAACCGCATCCGCCTGAAAAGCCGCGCCGAAAATGGCGACAAGAAGGCGGAGAAAACCCTGGCTTTGGCGGAGGATTACGACAAGCTTTTGTCCACCATCCTCATCGGCAACAACATCGTCAACAACGTGGCCGCTACTCTGTCCACCCTGCTGTTCATCGACCTGATCGGTCAGGCGGACGGCCCGGCGGTGTCCACCATTGTGCTGACGGTGGTGGTGCTGATCTTCGGTGAGATCTCCCCCAAGAGTCTGGCCAAGGAGTCCCCGGAGGCCTTCGCCATGTTCTCCGCGCCCCTGCTGCGGCTGTTCATGGCGGTGCTCACCCCGCTGAATTTTCTGTTCGGCCTGTGGAAAAAGCTGCTGACCAAGCTGTTTCACAGGGAGCAGGACGAGGGCATCACCGACGAGGAGCTGGTCACCATCGTGGCCGAGGCGGAGGACCAGGGCGGTTTGGACAAGGAGGAGAGCCAGCTCATCCGTTCCGCCATCCGCTTTGACAACCTGGAAGCGGGGGATATTCTCACCCCCCGGGTGGACGTGGTGGCGGTGGAGGATAGCTCCTCCCTGAGCGATGTGGCGTCGGTCTTTGCCGCCGAGGGCTATTCCCGCCTGCCTGTCTACCACGAGAGCATTGACGACGTGGTGGGGGTAATCCATCAGAAGGACCTGTTCTCCGCCCGCTACCACCATCGGACCGAGCTGTCCCCCCTGGTGCGGCCAGTGCTCCACATTACATCGGGCACCAAGATCGACGACCTGATGCGCCAGTTCCAGCGCACCAAAACCCAGATGGCGGTGGTGGTGGACGAGTACGGCGGCACCGAGGGCATCCTCACCATGGAGGACATTGTGGAGGAGCTGGTGGGCGAGATTTGGGACGAGCACGACGAGGTGGTGGAGGAGTTTTGCAAGCAGTCAGACGGCAGCTACCTCATCGCCTGCTCCGCCGATTTGGACGACCTGTACGATCTGTTCCAGGTGACGGGGGAGTGCGACGCGGCCACGGTGTCCGGCTGGGTGCTGGAGCAGCTGGGCCGGGTGCCTGAGCCGGGGGATCGCTTCACCTGGGAGAATCTGGACGTGACCGTCACCCGCGCCGAGCACCACCGGGTGCTGGAGATTCGGGTGGAGGTTTTGCCGGAGGAGGCCGCCGGGGAGAAGCCGGAGGACTGACCGCCCCATATCAACGAACTCGATACAGCGCGGCCGCCCGGCTATGGACGGCCGCGCATTTTTACGGACAAGGGAGGCACGGACGGATGAATATCGCCATTTTCACCCTGGGGTGTAAGGTGAACCAGGTGGAGACCCAGGCCATGGAGCGGGAGCTGCTGCGCCGGGGCCATACGCTCACGGACTTTGACGGCCCGGCGGACGCATACATTGTGAACACCTGCACCGTCACCGCGGTAAGCGACAAAAAATGCCGCAATATCATCCGCCGGGCCCGGAAGAACGTGCCGGAGGCGGTGGTGGCGGTGTGCGGCTGCTACGCACAGACGGAGCCGGAGGCGGTGGCCAAGCTGGGGGTGGACCTGATATCCGGCTCGGCAGGGCGGCTGGATTTTCTGGATCGGCTGGAGGAGCTGCTCCGGCATAGGACGGCGCAGGTGGTGGCCGTGGACCGGGCCCTGGAGCGCCGCCAGTTTGAGCGCCTGCCCGCCGGAAGCGGCCAGGGCCGCACCCGGGCCATGCTGAAGGTGGAGGACGGCTGCGCCAATTTCTGCGCCTACTGCATTATTCCCTATGCCCGGGGCCCGGTGCGCTCCCTGCCGCTGGGCGAGGCGGTGGAGCAGGTTCGCCGCTTGGCGCAGGAGGGCTGCCGGGAGGTGGTGCTCACAGGGATTGAAATCTCCTCCTGGGGGCGGGACTTGAAGACGGGGGAGGCCCTGGCGGACTTGATCGAGGGGGTGTGCGCCGCCGCGCCGGAGCTGCGGGTGCGCCTGGGCTCCCTGGAGCCGCGGACGGTGACGGAGGAGTTCTGCCGCCGGTGCGCCGCCCTGCCCAACCTATGCCCCCACTTTCACCTGTCCCTCCAGTCGGGGTGCGACGCCACTCTGGCCCGGATGAACCGGAGGTATGACACCGCCCGGTATTGGGAGAGCGTGGAGCTGCTGCGCGGGCACTTCCCGGACCCCGGCATCACCACCGACCTGATCACTGGCTTCCCGGGGGAGACGGAGGAGGAGTTCGGCCGGACCATGGCCTTTGTGGAGCGCTGCGCCTTCACCGCCATGCACGTGTTTCCCTATTCGGTTCGCCCCGGCACTCCCGCTGCGTCCATGCCGGGGCAGGTGCCCAAGGAGGAGAAGGAGGCCAGAGCCCGCCGGGCCATCGCCCTGGGCGGAGAGCTGGAGCGCCGGTGGCTGGAGCGCCAGGCCGGGCGCAGGGTGGAGGTGCTGTTCGAGGAGGAGAAGGGCGGGCTCTGGCAGGGGCACACCCCCAACTACGCCCTGGTGCGTGCGGCGGGGGAGAACCTGCACAACCGCACGGCGCAGGTGTCCGTCACCGGCGCAGCGGGGGGCGTTCTGATTGGTACGCTGCTGAGCGCGGGCGATTAATCCTTGCGCGAAGGGCGCAATCGTGGTAAACTATGCCGTAGAGAGGGAAAGAGGGTGAGGCTATGCTGCTGGCGCTCGCGAGCGTTTTGCCGGAGGAGGCCACAAAGAGCCTGTGGGACAATCTGCGAAACATCACCGCCAGCGGCGTGTTCAGCGCGGTGCTGGCGGCCGTGGTCGGCGTCATCGTGGTGAAGGTGCTGCTGAGGGTGCTGGACCGGGCGCTGGACCGCTTTCAGGTGGACGCGCCGCTGCAAAGGCTGCTGCGGGCCTTGCTCAAGGGCGGGCTGTGGTCGGTGGCGGTGATTATTGTGCTGGACCGCTTGGGGGTGGAAGTCACCTCCCTGATTGCGGTGCTGTCGGTGGTTGGGCTGGCCTTCTCCCTGGCGCTGCAAAATTTTCTGTCCAACGTGGCGGGCGGGATGCAGCTGCTGGCCTCCCACCCCTTTTCCGTGGGGGACTTTGTGGAGGCGGGGGGCTGTTCGGGCACGGTGGAGGAGATTGGAATGTTTTACACCAAGCTCACCACGCCGGACAACCGGCTGGTGCAGCTGCCCAACAACACCATTGTGTCCGCCAACATCACAAACTTTTCCGCTCAGCCCACCCGCCGGGTGGAGCTGAAGCTCACCGCCTCCTACGACGCGCCGGTGGACGCGGTGAAGGAGGCGCTGGCGCGGGCGGCGGCCGCTCATCCCCTGACCCTGGCCGACCCGGAGCCTATGATCCGGGTGGAGGGCTACCGGGACAGCGCCATTGAGTACGTGGTGCGGGTGTGGTGCGCCAACGCCGACTATTGGACGGTGTACTACGATCTGCTGGAGGAATTCAAGGCAGCCTTTGACGCCGCGGAGATAGAGATGACCTATCCCCATGTGAACGTGCATATGCTGGAAGCAAGATAAACCGGTCCTGCCGTCTTCGGACGTGGAAGGATATATCAATCATCAACGGAAGTAAGGAGGAAATTGTCATGTATCAATATCCCAATGCGGCCAACGGCCTGAAGCTGATGTTCATGGGCCAGATTCTGGCCATCGTGGGCGTACTGCTCATTTGGGTTCCCCTGGTGGGGTCTCTGATTGTGATTGCCGGAGGGGTGCTGGAGATCGTGGGTCTTTACAAGGCCAGCAGCGACGATCAGAGCTACCGCACGGCTCTGATGTTCATCGCCATAGGCGTGGTGGTAAACGTGATGATCGGCTTCCTGGAGCCGGGCATCCTTGCCAGTCTGCTCAATGTGGCCGTTACGGTGCTGAACCTGCTGGCGGTGATCCAGGTGTGCACCACCACCTCCAACCTGCTCCACTCCGTGGGCAATGACGTGCTGTCCCAGCGGGGCTCCACGGTCATCAAGCTCTACGTGGTGTGCGCGGTGGTGGGCTTGGCGTGCAGCGTGCTGGGCGTGATTCCCATTGTGAACATCGTGGCGGGGCTGGTGTCCATCGTGGCCGCCATCGCCCAGCTGGTGGGCTATGTCCTCTATTTGATGTTCCTGTACAGCAGCAGCAAGGCCCTTGCGTAACATGGAACAGGGCGCGGAAAAGGGAGCGTTCATCGTGCTGGAGGGTATCGACGGCTCGGGCAAGAGCAGCCAGATCGACCCTCTGGCCCGGCGGCTGGCCTCCCGGGGGGTGCGCTGTCTGACGACCCGGGAGCCCACCGGCGGGCCGGTGGGCTCGCTGATCCGGCAGATTTTCACCGGCCGGGTGAACGCGGACAACCGGGTGATCGCCGCGCTGTATGCGGCCGACCGCATCGACCACCTGGTGAATCAGGTGGACGGGGTGCTCCAACAGATTGAACAGGGCGTCACCGTGGTCAGTGACCGGTATTATTTCTCCTCCTACGCCTACCACAGCGTGGACATGGACATGGACTGGGTGATTCAGGCCAACTCCGTGAGCGCGGGGCTGCTGCGCCCCACCGTCACCATCTTCCTGGACGTGCCGGTGGAGGAGGCGCTGGAGCGCATCCGGCAAAACCGCGTGGTGCGGGAGATTTTCGACCAGGAGGACCGGCTGCGCCAGACCAGGGAGCTGTATTTCAAGGCCTTTGAGCGCCTGCGGGATGTAGAAAACGTGGCCGTTGTGGACGGCTCCGGCAGCCGGGAGCAGGTGGCGGAGCGAATCTGGGCGGCGGCGGCCCCCTATGTTCTCAAAGAGGGAAAATGAAGCTCCCCCTTGACAAGCTGGTAAAAATATAGTATGATCCTTGTATATTTCAAGTAAATATTGTTTGATAGAGGCGCGGACGCCATGCGTACCGCGAAACCAAAGGTTAGGCAGCCGGTTTCGCGGGAGAGGGACGCCCGCCGAAGGATGCGGCGCCTGCCTGGGCCTGTGTCCTGGGCCGTAAGAGAATATCTTGCGGACTGTCACGAATCGTGGAGCGCTATCAGTCCGCCGGTTGGCGGGATTTGTCCATATCGGGCGCTCCTATGGGAGCGCCCGTTTTTTGTGGTCAGACAGCGTTTACTTGTAAACTAAGGAGAGAGAGCTATGAGAACAAGAAGAAACCGCCTGGGCCTGATCGCGCTGATGGTGATGCTGGCGCTGGCCCTGACCACCACGGCCTTTGCCGCCGGGACCGATCCCACCGATGACACCGGAACGAAGATGATCGAGTGCCCCGACTGCGGCGGGGTGGGCGCGGTGCTGTCCGACGATGTCCAGGCCGTGCCCTGTGAGACCTGCGGCGGGGAGGGTTACATCCGCTCCCCCAGCAGCTTCTACAATACCATCTGGTCCCTGCTGCCCCCGGTGATTGCCATCGCCCTGGCGCTCATCACAAAGGAGGTGTATTCCTCCCTGTTCATCGGCATCCTGGCGGGCGGGCTGCTGTACTCCAATTTCAGCTTTGAGGGGACCGTCACCCACGCCTTCAACGACGGAATCGTGGCCTCCCTGTCCGACTCATACAATGTGGGCATCCTCATCTTCCTGGTGATTTTGGGGGCTATCGTGTGCCTAATGAACAAGGCCGGAGGCTCCGCCGCCTTTGGCCGCTGGGCCCAGAGCCACATCCACTCCCGGGTGGGGGCGCAGCTGGCCACCATTCTGCTGGGCTGCCTCATCTTCATCGACGACTACTTCAACTGTCTCACTGTGGGCAGCGTGATGCGCCCTGTCACCGACAAGCACAGGGTGTCCCGGGCCAAGCTGGCCTACCTCATCGACGCCACCGCCGCTCCGGTGTGCATCATCGCCCCCATCTCCTCCTGGGCCGCCGCCGTGGCCGCTTTCGCCGAGGACGGCCAGGGGCTGAACCTGTTCATCCGGGCCATCCCCTACAATTTTTATGCGTTGCTCACCATTGTGATGATGGTGGGGCTGGTGGTGATGAAGTCCGACTTTGGCTTCATGGCGAAGCATGAGCGCAACGCCATGGAAAAGGGTGACCTGTTTTCCGGCTCCAACCCCTATGCCATGATGGACGAGGAGATCGACGAGTCCAAGGGCAGCGTGCTGGATTTGGTGCTGCCCATCGTGGTGCTGGTGGTGAGCTGCGTCATCGGCATGATTTACTCCGGCGGCTTCTTCTCTGGGGAGGATTTTGTCACCGCCTTCTCAAACTCGGACGCGTCCGTGGGTCTGATGCTGGGCTCCGCCTTCGGGCTGGTGTTCGCCATTGTGTATTATCTCATCCGCCGCGCCATGTCCTTCCGGGACATCATGGGCTGCATCCCCGAGGGCTTCAAGGCCATGGTGCCCGCCATCATGATCCTCACCTTTGCCTGGTCGCTGAAGGGCATGACCGATTCTCTGGGGGCCAAGTTCTTTGTGCGTGACTTCGTGCGTTCTGCCGCGGGCATCCAGGTGTTGCTGCCCGTTATCGTGTTTGCGGTGGGCTGTCTGCTGGCCTTCGCCACCGGCACCAGCTGGGGCACCTTCGGCATTCTCATCCCCATTGTGCAGAACGTGTTCTCCATGGACAACCCCCTGGCCATCATCTGCATCTCCGCCTGTATGGCGGGCGCGGTGTGCGGCGATCACTGCTCCCCTATTTCGGACACCACCATTATGGCCTCCGCGGGGGCCCAGTGTGACCACGTGAACCACGTCTCCACCCAGCTGCCATACGCCGTCTCCTGCGCGGTGATTGCGGGGATTTCCTACCTGCTGGCGGGCGTGCTGGCCTTTGCGGGTGCGCCGGGGCTCATCGCTCTGCCCGTGGGCGTGGCGCTGGTGCTGGGATTCCTGTTCGTTGTGAAGGGCAGGATTCAAAACGCGGCGTAAGCGCGGCAATCAAAAATAAGCGGCAAGGACGGCGGGGAGCCAAGCTCCCCGCCGCCATTTTTTGCAAATTGGCGTGGACAAGCGGAAACAGATGTGTTAGAATGAAGCTCGAAATAAGATGTGTGAAGAAAAATATCCTTCGTCGTCCGCCGTCCCATGGTCAACCAGTCCGGCGGGCGTTTTTTATTTGAAAAGGAGTGGGGCCGATGGCTGAGCTCGGGGAAAAGCGCCTGTTTCTGCTGGACATGGACGGCACCATCTATCTGGACGAGACCTTGTTTCCCGGGACGATTCCCTTTCTTCAGGGGGTGCGGGCGCGGGGAGGGCGGTATCTGTTTCTCACCAACAACTCCTCGAAATCGGTGGACGCCTATGTGGAAAAGCTGGCCCGCCTGGGCATTGAGGCCGCGCAGGAGGATTTTCTCACCTCGGTGGACGCTCTCATCCATGACCTGGCCCAGCGGCCCGCCTACCGAAAGTGCTACGCCTTTGGCACCCGAACCTTCCGCCGGCAGTTAGTCCAGGGGGGCGTGAAGGTGACGGACCGGCTGGAGGAGGACGTGGACTGCCTGCTGGTGGGATTTGACACCGAGCTCACCTTCCAGAAATTGGAGGATGCCTGCATCCTGCTGAACCGGGGGGTGGACTTCATCGCGACAAATCCGGACTGGGTTTGCCCCACCTGGTACGGTTCGGTGCCCGACTGCGGCAGCGTCTGCGAGATGCTCTACCGGGCCACGGGGCGCCGCCCCCGCGTCATCGGCAAGCCCCAGCCTGCCATGGCCCGGCTGGCGCTGGCGCGCACCGGCTTTCCGCCGGAGCAGGCCGTCATGGTGGGGGACCGGCTGTATACCGACATCGCCTCGGGGATCAACGCGGGGATTGACACCGCATTCGTCCTGTCCGGGGAGGGGACGCCGGCGGACCTGGAGGGAAGCCAGGTCAAACCCACCTGGGTGTTTGACGACATCGCCGCCCTCCACCGGGCCTGGGTGGAGGAGTGAAAGGGAAAATGCCGCAGCGTTGGGAAGACCTGCCTTGAGCGTCTGGGGCCGGGCGCAAAATAAGGAAAGAGAGTGGAGTCATGAACGAATTGAAGCTGAACAACAAGCGCACCATCCTGGTGGGGCTGGCGTTTTTGTCCATCTGCTCCTTCTGGCAGATGTACGATAACTTGGTGCCCCTCATTCTTCGGGAGACCTTCCACATGGATGAGTCCCTCACCGGCGCGATTATGGCGGCGGACAATGTGCTGGCGCTGTTTTTGCTGCCCCTGTTCGGCGGGTTGTCCGACAAGTGTAAGCCAGGCCGTCTGGGCCGGCGCACCCCCTTTATCCTGGGCGGAACCGCGGCGGCGGTCATTTTAATGAATCTGCTGCCCATGCTGGACAACAGCTATTTCCAGCAGGCCGCCCCCTATAAGCTGGTGAGCTTTGTGATTGTGCTGGGGCTGCTGCTCATCGCCATGGGCACCTACCGCTCTCCGGCGGTGGCCCTGATGCCCGACGTGACGCCCAAGCCCCTGCGCTCCAAGGCCAACGCCATCATCAATCTCATGGGCGCGGTGGGCGGCGTGCTCTACCTGGGGGTGACGGCGGCGCTGTACCCCACGGCCAAGACCCAGGGCCTGGACCATGTGGACTACCAGCCTCTGTTCATCATCGTGTCGCTGATTATGGTGGCGGCGGTGGCGGTGCTGCTGCTCACCATCCGGGAGCCCAGGCTGACGGAGGAGAACCGGGAGCTGGAGAAAAAGAACCCGGAGTGGAATCTGGCGAAGGACGACGGCAGCGGCAGCGAGGTGCTGCCCAAGCCGGTGAAAAAGAGCCTGGGCTTTCTGCTGGCCTCCATCGCCCTGTGGTTTGTGGGCTATAACGGGGTGACCACCTGGTTTTCCACCTACGTCTCCCAGGTGATGGGGGAGGGCATCGGCGGCACCGCCACCTGCCTCATGGTGGCCACCGTGGGCGCCATTGTCTCCTATATCCCCATCGGCATTGTGGCTTCCAAATGCGGCCGCAAGCGCACCATCCAGGCCGGGGTGGTGCTGCTGGCCAGCTGCTTCCTGGCGGGCTATCTGCTCACCGTCCGGGCCACGTCCATCACCCCCGTCATGTACGTGGCCTTTGCCCTGGTGGGGCTGGCCTGGGCGGCCATCAACGTGAACTCCCTGCCCATGGTGGTGGAGATGTGCAAGGGCTCCGACGTGGGCAAGTTCACCGGCTACTATTACACCGCCTCCATGGCGGCCCAGGTGATCACGCCGGTGCTGGCGGGCACGCTGATGAAGGAAATCAGCTATCGGATTCTGTTTCCTTATGCCGCGTTCTTTGTGGCCATGAGCTTTGTCACCATGCTGTTTGTGAAGCACGGCGACAGCAGGGCGGAAGCCAAGACCGGCCTGGAGGCCTTTGAGGATATGGATGATTAAAACGAATGTTTCACGTGAAACAGGGGATGGAAGGGAGAAGCGCAGATGAATGCGGTTGGGAAAATCGGCTTGGGCTGCCTGGGGGCGGTGGGGGCTTGGTGCGTGCTGCTGCGGCCCCGGAAGAACCAGCCGGGTTGGGAGGAGCTGGCCGGGGTGAAGTATGCCCACCGGGGCCTCCACGACCCGGCCCGGAGCGTGCCGGAGAACTCCATGGCGGCCTTCCGCCGGGCGGTGGAGCACGGCTTCGGCGCAGAGCTGGATGTGCATTTGATGGCGGACGGGGAATTGGCGGTGGTTCACGACAGCGATTTGACGCGGGTGTGCGGCAGGCAGGCGTACATTGAAGACCTCACCGCCGCCGACCTGGGGGAATATCCTCTGATGGGGACCCAGGAGACCATACCCCTGTTCCGGGAGGTACTGGCTCTGTTTGAGGGCAGGACGCCGCTGGTGATTGAGCTGAAGGTGGAACGAAACAACGCCAATGCCCTTACCGACAGGGTGATGGCGGCGCTGGAGGGGTGGAAGGGAAGCTACTGCCTGGAATCCTTTCATCCGGGCGTGCTGCTGCGGCTGAAGGAGCGCTATCCCCAGGTTCTGCGGGGCCAGCTCAGTCAGAACTTTCTCAAGGCCAGCGAGGTGAATGGCCTGTCTCTGCCGGTGCGCTTCGCGCTGACCAATCTGCTCACCACGGCCTTGACCCGCCCGGATTTCATCGCCTATAACTGGCAGGACCGAAAAAATCCTTCCCTGCGCCTGATGCGGGCGCTGTACGGAGTCCACGAGGTGGGCTGGACCGTCCGGGACCATGCCGTTATGGATGAGCTGGCGGAGGATGGAGTGACCTCCATTTTCGAGGGGTTTGTTCCCTGAGCGGTGGGGGAAGCTCAAAAATTTGGACAAAATAGGCTCTGTGTACTAAAATTGTGCACAGAGCCTATTTTGTCCATGGCCTGTTGAGGCGCATTCCCCTATACTATGTTCCATATAATGCCTTTGCTGCGGGACGGAGAGAGGCCTGGATGCTTCATTGAAGGGGGAACACGTATGAGTGTGGGGATTGTGACGGATAGCAACAGCGGGATCAGCGTAGCGCAGGGCGCTCAACTGGGGATTTTTGTGGTGCCCATGCCTCTGCTGGTGGACGGTGAAATCCGTTACGAGGGGGTGGACCTCACATCAGAGGAGTTTTACGCGGCCCAGCTGGCGGGCCGGGATGTGTCCACCTCCCAGCCCTCTCCGGGGGATGTGATGGACCTGTGGGACAGGGTGCTGGAGGAATACGACCAGCTGGTGTATATCCCCATGTCCAGCGGGCTGAGCGCCTCCTGCCAGACGGCCCAAGGGCTGGCGGAGAGCTATGACGGTAAGGTGGAGGTGGCGGACCTGCGGCGCATCTCCGTGACCCAGCAGCTGGCGGTTTTGGACGCCGTGGAGCTGGCCAAGCTGGGCCTCACCGCCCGAGAGATCCGGGAGGAGCTGGACCGGGTGGCCATGGACGCCATGATTTACATCGGAGTGGAGACGCTCACCTATCTGCGCCGGGGCGGCCGGGTGACGCCGGCGGCGGCCGCCATGGGCAATCTGCTGAATATCAAGCCGCTGCTGAAAATTTACGGGGAGCGGCTGGACGCCTTTGCCAAGGTGCGGGGGGTGAAGGCCTGCAAGCAGCGGGCGGTGGAGGCCCTTCGGGAGAGCGTGGAGGAATTTCAGAGCGAGGGCTGGAACTTCGTGGTGGGCACCGCCCACACCTACCGCACCCAGGAGGAGATTCAGGACTGGCAGCGCACCCTGGAGGAGAATTTCCCCGGTATTCCCGCCTACCACGGGGAGCTGGCGCTGAGCGTCGGCTGCCACACCGGGCCTGGAGCCTTCGGCATGGGCGTGGTCCGCCGGGTGGACCTGCCCAAAAAGTGAATGAACAGCGCCCCAGCCGGCAGCACCGGCTGGGGCGTTTTTTATATCGTCAAACAGCGGTGAAGCCGCTGCCGGGCAAAGCCCGTGCGCTGACGATACGGTCTGCCGCGAAAAAGACACGACTTCTTTGCGGCCGTGTCAGCTGTTACCAAATTGTCATCAAAATTTGGTTGACAACGTAGACCAAATGCGTTACAATAGGTTTACAAAGTAAACCAAATGGAGGAATGGATATGGGCGAGATGAAATTAACCCCCAGCGAATGGAATGTGCTCAACTGTTTGTGGGAAAGCAGTCCGCGCACGGTGATGCAGCTGGTGGCGGAGCTGGAGCGGACGGTGGGTTGGGCCAAGAGCACCACCATCACCATGCTGCGGCGGATGGAGGAGAAGGGCCTGGTGCGCTGTGAGCAGGCGGGCCGGAGCAAGGCCTACACCCCGGCGGTGGAGCGGGAACGGGCGGCCATCGCGGAGACCCACAGCTTTTTGGACCGGGTGTATCAGGGCAGCGTGGGGCTGATGATGAGCGCCATGGCCCGGCGGCAGGAGCTGTCCGCCGGTGAGGTGGCCCAGCTGCGGGCCATCCTGGATGAGATCGAAGGGGGGAGCGTACAATGACGCTGATGCTGCTGGAATGGGTGTTCACATCCATATTTCTGATTTTGACCACGCTGGCGCTGCGGGCGGTTCTGGGACGGCGCATCAGCGCCCGGTTGCGCTACGCCCTGTGGGCGGTGGTGCTGGTGCGGCTGTTGGTGCCGGTGCAGCTGTTTACCTCTCCGCTGGCCGGGACGTGGGTGGTGACGGAAAAGCGGATGGCGGACAATCTGGTGAGCTGGGCGGACCTGTCCGCGCCCTCCGCCCCTGTTTTGGACGAGATGCCCGGCCTGCCGGTGACGGACCAGGAGCCGGGGCACGCGCTGACGCTGCCCGAGGCCCCCGCGCTGCCCGACGCGCCCACAGCCCCTGAGCCCCCTGCCGCCCCCGACTTCACCAAGGCCCCGGCCTGGCTGGGCTGGACATGGCTGGCGGGGAGCGGGCTGGCGGCGCTGGTGCTGCTGGGTTCTAATGTGCGCTTTGCCCGGCGGCTGCGCCGATGCCGCATCCCTGTGGAGGGGGGAGACTGCCCCCTGCCGGTGTATGCGGCGGCGGGGCTGCCCTCCCCGTGCCTGTTTGGGCTTTTGCGCCCAGGGGTGTATGTCACCCCCGAGGCGGCGGCCGACCCGGCCATGCTGCGCCACATCACCGCCCACGAGTACACCCACTTCCGCCACGGCGACCACTGGTGGAGCCTTCTGCGGTGCGCGGCCCTGGCGGTCCACTGGTGGAACCCGCTGGTGTGGCTGGCGGTGTCCCTCAGCCGGAGGGACGGCGAGCTGGCCTGCGACGAGGGGGCGCTGCGCCGCCTGGGAGACGGCGAGCGGGCGGCCTATGGCAACACCCTGCTGGCCTTAGTCACCGCCAAGCCCCGGCCCGGCGACCTGTTGTGCTGCGCCACCACCATGGCGGGGGACAAGAAAAGCCTGAAGGAGCGCATCACCCGCATTGCCCAGGCCCCCAAGCGCTGGCTGTGGGCGGCGGTGGCCGTGGTGCTGGCCACGGCCCTGGCCTGCGCCTGCGCCTTCGGGCAAAAGGCGGAGGAGGCCCCGCCGGCCGGGGAGGATGTGTCCCTGCCCGCCGCGGATTTGAGTTTTTCCATGGACGAGGACGGCGGTGTGACAATCACGGGCACAGTGGACGGTCTGGCCCTGGAGAATGGCACTTACTGGCAGCCCACAGGTGCTCCCGCCCGCTCCCTCTCTATGCCTTACGAGCCTTTTACCGACGGCTTAAAGGGGCATATCACGGCGTGGTGGGAGACTCCCACCTCAGTCAGCGTCACCACGTATATGATGGCGTTGCCCAGCAGCGCTGCCTTTGCTGGGTACTGGAACTTCACGGTAGACCTGTCCGGGGCGGAGGCCATTGTAACCCGGATGGAGGCGCAAGCAGGGCTGGAGATGCCCGAGGGCGCAGAGGTCAGGATGTTCCCCACAACCATTTCGGACGAGCAGGCTGTCCGCGCCGCCCGCATTGCCGCCAAGCTGCTCACCGCGGCGGAGGACTACTACAAGGACCATAGCGCCCCGGCGGAGACGGACGATACCCCGGAGGTGGAGCTGGCCTTCTCCCACACCCTGGCCGAGCCCTGGTCCAGCTTCTACGTCCCCCAGGACGTGCTGGAGGCCGTCCAGCGCTGGGTGGCGGGGGAGTTCGCCTGGGACGCCCCCGGCGGAGTGATGACCGGGGTCTGGAAGGAGTATAACGCGGACACCGGCGAGTGGGAGACCCACGGGGACCCGGACCTGCGGGCGCGGTTCGACCGGGTGCGGGTGAACGACATGAGGGGCCCCTGGGGGTATGACCACGGGAACGTGGAGTATGCCGTGTGGCGCATCAACTATGAGTACCACACCACCACGCCGGACGTGGTGCGGGACGGAAAGTTCCTGCAAATGGCCGGGGGGAGGTATCTGGACGGGGAGGGCTGGATGGGCCCCACCTATCCCAGCAGCACCTACCTCATCTTCAAGCTGGCCCAGGACAGCGATGGCAGCGGCCTGGCGGACGGCAGCACCTACGCGGGCAGCGTGGTGATTCCAGACTGCGACCCCGACCAGGACGCTGAGGGCTTCCGCGCGGCCATTGAGGAGGCCCTGTACCCGGAGCCGGAGCGGGGCGAGCCGCCGGAGGGCGCGTTCGACCACGCCAGAACCGTCGTGCTCACCAACCCCGACCTGAACCGCAACGGCGTGGAGGAGACCATCAAGGTGGCGGAGATCCCCGGCGACTACATCGGTCCCGCCCGCCAGTCCCAGGGCCAGCGCATCGGCGTGTTTGAGGACGGCGAGCTGATCTGGTGGGACGAGGGGTACTTCGCCCACGCGGGGTATAACGCCATCTACCTGTGCACCCTGGGCGGGAAAGACTACCTGCTGCGGTATAACCCGGTGATGTACCAGGGGTATGGCTCGTACTCCTACAAGCTGTTCACCCTGGAGAACGGGGTGGAGACGGCGGTGGAGCAGGACAGCGTGGAGTTCAACATCCATGTGGACCGGTCCGACTATACCGCCGGGGACTTTGACCCGGAGGCCATCGACACATTCATGGCCAAGGTGAACCACCTGCTAAACTTCAGCACCGTGCTCATGATGACCGACAGCTATCTCAGTGACACCATAGAGGCGGGCCACGGCCTGACGGACCAGCTGTGGTGGCTGGACGGGTGGGAGCCCGTGTTCGTCCGGGACCCGGACGCGCCGCTGTACAAAAACCTGGCGGACTATCTCTCCGCCATGGAGCCGTATAACGAGCCCACCGTGCGGGCCATAGGGGACGGGGAGCTCCAGCTCAGCTACCACGGGAAGCAGGCGCGGTTCAGCGCCAGGTGGGACCAGTGGTTCCAGCCCGACGCCCGCCCCCGGCTGGCCGACCTGAACCGGGACGGGAAGGATGAGATTGTGGTCATTTTGAACGCGGGCCACGGCACCGGCTTCTTCGAGGAGGGGCTGTACGTCTTTGACGCGGAGACGTTGGAGCAGTACGACACGTCCACGCTCACCCAGGACCTCATCGCCCAGGTGTCCGCCACCGGGGACCAGGAGAATTTCTACCTGTCCGCGCCGGGGATGGACCGGATTTCCGTCCCCAAGGGGGTGGCGGGGCTGCCCGAGACGGCGGATGCCCTGGGCCTGGGGGACATCGTGTACTATACCCTGAAGGACGGGACGGTGCGCTGCACCCTGGGCTGTGACGCCAGCGGGCGGGCGCTGGCCTACGTGGGCTATCTCCACGTGATACTGCGCCTGGACGGACAGGGCTTCCGGGCGGCGGAGTTCCAATATGAGCCGGATCCGGAGTACGGGGTGGAGGAGTATCTGTGGAAGGAGGGCTTCCGTCAGGTGCTGCTGAGCGAGGAGCGGTTCACCGTGGCGGGCACGCAGACCCAAAAATACCTGTCCGGATTTGCCGCGCCGGTGGAGTTTGCCCTGGTGGAGCTGGACGGTGGAGAGCGGGCGGTGGTGCTCAAGGAGGCGGCCGCCCACAACGGATCGGAGGGCTATATGTTCCTCTACCAGCGGGACGGGGAGGTGCATGGAATCGAGCCCCTGTACTTCGGCTCGGCCAGCACCAACGGCCTCACAATCGACCTGAAGACGGACGGCACGCTGGTGCTGAACGATTCCCCCGGACGGCACGGCGAGGTGTTGTCCATCAACACGGAGCAAGGCTGCTTCCAGGTGGATACCCAGAAAAATCCGGAGGGTGTGCAGCTGCCCGAGTACAGCGCCGAGGGCCGGCCCGCCACCGAGGAGGAGTACCGCGCCGCGTTAGAGCAGGCCATGGCGAAAAAGGACGCCTTCTGGTACAAGTTACGGGAGGACACCATCAACAAAGTATTTGCGTGAGCGGAAGGGCCGCCGGGGATTTCCCGGCGGCCTTTTTGCGGCGCGTTTTTCCGCCGCAAAAAAATGGGAATTTCCCCTTGACAACAAAAGTTAGCTATGGTAAACTATCCACGCTATGAGGGTTAGCGTGTTCTAACCAAGAAGCGTGAGCTTAGCCGCATAGCGCCGGATGGACCGGAGGGAGGGACAAAACCCAGGCGGGCGAAGCCGGCCGAATTTGCCCGAGACGGAGGGAAGCCGGCCCGCAATGCGGCCAAAGCGAGCGTGACAACGCCGAAGCGCCCGAGCCGTAGGCTAAGGCTCATAGAGGAGGAAACGCAATGAAAACGCTGAAGGACGTGAAGGTGGGGCAGACGGCTGTGGTCCGCCGCCTCAACGGAGAGGGCGCGATTAAGCGCCGAATTATGGACATGGGCATCACCAAGGGCGTGGAGATTTATGTGCGTAAGGTGGCCCCCCTGGGCGATCCCATGGAGCTGACGGTGCGGGGCTATGAGCTGACGCTGCGCAAGGCGGACGCGGAGATGGTAGAAGTAGAAGCGTGAGCGTAGGCTGCCGGGGCCGGGTGGACCGAAGCGAGGGCGAGCGGAGGGCCCGCGCAGCGGGGCGCAGACCAGCCCGAGATGCTGTAAGCAGAGGAACGATTTTTTATACCCAACAGTTAGTTCAGACTAACTAAGAAAGGCTGTGATGGAGATGGAGGTCAAAATCGCCCTGGCGGGCAATCCAAACTGCGGCAAGACTACGCTGTTCAACGCCCTGACGGGTTCCAACCAATATGTGGGCAACTGGCCCGGCGTCACCGTGGAGAAAAAGGAGGGGCGGCTGAAGGGGCATAAGGACGTGGTGATTCAGGACCTGCCCGGCATCTACTCCCTTTCGCCCTATACGCTGGAGGAGGTGGTGGCCCGGAACTATCTGGTGAAGGAGCAGCCCGACGCCATCCTGAATATCGTGGACGGCACCAACATTGAGCGCAACCTCTACCTCACCACCCAGCTCATTGAGCTGGGCCTGCCGGTGGTGGTGGCGGTGAACATGATGGACCTGGTGCGAAAAAACGGAGACAAAATTGACATGGAGCGGCTGGGCAAGGCCCTGGGCTGCCAGGTGGTGGAGATGTCCGCGCTGAAAAACGAGGGCGGTGTGGACGCGGCGGAGCGGGCCACGGCATTGGCCCAGGCCCGCCGGACGGGGGAGCTGCCCCATATGTTCACCGGCAGCGTGGAGCACGCCCTGGCTCACATCGAGGAGTCCATCCAGGACCGGGTAGAGGCGCGCCATCTGCGCTGGTACTCCATCAAGGTGTTCGAGCGGGACGAGAAGGTGATGGAGGAGCTGGGGGTGGACGGAGAGCTGGCCGCCCACCTGGAGGAGCACATCGCGGACTGCGAGCGGGAGCTGGACGACGACGCGGAGTCCATCATCACCGATCAGCGGTATACTTATATCAGCAGCGTGGTGAGCAAGGCCGTGGTGAAAAAGGCCGCCAAGCACGCCGCCACCCCCTCGGACAGAATCGACCAGGTGGTCACCAACCGGGTGCTGGCCCTGCCTATTTTTGTGGCGGTGATGTTTTTGATCTACGCCGTGGCCATGGGGCCCTGGTCCATCTCGGTGGGGGCCAGGCTCACCGACTGGGCCAACGACGGCCTGTTTGGGGAGGGCTGGTTTGTCCCCTTCACCGCCGACCAGGAGGGCTGGGACGAGGCGTCCGGCGCGTACGAACGGGCCGAGGCCGTCATCACCGCTTATGAGGCGGGGGAGAGTGCGGCTTACCTCTACGACGCGGACGCGGGGGAGGTGCTCACCCTGGAGGCCACCCGGGAAACGTACCAGGCGGCGCTCACTGTGGCCGAGCCGGACCCTGCCCAGTACGGCCTGTGGGTGCCCGGCGTTTCCGTGCTGGCGGAAAATGCCCTGGACGCCATCCATTGCAGTGATGGGGTAAAGTCCCTGGTGCTGGACGGCATTGTGGGCGGCGTGGGGGCGGTGCTGGGCTTTGTGCCCCAGCTGATGGTGCTGTTTTTGCTGCTGGCCATTGTGGAGGACGTGGGGTATATGGCCCGGGTGGCCTTCATCATGGACCGGCTGTTCCGCCGGTTCGGCCTGAGCGGCAAGTCCTTCATCCCCCTGCTGGTGGCCACGGGCTGCGGCGTGCCGGGCGTGACGGCCTCCCGCACCATTGAGCAGGACCGGGACCGAAAAATGACCATCATGACCACCTGTTTTATCCCGTGCAGCGCGAAAATGCCCATCATCGGCCTGTTTGCCGGGGCGCTGTTCGGCAAATCCGTGTGGGTGGCGGTGTCCGCCTATTTCATCGGCGTGGGGGCGGTGGTGGTGTCCGGCCTGATGCTGAAAAAGTTCAGGGCCTTTGCCGGAGAGGCGGCGCCTTTTGTCATGGAGCTTCCGGCGTACCACGCCCCCTGCATGACGAACGTGCTGCGCACCACCTGGGAGCGGGGCTGGTCCTTCATCAAGCGGGCGGGGACGGTGATTTTGCTGTCCACCGTGGTGCTGTGGTTCCTCCAGGGCTTTGGCTTTGAAAACGGGGCGTTCGGCATGGTGTCGGACAGTGACTACTCTCTCCTGGCCACAATGGGCCGGATGGTGGCCTTCCTGTTTGTCCCCCTGGGCTTCGGCTCCTGGCAGACGGCGGTGGCCACCCTCACAGGCCTCATCGCCAAGGAGGAGGTGGTGTCCACCCTGGGGGTGCTGTACCCGGGAGATATCTTCGTCAACTTGAGCGAGGCGTTCAATGGTGTGTCCGCCTACTCTTTTATGATTTTCAACCTGCTGTGCGCCCCCTGCTTTGCCGCCATTGGCGCCATTAAGCGGGAGATGAACAGCGCCCGGTGGACCTGGGGGGCCATCGGCTATATGTGCGGCTTTGCCTATGTGATCTCCATGATTGTCTACCAGCTGGGGGGGCTGTTGGCGGGGGTGGTGGCGTTCAATCCCTTCACCATTGTGGCCGCCGCTCTGCTGGCGGGGCTGCTGTTCCTGCTGCTCCGGCCTTCGCCCAAGCCGTCCGGCGTTGCGGGCGCGCGCAGCGCCGATGTGGGGAGTGTGTGAGTCATGGCGCAGTTCTTGAGTGAGAATTGGGGCGACCTCCTGGTTTTGGCCGCGGTGCTCGCCGCGGCGGCGGGGGCGGTGTGGAATGTGCACCGAAGAAAAAGTTCAGGCTGTGGCTGCGGTTGTGACGGCTGTCCCTCCAAAGGCATCTGTCATCCGGAGAAATAGCAAAACTCCCTGGGAGCTGTGCTCCCAGGGAGTTTTGCTTGCTCGAACAATGATGTTTCACGTGAAACAAATGTTTTGAACTGTGGGGCTGCGCTCACGTTTCTGCGCAAGCAGAAAGCAACGCTCCCGGCAGGAACGTCCCCGGTGTGGGCGGCGTGCCTACGCTCGCGCTTCTCGCTCACGCTTCACATTTCCAAAAAGCCACGCTGTAGGGGGGCAGCTCGCTGCCGCCGCCAAAGTCGTGGGGCTGGCCGGTGAGCAGGTCCACCGCCCGGCCGCAGCCAGCGTTAAAGTGGGCCCAGTAGGGCTGGCTGTCGGCGTTCACCGCCACCAGCACCCGCTCGTTGTCCGTGCGGCGCTGGAAAATGGCCTGCTTGTTGGTGAGCACCACGTCCTGGAAATCCCCCCAGCACAGGGCCTCGCTCTCCTTGTGGGCCTTGGCCATGGCGGCGATGCGGCGGGTGAGCTCATTCCACTCCGGATGGTCGAAGCAGGGACGCAGACCGTCGTCCCCCTGGGATTTGTCCGCCTGGGCGCCCCATTCGCTGCCGTAGTAGAGGCTGGGGATGCCCGGCATCCCAAACAGCACCCCGTACAGCAGGGGCAGGTGTTCCGGATTCTGGAGGATGGAGGCCACTCGGCTCACATCGTGGTTGTCGGCGAAGCACAAGAGGTGCTTGCCCTTATACAGCGTCCACTGCTCCGGGCCGAACTGCCGCTTCAGGGAGTGGACGATTTCAAACAGGTTCATGGAGTTGAAGCTGGAGTACAGCCCCTTATAGCACTCGTAGTTGGTGCAGGAGTGGAGCAGGCCGTCCCCCACCCACTGGTTATAGTCCCCGTGGAGGGTCTCGCCCACCAGGAAGAACTCCGGCTTCAGCCCGTCGCAGAACTGGCGCAGGCGGCGGAGAAAATCCTTGTCCAGACAGTAGGCCACGTCCAGCCGCAGTCCGTCGATGTCAAACCACTCCACCCACAGCCGGACGGTATCCAGCAGGTAGTCCACCACGGCGGGGTTGCGCAGGTTGAGCTTCACCAGCTCAAAGTGGCCCTCCCAGCCCTCGTACCAAAATCCGTCGTTGTAGTTGGAATTGCCGTCGAAGCTGATGTGGAACCAGTCCTTATAGGGGGAGTCCCACTTTTTCTCCTGCACGTCCCGGAAGGCCCAGAAGCCCCGGCCCACATGATTGAATACCCCGTCCAGCACCACCCGGATGCCGTGATCGTGGAGGGTTGTGCACACCTGGGCAAAGTCCTCGTTGGAGCCCAGGCGGGGGTCCAGGCGGCGGTAGTCCCGGGTGTCGTAGCCGTGGCGATCGCTGTCAAAGATGGGACACAGATATACCGCGTCCGCCCCCAAGGCTTGAATATGCTCCGCCCAGCCGCCGATCTTTTCAATGCGGTTGACCTGTACGCCGTCGTTCTCCCTGGGGGCGCCGCAGAATCCCAACGGATAGATTTGATAAAATACGCTGTGCTCAGCCCACATGGGCGCCACGTCCTTTCTTCTGCTGTGATATCGCGGGCTCAAGAGGCCGCAGGCTCAAGTATACCAGATGGGAGAGAAAAGTGCAAGCTTATCCGGCTTGACAGCCCCGCCGCTGAAGTAAAGCCTGAATTTGCCGCAGCTCCCGGCGCTGGGTGTCCGCGATGGCGCGCAGAAGGGGGGGCAGGGGGGTGGCCACCTCATGGCGCAGGGCGTTCTGGGTCAGGCGCACCGCGCCCAGGTGGTGGGGGACCATCTGACGCAGGAAGACGGCGTTTAGGCAGTTGTTTTCCGGGGAGGCCCCCATGCGGAGGAACATCTGCCGGGAGATGAGCTCCGCCCGGCGCTGGTACAGCCGCAGGTCGGGGTGAGGGTTGAGCAGCTGGGCGCAGACGGGCAGCTGCTCCTCCATGCGCTGGATGTCCTGGGAGCGCTGGGCGGCGATCTGCTGGGCCAGGCGGCGGACGGAACGGTCGTTGGAGACCTCCAGGATGTTCCGGCACATTCGCTCCCCCGCCCGGTGGTGGGGAATGACCTGAACAATAAAATTGTGCGAGATGCTCTGGGTGAGCCGGGCGGTGGTGATGGCCTGGATCATCTCGTCCAGAATTTGATAGTAGCAGTTTAGGTAGTGTTTGGACTCATCGCTGAGCAGATATGTATTTGCCATGGCTGTGCCCTCCTTTTGCCCATTCTATGAGAAAAAACCCATAGAGGTTCAAAATCCCGGATGGCCAAAGGCCATCCGGGATAGGGAGCGGCTTGGTCAGCCCAGGCGGGCGGAGGGCTGCCGCTCAAAGGTGCGGGTCCAGTCGGAGCGCAGCAGGAAGACCAGCAGGACGATGGAGCTCAGGGTCCAGGTGAGGGGATAGGCCCAGGAGATGGTCTGGAACACGGGGAAGAACCGGACCGCCAGGGTGACATATGTCACCCGAACGCAGCACCAAAAGGCCAGCATAGTGACCATGGGGACAAAGGACCTCCCGCAGCCCCGCAGCACGCCGGCGGCGCAGTGGGTAAACGCCAGCAAGCAGAAGAAGGGGGCCACCGTGCGGGCATGGATCATGCCGAAGGAGATGGCCTGGGACTGGTCCACAAACAGGCCCAGAGCGGGGCGGATGAGCAGCAGGAGCAGCAGACCCACCAGCTCGGCCAGCACCACGCCGGACAGGATGCCGAACGCCGCGCCCTTTTTGGCCCGGTCGTACTGCTTGGCGCCCAGATTCTGGCTGATAAAGGTGGGCAGGGCCATGGACATACTCATGATGGGCAGGAACACCAGGCCCTCCAGCCGGGCGTACGCGCCGTGGCCGGACATGGCGTACTCGCCGAAGGCGTTGATATTGCTCTGAATCACCAGGTTGCCCACGCTGATCACAGCGTTTTGGACGCCGGCCGGCAGACCCTGGGCAAGCATCTGGGAGAGGATGCCGGGGGAAAAGCCCAGCCGGCGCAGGTCCAGGCGGGTATCGTCCTTCACCCGGCACATCCGCCTCAGGCACAGCAGGAAGCTGATGCCTTGGGTGAGGACGGTGGCCACTGCGGCCCCCGCCACTCCCCAGTGGAACACGGCCACAAATAACAGGTCCAGGCCCATGTTCAAAATGGAGGAGAGGATGAGGTAGTACAGAGGGTGGAGGCTATCCCCCAAGGACTGCATGATGGCCATGCAGATGTTGTAGAGGATGATGGTGAACACCCCGCCGAAGTAGATGCGGAAATAGGCGAGGGAATAGGGCAGGACGGACTCCGGCGTGTTCATCAGCACCAGCAGCTGAGGCACCAGCAGCAGCCCCACCACGGTGGACAGCACCGAGGCCACAATGCCGAAGGTGAAGCTGGTATGGATGGCTTTGGACACGTTTTCCTCGTCCCCCGCGCCGTAGTAGCGGGAGATGATGACGCCGCCGCCCACGGCGATGCCGTTGAAAAAGCCGATGACTAAAAAGGTGAGGCTTCCCCCGGAGCTGACGGCGGCGAAGGCGCTGTTGTCGGCGAAATTGCCCAGAACCCAGGCATCCGCCAAATTGTAGAGCTGCTGGAGCAGCTGCCCCAAAAACAGGGGAATGGCAAAGGAGACAAGGCACCGGATGATGGGGCCGTGGGTGAGCGGGGCCGAGGATTCGGCCCCGGAGGGCTTGAAAAGCGACATGATGTGGTTCCCCCAATTTTTCTGAGCATATCTAAAGTAACAGTATAGTCCTTCCCGGCGCAAAGTCAAGACAAAATCCGCCTGTCTTCGGGACGGGCTCCGAGGACAGGCGGATGGGTTATTTGACGATTTTGTAATAGGTGCGCGCGGTGAGGAGATACACCACGGCGTACACCGCAAGGAAGGCCAGCAGAGTGCCCACGGTGCACAGCGCGACGGTGGCGATTGTTCGCACGCCGAACAGGGTAAGCATCCGGGCCACCAGGTTAAAGTCGAACAGAATGTGGATGGCGGCCACGGCGATGGGCAGGAAGAACACGAGAAGCACCTGGCTGCGGATGGAGGATTTGACCTCCCGCTGGGTCAGGCCCACCTTGCGCATGATCTCAAAGCGGCCCTGGTCCTCGTAGCCCTCGGACACCTGCTTATAATAGATGATGAGCACGGTGGCCATGAGGAAGATGACCCCCAGAATGATGCCCAGGAACAGGAAGCCCCCCGCCATGGCGTAGCCGTCCACCGACATCTCGGCGCGGCTGTCCACCCGCCAGTATTCCCAGTTGCCGGTGCCGTCGAAGAAGTTCTCGTTTATGGAGGCGTCCGACCAGGCGTCCACCAGGGCCATCTCCTCCTCGTTGGTGCAGTCCAGCTCCACCAGCAGAGTGGTGACAAGGTCGGCGGCGTAGTTGTCCAGCGCGGCGCTTTGGAGGGCCCAGAACTCCTGCACCTGGGCGGAATCAGACAGCACCAGGCACAGAGTTTCGCTCATATCGAAGGTGGTGTCAAAGTGGGTGATCACAGGCAGGGAATCTGTCACGGTAAGGGATTTCGGCGCGCCGATCTCGCTGTTCCCGCTGATCCCCTGGATGGTGAGCTGAGAGCCAAAGCCGGGAGGAAGCTGGCCGCACACCGCCGCCTCCCCCGGTCGGAGCGCTGGAGCGGGGCTGCCCGTGAGGGCGGCGTAGTCTTGGGCGGTGAGGAGGTAGACAGCCCTGCGGTCATTGTTTTCCCCCTGGCCGCCCACCTCCAGGCGGCGGGTATCCGGGTTGGCCAGAGCGTTGAAGTGGAGGAACTCCACCGCGCGCAGGCTGGTGATGGGGACGTTCTGCTCCGCCGCGAATTGCCGGATCAGTTCCTCGGCCTCCTCCCGGTTCAGCGTCTGGCCGTAAGCGGGATCATAGTGGACGGTCATGTTCAGGCTGGCGGGGTATTGGGCGGCGATGATCTCCCCCTGCCCCAGATAGAGGGCCAGGGTGCCGGAGATCATCACCATCACCATGGTGGACAGGATGCAGATGTTGGCCAGCCCTACGGCGTTGCGCTTCATTCGGTAGAGCATCCCGGACACGCCGATGAAGTGGCCGGTCTGGTAGTAAAAAGCCTTGTTTTTCCGCAGCATTTTCAGCAGGGCGATGCTCCCGGCGGTGAACAGGCAGTAGGTGCCGATGATGACCAGAATCACCGCCAGGAAGTAGAAGGCCATGGCCAGGGCGGGGTCCTTGGTGGTGACGGCGATGAAGTAACCCGCCCCCAGGCAGGCCGCCCCTACCACCGCCATGAGCCAGCGGGTGCGGGGCTCCTTCTCCCCCACGTTTCCACCGTGGAGCAGCTCGATGGGGCTGCTCACCCGCACCCGGAGCAGGTTGAGCGCCAGGGCCAGCAGGAGCAGGAACCCGAAAAACACCGCTGTGGACCCCATGGCGGGCAGGGACAGGGAGGAGGAGAAGGGGATGGAGAATTTCAGCAGGGAGACCAGGGCGATGGTGGCCAGCCTATGGAAAAGAACGCCTAAAAGCAACCCGCCGCCGATGCCCAGAAGGGAGGTGTAGAGGCTCTCCCAGCACTGGATCAGGGCGATGTTCCCCTTGCCCATGCCCAGGATGTTGTAAAGGCCCAGCTCCTTTTTCCGCTGTTTCATCAGAAAGCTGTTGATGTACAGCAGCAGTACGGCGGACAGGATGCCCGCCACGAACATCCCGATTTGCATCATGACCATCACATAGGCGAAACCGCGCATAGTGACCACCCCAGGGTCGGCGCACAGGGCGGACATGACGTAAAAGGCGGCGGTGAGCCCCGCCAGCGCCAGCAGGTAGGGGAGGAAGAACCGGCGGTTTTGGCGCATCCCCTGGGCGGCCAGCTTGGGGTAAAGTCCGTTACGCACGCTTCTCACCCCCGTCGGCCAGCTGAGTGAGGGTTTCGGTGATGAGACGGTACATCTGGCCGTCAGTGCGGTTCTCCCGGTAGAGCTGGTGGTAGACCCGGCCGTCCCGGATGAACAGCACCCGGCCCGCCCGGCTGGCCGCGGCGGTGGAATGGGTGACCATGAGCACGGTCTGGCCCGCCCGGTTGATTTGAGTGAACAGGTCCATCAGGCTGTCCGCCGAGCGGGAGTCCAGCGCGCCGGTGGGCTCGTCCGCCAGGATGATTTCCGGCTGGGTGATGAGGGCGCGGGCCACGGCGCAGCGCTGCTTCTGGCCGCCAGATACCTCGTAGGGGTATTTGTCCAGCAGGGATTCAATGGTTAGCGCCTCGGCCAGCGGGGCCAGGCGGCGCACCATGTCCTGATATTTTTTCCCCGCCAGAACCAGGGGGAGGAGAATATTGTCCCGCAGGCTGAAGGTGTCCAGCAGGTTGAAATCTTGGAATACAAAGCCCAGGTTTTCCCGGCGGAAGGCCGCCAAGTCCCGCTCCCGCACGGCCGTGAGCTCCTGCCCGGCCAGCAGCACGGAGCCGGCGGTGGGCCGGTCCAGGGCGGCCAGGATATTCAGCAGGGTGGTTTTGCCGGAGCCGGACTCACCCATGATGGCCACGTATTCGCCCTGCTCTACGGAAAAAGAGACATCGGCCAGGGCCTCCACCTTTTGAGTGCCAAAGCGGGTGGAATAGACTTTTTTCACGTGGCTGACTTCCAGAATTGACATAAGAAAACCTCCAAAATGTGATGACGCCTTGCTGTCCACGACGGCTGAGCGTTTACTGACTGTATTATCCGTGCTGGTACAGACAGTATACATTTTGGAGGTTAAGAAACCAGTGGGGAAAGTGATAAGATTTGTTTAAGAAATGGCTGACCTCAATTATTTGCCCGTTTGGTAATCCGGACGACACGGTATTCCAGCCGGCGGCGCAGGCGGGCGCGGCGGTTCATCAGCCAGCCCACGCACAGCCCCAGCAGAGCCAGCAGCGAGGAGGCCAGCAGGCGCTCGGGCAGGGCCAGCCGACCGCCCACGATCAACCCAAGGAGAAACAGGACCGGGGCGACGAGGTAGGCCAGCTTGGCGATGGGCTCGTTCCAGGGGGTGGCGGGCTTGAGCTCCACCAGGTCGCCTCGCTTGGCGTTTTCATAGTCCTCCGCCACGCACCGGCGCGGGCCAGGGACGCCGTTTTCCAAAAGGGTCACCTCAATATAATTTTCACAGAAAATATGGGTGACCTGGGCCTGCTCGATGTTTTTCATGGCTCGCGTCCTTTCTATCAATAAAAGGCGGGGAGGGGCCGGGCGAGTCCCGAACCCCTCCCCGAGGCAGGCGATACGATTGTTGAGATACGGTTCCTGCCGGATAGGGAAAGAGGGCTTAGACGAACATGGGGATGAAGTACAGGCCCAGGCAGACGAT
Source organism: uncultured Oscillospiraceae bacterium (assembly GCA_910587285.1). Taxonomy (GTDB): domain Bacteria; phylum Bacillota; class Clostridia; order Oscillospirales; family Oscillospiraceae; genus Enterenecus. The sequence continues at coordinate 12,133 of CAJULM010000024.1, read as the reverse complement.
GACCAGCCAGAACATACAGATGAAGGCCATGAAGCCCCACACATCCTTCAGCTTCATGCCGACCACCGACAGGGCGGGGATAACATACAGCGGCTGGAGCAGGTTGGTGCACTCGTCGCCGTACACGAAGGCGTTCAGGCAGTTGACCAGGTTGGAGCCCTCGATCTGCTTGGCGGCCTCGACGATGAGGGGACCCTGGACGGTGAACTGGCCGCCCTGGGAGGGGACGAACAGGTTGACCAAGCAGGCGGACAGGAAGGACCAAATGGGCAGGGTCTGGGCGTTGGCGATGGACACCATGCCGTTGACCAGCACCGCGCCCAGGCCGTTCTCCACGTACATCATGCCCATGATGGCGCCGTAGAACGGGAACTGGAGCATGACGTCGGTGGCCAGGTGCATACTGTTCTTGTGGGCCTCAATCCACTGGCGGGGCTGGGGGAACAGGAAGCAGTTGATGCCCACGAACATGAAGATGACCAGGTTCATGTTCAGCGCGCCCAGGAAGCCCTTGGTGATGACGGAATAGACAATGTAGATGAAGATGAACGCGCCGGTGATCCACATGAAGGGCATGAAAGTGTTCATATGCTCGGCGGCAGTGGTGGGCTTCTCAGTGATTTTGTAGGAGGCGGGCTCCACATCGGCCTCGGTGGCGATGTCGCCCAGCTCCACCAGCTCATCGGGGCCGGGGCGGGTGAACAGCACCAGCAGGATGAACACCACGGCCAGGATGGAGAACAGGATGATGTTCATGGGGTTGTAGCAGGTGTCGGCCACGCTCATGGTCTGGCCCACGATCTGGGCATAGGAGCTGCCCTCGGTGGCCAGGTTGGAGTACAGGGTGGCGGAGGGGCCAAGGCACTGGCCCAGGATCATGCAGGAATAGCCGCCGGCCACCATCATGGGGAAGTGGAGGCCCTTGATGCGCTTAGCCAGATGCATGGCCAGGATGGGGGTGACGATGGTGCAGAACGCCCAGTTGAGCATAGAGGTGACATAGCCGAACACCATCAGCACCACGAGGGCGGCGGTGCGGCTGTTCACCAGCTTGGCCAGGGCGCTGAGCAGCTTGGCGACCTGGGGGCTGCGGGCGCAGGTGGCGCACACGATGACCATCAGGCCCATCTGGAAGGCCAGGGTGAACTGGCTGCTCAGGCCGTCCCACCAGGCGATGAGCAGCTCCAGGGGGCCCTTGCCGCAGAACAGGGAGAACACAAAGACCACCAGCATCAGGATGACACAGAACACGAAGGACTCGGGGATGATTTTCTCAGCGGCGAAGTTAAACTTCTTGCTGACGCGCCACAGGACGGTGCCCTGGGACTTGGACGCGGACTTGCTTGACATGACTTTCGCTTCCTCTCTTTTAGCTTTATTTCAAATGGCCCCGCGTTGCGGCGTGGGGCCCGGGGGCCAGCCCCCGGAAGGGCGCGAAAACGCGCCCTTTATTTGACTTACTTGCCGTACAGCATCCGGATCAGGTACTCGTTCAGGTCGGCGTTCTCCTTCGCGATCTGCTCCGGAGTCCACTTCATGAAGCCCTCGCCGGATTTGAAGCCCAGCTTGCCCTCGTCCAGCATCTGCTTGAGCAGTGGGGAGGGTTCGTGGGAGTCCTCCAGGTCCTTGAGGATGTAATCGTGGATGTTGTAGGTCAGTTGCGTGCCCACCATATCGGAATTGGTGATGGGGCCCAGCTGGGGCAGGCGCAGGCCAAAGGCGTACCGCACGGCCTTGTCCACGGTGGCGGCATCGGCAATGCCCCGCTCCACGATGGAGATGGCCTCGCGCCAGAGGGCGTGCTGCATCCGGTTGGCGATGAAGCCGGGCACATCCTTCTTGCACAGCACCGGCTCCTTGCCCACGCTGGACAGCACATCCATGACGGTCTGGGCCACGGCGTCGTCGGTGGCGTCGGATTTGACCACCTCCACCAAGGGGATCAGGTGGCCGGGGTTCCAGAAGTGGGTGCCCACGAAGCGCTCACGGCGCGTTAGGTCGCGGCTGATCTCGGAGGGGCTCATCACGGAGGAGTTGGTGCAGAAGATGGTGTCGGGGCGGCAGCGCGCCTCCAGCTTGGCAAAGGTCTCGCGCTTGATGTTCATGTCCTCAAACACGGCCTCAATCACCAGGTCGGCGCTGGACACCAGCTCGCTGTCCATATCGGTGGTGAAGGCGATGCGGCTCAGCCGGTCCTCCACGTCGGCGTCGGTCATCACGCCGTGGTCCACCAGCTGGCGGGTGTTGGTGCGGATGCCGGCGTACACGTCGGTCTGATACAGGTCGTACACGGCGATGCGGTACTCAGGGTTGGAGGCGAACACAAAGGCAATATTTTTGCCCATCATGCCGCCGCCGCAGATGAGGATATTTTTGATTTCCATGTGAGAAAACGCTCCTTTCAATCAGCGGTATCTTCGTAGTCGTTGGCGTCGGCGGGGTAGGTCCCGCCGCTCTCGCCCACCAGTTCCCCTTCGGTCTGGCACGCGGGACAACGGCCAAACGCGGGGTCGGTGATGGTGTCCGCGCCGGACTTGAATTTCTTGCCGCAGGCGGGGCAGCGGTAGAACATCCAGTAGACGCCCCAGCTCATTTCTTCAGACCCAGAATCTCCCGGGCCTCGTCGGGGGTGGCGATCTCCCGGCCGAACTCGCGGCTCACCCGGACGGCGCGCTCCACGAACTGAGCGTTGCAGTCGGCCAGCACGCCCTTGGAGTACATCACGTTGTCCTCCATGCCCACGCGGATGTGGCCGCCCATGGCGATGGCGGCGTACATGATCTCCATGGCGGAGTGGCCCACGCCGAAGCAGCTCCAGGTGGAGCCGGGGCACAGCTGGTCCATGGTCTCCTTCATGAACACCAGGTTCTTTACGCTGCCGGGGATGCCGTTGGCGCAGCCCATGCAGAACTGGAAGTGCAGCGGGGCCTTGAGCACGCCCTTCTTCAAATAGTAGGCGGCGTTGGCGATCATGCCGGGGTCAAAGGCCTCGATCTCGGGCTTCACGCCCCACTCCTGCATATTGGCGCCCAGCTGCTCCAGGAACTTGGGGGAGTTAATGAATAGGCCGCTGTGCAGCCAGTTCATAGAGCCGCAGTCGTAGGAGGCCATTTCGGGGTGCAACTCCTTGACGTGAATCTGGCGGGTTTCGTCGGTGGCGTTCAGGTCACCGGAGGTGGTCATGTTGATGATGATGTCGCAGTCGGGGTGGTTCTTGTGCAGCAGGTCCACTGTCTCCCGGAATTTGTTGATGTCCATGGTGCCGTTGCCGTTGTCGTCCCGCATATGCAGGTGGGCCATGGCGGCGCCCGCCTTCCAGCAGGCGTAGACGTCCTCGGAAATCTCAGCGGGGGTCATGGGGACGTTGGGGTTGTTCTCCTTTTTGGGCCACGCGCCGGTGGTGGCCACGGTGATGATGGTTTTGGTCATGATAATGCACCTCGTCCTTTCTCCTGTTTTGGGCAGGCTGCCCGGGTAATCTTGATATATCGCAATGCGCGTGCCAACATGGGGGGAACGGAGAAAAAACCCGGAACCCGTTGTGGGACAAGGAAAAGTTCCTGTTGGGCGAAAATAGAAACAGACCGGCCCAAAGTCGTGGCGGTGAAAAAATTCACCGCTCTGGCTTTGGATCGGCCCGCACAATTTATAGGTAAATTCAGGAAAACTACAAAAAACACCTGAAAATCTGGGGTAGCTGAGCTGGGAAGATGGATAATTGGAGGGTGGTGAATAGATTCACCTGTATGGTGAATCTATTCACCACCCACGGACTCCGCCAGTCCATACTGCCGAAATTTTTTCACCAGGGTGGAGTGGTCCACGCCCAGGGCTTTGGCGGCCCGGCGGATGGAGCCCTCCCGCTCTACGGCGTGGAGGACGAGCTCCTGTTCGTAGGCGGCCACCTGCTGCTTCAGGGTGCCGGGGGCGCTGGCGGCGGCAAAGTGTCCGTTGGCGCTGAGGGCGGCCTGGATGTGCCCCCGGGTGATGGCGGCGCCGGAGGCATTGGTGACCACGATGCGTTCGACCAGGTTTTCCAGCTCCCGGATGTTCCCCGGCCAGGGGTATTCCGTGAGCAGATGCAGGCCGTCGGGAGAGATGCGCATATCCCGGCCGTACTTTTTGCAAAAGCTCCGGCAGAACTGTTCGGCCAGCACGGGGATGTCCGCCCGGCGCTCCCGCAGGGGCTTGAGCTCGATGGGCACCACGTTGAGCCGGTAGTAGAGGTCCTCTCGGAAGCGGCCCTGGCGGGACTCCTCCCGGAGGTCCTTGTTGGTGGCGGCCACCACCCGCAGGTCCAGCTTTACCGGCCGGCTCCCCCCTACCCGGATCAGCTCCCGCTGCTGAAGCACCCGCAGCAGCTTGGTCTGGAGAGGCAGGGGCATATCGCCGATCTCGTCCAGCAGGATTACGCCGGTGTCGGCCAGCTCGAACATACCCGCCTTGCCCGAACGCCTTGCTCCGGTAAAGGCCCCTTCCTCATAGCCGAACAGCTCCGATTCCAGCAGCTCGGCGGGGATGGCCGCGCAGTTGACCTTGATAAATGGCTTGTCCCGGCGGGGGCTGTTTTGATAGAGTTCGTTGGCGATGAGCTCCTTGCCGGTGCCCGATTCCCCGGTGATGAGCACCGTCACGTCGGTTTGGGCCACCGTATGCACCAGCTCCATCACCGATTCCATGGCCTCGCTGCGGTAGATCAGCTGCTTGCCGCCGGCCTGCTGGCGGCGGAGAAAGGCCAGTTCCTGTCCGTACTTGTTGCGCTCCTCGGTCATGGCGCTGAGCTGCTGCTCCAGCCGCTTGAGTTCGGGGAAATCCCGGGTGTTGGTCACCACCAGCTTGATGGAGCCGTCTGGGTTGAACACGGGGGTGCCGGTGACAAGCACCTCCTTGTCCAGCGCCAGAATAGTGGCCACAGAGTTGACCCGCTGCCTGGTTTTCAGCACCTGCTCGGTGACGGAGCCCTGATACAGCAGCCCTTCAATCTCAGACACCCGGCGGCCCAGCACCTGCTCGGGTCGGATGCCGGTGGTGCGGGTGTAGGCGTCGTTGATAAAGAGGATGCGGCCCTCTCCATCGGTGATATGGATGCCGTCATAGAGGTTTTGGCAGACCTGGTGAAAGTCCAAATTCCGGTAAAGGTCGATGCCGAAGGCTTCTTCCATGGTGCGCCCTCCTTTACCAGCGGATGGATTTGATCCAGGGCTGATTCATCAGCGGAGCCAGCACCCCGCCCAACTCCTGGACGGGACAGGAGAGGCGCTCCAGCTGAAGCTCCACGGTCAACAGCTCGCCCTCCCGCTCGTACCGGACGGCCCGGGGAGTCAGATTCAGTTGGGTCAGCTCCGCCCGGAGCCGGTCCAGCGCGCCGGGCTGGTCGTCCATCCGAACCAGGATGACGGCGGCCACATGGCCGAGCATGGCGTGGTCCCGGTGCAGCGCGGCCTGGATGCCCACGATAAAAACCACGGCGAACACGCTGATGAGGTACATACCCGCCCCCACGGCCATGCCGACTCCCACGGTGGCCCACAGCCCGGCGGCGGTGGTCAAGCCGGTGACACCCTGGCTGCGGGAGAAAATAGTGCCCGCGCCCAGAAATCCGATGGCGGTGACGATGCCGGCGGCGATGCGGCTGGGGTCCAGCCCTACGGAGTCGTAGGCCAGCATATCCAAAAAGCCGTATTTGGACACCAGCATCATCATGCACGAGGCAAAAGAGACAATGAGATGCGTGCGAAGCCCCGCCCCCTTTAGGCGCAGCTCCCGCTCCAGCCCGACGATGCCGCCGAACAGGGCGGACAGGGCGAGGCGGGCGATACATTCAATGGCAGTTGGATTGGGCATGGCGGAGTCCTCCTTTTTGAACTGGCAGCGTTTTTACAACATCTTACCGTAAAGGCGGGGAGAAGTCAACCGAAGGGGCGCAGAGCCGTCAAAACAGAGAAAAAAGGCTGGTTTGAAGGCGCAATTTTTCCCCTGCGTTCGCGCCAAGGTTTCAGGCCGGGCGGTGCGGTTTTTTGGTGATATTATGCCTTGCGGTTTGAGGGGTGGGATGGTATATTACGCTTCGTGAAAAAATGCGCGAAGAAAGTGAAAATGCAAAGAAAACCGAGGTGCCGCTATGCAAATTCTGATTCAGCTGTCCTTTTCCCTGGTGGGGGGGCTGCTCATGTCCCGTCTGGCCAAAAAGCTAAACCTGCCTGCCGTCACGGCCTATTTGGTGGCCGGCCTGCTGCTGGGGCCCTACTGCCTGGGCGCGCTCCAGCTGGCCCCCCTGGGCTTTTCCACCGCCGAGGCGGTGGCCAATCTGGATATCATATCCCAGGTGGCCCTGGGCTTCATCGCCTTTACCATCGGCAACGAGTTCCGCCTGGAGCAGCTTCGGAGCATGGGCCGGCAGGCCATCACCGTGGGCGTATTGCAGGCGGTGGCCACCACCGCGCTGGTGGACGCGGCCTTGATCCTGCTGCATTTCATCAACCCCGCGCTGATCTCCGTCTCCTCCGCCATCACGCTGGGCGCCATCGCCGCCGCCACCGCCCCCGCCGCCACCCTGATGGTGGTGCGGCAGTATAAGGCGGACGGCCCGCTGACCAAGCTGCTGCTGCTGGTGGTGGCCATTGACGACGCGGTGGGCCTGGTGCTGTTTTCCGCCTCCTTCGGCGTGGCAGCCGCGCTGGAGAGCGGAAGTATCAGCGTGCTCACTGTTTTGGTGGAGCCGGTGGTGGAGATTGTGCTGTCCCTGGGGCTGGGTGCTGTTGCGGGCTGGATGCTGTTTTGGGTGGAGAAGTTCTTCCACTCCCGGAGCAAGCGCCTGTCCATCTCCATCGGCTTTGTGCTGTTGACAGTGGGGCTGTCCATGGTGGAATTTGAGGTGGGCGGCGTCCACTGCGGGTTCAGCCTGCTGCTGGTGTGCATGATGACGGGCACCATTTTTTGCAATATCTGCGACTTCTCCGAGGAGCTGATGGGTCGTGTGGACGGCTGGACGGCGCCGCTGTTTGTGCTGTTCTTCGTGCTCAGCGGAGCGGAGCTGAACTTGAAGGTGCTGTCCAACCCCGTGGTGCTGCTCATCGGCGCGGTGTATATCGTATTTCGCTCTCTGGGGAAGTGCCTGGGGGCCTATGGAAGCTGCGCCATGACTGGATGCAGTGAGAACATCACCAAGCACCTGGGCGTCACTCTGCTGCCCCAGGCGGGTGTGGCGCTGGGGATGGCCCTCACCGCCCAGCGGCTGGCTGAGGGCAGTGTGGTGCGCAACGTGGTGCTATTCTCCGTGCTGGTGTACGAGCTGGTGGGGCCGGCGCTGACCAAGCGCGCCCTCATCGCCGCGGGCGAGATCAAGACGGAGGGCAAGACCAATGCCCGGAAGAAAAACGCTCCGCCCAAGCCGGTGCGTCTGAGTGAGTGAGCGCCCAAAACTGAGGTATTGCTGCGCCCGCTTTCCCAATCAAGGAAGGCGGGCGCTTTGCGCGGCTATTTTGCTTCGCCAAAGACCCAGGCTTCCTCCAGCCAGCCCAGCAGCTCCCCGTCCAGCAGCTCCCGGTCTGTCACGGAGATATGATGGGTCCAGCGGTTGGGGTAGGGCTGGACGGCGGCGACGCGGGGGGAGTTCACCCTGTGCCCCAGGCCGAAGGAGACCACCAGGCCGGGGTCCCGCTTGCGCCGGGGCAGGGAGACCATGGCGAATAACCGCCTGCCATAAAAACTGATCTGAGTTTTCTGGACCTTTACGGATGCGTGGGGAAAGGCCGAGTCCAGCTGCTGAAACAGCGTTTCGTAGAGAATGAGGGCGTCTGGGTTGCCGTGAAAAAAGAATAGGATGTCATTTTTGTAGTGTTCTGGCAGCTTCATGGGGAAGCCTCCTTTCTCTCCCAGTATACCACGCAGGCGGTCGGATGGAAATATGGCTCCTTTCGACAAAACAGACCCATTTTTTACCGTTGAGCGGAAAAATTTCTTCTGTGCTTCAACCTTTGATTGATTCCTGGCCGGGATTATGGTAAAATAACAAGAACTGGAGGGATTGGCTGTGGAGAGCAGAGGATATGAGAATATTTTAAGCACCGGGGACATATATCGAAAGATTCTGCGGGTGGATTTGGAGCGGGATCGCTGCGAGGTGCTGAAAACCGACCCGGAGAGCTGGCGGCCTGGTGAGGATGCGTTAAGCGTCCAGCTGGAGCGGTTTGCCATGGGTGGAGCGATCCACGGGGAGGACACCGAGCGGTTTGTGGCATTTACCCGGCTGGAGCAGCTGCGCAAGTGCGTCCGGGCGGGAGAGGAGGGCACCAACCTGCTCTACCGCCGGCGAATGGGGGACGATTACCGCTGGAATCTGATGGAGGTCATTCCAGGCCGGGCCGGCGGAGAGGAGTTTGTGATTTTGTGCGTCAAGGACGTGCACTCCGCCATGAAAGAGAGCATAGAGGGCGAGGGGGACGGCAGGCGGGAGCTGATCCGCAGCCTGGAGGACCGGGCGTATATCATCAACAGCCTGAGCCACCTGTTTTTCTCTACTTATTATTTGGATTTGGAGCAGGATACCTTCCGCGCCGTCACCGAGCTGCACCGGGTGGGGGATGTGCTGGGCAACGAGGTGAACTGCTCTGCGGCGCTTCAGGTTTATGCCAACCATTTCGTCCACCCGGAGGACCGGAAGGAGTATCTGGACACCATGAACGTCCAAAATTTACGCCAAAAGCTGCGGTGGTGGCAGCCGTACGTGGCGGTGGAATACCGCAGGCTGACCGATGAGCCGGGAAGCGGCGAGGGGGCGTGGAGCTGGGTGCGGGCCACCGCCGTGCTGGCCCGGACGGCAGGGGACGAAGCGCCGAAGACTGCGGTGTATGTGGCCCAGGATATCAGCAGCGGCACGCGCAGGCCGGGGGCAAATCAATAGGGAGGAGACCCATGGATAAAATATTGGTGATTGACGACAGCCCGGTGCAGAGCGAGTTTCTGTGCTCCATTTTAAAGGGCGATTATGAGCTGACCACCTGCCAAAATGCGGAGGACGGCCTCCGGGAAGCGAAGGAGGGAAACTACTCCCTGATTCTGTTGGACGTGGTGATGCCGGGGGTGGACGGCTTTATGATGATGCAGGAGCTGAAGGCCACGGAGCTGACCCGTCACATCCCTGTGATTCTGCTCACCAGTCTGGCTGACGTACAGTACGAGGAGCGGGGACTGCTGCTGGGAGCGGTGGACTATGTGACCAAGCCCTTCAGCCCGGTGATTATCAAGGCCCGGGTGAACACCCACATCCAGCTGCACCACTATCAAATGCAATTTAAAAAGCAGGCCATGGTGGATGAGCTCACCGGCGTGGCCAACCGGCGGCGGTATGAGGAGGAGTGCCTCGCCCGTTGGCGGGAGGCGGTGCGCTTTGAGCTGCCGTTCTCCATCTGTATGTTTGACATTGACAAGTTCAAGGTGTATAACGACACCTTTGGACACCCCGCGGGGGATCAGGTGATTTCGGCCGTGGCCAAAACGGCCTCCTCCTTCTTCCACCGCTCCACCGATCTGTTTGCCCGGTATGGCGGAGAGGAGTTTGTGTCCATCTTTGTGGGCAGCGACGCTCAGCCCGCGTTTGAGTTTATGAAAACCGTTCGACAGGCGGTGGAGGATTTGCACATTCCCCACAAATCGCCGGTGAGCCCGTGGGTCACTGTGAGCATGGGCGGCGTGACGCTGTGTCCCAGCGCCCAGGACCATTACAGCACCTATCTGAAGCTGGCGGACACCATGCTGTACGACGCTAAGCGCCTGGGCCGGAATATGGTGGTGTGGTCCAATGAGGGCCGAGAGCAGTGGCGGGAGCGGTGAAAAAGAAAACAGCAGCGCGGCGGGCTCTTATAGCGAAGCCCGCCGCGTTTTTTGTCAGGACAGCGCTTTGTCCAGCTCGGCGCTGTAGTGGTCAAACATCTCGTCCGCGCCGGAAGCGCCCAGCTGAATGCTGGAGATGGTGCCGTCCGGGGCGATGATGAGGGTGTAGGGGATGCCGTCGCTGGGGTAGAGGGAGGAGATCTCCCCCTCAAGGTCCAAGGCCACGGGGAAGGTGTAGCCGTTGCGCTCCAAAAAGTCGGTGACGGTTTTCTCATTCTCCCCGCAGTTGACGGCCAGCAGGGAGATTTTGTCCCCATAGGTTTCAATCAGCCGGGTAAAGGCGGGCAGCTCGCCCACGCAGGGGCCGCACCAGGTGGCCCAGAAGTTGATGAGAACCGCCTTATCCTTCTGCTCCGACAGCTGGAAGGAGGTCCCATCCAGCAGGTCGGCGGTGAAGTCCGGGGCGGGGGCGCCTACGGCGATGACGCCGGGGGCGAAGCTCTCCTCCGGCGCGTCGGAGCCGTTCTGCGAAGGGACGGTCGGAGCGCCGCAGGCTGCCAGGGTGAGCGCCAAAAGGGCGCACAGCGCCGTCAGCGCGAGGGTTTTTCCTGTTCTGCTTGAATACATGGTTTTTGTTCCTTTCCAAAATAGATTGCCTTGGCATGGCAGACCTGGGCGCACTGCCCGCAGTGGATGCACTCGTGGTCGCCCACCCGCTTGATATCCATCTGGCACACGCGCACGCACGCGCCGCAGTGGTCGCACAGGTCCTTGTCCACCCGGACGGCCAGCAGGGCCAGGCGGCTGAACAGGGAGTAGATGGCCCCCAGGGGGCACAAAAAGCGGCAGAATGCCCGGTACATGAAGACGCACAGCGCCAGAATGGCCACGCACAGCAGGGCCTTCCAGCTGAACAGCACTCCGGCCAGGGCCCGGTACTCCGGGCGCAGGGCCAGCAAGGGGAAGCCGCCCTCCAACGTCCCGGCGGGGCAGATGTACTTGCAGAAGGCGGGCACCGGCAGGCCCTGGGCGAAAGCGTACCAAATGGGCAGCGCCACCACAAACAGGGCCAAGACGACGTATTTCAGCCAGCTCAGCCGGCGAGTCCACTGGCCTTTTTTAATTTTTGGGGTGGGAATTTTGTGCAGCAGCTCCTGAATCAGCCCGAAGGGGCACAGAAACCCGCACACCACCCGGCCCAGGACAATGCCCGTGAGCAAAAAAAATCCGGCGATGTACAGCGGCAGCTTGTGGGGCAGATTGCTCAGGGCGTTCTGTAGAGCGCCCAGGGGGCAGGACCCCACCGCGCCGGGGCAGGAGTAGCAGTTGAGGCCGGGGACGCACACCCCTTTGGACGGGCCTTTGTAGATGGACCCGGAGGCGAAGCCGGGCAGGTTGGCGTTATACAGCAGGGCGCTGACCAACTGGATGCACTTGCGCCGAAATTCCAATCGGTTTCGTTTTCTATCCAATGCCAACACACTCCAGACAGATGCGTACCGCCTTGGCCAAGGTATCTTGATATCCGCCCTGGGCAATGCCCAGCGCCAGGGCGATAACGCCCGCGCCCGCGATGAGCAGACGGGCAGCCGTCGGCCCGTGGCGGCGGGAAAAGGCTTTGCTGCGGCCGCTTGATGTGTTATTCACGAAATGATGCCTCCCTATATGCTTCGGTGATCGGGGATATTGTAACCGATTTGAGGGAAAAAGACAAGCCCCGAAATTGGGGGCAAAAGGGCCCGCGGAGTTGTCCGCGGGCCCTCGGCGTTTTATGAGTGCTTGGGATGTTGACGTTCGACGAATAACGCACGCATTGGCCCGGCTATCTTGACAACTTTTTCTCCCCAGGCATCCCCCCGCCACGCCCTCATTTCTTCTCTTCCAGGGGCAAACGTCCAATTTATCCTCTGCACTCAATAATTTCTCAAAAACCGGTGCTATTTGATTAAAAAAGCCGGGATTTCCAGCCGCCCGCGCCGGTTTTGTGAGGGATTTTTATGGGGATGGCATGGGGAAAGCAAAAAGGGAGGAGGGGAGAGGTGAGGGGGAGAAATTACTTGGGAAAACCCTGTTTTTCTGGATTTTTTCGTACAAGTTTTAACTATTCCGGAGCCCCCGAAGGAGAGAATGAGGGGGGTGCGGGAGGATGGCCTGGGGACGCTGAACATAAAAAAGGAGCCCAGGAACGAATTCCTGAGCCCCTTTTGTGGGGTGTTATTGAGATGAAAACATGTTCAAGACTGGAAAGACGAGAACAGGGAGAATTACTTGGCCAGCTTGGCGATCTCCTCGGCGAAGTTCT
>CAJULM010000023.1 GCA_910587285.1 uncultured Oscillospiraceae bacterium | reverse complement strand
ACGGGTGAAGCCGGACGTAGAGCTGGCCGCGCTGGAGCTGGTACTGGACTGGCTGGTTCAATGAGCATAAAAAGCGCCCCCTTCGGCCGGAAGGGGGCGCTTTCGTACAAAAGGAGAACCGAAGCGCTGCCGCTTCGGTTCCATAGGATGGAGGATAGAATGAAAAAGAAAGAATATCTCTTGCAAGTGTTATCATAGCGGGATTTCATTACAGAAGTTCGAGCGCAAATGTTACAAAAGCATTAAATCCCGCTTTTTTGAAAGGTCATTGCAGCGCCGGGCCGGAATCTTCCCTTAGGATTTTTCGGGATACCAGGATATAGCTGAGCACCAGCACCACATCCGCGCCCAGCCATGCTGCGGGTTCGGCAAAAAAGATGCCGATCTCCCCCGCGGCCAGGGGCAGACACAGGGCGGTGGCGGTGCGCATGATAAATTCTACCATGCCGGACAGCATGGGCAGAGCGGTGTTTCCCATGCCCTGGATGGCGGAACGCATGACGTGGAGCACATACAGCACAGGCAGGCTCACGCTCATAACGGCCAGGTAGAAATAGGCGATGTCCATGGTCTGTGCCACCTCTTGGGGCGTCCCGGAGATAAACCCGCTCAAAATGACCCGGCCCAGCAAAAGCATTGCGGCGGCGATGACCACCGAGGTGCCCAGGGCGATGACCAGGGCGGAGCGCACCCCCTGGCGGATGCGTTGGTACTGCTTCGCGCCCAGGTTTTGGCCCACGTAGGTGATCATGGCGTAGCCGTAGGAGGTGGCCGCGATTTCCAGAACGCCGTACAGCTTATTGCTGGCGGTGAAGCCGGCGATGAACAAAACGCCGTAGGTGTTGACGACAAACTGCACAATCATGCCGCCGATGGCGATGATGCAGTTCTGAAATGCCATGGGGAAGCCCAGGCTGAGCAGCTGGAGCGCCCGCTGCCCCTGGAGGCGGAGGTTGGAGCGCTTCAGGCGGAGGATATCCAGTTTCCCGATATGGTACAGGCAGAACAGGCCGGATATCAGCTGGGCGATGAGGGTGGCGGAGGCGGCCCCTGCGATGCCCCACTGGAATACCATCACAAAAAGGACATCCAGGACAATGTTGGTGAGGGAGGCCACCGCCATAGCCTGCAGCGGCGTTTTTCCATCGCCCAGGGAGCGCAGGACGCAGGCCAGCAGGTTATAGGCCATCACAATAGGGATGCCCAAATACATGATGCGCAGATAGAGCAGAGCGCCGGGCAGAATGTCCTGCGGAGTCTGAAGGAGGAGGAGCACCGGGCGGGCGGTTGCCTGGCCCAGCCCCACCAGCAGCAGGGAGAACAGGGCGGAGAGAACGGCGGAATTGCCGATCACATCCCGGAGCCGGCCGTATTCTCCGGCGCCGAACTCCCGGGCCATCAGGATGGCGAAGCCCTGGGTAAAGCCCTGGACGATGCCCAGCATCATCCAGTTCATCCAATCAGCGGCGCCCAGCGCCGCCAGCGCCGATACGCCCAGGTATTTGCCCACCACCATGGTGTCCACAACCGTGTACAGCTGTTGGAACACGTTGCCCACCATGAGGGGCAAGGCGAAAGCGAAAATTAGTCTGGTGGGTTTTCCATCAGCCATGCTTTGGATGCGGACCGCCATAAGCCTCTCCCGTCCTGTCTGTGATTTGTGCCCATTGTATCAGACTGCGGCCAATATTGCAAATGAAACCTCCATGATATGCTGGCGTTCAGCGATATCATGGAGGTTTTATGGTGTGCTGCGGGGAAGCGCTCAGCGCTGCTGGTCCACGGCGGAGAGACGGCGCATTTGCTGGCAGCCCCAGGTCATGAAGCCCAAGTCGGAGGACAGGGCCACGTAGGACACGCCCTGGCTGAGATACCGCTGGGCGGCCTCCGGCGTGCCCACGAAGATGCCGGCGGCCTTGCCCCGCTCCCGGCACACCGCCAGCACCCGCTGGACCACCTGGGCCACCTCCGGGTGGCCCGGCTCGCCGGGGTGGCCCAGGGATTGGCTGATGTCCATGGGTCCCACAAACAGCACGTCGATTTCGTCTATGCCGCACAGCTCCTCTACCTGCTCCGCCATGGCCTTGTTTTCAATGTGGACTACGTTGATGAGGCCCGCGTTGGAGCGCGCCATGTACTCGTGCTTGTCCAGCGCGCCGTACCCGGCGGAGCGCTGGGAGAAGGACAGGCCCCGGCAGCCCATGGGGGCGTATTTGGTGAAGCGCAGGGCCTCCCGCACCTGGTCTGCCGACTCCAGTCCGGGCAGCTGCACCCCCGAGGCCCCCAGGTCCAGGGCCTTTAGGATGTGCTCCTCACTGGCGCGGCTGACCCGCACAATGGTGGGCAGCCCCACACAGTCCGCCGCCCGGATCAGGTGCTCCAGCATGAGCTGGTCGCAGGGGGCGTGCTCCGTGTCCAGAATGGCGAAGTCCAGCCCAGCTGCGCCCAGGGCCTCAATAGCGGAGGCGCTGGACAGCTTGACGAAGGTCCCCAGCCTGCCCTCTCCCCGGTGCAGCGCCTGCTTCAGTTCCAGGGCGATCACTGCACGTACTCCTCCCGGCGGGGGGTGAAGATGTCGAAGTTGACGAGAACCTCGTCGCCCACTACCTCCGCGTAATGCTCCACATCGGGGGGTACCACCAGCATACCTCCGGTGGTGAGGCGGAAGGCCTGGTCCCCCACGTGATAGTCGCAGGCTCCGCCGGCGATGTACACGATCTGCTCAAAGGGATGGGCGTGGGGCTTGGGGGCGTGGTGGGGCTGCAGCTCGTTCATGGCAAAGGTGGCGCCCTGGCCGCTGAAGGCCTTGCGCCGCACCCCGGGCCTCACGTCCACCCAGGGGATATCGTTCCAGTTTGCGCTCAGATACATGACGGTTCCTCCTTATTCCAGGCCCAGCAGCCAGGCCGGATTGTGATAGCAGATTTGTTCCAGATCGCCCTCGGACAGCCGGCAGGTGTCGGCCAGCATCTCAATGAAGCGGTTGAGCCCCTCCACCGGGCTGCCGTTGTTTTTCTGGCCGTAGTCCGAATCCACCACGATTTTGTCCAGCCCCACGGCGTCGATGATCTCTTTGGTCTGGGCGATGTCGTTGGTGCAGAATTTGGAGCTGGGGACGAAGACGGTGGCGTTGAGCTCCATAAACGCGCCCAGCCGGCTCCACTCCGCCATGTCCTCCAGGGTGGCTCCGATCATATAGTGTGGGTGGTTGACCAGGATGCGCTTCACCCCCAGCTGGGCGGCCTTGTGAATCAGCGCGTCCACTTCCTCCCGGCTGCCGTGGCCGGTGGCCAGAATCACCTCCGGCTTGTCCGCCAGGTAGGTCAGCACCTCCACCACCGCGGGGTCCAGCTCCCCCGCCTCATTTATGTAGCGGATGGGGGTTTCGGCCACGCTCATGCCCTTGCTGCCGGGGAAGGCCAGACCCTTGCCCTGGTGCATCTCCTTGTGCCGCAGGGCGGATACCGTGGGCATCCACACAAACTTGGCCCCCAGGGCGCAGGCGGCGTCCACCGCCTTCAGGTTTACGCCCCCCACCGAGTTGTTCAGGGCGATGCCGCCGAAGACCCGGCATTTGCCCTGGCCCAAATGCGTTTCAATCATCTCCGCTCCCATCATGGTGGGGAAATAGTGGTCCTTGATGACAAAGGCGGCGTAGCCGTCGTCTATGGCCTCCCGGAGCATCTCCGCTCCATCCAGGGCCCGGGGCATGACGGACGGCCCGGCGTGGACGTGTAGATCAATTTTTCTCATATAGCAGCTCCTTCCCCGGGGGCTTTTTTGCCCCGGAATTTGAACATGAACACGATGACGGCAAAGCAGGCCAGGCCCAGAAGATCGCTGATCCCCTCGGGGAACAGAGTGAGGGCCGCGGCCACCAGGCAGGCCAGCCGCCAAATCCAGCTGATTTTTTCGTCGATGACGCCCTCGATGGCCCAGGTCAGGGCCACGCAGCCCACGCAGGCGGTGAAAAAGGTCCACAGCACGGTGAGCAGGCTCCCCTGGGCGATGAGCACCGGGTTGAGCACGAACAGGAAGGGGATGATGTAGGCGATGATGCCCAGCTTCATGGAGGCGAAGCCCACCTTTACCGCGTCCGCCCCGGATATGGCCGCCGCGGCGTAGGAGGCGATGGCCACCGGAGGGGTGATGCAGGACAGCACGGCGAAGTACAGCACGAACATATGGGCCGCGATGGGGGTGGCGCCCATCTGGATCAGGGCGGGGGCCACCAGGGAGGACATGACGATGTAGGCCGGCACGGTGGGCAGGCCCATGCCCAGGATGATGGCCACCACCGCGGCGATGGCCATGGCGATCACCAGGTTTCCGCCGGACAGGGTGGTGATGAGGGAGGTGAACTTCAGCCCCAGGCCGGTGAGCATGATGACGCCCACGATGATGCCGGCACAGGCGCTGGTGGCGGACACGCTGATGATGCCGGTGGCGCCGCCCTTGAGACCCTGAATCACTTTGTCCAGGCTCAGCCGCTTGCGGTCGGCGATGAGCACGATGACGATGAGGGAGACCAGGGCCCAGAACCCGGACTTCATGGGGGTGTAGTTCAGGAACATCATCCCGATGAGCACCACAAAGGGGATGGCCAGATACCAGCCGTTGCGCACCACCTGCCTGGTGTTGGGCAGCTCCTCTTTGGTCAGGCCCTTGATGTTCAGCTTGATGGCCTTGGCGTCCACCATGAAGAACAGGCAGAAGTAGTAGAGCACGGCGGGAATCAGCGCCGCCTTGCAGATGCTCAGGTAGGACACGCCCAGATAGTCGGCCATGATGAAGGCCACGGCCGCCATCACCGGGGGCATGATCTGCCCGCCGGTGGAGGCCACCGCCTCCACCGCGCCGGCAAATACCGGGGAGTAGCCCACGCTTTTAATGAGGGGGATGGTAAAGGTGCCGGTGGACACCACGTTGGCCACCGAGCTGCCCGAGATGGAGCCGAACAGGCAGCTGCCCACCACCGCCACCTTGGCCGGGCCGCCCCGGCTGGAGCCGGTAAGGCCGGTGGCCAGGTCGATGAAGAACTGGCCCGCCCCGGTGATCTCCAGGAAGGAGGCGAAGATGATGAACACCACCACATAGGTGGCCGTAATGCCCAGGGAGCTGCCAAACACGCCCTCCGAGGTGAGCATCACCTGCTCCAGCAGCTTCTGTACCGTGAAGCCGTTGTGGCCCAAAATGCCCGGCAGGTGGTTGCCGAACAGGGCGTAGAGGATGAACACGATGCAGGCGATGGGCAGGGTGGGGCCGGTGAGACGGCGGGTGGCCTCCAGCACCACTATCAGCAGCACCACGAACACGGCGATCTGGGCGGTGGTCAGGGGGGTGACAAAGGAGATGCGGTTCTGAAATACCTTGAGATTGAGGATCATATAGACAAGGGAGACCACGGTGGCCGCGGTGAGCAGGATATCCCACACCTTTACCTTGCCGTCGTTCTTTTTGCCTGAGACGTTATAGATAAAAAAGGTGAGCACACAGGCAAACATCAGGTGGAGCATCCGGTGCATCTGAGATTCGGGGATGCCGAAAATACAGGTATACAAATGGTAGCAGGACATGGCCACTGCGGTGGCGGTCACCACATACTGCGCCCAGGTCAGCTTAACGTCTTGTTTTGGTTCCATAGCTTCCTCCTCTTACGGGTCTCTCTTTTGGGAGCTCACTGAATGGCGCTGATCTCCTTATAATAGGCTTCCGCGCCGGGGTGCAGGGTGATGCCGGTGTTGCTGCCGTACTCGGGCGTCATGTTGGACAGGGAGCTGTTGACCGTGCACAGGTGGTCGTAGTTCTCGTACAGCACCTTGGTCATGGCGTAGACCAGGTCGTCGGACACCTCGGCGCTGGTGAACAAAATGGTTTTGGCGCTGATGCACTTCACGTCCTCATCGGTGCCCTTATAGGTGCCGCCGGGGATGTCGATGGCCTCGTAGGCGGGGTTGATCTCCTGGACCTTGGCGATGTGCTCGTCGTCCAGGCCCAGCAGCTTCACGCCCTTGGACTCGGCCAAATCCTGGAGGGCGGCATAGGGGTAGGTGCTCATATAGGCGATGGCGTCGGCGTGGCCGTCCTTCACCAAGTCCACCGCGTCGGTGAAGCCCACATAGTTCACGGTGCTCATGTCGTCATAGGTCATGCCGTAGGCCTGGAGGACGATGTTCATGGCCTGCTCGGCGGAGTTGCCCTTGGTCTGGGTGCACAGCACCTTGCCCTTCAGGTCTTCCACGGTCTTGATGTTGGAGTCGGCGGCCACGGCGATGTGGAGGATGCCGGGGTACAGGGCGGTGACGCCCCGGATATTGGTGATCTGATTGCCGTCAAAGCTGCCCGCGCCGTTCTCCGCGTCCACCACGTCGTTGGGGAAGCCGAAGCCCAGCTGCGCCTCACCGGCGGAGACGGTGAATATGTTGGAGATGCCGCCGCCCGGTCCGCACTCCGTCACCGCGCCGGGGATCTCGTTTTTGAACAGCTCGGCCAGAGCGCCGCCGATGGAGTACCACGCGCCGCCGGAGGCGGCGGATACGATGCTGATCTTGGCGTCCTGGAGGGAGGGCTGCCCGTTCTGCTCCGTATTGGCGGGGGGCTGGCTGGCGGGGGCGCCGGTGGGGTCGGCGGTCTTGCTGCCGCAGCCAAACAGGCTGAGGGAGAGGCCGGCGGCCAGGACAAGAGCGATCACAGACTTACGTTTCATAGATACTTCCTCCTTTAAATTTTTAGGATACGGCGTTTATTTTCACTGCCCCTTTGGGGCAGATGTGCCGACACAGGCCGCAGCCGCTGCAGGCGTCGTCGTCGTGGCGGAGCCGGCCGTCCTGGAGACAGAGGGCGCCGAAGTAACAGCGGCTGACACAGGGCTTGTCCTCACAGGCGTCGCACAGGGTCAGGTCCATCTCCGCCCGGCGGGCGGGCAGGTCGCCCAGGCTTTTGTAGGTTACGATATTTCGGGCGGTTTTACCCACCGCCTGAGCGGGGTCGCTCACGCCCTTTTCTCTCAGCAGGGCGTTGAACCCGTCCACCAGCTGCCTGGCGTACTCCGGGCCCCGGAGCATCATGCTGGAGCCCACTTCTACCAGGGAGGCCCCGGCCAGCAGGTAGTCGTAGATATCCCGGGGAGTGTCCACCCCGTTGCTGCCCAGAATGGTGAGCCCTGTTCCCCGGCTCACCCGGGCCACGTTGGCCAGGGAGATGGGCTTCATCCAGGGCCCGCCGATGGCGGCCCAGCCGCCCAGGATGGGCTCGTCCGTCTCCGGGTCGATCACCAGGCCCTGGAACCGGTGGGTGATGGTGACGGCCTGCACGCCCGCTGCCTCCAGGGCCTTGGCCGTCCCCAACAGGTCGGAGGTCTGGGGGGTGAGCTTGACGATGACGGGGATGCTCACCGCGGAGAGCACCTGAGAGGCGATTTCCACGCACAGCTGCTTGGACTGGCCGATGAGAAAGCCCAGCTTTCCATCCGCCGCCTCGCCGTGGGGATTGCCGAAGTTCAGCTCCAGGGCGGGGAAGCCCAGCTCCTGAAAGCGCTTGGCGTAGGCCACCCAGTTTTCGGTTCGGCTGCAGGAAAGGCTGCCGATGATCACCGTGCCATAGGTGCGCCCAAGGTCCAAAAACTCCGCCGCCTCGGGCTCAAATTCCGCCATGGGAAGCATGGACCCGCCTCGGGAGAAAAAGCTGTAGCAGTCGCTGAGCTGGCCCGCGGCCGGCTTCTGCGCCATGTCCATGATGTGGATCATGGAGATGCTTTTCTGCTGTAGGGCGGCGGCGTCCGTCACTGATTTTGTGATGATGCCGCCCACCCCTGCGGCGGCAAATTCCCGCATTCGCGCCGGTGTCCGGGCGATGTCGGTGGAAGCCACGACAATGGGGTTGGAAAAGGGAAGCCCTAATACTGCCATATGTATCCTCCTGTTCCGTTTCGTACAATATTTTTGATATGATATTATATCAAATCTGAGTGAAAAAAGAGAGCGTTTCCCTTTTTGCCGGCTGGGAAACGCGCCCCTATTCAATTAAGCCGCTTCAGCCCTCGCTCCACGGCCTCAAATCCCCGGCGTTTGTGGCGGTCGAAGGCCTCGCGCACGGCCTCCGGGTCCCTTTTGCGCAGGCATTCCAGGCATTCCTTATGCTCCTGGATGGACAGAGGCATTCGATCCCGCTCCATCAGGAATACATTTTTGGACATTCTGGTTTTCTCCCAAAGGGAGTTAATCGTCTCGATAAGCGTGGCGTTGCCGCAGCAGCTGTAGATGTACTGGTGGAATTTGGTGTTTAGCTCCGAATAGGTCAGGCTGTCTCCGCTCTCCACGCACAATTCCATCTCCGCCAGCATCTTTTCAAGATGCTCCAGGTCCTGGCCGTCCAGGCGCTGGGTGGCCAACATGGCGGCATAGGGCTCCAACAGGATGCGGATCTGGGTAATTTCCTGATACTGCTTGTCGTTGTACTTGACCACCTGAGCTCCGGCGTGGGGGGTGATGGTCACCAGTCCCTCCTGCTGCAATCGCTTCAACGCCTCCCGCACAGGCATTGCGCTGACGCCAAATTCCTCTGCAACCTGCATTACGGTGATGCGCTCTCCGGGCATGACTTCGCCGGTGACGATCTGTTCTTTCAATGCGTTATAGACCATATCGTTTTTGGTTTGAAAGGTCTGATTCAGTTTTGTGGGCATATGATCCTCCCCTTTTGATATTTGATATTATATCTGATATGCTTCCGCTCCGCAACCCCCAATTTATTTTTCGTATTTATGTGCAATTTTCGACAACGCTTCTTGTGGAGAATCGCCAAAAGGCAGGTGCATTTTTGTCGTCAGCTGCAGTTTGAAACAGCCTGTTGACAATTAAAAATGTTTATGCTATGATGATGTCAGCAAAACATTATTAATTGTACAAGGGGGCGGTAAGATGAAACTAATCGTTCAACCCCATGATGCGAGAGTGGGCGAGCTGTTGGTGGAGGATTTGCGGTCAAAGCGGTATCACACCTTTCTGTTTTGTGCGGCCTATGCGAAGCTCAGCGGGGTGTCTGCGCTGGATGACGCGCTGAGGGAATTTACATCGAATGGAGGTGCGACGTATGCTTCCGTCGGCATCGACCAGCGCGGCACCTCCTACGAGGCCCTGCGTGCGCTGATGGAGCTGTCGGCAGAGCTGTATGTGGTGCACAACCGCAGTCAGGCGTCCACGTTCCATCTCAAGGCGTACATTTTGGCCGGGGACACGTGCGGGAAGCTCTATGTGGGCTCTAACAACTTGACGGGGGGCGGACTGTATACCAACTATGAGACGGCGCTGTGTCAGGAGTTTGACCTGACGCAGCTGCCCGTGGCCCAGGAGTTTGTGGACATGGTGAACACCTTGAAGCGGTTTCTCCAGGAGGGGCCGTGCTGCAAAAGGGCGACGCCGGACCTGCTCCAGACGCTGTACGACCACCGCTTAGTGAGTACGGAGAGCGAGCTGCACGCAGCAAGGCAGGGCGTGAGCGTAGAGCGGGAGGACAGCGTTTTTGGCTTGGAGCTTTTCCAGGGGAGCGGCGCGAGGCCGAATTTTGCCCCCCCTGCGCGCCCGCAGCGGGAGGAAGTCCCGGTGCAGGATGGAGGGATTGCGGACGAGGACGGCGATGCTGAAGGGGATGAGGGGCCGGTCAAGCGCTTCTACAAGCGCCTGAGTGCAAACGACGTGGATAAAAAGTCCTCGCCGGGGCAGATCATCATTCCCATTGCCTTCAAGGGCTTCTTTGACCCGCTGAGCGAACCCCAGAGGACCAGGGTGGGGGCGATGCAGTCGGAGCGGTATTTTAATCTCCTGTATGAAAACACCGACGAGGTGGTGGAAAACGCGCGGGTTATTTTCTATGAGCCCGCGCCCGGGCACAAGCGCAAAAACAGCGAGGTCCGCTTCGCCCTGCGCAACAGGGGGATTTTTGACGCCTTCGGCAAGGACGATGTGCTGGTGTTCACGCAGGCTCCCAGAGGGGATCAGGGGCGGTATCTGTGCACCATGGAATGGGTGAGCGTGGATTCGCCGGAGATGGACCGGTATCCGGGGCGGTTCGGCTGGATTCAGCAGTAAATAAAAGCGGCGGCGCTGTGGGAACAGTGCCGCCGCTTGCTGCGGGCTCAGACCTTCTGGAAAATCATGATGTGGGATTTTTTCTCCGCGGTTTTCAGGTTGGGGGTAAAGGCGCGGGTGTATTTGCGCTGGTCGAAGGAAAAAACCTCCTGGATGGAAAAGCCGGTGCGCTGGGCGATTGCGCGGTAGACGCGATCCATATGGATGAGCTCGCCCCGGTAGATGGAGTCGCCGATGACCACGCAGAGGCGGCCGGCGGGGGCGAGCTTTTGGTGAACCTGCTGCGCCACTTGGGAGATGCTGTCCACATACAGCTGGGTTCCGCCGCCGTGGTCACAGTGCTTGTTTCGGGAGCCGATTTCCGTTTCCTGGACCTCATAATGGTTATAGCCCAGCCAGTACATCCTCAGCTTGTGGTAGAGGTAATAATCGTATGAATTCATATAAGGCGGCGAGGTGATGGCGCATTGGACGCTGTCGTCCTCCATAAAATCAAGGCAGCGGGAGTCTTGAGTTTTCACCGTCACCGAGCCCAGCTGGTACGGCTCCAGCTGGCGCAGGCGCGCCAGCATATCGCGGGCTCTTTTGCCAAATTCCGCGATGGCGAAGCCGTCGGGAAGATGCTTGTCCTTGGCCCGCCAGCGGGTGTCGCTCTCCTGATTGGAGGCCTTTACAATGATGGCGGAGAAGGCGGTGTTGAGAAAGTCCGCCGCTTGAGGGTCGGAGACCGTCTGAATCAGGCCCTTGATGTAGCCAAGCTCTCGCTGCATATTGGCCTGGAACCAGTGGCTGCGGTTGAGAAAATCGGGGATTACCGTGGGGAGCTCCCTCTCTGGGGCGTAGAGTGAGAGCCGGTCCAAAACCGTGGCGACCAGGGCGCGCTGCTCCGGCGAGAGGGGGGTGCATTTGGCGCGGGAGATGAGCGCGGCGATGGGGTTGGAGTCCACGCCGACGGCGCTATGGCCCCGGATGGCGGCTTCCAGGAGGGTGGTTCCCGAGCCGCAGAAAGGGTCCAGCACCGTGCTGCGGGAGGGGAGGTCCAGATAATCCAGCAGGGAGCCGGGAATCTGGGGGATGTACTTGGCCGGGTAGGGGTGGATGTTGTGGGTCAAAGCCTGCTTTTCCCGGGTGGTGACGGCATCCAGATCGATGCGGTAGTGTTGTTCGCTCATGCTTACCTCAGCTTTTTGAACACCAAAATATAGGAGTGGCCGATGTTCAGATAATAATTTCGGGAGGGATATCCCAGGCAGACCAGGGGGCGGAAATTGGTCTGGTCAAAGATTCGGATGTCCCACAAAGCATAGCCGGCCGCCTCCGCGCAGCGGATAACGTCGCCATGAAAATTGATATAGGGAAGCTTGCGCTTCAGGTCCCGAAAGTCCTTGACCACCCAGACCGCATAGGAGTTGAGCTTTTGTACGGCGAAGCACTTCGTCATGATGCTGGCAATGGCGTGAATGCCCTGGGCATAGTCCATATTTCCAATGTCGTGTTCGTCGGCGGAATAGGGGGCGGGGTTTTTTATGGGGTCGATGATAGAGTGCTCCCGCCATTTATAGGCAAAATCCCCCTTGATGGTCTTTAAAAGGTTGGCATAGGGGGGGCTGGTCAAGATGAAATCCACCGTGCCGTTGGGGATATGGGCGCACATATGGTCGGCGTCGTCCTCCCAGAGCTGGGCTTGAATGCCGTGGGCGGCGATCTCCTCCCGGCACATCTGGGCGAACCTGGGGTTGAGCTCGATGCCCAAACTCCGACGCCCCAATTCGTGGGCGGCCAGCATGGTGGTGCCCACGCCCATGAACGGGTCCAGCACCACCTCTCCCGCTTTGGTGTAAATCTCAATCTGATGGCGGGCCAGGGCCTTGGGGAAGCAGGCGCCGTGCTCCTTCTGGTTGGGCGTTCTGATGTCGGGATAGGCTTCGATGCTCTTGCTGTGACGGGCCCACTCCGTCCCCGTCAGGTCGTTAAGCTGGTTGGTTCGGTTATCCTTACGCTTGCCGAAGCAGGGCCGGCACAGCTGCTTTTTATAGCGCTCGGTGGTGACCTCCGCGTCTGTCTCTGCGCCGCACTTCGAGCAGTTGAATTTCATTTTTGGCTGCGCCATGGAACGGCTCCTTTCTGGGGCATTCTTACACAAAAAAACATTATACACCAGGGTGTGCGGCATTTCAACCTTTTTGGCGGGAGAGCTTTTCTTGACAAACGTCCGATTTTTTACTATAATATAGGTATGATTTCGTACTAAGGAGGCGGGCCTATGCCCCGTAGTTCCAGAGCGCTCAGGCGCTTTAATTACCTGCTCAGCGAGACGGACGCGGCCTATCATGAGGCGGCGTCCCGCCTGGGCCTGTCGGACAGCGTAATGCAGATTCTTTATACGGTTTGCGACTCCGACAGCGGGGAGCGGTGCCCGCTGTCGGAGGTGTGCCGCCGCACCGGAATCAGCAAGCAGACCATCAATTCCGCTCTGCGCCGGCTGGAGGCGGATGGGATTGTCCGGCTGGAGCAGGCGGGGGGACGCAGCAAGGATGTGTGCCTGACCCGGCGGGGCGGGGAATTGGCGCAGGATACCGTGGTCAAAATCATCCAAGCGGAGGACGCCGTGCTGGCCTCCTGGCCGGAGGAGGACGTGGCGGCGTATCTGTCGCTCACTGAGCGGTACCTGGACGCATTTCGGGACGAAATCAAAAAATTGTGAGGAAAATTAGGAGTTTAAAGTTACATGATACAGCTATCCGATCATTTTGACTACAAGCGCCTGCTGCGCTTCACCCTTCCATCTATCGTGATGATGATATTTACCTCCATTTACAGCGTGGTGGACGGGTTTTTCGTATCCAATTTCGCGGGCAAGACCCCCTTTGCGGCGGTGAACTTTATTTTCCCCGTGCTCATGATTTTGGGCTGCGTGGGGTTTATGTTCGGCACCGGCGGCTCCGCCCTCATCGCCAAAACCATGGGCGAGGGGGACCGAAAGCGGGCCAACGATATCTTTTCCCTGCTGGTGTACGGGGGCGCGGTGTCCGGTGTGGTTCTGGCGGCGGTGGGCATCGTTCTGATGCCGAAGCTGGCCGCGATGCTGGGGGCGGAGGGGGAGCTTCTGGCCAACAGCATTGTGTACGGGCGGATTGTTTTGTGCGCCTTGCCGTTTTACACGCTTCAGATGGAATTTCAGTGCCTATTTGTGACGGCAGAGAAGCCCACGCTGGGCTTGGGCGTGACGGTGGCGGCGGGCGTGACCAACATGGCGCTGGACGCGCTGTTTGTGGGGGCGCTCCAGTGGGGGCTGGAGGGGGCGGCGGCGGCCACCGCCGTCAGCCAGCTGGTGGGCGGTGTGGCTCCGCTGATCTACTTCGGCAGGGAGAACGACAGCCCGCTCCGGCTGGGCAAGTGCCGCTTTGACGGCAGGGCGCTGCTCAAGACCTGCACCAATGGGGCGTCCGAGCTGATGAGCAATATGTCCATGTCGGTGGTAAGTATGCTCTATAACGCCCAGCTCATGGCCAAGGCGGGGGAGGACGGTGTGGCCGCCTATGGGGTGCTGATGTACGTCAGCCTGGTGTTCCAGGGCATTTTCATCGGCTATGCTGTGGGAATGGCCCCTGTTGTGGGCTACCACTACGGGGCGGGCAACCGGGAGGAGCTGAAAAACCTGCTGCGGCGCAGCGCCCTTCTGATCGGCGGCTTTTCGGTGCTGATGTGTCTGGCCGGAGAGACGCTTGGCAGGCCGCTGTCCCTGCTCTTTGTGGGGTATGACCCGGCGCTGCTGGACATGACGGTCCACGCCTTTGCTATTTTCTCCATCGCGTTTTTGTTCTCCGGCTTTGCCATCTTCGGCTCCTCCTTCTTCACGGCGCTGAACGACGGGTTGACCTCCGCGCTGATCTCCTTTTTGCGCACGCTGGTGTTCCAGTGCGCGGCGGTGCTCCTGTTCTCCGCGCTGTGGGGACTGAACGGCATTTGGTGGTCCATTGTGGCGGCGGAGGTGATGGCGGTGGCGGTCACGCTCTGCTTTCTGGTGGGCAAGCGAAAGCAATATGGCTATTTTTGAGAAAAACCGCTGCGGAAGCAGCGGTTTTTCTTTGCGCCGGGGGAGGGTTAGGGGGTGGCGGCCGGATTCCTTCCCCGGCCGGCCCACTGCCGTGGAGTGACGCCAAAGGCCTCCCGAAAGCGGCGGTAAAAGTTGGAGTAGTCCTCAAACCCGCACAGGGCCGCCGCATGGCTGGCGGGGGTCCCCGTCTCCATGAGCTGGGCCGCCCGCTGGAGGCGCTTATAGGTCAGGTAGCGGTGAGGCGGGCAGCCCACCTGCTGGGAAAAGCAGCGAGAGAGGTGGTATCGGTCGGTGAAGAACCGCCCGGCCAGCTGGGGCAGGGAGTTTTCTTCCGCCAGGTGGTCGTCCAGGTATTCGATGACCCGCTGCACCAGCCGCTCCTCGGAGCTTATCCGCTGGGAGGGGAGGGGGCCCGCCGCCCGGGCCAGATAGAACAGCATCTGGGTGAGGAGGGCGTCCTCCACCTGGGTCCGGCCAAAGCCGTCCTCTGTCTGCTCCCGCAGCATATCGTTGAGGATGCGGTAAATGACGCGCTGGGATTTGGCCTCCAGCACCAGCAGATTTTTGTGCCGAGGGGCCTGCTCCAAAAACATTTGGATGAGGGTTTCTCCCCGCTGCTCCAGCACGGAGCGCCGGAAGCGCAGAGCGATGCGCTCCGCATTGCCCTGGGCCGGCATGGATTGGTGGAGCTGATAGGGGTGGATGAGTAGGACGGAGCCGGACTCCAGGAGGAAAGCGCTGCCCTCCACGCGGTAGGGCAGCTGGCCGGTGAAGCAGAACAGTAGCTCGTAGTGGTCGTGGTAGTGGAGCTCGCTGTGCAGCCCCGGGGGCTCGGCATTTCGCCGCAGGGCGAAGTCCGCCTGCGACGGCAGGCTCACCGTATCATACCGAAATCCAGGCCCGGACATCCTCTCCACCTCTTTGCACAAAAAGCAATCTTTTTCCCACGCAGGACAATGGCGCCCTCTGAGCGCAGCCGTTATAATAAGTGTAGCACGAGGGAAAAAGACGCGCAAGCGGCAATTTAAAAAAAGGAGTGCAGGCAGATGGACGGAAAGGGAAAAATCGGGGTTCAGATGATGATGCTCAAAAAGGAAATCCGGGAGCATGGGATGTACGAGGTGCTGAAAAAGCTGACGGAAATGGGTTTTCACGCGGTGGAGGTCTCCCAGATCGCTACGCCGCCGGAGGTGATTGAGGAGATGAAGCGGGCCCAGGAGGAGCTGGGCATGGAGATCGTGGCCCTCACCGCCATGATTCGAAATCCCTTCAAAGGGCCGAACGGCATCCCCATGGACAGCCTGGAGGAAGACTTTGACAAAATTGTGGCCGACTGCCACGCCCTGGGATGTAAGGTGGTGCGCCTGGGGATGATCGACCTGTCCCTGGCCTACTCCCCCCAGGCCATGCTTCAGACCTGCGACGAGATGGAGGACTACGCCCGGAGGCTGAAGGAGCACGGCATCGACCTCTACTTCCACGCCCACCACTTTGAGTACCACCGCTGGCAGGGCAAGCCCATGATGAGCCACTTCCTGGAGCGCACCAAGGCTTTGGGCTTCGAGCTGGACACCCACTGGCTCACCAGGGGCGGCATGACGCCCGAGTACGTCGGCCGGTTTAAGGACCGCATTCTCATCTTCCACCTGAAGGACTACCGCATCGGCCTGCTGCCCCAGGACCTGAAGATGGAGGAGTTTGGCCGCCTGTTCTGGGAGGTTGAGCAGTACGCCGAGGTGGGCGAGGGCGCCATTGATATGCCCGCTTATATCCGCGCCGGGCTGGACAGCGGCAGCAGGTATTTCATGATTGAGCAGGACGAGTGCTACGGCCGCACGGCCTATGAGTCGCTGGCCATTTCCCGGGACAATCTCATTGGAATGGGCTATGGAGATTGGTTCTAAACCGTAGAAACAAAAAGAGTACGAGAAAAAGCAAATAATATCTCTACTCATTGCCGCCATAAAAGTGTATTGTGGGAATATACAGATAGCCGTGAAAATAGGCGGCTGTTTTTGGGCAATGTAGCCCGCTCTGTGGGGCGGCGCGCACAACGATAGCTTGGAGGGATTTTATGGATGGCATTTGGATTTCCGGATTTGCCGACGAGATCAGCAGTGACTTTGACGAGCAGCTGGCCACGGTGACGGGGCTGGGGATGAAGTACATCTCCCTGCGCAGCGCCGATGGAAAGAACGTGGCGGACTATACCCCGGAGGAGGTAGAGGAGCGGCTGCTGCCCCGGCTCAAGGCCGCGGGGGTGGGAGTGTCCTCCCTGGGCAGCCCCATCGGCAAAATCGCGGTGGACGATGCCCAGGCCTATGAAAAGCAGCTGGGGCAGCTGGAGGGGCTGTGCCAAATCTGCAAACTGCTGGACTGCCGGTATATCCGCATTTTCAGCTTCTTTATGCCCGAGGGGCAGGACCCGGAGAGATATCGGGACCAGGTGCTGGAGAAGCTGCGGGGCTTTGAGGCCGTGGCCCGGGAGCACGATGTGGTGCTGCTCCACGAAAACGAGAAGGACATCTACGGCGATACCGCCCAGCGATGCCTCACGCTGCTGAATGAGGTGGACAGCCCTCATCTCCGGGCGGCCTTTGACTTCGCCAACTTTGTGCAGTGCGGCGAGGACCCTGTGCGGGCGTGGGAGCTGCTCCACGGCTATGTGGCGTATATCCATATTAAGGATGCCGTGTCCAGCAGCAGCGAAAACGTGGTGTGCGGCGCCGGAGAGGGGCACATTGCCGAGCTTTTGAAGCGGGCTATCCGGGAAGAGGGCTATCAGGGCTTCCTCACCCTGGAGCCCCATCTGGTGCTGTTCGACGCGCTCCAGTCCCTGGAGCAGAAGGCGGCCAGCGATGTCATCAAGGAGAACAAGGCCAAGGACGGCGCGGACGGCTATCGGATGCAGTACCAGGCGCTTGTGGGTATTTTGGAGAAGATCTGAGCCAAATCCCAAATATGTGAGCAATTACATGAACATAGCGGAAGCAAAACGATGAGAAAGGGGTAAAACATCATGGATCAAAAAATTCGGTTCGGCTTGATTGGCATCGGCGCGCAGGGAGGGGCTTACGCCGGATTCCTCAGCGGCAAGGGCGGCTTCCCTGGTATGCCCGCCCCGGAGTGCCCGCCCCACTGCGCCTTGGGCGCTCTGTGTGACAACGATCCTGAGAAGGAGAAGCTGTGCAAGGAGAAGTACCCCGAGGTGCCCTTCTACAGCGACTGGAAGGAGATGGTGGCCTCCGGCCATGTGGACGCGGTAATCACTACCGTTCCCCACTACCTGCACCATGAGATCGCCATCTACTGCCTGGAGCACGGCATGAACGTGCTGGTGGAGAAGCCCGCGGGCGTGCGCGCCAAGGACGTGGCCGCCATGAACGCCTGCGCGGCCGCTCACCCGGACGTGGCCTTCGGCATCATGTTCAACCAGCGCACCAACAAGCTCTACCAAAAGGTAAAGGAGCTTGTGGCCTCCAGCGAGCTGGGCGAAATCCGCCGCAGCCAGTGGATGATCAACTCCTGGTGGCGTCCCGACAGCTACTATCAGCAGAGCGAGTGGCGGGCCACCTGGGGCGGGGAGGGCGGCGGCGTCCTGGTCAACCAGGCGCCCCACCAGCTGGACCTGTGGCAGTGGATCTGCGGCGTGCCCGTGAAGGTCTACTCCAAGAACATCAACGGCTGCCACCGGGACATCGCTGTGGAAAACGAGGTCACAATGATGGTGGAGTTCGCCAACGGCGCGGTCGGCACCTTCACCACCTGCACCCACGACGCCAACGGCACAGACCGCCTGGAGATCGACCTGGACGGCGGCAAAATCGTGGTGGACAACAGCAAGACCGCCACGGTCTACCGCTATGTCCACGACGGCAAGCGCGTCACCGAATCCGTGCTCAACGACACCATGGACATGATGTCCGTGGCCCGTCTCACCAGCGGCAACGCCGGCGGCAGCCTGGTGGAGACCGAGACCTTTGAGAATCAGGACGGCTGGGGCTATCAGCACACCACCGTCATGGAGAACTTTGCCCTCCACTGCCTCACCGGCAGCCCCCTGCTGGCCCCGGGCTCGGACGGCATCAACGGCGTCAACCTGGCCAACTCCTCCCAGCTGTCTGCCTGGACCGGCCGGGAGGTGCCCAACCCCTGCGACCCGGAGGAGTACGCCCGGGAGCTGGATAAGCTCATCGCCGCGGAGGGCAAGTTCCCCACCCGCGATTAAACAAGCGCTGTCCGTCCCCTGCCTGTGGGCGGGGGGCGGGCGCGAATTGAGGTGACAACATGAAAAAAGCGGCTGTGATCGGTCTGGGGACCATTGCCCCCGTCCACCTGGACGCCATCGCCCGCAACCCGGAGATCGAGCTGGCGGGCGTGTGCGACATTGACGAGGCCACCCGCAAAAACGCGCCGGAGGGCGTTCCATTTTTCACCGACTATAGGGAGCTGATTTCCGGCGTTCAGCCAGATTGCGTCCACCTGTGCCTGCCCCACGACCTGCACTATCCCGTGGCCAAGGATGCGGTGGAGCTGGGCTGCCATGTGTTTACCGAGAAGCCCTTGGCCATCAGCCCGGAGCAGGCGCTGCAATTCGCCCGTCTGGAGGAGGAGCACCCGGAGCGAAAGATCGGCGTATGCCTCCAAAACCGGCTCAACGAGACCACCGAGATGCTCAAGGCCATATTGGACAGCGGGGAGTACGGCAAAGTCATCGGGGCGCGGGGCATTGTGCCCTGGTTCCGGGACAAGAGCTACTACGAGGCCCAGCCCTGGCGGGGGACGTGGGAGCACGCCGGAAGCGGCACCATGATGAACCAGTCCGTCCACACCCTGGACCTGCTGCATTACCTGTGCGGCCCCGTCAAGGCCCTGCGGGGCACGGTGGCCCAGCTGCTGGACTACGGCATTGAGGTGGAGGACACCGTCACCGCCCGGCTGGAGTTTGAAAACGGGGCCAGGGGCGTGTTCTGGGCCACCAACGCCAACTTCACCAACGAGAGCGTTCAGATCACGGTGGCCACGGAGAAGGCGGCGTTCACCATTGCCGACAGCTTCCTGACCCGGAAGGACCCGGACGGTGCGGTGACGACACTGTGCGAGGACGCCCGGCTGCCCGGCGCCAAGTTTTACTTCGGGGCCAGCCACGGCAAGCTGATCGACAGGTTCTACCGCGCCCTGGAGACCGGCGGGGACGACTACATCCACGTGCGGGACGCGGTGATGAGCATCCGCCTCATCGGCGCTATTCTCCGCTCGGATAGGGAAAAGGCCGCCGTTTTGGTGGACTAAATTTCATATGAGAAAGGAAGCGGCACCTATGGTTGAAAAAGGTTTGATTGGCGTTCAGATGAGCACCATCGCCCCGGCGAAGATGCCCAAGTTTGACGCATTTGAATCCATGAAGAAGCTCACCGACATCGGCTACCACTGCATTGAAATCTCCCAGGTTCCCATGACGGCGGAGAACGTGGCGGGCTTCCGCCGCGCCATTGACGAGCTGGGGATGAACGTGTCCTCCTGCACCGCGGCGGTGGCCCCCATGGCCCCCGGTATGCCCGGGGAGTTCCTCAGCGTGCCCGAGGACTTCAAAAAGATCGTGGCCGACTGCAAGGCGCTGGACTGCGATATGCTGCGCATCGGGATGCTGCCCATGAACTGCGTGGGCAGCTATGAGAAGGCGGTGAACTTTGCCAAGCAGGCGGAGGAGCTCTCCCTGAAGCTGAAGGAGGAGGGCATCGACCTATACTACCACAACCACCATGTGGAGTTCGTGAAGTATAACGGCGAGTACCTGCTGGACATCATCCGGGCCAACGCCCCCCACCTGGGCTTTGAGCTGGACATCCACTGGATTCACCGGGGCGGCGAGAACCCCGTGGAGTTCATCAAGAAGTACGCCGGCTCCATCCGGCTGCTCCACCTGAAGGACTACCGCATCGCCGAGGTGAAGATGCCCGACATGAGCAAGCCGGAGGGAATGAAGGCGTTCCTGTCCGCCTTCTTTAACGAGCCCGTTCAGTTCGCCGAGGTGGGCGAGGGTACTCTGCCCATCAAGGCGTGCATGGAGGCCGGCCTGGCCGGCGGCGCAGAATACTTCCTGGTGGAGCAGGACGACTGCTACGGCCGCGACCCCTTCGAGAGCCTGAAGATCAGCCGCGACAACCTGGTGAAGCTGGGCTACGAGAGCTGGTTCTAAAACGGCGCGAAGAGAGCCATTTTTCCACAAAAAAGCAAGGCCCGTTTTGATGAACATCAAAACGGGCCCTTTTTTGCGGAGAAATTCAGGAGATGCCCAGCCGGGCCAGCGCCCCGGTGAGCGAGCGCCAGCGCTCCAGCAGGGCGGAGAGCTTGTCCCGGCCCTGGCCGGTGAGGCGGTAGTATTTCCGGGCCGGGCCGTCGGACACTTCGCCCAGATACTGCTGGGAGCAGCCCTCCCGGCACAGGCCCCGGAGGAGGGCGTAGACGGCGCTCTCCTGGGTGTCGGGAAAGGTGTCGTGGAGCTGGCGGAGCAGCTCGTAGCCGTACTGGTCTCCCTGGGCGAGCAGGTGGAGCAGACACAGCTCAATCAGGTCCTTTTTCAGCATAGGGCAGCTCCTGCTCCCACCACGCCTATGCCGGCGTAGACCAGCCAGGTTTGGAGATAGGG
The DNA here is from genome assembly GCA_910587285.1 of uncultured Oscillospiraceae bacterium. Classification (GTDB taxonomy): domain Bacteria; phylum Bacillota; class Clostridia; order Oscillospirales; family Oscillospiraceae; genus Enterenecus. Next base: position 20,679 of record CAJULM010000023.1, on the reverse strand, counting down.
AACCCACCAGGCGGCGGAGAGATCAGGCAATTCCATGCTGGTCATCAGGGCCAGCGTGCTCATGCACACCAGCATGGCGGCCATCCCCAGGACATACACCGCGATCCAGCGGCGGTCCTCCAGGCGGGCTTTCACCAGCCCGAATTCCCCGATCAGGGCCATGACGAAGCCGCCGTATTCCAGGGCGGTTTGCAGCATATGGACAGAACGGGACACTGTATAGTCGGGCGGGCCGATGCGGACAAGGCCGAACAGCGCATACAAGGGCGTTTCCCCCCACATCTCGGAAAAAGAGAGGGGGTCGCGCATCCAGAGCCAGTTGACCAGGAGCACCGCCCCGGTCCAGGCCAGCAGCAGTACCAGCAGCACGGGGATGGCGCGGGGCAGCCTGGCCTCTTTGTATCCCTTCCAGCGGAACCAAACCAGCGCCCCGGCCATGCCCAAAAAGGCAAGAGCCGAGCCTATATGGATGCCAAAATAGCGCAGATAAAAGCAATGAGTCCAAAACGCCCACATTCCGGGCAGGGGGCTGACGCCGGGGATGAGGATGCAGGCGGACAGAGCAACAAACACTGCCAGCCAGATGCGGTAGGGCTTGGTCTGGGCCAGGGAGCGCACGGCCTTTCGGGGCCTGCTCAGGTTCTGGAACAGCTCCGGGTCGTCCACAATGTCCCGGTAGTCGGCGATAACGTCCCGCGCTTCTTTGGGCGGGAGCATCCAGCGGGCCCAGCGGGTGAGGCGGGTCATATACTTTTGTTTCATAGGCCGCTCCTTTCTCTGCTACTGTTTATTATTCTGCTGATAAAAATATAGTAGTGGATAGAAAAATGATACCATATCAAAATAGGAAAGTCAACCCCTGGATTTTGCTGGCTGCGGCGAGGTGCTCTTTCCAGAGAAAACCAGCGGCTGAAATTGAATACGCTGGCAAATCTTGCGGATAATACTGTTGGAACGATACAAAAAATGCCGCGGAAACCAGCGGCACAACGTAGGAGGAAAGCCATGAAAGCAACCGGGATCGTGCGCCGCATCGACGACCTGGGCCGGGTGGTGATCCCCAAGGAGATCCGGCGCACCATGCGCATTCGGGAGGGAGACCCCTTGGAGATTTACACCGACCGGGAGGGCGGCGTTATTTTCAAAAAATACTCGCAATTAGGCGATGTGTCCGACTTTGCCGGGCAGCTGTGTGACACCATCAGCCGGGTGGCTGGACTGCCCGCCGTCATCACCGACCGGGACAGCGTGATTGCCGCCGGCGGCGTGCCCCGCCGGGAGGTGGTGGACAAGCGGGTGTCCCCCCAGGTGGAGCAGGTGATGGAGGAGCGCAAAAGCGTGCAGACCGAGCAGGCCCTGCCCCTGTGCGACGGCAACGAAAAGTATCGGGTGCTGATCGCCGTGCCCATCATCTCGGAGGGCGATGTGCTGGGCTGCGTGGCCTTTGTGAGCGATGGAGAGGCCCCCGCCCTGGGAGACGTGGAGCTGAAGCTGGCCCAGACGGTGGCCGGCTTCCTGGGCCGCCATATGGAGGCGTGAGAAACAGGCCGCCCCGGATAACCGGGGCGGCCTGAGCTGCTTTATGGGGAGTGGGGGAGCGCTTACAGCCGGGTGTCCCACTTGCCGCAGAATACGGTGTCGCTGGGCACGGCGGTAAACTCGCTGCGGCCGCAGATTTTCTCGATGGCAGCGCGGATGCTGGCGCGGTTACTGCCGTAGGCGTTGATGAAGGTGCGCACCTGGGGCACGTCGATGAGGTGGTTGGTGTAGTTCAGGCTGATGCCGATGGTGGGCACCTCGGTGGCGTACCAGGGCAACTCGCTGGAGTGGTTGCAGCTCCAGCGCAGGCGGACGTTGTTCTCCTGGGCGTAGCCCTTCACGTTGATGACCAGGAATACCACGTCGTAATCGGCGCGGAACTGCTCCATCTTGCCGCAGTCCATCATCACCATCATATTGGCGGGGCTGGGGCCCTTCTCCACCTCCAGGTCGTGGAAGTTGGGGGCCACGTCCACGGCGAAGCCGGCGTTCTCCAGCTCCTGCACCACCAGCTCCTTCACCGGGTCGCCCTTGTAGGACTTGCTGGTGGGGGTGGACTGGATGTACACCAGGCGGGCTCGCTTCTGCTTGATGGGATCCAGAGGCAGGTTGTGCTGGGTGTCCTTCACCAAGGTGACGCAGCGCTGGGCGGCCTCCTCGGCCAGACGGATGTGCTCGGCGCAGCCCACCACCTGCTCCTTGACGGCGGGGTCGGCCACTCGGTTTTCCGCCTTGTACAGCTTCAGCCTGGCCTTCAGGCCCAGGATGCGGTGCAGCGCGTCGCTGAGGCGCTCCTCGGAGATGACGCCGCTATTCACGCCGTCCAGCATATAGTGGAAGTCCTCCTTCATGTCGTTGGAGAACAGGAACATATCGCAGCCGGAGGCGATGGCCTTGGGCACGGCTACGGAGCGCTTCTCCATGCAGGCGATGCCGGCCATGTGGGAGGCGTCAGTGATGACCAGGCCGTTGAAGCCCATTTCGCCCCGCAGCAGGTCGGTGAGCAGCTCGGGGGCCAGAGTGGCGGGCATGATGTCCTCCTCCCGGATGCCGGGGCGGAGCTTGCGGCTCATGGCGGGCAGGGCGATGTGCCCCACCATGATGCTCTCCAGGCCCTCGTCGATCATGGTCTGATAGACCTTGCGGAAGGAGGCGTCCCAGTCCTCCACGCTCAGGTCGTTGACGCCCAGGACCAGGTGCTGGTCCCGCTCCTCCACGCCGTCGCCGGGGAAGTGCTTGCAGCAGCAGGCGATATTGCTCTGATGAATGCCCTCAATGTAGGCCCGGATATTCTGAATAACCTGGTCGGCGTTGTCGCCGAAGGCCCGGGTGTTGACGATGGTGTTGCGCCAGTTCATAAAAATGTCCGCGCAGGGGTTGAACATCCAGTTCACGCCCACGCTGGACGCCTCGCGGCCGGCCACGTAGCCCATGTCGTAGGCGGTCTGGGTGCCGCCGCCGGCGGCGGCCTCCGCCGCGGTGGCCACGAAGGTGCCGTCGCTCAGGCAGCCATCGCCGCCGTTGTCGCAGTTGGCGGCGATGAGCAGGGGAATGCGGGAGGCCTCCTGATAGGTTTTGTTCTGCTCATAGACCTGCTTTCGGTCGCCGCCCTGCCAGCGCAGGCCGCCCTGATGATAGCTGTCCAGGGTCCGCCGAATGTCGTCCGGGTCCAGGCTGCGGCGCATCTGCACAAACAGCTGGCCCACTTTTTCCTCCAGCGTCATGGAGGCGATAGTGTCCTCCACCCATTTTACGTCCTCGTCGGTTAAAAAGAACGGCTTTGCACGCAGGTCAACCATGATGGGTCTCCTCCTTATAAAATATAAATGAAAAATTCTGGTGATGGGCTGCTGGGTTTGAGACAGCCCATTAGGGCCAGTCTATCACAAAAATAGGGGAAAGGCGAGAAAGATATTTGGCGGATATAGCAGATTTTTTGGTTCTCGTTACGAGAGCTGGTGCTGGGCGGAACGGTATTCCTTGGGGGTCACGCCGGTGTAGCGCTTGAAAGTACGGGTGAAATAGTTCACGTCCGGGATGCCGCAGTGCTGGGCGATGGTCTGAATCTGGAGGCTGGAGGTTTCCAGCAGAAATTTGGCGTAGGTGACGCGGCGCTTGCTGACGTATTCGGTGAGGGTGGAGCCCAGCTCCTTTTTAAATAGGGCGGACAGATAGCTGGAGTTGACGTTGAGCATTTTGGCCAGGGCGCTAAGGCTGAGATCGGCGGCAAGGTCGGCGTCAATGTGAATCAGCAGCTTGCTGATCAGATGAGAGTGGCCCCTCAGGGAGAAATCCTGCACCAGCTGGCAGTAGCTGCGCACCATTTTCGGGCCCAAAGAGGTCAGCGCCTCGGTGGAGGGGGCGGCTTCAATCTGCTTTGCCAGCTGGCTGGAGAGCTCGTCTATGTAGAGCGGGTGGACGTGGCCGTATTCCGCAGCCTTTCGCAGCAGGGTGTTGAACACCACAAAGTAGTTTTTCGTATCCCGCAGGGGCGGGGTGGTGCGCCGCTCCATCTGGCGGGAGGAGAAGCGGCTGTAGACAATGGCGGCCTGGTCCGCCTGGCCGGCGGAGACGGCCTTCATCAGCCTCTCCTCATCCTCGTAGCGGTTTTTCAGCGCCTCCATAGACAGGGGAGAGTCCGCGGGGACGGCTCGCTCCGGGCGCTCTCGGTTCAGCGGCAGGGTGGGGAGGCGAATGGGCAGATCCTGCATGGTGACGCTGCCGCCGTTCCAGAGGTACTCGCCCAAGGTATACAGCAGAACCATCAGCTGGTTTTCGTTGGGCAGACAGGGAACCTCACGGTAGTACCGCTCCAGGGAGGGGAGAATGCCGTCGGGATCGGGGAAACGCTTTGCGCTTTCCGCCAGCAGCTCAGGCGAGAGGGGCCGCAGCAGGTACGGCCCCACCACGGCCAGGACTGGGGCCTCGCCGCCCTCGACCTGAAAGACCAGCATATGGCACTGCAGCTCGTCCTGATAACGGTAAATCACCTGTGGACGGCAGATTTGAGATAAGGGCTCATAAATCTGCGCAAAATCCACCGCCGGCAGCAGCAGCCGGCGCAGCTCCGCCCACGGAGCTGATAGGGTTTGTCCCTGCTCCCGGCCAACAAAGGAGAGGGGGATAAAGAAGCTGTCCAGCAGCTTTTGAACAAAGGCGAGCTCGCGGTTACAATTTGACACGACAAATCACTCCATAAATAATGCGGGCAATCATAGAGGAAAATACTTGTTAATATTATGACATAAATTCTATCGAATTTCAACAAGAATAATCCCGAGAGAGGGAAGAAGAAATTTGCAATATCACTGCATCGGGAGGAGGGAAACGTTCATTTTTAGGTGACAACGACCAATCAGGCAAAAATTATGATAGTAGTGCAAAAAATTTTCACTATGAAAGGGGGAGGAAAAGTATTATACTTTTTGTGCAAAACCCCAAAAAGCTGAGGGGCTCATTTTGCTGTTTTAATATACTTTGCTGATATAGACAGAGAATGACCTCAGAACGGCTGAAAAGGGGCGCAAAATCTGAAATAAAGGGGGAGAGAAGGATCATGCGCAACATCATCGACCTGAACCAAAGCTGGAAATTTATTCAGGAAGACGCCGGCCTGCCCGGCGAGCTGCCCGGAGACTGGCAGAGCGTGGATCTGCCTCACAGTTGGAACGCGGTGGACGGTCAGGACGGCAACGGCAGCTATTACCGAGGCCGCTGCTGGTATGCCAGAACCTTCAAAACGCCCAGACAGCCTCTGTCCGGCGGACGTGTTTATGTGGAGATTCTGGCCGCAGGCCAGCAGGCCACGGTGTATGTCAACGGCAAGGAGGCCATCTATCACGAGGGCGGTTATTCTACCTTCCGGGCCGACGTGACCGAGCTGTGCGTGGAGGAGGGCGACAACCTGCTGGTGGTGGCCTGCGACAACTCCAACAAGAGCAACGTCTATCCTCAGTCTGCCGACTTCACCTTCTATGGCGGTTTGTACCGGGGCGTGAACCTGATCAGTGTGCCCAATACCCACTTTGACCTGGACTATTTTGGCGGCCCCGGCCTGCGGGTGACGCCCAAGCCCTGCTCCGAGTGCGGCGGCGCGAAGTTCGAGCTGGAGAGCTGGGTGACCAATCCTGATGAGAACTTCACCGTGATGTATTCCATTGAGGACGCGGCGGGCAACGAGGTGGCCTGCGCAGTGCGTCCCGCAGACGACACCAAGGTGATCGTGGCTGTGCCCGGCGCCCGCCGCTGGAGTGTGGACGACCCCTATCTCTATACTGTGACCGCCACCTTGCAGCGCCGCAATGAGGCCTACGACGAGGTGTCTGCTATGGTGGGTGTGCGGGAGTTCTCCGTGGACCCCCAGAAGGGCTTCTTCCTCAACGGGGAGCTGACCCCCCTGCGGGGCGTGAGCCGCCACCAGGACCGTCTGTACCAGGGCAACGCCCTGAACTGGGAGGACCACTACGACGACGCCTACATCATCAAGGAGCTGGGGGCCAACACCATCCGCCTGGCCCATTATCAGCACTCCCAGGACTTTTACGACGCCTGCGACCAGCTGGGCTTCATCATCTGGGCGGAGATTCCCTTCATCAGTGTGATGAGCAAGGACCCCGCCGCCCACGACAACTGTGTGCAGCAGATGATGGAGCTGATCGTTCAGAATTACAACCATCCCTCCATCTGCTTCTGGGGCATCTCCAATGAGATTCTCATCGGAGGCATCTCCGACAAGCTGGTGGAGAACCACCACGCGCTGAACAAGCTGGTGAAGGAGCTGGACCCCACCCGCCTGACCACCATTGCCCATGTGTCCATGACGCCCACCGACGGGCCCATGCACAAGATCACCGACGTGGAGAGCTACAACCACTATTTCGGCTGGTACGGCGGCAAGATGGAGGAGAACGGCCCGTGGCTGGATAAGTTCCACGCCGAGCACCCCGACATCCCCATCGGCATCTCCGAGTACGGCTGCGAGGGCATCATTACTTACCACAGCTCCAAGCCCGCTTGCAAGGACTACACCGAGGAATACCAGGCCCTGTACCACGAGCATCTGGCCAAGGTGTTCGATGAGCGCCCCTGGGTGTGGGCCACCCACGTGTGGAATATGTTCGACTTTGGCTGCGCGGCCCGGAACGAGGGCGGCGTGGGCGGCCGAAATAACAAGGGCCTGGTCACAATCGACCGCAAGACCAAGAAGGACGCCTATTACATTTATAAGGCCTACTGGAACGACGAGCCGATGGTCCATGTGTGCGGCCGCCGCTATGCCCAGCGGGCCGGCGACACCACCGAGATCCGGGTGTACTCCAACCAGGCTGAGGTGGAGCTGCTGGTCAACGGCAAGAGCGTGGGCAAGCAGACTGGGGAGAAGGTGTTCGTGTTCACCGTGGCCCTGGAGCCCGGCTTTAACATTGTGGCCGCCAAGACCGGGGAACTGAAGGATGTCATCACGCTGGAAAAGGTGGAGAAGGAGCCCGCTATTTACACCCTGCCTGAGTTCAACGAGCGGGCCGAGGGTGTGGCCAACTGGTTTAAGCTGGTGGGCGAGATGAACCTGGACCTGAAGGCGCCCATGGAGTTCCCCGAGGGCTTCTACAGCGTGAAGGACAGCATGGAGACCCTGTTCAACTCTGAGGAAGCGGGAGAGGTGGTGTCCAAGGCCGTCAAGCTGGCCACCAACTTTGATATCAAGCCCGGCGTGGGGATGTGGGACATGATGAAGGGAATGACCCCGGAGGCGATGATGTCCCTGGGCGGCAGTATGCTGCCCGACGGGTTCCTGGAGAGCCTCAACGCCCAGCTGATCAAGATCAAGAAGTGACAATCGGCCCCATCGCGCCCCCGTCTCGGCGGGGCGGGGGCGCGGAAAAATAAAAGAGTGTTTTGAGAAGGGAGATTACAATCAATGGCATCTGACATTTCCAAGTACCAAGGCGCAAACGGTATCCACCGCGTACCTCTGTGGCGGATTGGCGGCTTCGCGCTGAACAACACGGCCACCAATCTCTACCTGATGCTGATGGGCTACGTGTCCTTCTACCTGGGCGGCTTTGTGGGTATGGCCACTGTACTGGCCTCCAGCTTCTCCATGATCATGCGTCTGTGGGACGGCGTGACCGACCCGTTCATCGGCTTCCTGGTGGATAAGACCACCACCAAGTTCGGCAAAAACCGGCCCTTTATGGTGATTGGCCAAGTGATTCTGTGCATCACCAGCTTTATCCTGTTCCATGTGACCCATCTGCTGCCGGATAACGCCATCCTCCGTTCGGCGTTCTTCATCATCGTGTCCGCCGTCTATTACATCGGCTACACCTTCCAGTGCGTAGTCACCAAGTCCGCCCAGTCCGCCCTGACCAACGACCCGAAGCAGCGCCCGCTGTTCGCCGTGTTTGACGCGGTGTACAACACCATTCTGTTCACTGGCATGGCCGCGCTGGCCGCCGGCGTGTCTCAGAAATACGGCGGTACCTTCTATGACACTGGCTTCTTCCACGATATGTGGGTGCCCATCGCCATCATGTCCGCCATCTTCACCGCCATCGCCGTGTTCTCCATCGCGCCCAAGGACCGGGTGGAGTTCTTCGGCACCGGCAAGGCCGTGAAGGTAACACTGAAGGACTACTGGGAGACCCTGAAGCACAACCGCGCCATCCAGATGCTGGTGGTGTCCGCCTCCACCGACAAGCTGGCGATGCAGGCCAAGACCACTGCGGTGACTGCCGTTATGTTCGGCGTGTTGGCCGGCAACTTTGCGCTGAATGCCATCATCCAGGGTATGGTCTCCGTCCCCGTTGTGGTTCTGACCATCCTGGTCATCGGCGGCCTGGCCACCACGCTGGGCCAGCGCAAGGGCATGATCATCGGCTCCGTGGGCGGTATCGTTACCTCCCTGATACTGGCGGCCCTGTGGCTGTTCGGCGACCCCACCAGCATGAACAATGGCAACGGCGGCTTGATGATTGGCTTCTTTGCCATCGCCCATATCGGTCTGTCCATCATCAACGGCGCGTTCAACAACCTGGCCGGCAACATCGTCATCCCCATGACCGCCGACTGCGCGGACTACGAGGTGTATCGTACCGGCCGCTACGTTCCCGGCATGATGGGCACCCTGTTCAGCTTTGTGGATAAGATCATCTCCTCCTTTGCTCCGCTCATCGCCGGTCTGGTGTTTGCCGCTGTGGGTTATGCCGACAAGCTGCCCGATGCCACGGCTGCCTATTCCGATGGGCTGAAGTATGCCAGCATCTTCCTGTGCTACGGCCTGATTGTGCTGGGCCAGGTGGCGAACCTCATCGCGATGCACTTCTATCCCTTGACCAAGGAGAAGATGGAGGAAATCCGCACCGAGATCGACCGCATTAAGAACGAGAGCATGAAGGCTGCGTAAACAAGTTCTGTTCCATCACAACACACGACCCAGTGCCGGGATTTTCCCGGCACTGGGCCGAATCATGGAGGCAATATGAAATCCCGCAAAAAAGAGGAACGGCTGACGCCGGAGGAGCTGGAGGAGTTTATGGCCCTTCAGGCCGAGCTGGACGAGCTGAAGGCCCAGCACGGCGAATCAAAGCCGGAGGGCCGGGTTTCCCGGGCAATTTCCGGCTTTTTTGACCACCGGGAGACCCGGGAAAAGCAGGTGCTCAACAAGAAAAAGTATATCCTGCTGGCGGTGTTCACCGGCTGGATGGGCGGCCACCGCTTCTATGCCAAGCAATGGCCTACGGCAATTTTGTACCTGCTGTTCTTTTGGTGCGGCTTCCCGCTGGCCATGACCATTGTGGATCTGATGATTGTGATACCGATAGAGGCCAACGAGAACGGAAATATCCTGTTATAAGGCGGGATTTTGGAAATATGAGGTGGTTTTATGACCTTACAGGAGTTTGAAAAAAAGCACGACTACCTGATCTGTGTAGACAGCGACGGCTGCGCCATGGACACCATGGACATCAAGCATTTTCGCTGCTTTGGTCCCTGCATGGTGGAGGAATGGGAGCTGGGGCAGTGGGCCGAGCCCATTTTAGAGCGCTGGAACCAGGTCAACCTGTACACCATGACCCGTGGCATCAACCGCTTCAAGGGGCTGGCGTTGGCCCTGCGGGAGATCGATGGGAAATACGCCAAAATTGACGGCGTGGACGAGCTGGAAAACTGGGTGGCCAACGCCCCTGCCCTGTCCAACGACGGGGTGCAGGCGGCCATCGACGCCGGCGGCGGCCAGGTGCTGCAAAAGGCGCTGAACTGGTCGAAAAAGGTGAACGAGAGCATCAATGCCCTGCCCTTCGAGGTGAAGAAACCCTTTGAGGGAGTGCTGGAGGGCCTGCGGTACGCCCATTCTGTAGCGGATATCGCCATCGTATCCTCCGCTAACCTTCAGGCGGTGGAGGAGGAGTGGGGGCTGTACGGCCTGCTGGACCACGTGGACATCCTGCTGGCCCAAAATGTGGGGAGCAAGGCATTTTGTATTGCAGAGCTGCTGAAGAAGGGGTATAATAAGGAAAACGTGCTCATGACCGGTGACGCTCCCGGTGACCTGGACGCGGCCAAGGCAAACGGCGTATACTACTACCCCATCCTGGTGCGTCACGAGGGAGAGTCCTGGGCGGAGTTCCGGGAGACCGCCGTGGATAAGCTGACGGGCGGCGCGTACGGCGGCGCGTATCAGCAGGAGAAGCTGGAGGCATTTCTGAACAACCTGAAGTGTTGATTCCCTGCGTTGTTATGCCGGTCGTTCATTTCAGAATGTTGAGTTCAAAACATGAAGTAAGGAGGAGATCGCATATGAAAATGACCTGGCGCTGGTACGGTGAGGGCAACGATCAAATCAAGCTGTCCGACATCAAGCAGATTCCGGGCGTGGAGGGAATTGTGTGGGCGCTGCACAACAAGATGCCCGGCGAGGTGTGGCAGAGCGAGGAGATTGCCGAGGTAAAGCGGCAGCTGGACGAGTACGGCTTCAACATGGACGTGGTGGAGTCTGTGAACGTCCACGACGACATCAAGATCGGCCTGCCCACCCGGGATCAGTATATTGAGAACTACAAGCAGACCATCCGCAACCTGGCGCCCTTCGGCGTGAAGGTGATCTGCTATAACTTCATGCCCGTGTTTGACTGGACCCGCACCGACCTGTTCCACCCGGTGGGGGACGGCTCCACGGCGCTGTACTATGAGGCCTCTAAGATTCACGACGACCCCAAGGAGATGGCGGATTACGTCATGTCCTTCACGGAGAAGTACAATATGACCTTCCCCGGCTGGGAGCCGGAGCGTATGGCCAAGCTGGATGAGCTGTTTGAGAAGTACCGCCCGGTGGACAAGGAGACGCTGTGGGCCAACCTGAAGTATTTCCTGGAGGCGATTATGCCCACCTGCCGGGAGTGCGGCATCAAAATGGCCATCCATATGGACGATCCCCCCTGGGACATCTTCGGCCTGCCCCGCCTGCTGGTGGACGGCCCCTCCATCGACCGCTTCCTGTCCATGGTGGACGACCCCTGCAACTGCCTGACCCTGTGCTCCGGCAGCCTGAACGCCAACGCGGAGAACAACGTGGCGGACATCGTGCGCAAGCACTGCGACCGCATCGCCTTTGCCCACATCCGCAACGTGAAGCACTTCCCCAACGGGGACTTCTCCGAGGCGTCCCACCGGGACTGCGACGGCGACACCGGCATTTTGGACATCCTGAAGGCCTACCACGACTGCGGATTCGACGGCTACATCCGCCCCGACCACGGCCGGCACCTGTGGACCGAGGGCCCCGGCACCGTGCGGCCCGGATACGGCCTGTACGACCGCGCCCTGGGCGTCATGTATATGTTAGGTGTTTGGGATTCTTTGGAGAAGTTTGACGAAGCGTGAGCGTAGGCGCATAGGGAAGGTTGGAACGAAGTGAGGGCGAAAGCCCAGCCGCCGGAGAGCGGCGGGTTTTGCCCGAGTCGGAGCGGCGCTGTGTGCCGGTGGCACACGTCCAGCGCCGACCGAGCTAACGGCGAGACAGCGACCCGGCCATGCGCCCAACGCGCAGCTTGACAACGAAACAGACGTAAACCGTATGAGGAGGAATTACAAATGCTTGATTTACCCTTGAATGTTGATTTTTCCGGCAAGGTCGTAGTGGTCACCGGCGCGGGCGGCGTGCTGTGCGGTACCATGGCCAAGGCCTTCGCCCAGGCGGGCGCCAAGGTGGCCGCTCTGGATTTGAACGAGGAGGCCGTGAAGGCTCTGGCCGACGAGTGCAAGGCCGAGGGCTTCATCTGTGAGGGCTACAAGGCCAACGTGCTGGAGCCGGAGGCTCTGGCCGAGATCCACGCCCAGGTGCTCAAGGACCTGGGGCCCTGCGACATCCTGGTGAACGGCGCGGGCGGCAACAACCCCCGGGCCACCACCGACAATGAGTATCAGCACGAGCACCAGGAGGGCCAGAAGGGCTTCTTCGACCTGGACGCGGGCGGCGTGGACTTCGTGTTCAAGCTGAACTTCCAGGGCACGTTGCTGCCCACCCAGGCCTTCGCTAAGGACATGGTGGAGCGCAAGAGCGGCTGTATCCTGAACATCAGCTCCATGAACGCCTATATCCCGCTGACCAAGATTCCGGCCTACTCCGGGGCCAAGGCCGCCATTTCCAACTTCACCCAGTGGCTGGCCACCCATTTCGCGGGCACCGGCATCCGCTGCAACGCCATCGCCCCGGGCTTCCTGGTGTCCAATCAGAACCGGAAGCTGCTGTTCAACGACGACGGCACCCCCACGGCCCGGTCCGCCAAGATTTTGAACGGCACCCCCATGGGCCGCTATGTGGAGAGCGAGGAGCTGCTGGGCGGCGTGTTCTTCCTGTGCGACGACAAGGCCGCCAGCGCCATCACCGGCGTGGTGCTACCCATCGATGCCGGCTTCGCCGCTTATTCCGGGGTGTAAACCGGACAGACCCATCAAATGAAACGCGGACGCGGCGGGAGGATCCCGCCGCGTCCGTTTTCCCATGGAGGGAATGGAGCGAAGGCGGCCTTGACTTTTGCTCCGTTCCAGGTAAAATAGGACATAGACAATATGCTGACGCAGGAGAGAGGGAGGAAACATGAGGATAAAGGCCGTGCTGTTTGACTTGGATGGGACGCTGCTTCCCATGGATCAGGAAAAGTTCACCGAAGGGTACTTCGGCCTTTTGGCGGCAAAAATGAAGTCCGTGGGCTACAGCGCCAAGGAGCTTGTGGACGGCGTCTGGGCGGGCACCGCCGCTATGGTGAAAAACGACGGCGGGCAGAGCAACGAGGCGGTGTTCTGGCGGAGCTTTGCCGGACTGTTTGGAGAGAAAGCGTTGGCGGACCGGCCGCTCTTTGACGCATTTTACAGCAATGAGTTCCAGCAGGCCAGGGCATTCTGCGGGCACAATCCCCAGGCGGCGGAGGCCGTTCGGGCTATGACGGCTGCGGGGGTCCGGGTGGCGCTGGCCACGAACCCCATTTTTCCGGCGGCGGGCACGCAAACCCGCATCCGTTGGACCGGGCTGGAGCCGGAGGAGTTCGCGCTGTGCACCACCTATGAAAACAGCCGCTACTGCAAGCCCAATCTGAACTATTACCGGGATATTCTGAGCACTCTGGGCTGCCCGGCGCAGGAGTGCCTGATGGTGGGCAATGACGTGGCGGAGGACATGGTGGCGGAGGAGCTGGGGATGAAGGTATTTCTGCTCACCGACTGTTTGATTAACCGGGAGGGGAAGGACCTGGCGCGGTATCCGCACGGGGGCTTTGCGGAGCTGATGGAGTTCTGGAGGGCGCTGGAGGGGTCTGACCGGCAGTAAAAAGGGGGCCAGAGCATTTCTGCTCTGGCCCTTGAAGAATGGAGGATAGAATGAAAAAGAAAGATTAACTCTTACAAGTATCATCATAGACGGGTTTCGTTACAAAAGTTCGAGGGTAGATGTTACAAAAAAGTTAAATAAGGTCCCTGCGGATTACCGGAGAAATAGGCGGACCAGCCGCTGGTGGGCGCGCCGGTAGGGCTGATAACGCATGGGCAGGTCCAGCCAGGTCTCCTTCCTCACAATGCTTTTGCGGTGGGAGAAGGTGTCAAAGCCCGCCTTGCCGTGGTAGGCGCCCATTCCGCTCTCTCCGAAGCCGCCGAAGCCCATCTGGCTGGTGGCCAGGTGGATGACCACGTCGTTGACGCAGCCGCCGCCGAAGCGGCAGCGGGAGAGGGCCTTTTCCGCCGCAGCCTTGCTGCCGGTGAAGATATACAGTGCCAGGGGGTGGGGGCGGCGGCTGATTTCCAGCAGCGCTTCGTCCAGCTCGTCATAGGTCAGGATGGGCAGGATGGGGCCGAAGATTTCCTCGCCCATCGCCGCGTCGTCGAAGGCGGCGCGATCCAGAATCGTGGGTTCGATTTGCAGGGACTCCCGGCGGGAGCCGCCGCCGTGGACCACCTTGTCTGAGTCCAGCAGGGACAGCAGGCGGTGGAAGTGCTTCTCGTTGACGATTTTGCCGTAATTGGGGTTGTCCAGGGGGTGCTGGCCGTACTGTCTCACGGTCTCTGCCTTGAGGTGGGCCACCAGGGCGTCCTTGATTTGCCGGTCGCAGTATAGATAGTCCGGGGCCACGCAGGTCTGCCCGCAATTTAAAAACTTGCCGAAGACAATGCGCCGGGCGGCCAGCTTGAGATTGGCGGTGCGCTCCACAATGCAGGGGCTCTTGCCGCCCAGCTCCAGGGTGATGGGGGTGAGGTGGTCCGCCGCTTTTTTCATGACCTCCTTGCCCACGCTCTGGCTGCCGGTGAAGAAGATATAGTCAAACCGTTCCTCCAGCAGCGCGGCGTTTTCCGCCCGGCCTCCGGTGATCACCGCCACATATTCCGGCCCAAAGCACTGGCCGATCAGGCGCTCCACCAGGGCGCTGGTGCGGGGAGAGTAGGCGCTGGGCTTGATTACGGCGGTGTTTCCGGCGGCGATGGCGTCCACCAGGGGATCCAGGGTGAGCATAAAGGGGTAGTTCCACGGGCTCATGATGAGTACCGTCCCGTAGGGGGAGGGCTTTTCATAGCTGCGGGAGGGGAACTGGGCCAGGGGCGTGGCCACCGTTTTCTCCCGCGCGAAGGCCCGGGCGTGCCGGCGCATATAGCTCAGCTCGCTGAGCACCAGGCCGGTCTCGCACAGATAGCTCTCGCAGGGGCTCTTGCCCAGGTCCTGCTGAAGCGCCTGGGCGATGGCCGCCTCGTTGGCCTGAATGCAGGCCCTGAGCCGGTCCAGCGCCCGCAGGCGGAAGTCCACGCTCAAGGTGGCTCCGGTTTGAAAATAGGCGCGCTGCCTGTCCACGATCTGCCTGATTTCCAGCTGAGTCATGTTAGCTCCTCCTGATGCGCCACAGCGCTTTTTTCATGATACAATGGCGGTAAGCCGCTTTGCGGGCCGCCGCGCATGGGCGCGGTGACTGCTGATATTGTAGCACAGCGGGTGGCCTGTGTCAAAGTGAGCGGCAATGGGAGGGAGGCGGTATTCTGTAATTGACAGGCAAAACCGGTAAGGATATAATAAATCTATATCAGCGGCCCGCGGCCGGGAGGGCCCAAAAAGAGAAGGAGAGGAGCGGTATGATCCGAATTGCCATTGCAGAGGACGATCTCCAATGCTTCGCTCAGATTGAGCGGTACATCGGGGACTTTGGACGAGAGACAGGCCGGACCTTCCGCATCACCCATTATGACAACGGGGAGGACTTGGTGGAGCGCTACAGGCCGGAATTTGACCTGATTTTGATGGACGTGGATATGCCCTTCATGGACGGCATGACGGCGGCGGGCCATATCCGGGGGATGGACCCGGAGGTGGTCATCATCTTCGTCACCAACCTGGCCCAATACGCCATCCAGGGCTACTCGGTGAACGCCTTGGACTACATTTTAAAGCCGGTGAACTATTTTTCCTTCTCCCAGCGGCTGAACCGGGCGCTGCAATATGTGCGCCGGAGGGAGACGGACTGCGTCACCATTCCGGTGAAGGGCGGCGTAGTCAAGCTGGAGGTGGACAGCATCTTCTATATCGAGCGCTTGGGCCGTCAGCTCATGTTTCACACCCGCGCGGGCATTCACGCCTCCACGGCCACCCTCCAGCAGATGGAGGAGGCCCTGGAGGGGCGGAGCTTTGCCCGCTGTAATAAGGGCTACCTGGTGAATTTGGAGCACGTGGACGGGATTCAGGACGGCTGCGCCATGGTGCGGGGGGATAAGCTGCTCATCAGCCGGGGCCGGCGCGGGCCGTTTTTGGAGGCGCTGGCCGACTGCGTAGGGGGGGTCCGTCCGTGAGCGCCGTCTATCTGTCCGATATTCCCCGCATTGTCACCGCTCTGGCGGAGTGGTGCGCCTGCCTGGTGGTCATCGCCCAATATCCCAGGCGGTTTCACGGCAAGCGGCTGGGGCTGGCCTTGGGCGGAGGGCTGGCGGTGCAGGGGCTGTTTTTGGGGCTGACCGACGCGCTGTCCATCTGGCTGTGGCTGCCCTGTATGGCGGCGGCGGTGGGGTTGATGTTTTTGCTGATCTCGGTATGCTGCGATATGCCGCTGGCCACGGTGGGCTACTGCACCGTTCGGGCCTTTTTGCTGGCGGAGTTTGCCGCGTCTCTGGAATGGCAGCTGTACTCCTACACGGCGTATACCCTGGGCATGGGCAGGGAGGACGCGGCCAGAGGGCCGCTGGCGGTGCTGTTTGTGGCGGTGGTATACGTCCCCATATTCTTGCTCATGTATTGGCTGGAGAGCCGCCGGGGGGACCCGTTGACGGCCATGTCCTTCCGGTTGAGCGAGCTGTGGAGCCCCGCGCTCATCGCGCTGGTCTGCTTCTTTTTGAGTAACCTCAGCTTTGTCTACAGCGGCGCGCCCTTTACCGGCTCGGCGCTGACGGACATCTACAACATCCGCACCCTGGTGGATTTTGCGGGGGTGGCCATGATGTACGCCTACCATGTTCAGCGCTGCGAGCTGTATATGCAGCGGGAGCTGGACGCCATGCAGAATATTCTCCAGAATCAGTATGTTCAATACCGCCAGTCCCGGGAGAGCATTGAGGTCATCAACCACAAATACCACGACCTGAAGCACCAAATCGCCGTGCTCCGGGCGGAGCCGGACGAGGCCAAGCGCTCGGCCTATCTGGACGGGATGGAGGAGGAGATCCGGGATTACGAGGCCCAGAACAAAACGGGCAACTCCGTGCTGGACACGGTGCTCACCGGCAAGAGCCTGTACTGCGCCCGTCACGGCATAGAGCTGACGTGCATCGCCGACGGGGGAAAGCTGGCCTTCATGGACGTGATGGACATCTGCACCGTCTTCGGCAATCTGCTGGACAACGCCATTGAGTATGAGCTGCGCATCAAGGAGCGGGAAAAACGGCTGATTCGTCTGGCGGTTCACGGAAAAAAGGACTTTTTGGTGATTCAGTGCCAAAACTATTGCCCGGAGACGGTGGAGTTTCGAGACGGCCTGCCCGTGTCCACCAAAGGGGACAGTGTGTACCACGGCTATGGCGTCAAATCCATCCGCTACGCTGCGAAGAAATATGGCGGCACGATGACCATCCACAATGAGAATGGGTGGTTCCAGGTAAATATTATGATCCCGATGTAAAAACAGGCCCGCCTGAGCATTTAAGCTGCTCAGGCGGGCCTTGTGTGCGTTGATTTGGGTGGCGCGTCAGCCGTTGAGGCTGGCGGCGAACCTGGCCATAGCCTCAGAGATTTTGATCTGCTGGGGGCAGACCTGCTCGCAGCTTCGGCAGCCGATGCAGGCGGAAGGCTGCTTTTCCGCCGGCTGGGCCAGCAGCGCCATGGGGGCGATGAAGCCGTTGGTGGTGAAGCTGTGCTCGTTATACAGCTCCAGCAGCATGGGGATGTCCAGCTCCTTGGGACAGTGGCTGGTGCAGTAGCGGCAGGCGGTGCAGGGCAGCCGCCCGCCCAGCAGTCCGTCGGCGATGGCGAACAGGGCGCCGCGCTCCTGTTCGCTGAGGGGACGCTCCGTCTCAAAGGTGGCGATGTTGTCCTTGAGTTGCTGGAGGTTGGACATCCCGGACAGGGTGACGGCCACGCCGGGGATGTCCTGCAGGAAGCGGAAGGCCCAGGCGGCGGGGGATTCGCCGGGGCGGAGGGCGCGCAGCCTTGCCTCGTCTTCCGTGGGCAGAGAAGCCAGCTTTCCGCCCCGCACCGGCTCCATCACCCACACGGGGATGTTCCACTCCTTGAGCAGCTCAACCTTGGCCCGGGCGTTTTGGAAGGTCCAGTCCACGTAATTGAGCTGAATCTGGCAGAACTCCATGTGCTTCCCGTAGGCGTCCAGGAACCGCTCCATGATCGGAAGGGCGCCGTGGACGGAAAAGCCCAGATGGCGGATTCGGCCGTTCTTTTTCTGTTCCATCAGGTAGGAGAAGATGCCGTACTTCTCGTCGTCCAGGTAGGCGTCGATGTTCATCTCGCAGAGGTTGTGAAACAGGTAAAAATCAAAGTAATCCACGCCGCACTTTTGGAGCTGCCGTTCAAAAATTTCCTGTACCTTGGGCATATTGGCCAGATCGTATCCGGGGAACTTATCCGCGAGATAGAAGCTGTCCCGGGGGTACTTGGCCAGGGCCTTTCCCAGCGCGGTTTCAGAATTGCCGGCGTGATAACCCCAGGCGGTGTCGTAGTAATTGACGCCGTGGGCCATGGCATAGTCCACCAGCTCCTGGGTGGCGGCGGAGTCAATTCGGGCGTCGTCGCCCTCCAGCACGGGCAGGCGCATAGCGCCCATGCCCAGGGCGGACAGCTTTAGGCCGCAAAAGCTTTTGGTAATCATAAATGTAAGCTCCCCTTTCGGATATGTCTGTGGTCTCTATATATTATATATAATGTATGCACGGCGGCTTTTTCAAAGCCGCCGCCGGTGTTATGCCCCTTGTAAAGCGGGGAGAGGAGCCGCAGCAGAACAAGCGCACGGCGAGCTTTGAAAAAGTCGCCGCAAGCGATATGACGCTTGCGGCGACGTGGCGCAGTGGGAGGGATTCGAACCCTCGGACGGCTTTTGACCGTCACACGATTTCCAATCGTGCTCGTTATGACCACTTCGATACCACTGCGTATGCGAGGGAGGTCAACGCTCTATATTATAACCAGGTTTTCCGACGTTGTCAAGCCAATTCTTCGCAAATTCCGTGGATATTTTCCAGCGGCCGCCCACTGCCGTTTTCTGGCGGGGCGGGCAGGTTTTTGTTTTTCCAGAAAATTTTATTCAATATCCTGTTGACATTCGGCGGTTCCGGGGGTACAATGAGAATGGTTACAATCCGGTAACAAAGAGTTACAAGTTACAATTTTTTTGAGGAGGCACCTAATGGCTGAAAAATCCGGCGCCCTGACCTATAAGGGCCACCCTCTGCGCCGCAAGGACAACCTGATTTATTACGGTTCCATGGCTGACAAATACATTGTGATGATCCAAGTGATGAGTTCTGAGAAGGACGGCGATTTAGAGCTGGCCAATAAAGTTCAGCTCCAGCTTCAGCTCACCGACCCCGACCTGAAAAGCCGGGACCGGGTGGTGAAAAAAAGCGAGCGGCCCGACCTGTTTTCCGCCATCGAGATGGGCTCCGTCTGGCTGATGCGGGCTCTGGCGGGCAAGTAAGCCCGCCGTTTACCAATGAAAATTTTGAATGGAGGCGCCTCCAATGAATTTTAAAGCGAAGATGTTCCAGTCCCTGGTCGCGGCGGGGCTGGTTCTGTCCATGACCACCGGCGTAGCGTTTGCCTCAATCGGCAGCGCCGTCGTCACCGGCGACTCTCTGCGGCTGCGCAGCGAGGCCAGCACCGCCTCCACGATTCTGGACACTGCCGCCAAGGGGGCGCAGGTCACAGTGCTGGAGGAGAGCACGGAGGCCTGGTACAAGGTGGCCTACGACGGGGTGGAGGGCTATATGTCCGCCCAGTGGCTTCAGGTCACTCTGGACGACGGCACGGTGGTGGACCCGCCTGTGCCTGCGGCGGAGGAGCCTCAGGAGCAGAAGGCCATTGTCACCGACGGTCCGCTGAACGTCCGGGAGGGAGCGGGCACCGAGTTTGCCAAGGTGGGTTCCCTGAAGCTGGGCGCCATGATCACCATTCTCAACGATGAGGGCAACGGCTGGTATCAGATTTCCGCGGGCGACCTGACGGGATATGTCTCCGCCGACTATGTGCAGTTCTACGACGGCACATACACCGGGAATGCGCTGGGCGCGTCGGCTGCGGCGCTGGCCGCGCAGCTGCTGGGCTGCCGCTACGTGTCCGGCGGCACGGGCCCCAGCGGGTTTGACTGCTCCGGCCTGATGTACTACATATATAAGCAGCTGGGCCATCCCATTGCCCGGGGCTCCTCCAGTCAGTACTACAAGAGCGGCTACTTTGTCCCCTTTAACGAGATGCAGCCCGGCGACCTGATTTTCTTCTTTGACGCCCGCTTCGACAGCTCCGGCGGCACCCTTCCCACGACCCACGTGGGGATGTATGTGGGCGGCGACCAGTTCATTCACGCCTCCACCACCTCCTACCGGGTGCAGTATGACAGTATCTACGGCTACTATGCCCCCTACATTGTGGGCGCAAAGCGGATTGGCTAATTTTTCCAGAACATAGGATTGAAACCGCCCGGCTGGTTGGCCGGGCGGTTTTTTCCAAGGTGGCGTTTGGGAAAGTGTTGACAAAAACTTGTTAAATTTCTGTTTCCCTCTTTACAACGGGGGCGTTCTAAGCTAAAATATTGACATTGAGAAAGAGGGGGTGCGCCCTATGAGCGACGACTACACACGCAGATTCAATGTAAATATCGACAAGGACGAGGAGATTAAAATGATTCTCTCCTCCGTCTACAGCTCCCTGCGGGAGAAGGGCTATAATCCCATCAATCAGATTGTGGGGTATATTCTCAGCGAGGACCCGACCTATATCACCAACCACAACAATGCCCGGACCTTGATTCGACAACTGGACCGCGACGAGCTGCTCCAGGTGCTGCTGAAAAGCTATCTTCATGAAAAATGAGAGGGTGCGCCTGCGGGAAGCGGGCGCGCCTTTGTTTTAGCGTAAAAGGAGTGTTTCACGTGAAACGTACGTTTGCTATTTTGCTGTCCGCG
>CAJULM010000022.1:4758-42700 GCA_910587285.1 uncultured Oscillospiraceae bacterium | reverse complement strand
CCATCATGGGGTCCTGGAATACCCGGCCGATATACTTGGCCCGCTTGTGCTCGGGAAGCCTGGTCACGTCCACCCCCCCGATGGAGATGGCGCCGGAGTCCACCGGCCACACCCCCGCCACCGCGTTGAGCAGGGTGGACTTGCCCGCTCCATTGCCGCCGATGACGGTGACGAAATCCCCGTCGTTCAGAGTCAGGGACACCCCCCGCAGGGCCGTCTTCTCATTGACAGTGCCTGGGTTGAAGGTTTTGCAGATGTTTTTCACGTCAAGCATGGGCGCTCTCCTCCTTTTTTCCCGAGCCGGCGGCCTTGGAGAAGTATTTCCCCTTCCAGTAAGGGATGGTGAGGAACAGGGCCACCACCAGGGCGGTGAGCAGCTTCAAATCGGTGGTCTCCAACCCCAGGCGCAGCACCAGGGTAATCACCGCGTAGTAGATCACCGCGCCGATCACCGCCGCCAGCAGCTTCAGGGCAAAGTTGATGAACACCCCGCCCAGCAGCACCTCGCCGATGATAACGGCGGCCAGGCCGATGACGATGGCGCCCCGGCCCATGTCGATGGTGGCGCTGCCCTGGTACTGGGCCAGCAGCGCCCCGGACAGGGCCACCAGCGCGTTGGACACCACCAGCCCCAGCACCTTACTCCAGCTGGTGTTGATACCCTGGGCCCTGGCCATATGGGGGTTGGAGCCCGTGGCCCGCAGCGCGGACCCCTGCTCCGTGCCGAAGAACCAGTACAGCACTCCGATTACCACCGCCACCAGCGCCGCCAGCAGCAGCAGGGGATTGCTCAGCCCCGCCTCCCGGATATACCGGGAGGACACCAGCAGACCGTGCCGGTCCACGCTGACGGCCAAGGTGGACTTGGTTTTAGCCGCGGCGTCCCCAATGGCCATCACCCGCAGGTTGATGGAGTACAGCGCCAGCTGGGTGAGGATGCCGGACAAAATGGCCGGAATGCCGCATACGGTGTGGAGCAGACCTGTGACCAGCCCCGCCGCCATGCCGGACAGCACCGCCGCCAGCAGCGCCAGCCACGGATTCACCCCCAGGCTGATGAGCAGGGCGCACACCGCCCCGCCGGTGGCCAGGGAGCCGTCCACCGTCAAATCCGCCACGTCCAAAATCCGATAGGTGATGTACACGCCGATGGCCATGACACCCCAAATCAGCCCCTGTCCGGCGGCGCCGGGCAGGGAGTTCAAAAAGCTCAGCAAAACGTCCATTCTCATTCCTCCCGTGTGAAATCATACGCCGAAAACCGGGGGAAAGGGCAGCCCTTTCCCCCGGCTTTAAAAGGTGGTCCCTGCGGCTCAGCCGCCAATGGGGACATAGCCTTCCGGCATGGTCAGCCCCAGCTGCTGGCAGAGGTCTGCATTATACTTCTTCTCCAGCGTGGTGTCAAAGCCGATGGCCATCTCGGACACCTTCTTCTCTCCCTTGAGAATCTGCACCGCCATCTCTCCGGCCATGTGGCCGATCTCGTAATAGCTGATGGACAGGGTGGCCACGCCGCAGCCGCCGCAGATGCCCTCCTCGCCGGCCACCACAGGCACCCCGGCGGGAATCACCACGTTCGCAATGGTCTCCGCATTGTCGGCGGCGGTGTTATCGGTGGGAATATACAGCACGTCGGAGTTGTCACAGGCGGTCTGCACCACGCTGGACAGGTCGTTAACATCTGTGAAGGCGTACTGGGTGCAGGCATAGCCCATATCCTCCAAATAGCCCTTGATGGTCTCCACTTGGTACAGGGAGTTGGCCTCTGCGGAGCAGTACACCAAACCCACGTTTTTGGCGTCCGGGAACAGCTCCTGCACCATGGCGGCCTGCTGGTCCAGGGGGGCCAGGTCGGAGGTGCCGGAAATATTGCCGCCCAGCACCTTGTCCTCGGTGGTGTCCAGGTTCAGGGCGATGCCGTAGTTGGTGACGGCGGTGCCCAGAATGGGAATGGTGTCGGTGGCCGACGCGGCGGCGGTGAGAGACGGGGTGGCATTGGCCAGAATCAGGTCCACCTTCTCGGCGATGAAGCCGTCGATGATGGTGGCGCAGTTGGCGCTCTCGCCGCCGGCGTTGCCCTCCTTGATCTCCACCGCATCGCCCAGCGCTTCGGTGAGCGCGTCCTTAAAGCCCTGGGTGGCCTCGTTCAGCGCGGCGTGGGGGAGCAGCTGACAGATTCCCACCACATATTTTTCGTTTCCGGCGGGGGCGCTGTTCTGCGCACCCGAGCCATTGGAACAGGCGGCCAGTGATACGGCCAACGCCAGCGACACCGCCAGCGCCATCCATTTAGACCATGTTTTCATTCTTAAACTCCTCCAATTATCCATTGCTTTATCGCTTTGTTCCGGCAAAGTGCCAGTGGAAAAAATGTGAGCCATCCTGCCCACGCAAGTCAGTATAACGCTTTAATGCGGTGATGTCAAGAAGGAATCCGCAGCTTTTGTAAAAAACAGCGCAGGCATGGACCACCCCCGGTCGACCACCGCTTTTCCGACCTCCCCCGGTCTCCATCCACTCAAACGGATATTTTTTGGCTATTTTGACGCGGAAGAACATGAAATAAATAGATTTTACGTGGGATTCTCACTTGACGGTTCCGTTTTTGTATGCTATAATTCAAAATTGCGTTGATATAGGAAGGGGGCCGTTTGGATGCTGAACGAATTGGAGCACACCGCCAAGGTCGTGGGCGTCAAGCAGGTCCGCCGGGCGCTGGCGGACGGCCGCGCCAAGCGGCTCTATCTGACCCAGGATGCTGACCCCCAGCTCACCCAGCCCCTGGCGCGCCAGGCCCAGGAACACGGCGTGGACGCCGTCTGGGTCCCATCCATGAAGGCGCTGGGCAAGGCCTGCGGCATCGCCGTGGACGCGGCTGTGGCCGCGGCAATATAAAGCCCCGCCTAACTTTTTCCGTTTTTAACGAATAATCCTCGGAGCGTTCGTTAAAATATATATTTATTGAAAGGAGGAAAATCATGCCTACTTTTAACCAGCTGGTCCGTAAGGGCCGCAAGATGGCGCCTTACAAGTCCAATTCTCCCGCCATGCAGTTCGGCCTGAACACCCTGAAGAACACGGAGACCGACCTGCCCTCTCCCCAGAAGCGGGGCGTGTGCACCGCGGTGAAGACCACCACTCCCAAGAAGCCCAACTCGGCTCTGCGTAAGATCGCCCGTGTGCGCCTGACCAACGGCTACGAGGTCACCGCCTATATCCCCGGCGTGGGCCACAACCTGCAGGAGCACTCCGTGGTCATGATCCGCGGCGGCCGTGTGAAGGACCTGCCCGGCGTTCGTTACCACATCATCCGCGGCACGCTGGACACCCAGGGCGTCAACGGCCGTATGCAGGCCCGTTCCAAGTACGGCGCCAAGCGGCCCAAGGCGGCCAAGAAGAAGTAATTGCTTCTTCCCCCATTACGAGTTTTGCGCACACGCGCAAGGCCGAAAGCCTTGCCGAGCGTTTATTCCATATATTTATGGGTAGATCTCGGACAGGCACATTACGCGAGGTTTTTTCGACTAAGTATCGTTGTGTCAGGTGAGGCCATATCACCTCTATGTGACCCGCCGCGAGGGTTCCCGCGACGAAGCATGGCGCAATGAGACGCCGGCCGAAGCTTCGAGTACCTGTGAATTCTAATCTTATATAGAAGGAGGGAAGCGAAGTGCCCAGACGAGGTAACGTACCCAAGCGGGAAATTCTGCCCGACCCGCTGTATAATTCCGTCTTAGTCACTAAGCTCGTCAACAGCATCATGCTGGACGGCAAGAAGGGCGTAGCCCAGAAGGTCGTCTACGGTGCGTTTGACATCATCAAGGATAAGACCGGCAAAGAGCCCCTGGAGGTCTTCACCACCGCCATCGAGAACATCATGCCTTCCCTGGAGACCAAGTCCCGCCGTGTGGGCGGCTCCACCTATCAGGTTCCCATGGAGGTGCGCCCTGAGCGCCGTCAGACCCTGGGTCTGCGCTGGCTGACCGCCTACTCCCGCAACCGCGGCGAGAAGACCATGAAGGAGCGCCTTGCCGGCGAGATCATGGACGCGGCCAACAACACCGGTTCCGCCGTGAAGAAGCGCGAGGACACCCACAAGATGGCCGAGGCCAACAAGGCGTTCGCTCACTACCGCTGGTAAGGACGGAGGCAGCTAACCAAAATGGCGAGAAAAGTTACTCTGGAAAATACCCGCAACATCGGCATCATGGCCCATATTGACGCGGGTAAAACCACTACCACCGAGCGCATCCTCTACTACACCGGCGTGAACTACAAGATCGGTGAGACCCATGACGGCACCGCCACCATGGACTGGATGGCTCAGGAGCAGGAGCGCGGCATCACCATCACCTCCGCCGCCACCACCTGCTACTGGCAGGGAACTGCCGGCCAGTTCCCCCAGACCCGTATCAACATCATCGACACCCCGGGCCACGTGGACTTCACCGTGGAGGTGGAGCGCTCTCTGCGCGTGCTGGACGGTTCTGTGACCGTTATGTGCGCCAAGGGCGGGGTGGAGCCCCAGTCCGAGACCGTATGGCGTCAGGCGGACCACTACAAGGTCCCCCGGATGATCTACGTCAACAAGATGGACATCATGGGCGCCGATTTCTACAACGTGCTGCACATGATCCACGACCGGCTCAAGGCCAACGCCGTGTCCATTCAGCTTCCCATCGGCGCCGAGGAGACCTTCAAGGGCATCATCGACCTGGTGGAGATGAACGCTGACATCTACTACGATGAGATGGGCAAGGATATGCGCGTGGAGGACATCCCCGCCGATATGATGGAGCTGGCTCAGGAGTACCGCACCAAGCTGGTGGACGCCTGCGCCGACATCGACGAGGAGATCATGGAACTGGCCCTGGAGGAGCAGCCCATCCCCACCGAGCTTCTCCGGAAGGCTCTGCGCAAGGGCACCATCGACAACCTGATTGTGCCCGTGGTGTGCGGTACCTCTTACCGCAATAAGGGCGTGCAGAAGCTGCTGGACGCCATCGTGGACTTCATGCCCTCTCCTCTGGATATCCCCCCCATCAAGGGCGTGAATCCGGATACCGAGGAGGAGGAGGAACGCCCGTCCTCCGACGACGAGCCCTTCTCCGCCCTGGCGTTTAAAATCGCCACCGATCCCTTCGTGGGCCGGCTGTCCTTCATCCGTGTCTATTCCGGCACGCTGAACACCGGCACCCAGGTGCTCAACTCCACCAAGAAGCAGAAGGAGCGCATCGGCCGCATCCTCCAGATGCACGCCAACCACCGGGAGGACATCGAGACCGTCTACTCCGGCGATATCGCCGCCGTCATCGGCCTGAAGAATTCCACCACCGGCGACACCCTCTGCGACGAGAAGCACCCCGTGATTCTGGAATCCATGGAGTTCCCCGAGCCGGTCATCCGCGTGGCCATCGAGCCCAAGACCAAGGCCGGCCAGGAGAAGATGGGCATCGCCCTGATGAAGCTGGCCGAGGAGGACCCCACCTTCAAGACCTACACCGACGAGGAGACCGGCCAGACCATCATCGCCGGCATGGGCGAGCTCCACCTGGAGATCATCGTGGACCGTCTGCTGCGCGAGTACAAGGTGGAGGCCAACGTGGGCGCGCCCCAGGTGGCCTATAAGGAGACCATCAAGAGCAGCGTCAAGCAGGACACCAAGTACGCCCGCCAGTCCGGCGGTAAGGGCCAGTACGGCCACGTGGTCATCACCGTGGAGCCCAACGAGCCCGGCAAGGGCTACGAGTTCCTCAACGAGATCACCGGCGGCGTGATTCCCAAGGAATTCATTCCCGCCGTGGACCAGGGCATCCAGGGGGCCATGCAGGCCGGCGTCATGGCCGGCTATCCCGTGGTCGACGTCAAGGTCCATCTGACCTTCGGCTCCTATCACGAGGTGGACTCCTCTGAGATGGCGTTCAAAATCGCCGGCTCCATGGCCTTCAAGGAGGCCTGCCGCAAGGCCGGGGCCTGCCTGCTGGAGCCCATCATGAAGGTGTCCGTCATCGCCCCCGACGAGTATCTGGGCAACGTCATCGGCGACATCACCAGCCGCCGCGGCCAGATCCAGGGCCAGGAGGCCCGGCCCGGCGCCACCCAGGTAGACGCTCTCGTCCCCCTGTCCGAGATGTTTGGCTACGCCACCGACCTGCGTTCCCGCACTCAGGGCCGCGGCCAGTACACCATGGAGCCTCACAGCTACGTGGAGATTCCCAAGAGCATCGCGGAGAAAATCATCGCCCAGCGCGGGCGGAAGGACGATGCGTAACGTCCCCCTGCCGCCCGCCTTCCGCAGAGAAAATTGTAGTTGCAATTTTTTCCGCGATAGGATAGAATAGGCCCATAAACCTATTCCCCTCAACACATTTTATTGAACCACTATAAGGAGGAAAACGCAAAATGGCTAAGCAAAAGTTTGAGCGTAACAAACCCCACGTCAACATCGGCACCATCGGCCACGTTGACCACGGCAAGACCACCCTGACCGCCGCCATCACCAAGTGGCTGGCTCTGAAGGGCCAGGCCCAGTACGAGGACTACTCCAGCATCGACAAGGCTCCCGAGGAGCGCGAGCGCGGCATCACCATCAACACCGCCCACGTGGAATACGAGACCGACAACCGTCACTACGCCCACGTTGACTGCCCGGGCCACGCCGACTATATCAAGAACATGATCACTGGCGCGGCTCAGATGGACGGCGCCATCCTGGTCATCGCCGCCACCGACGGCCCCATGGCCCAGACCAAGGAGCACATCCTGCTGGCCCGTCAGGTGGGCGTGCCCGCCATCGTGGTGTTCCTGAACAAGTGCGACCAGGTGGACGACGAGGAGCTGCTGGAGCTGGTGGAGATGGAGGTCCGTGAGACCCTGTCCGGCTACGAGTTCCCCGGCGACGATATCCCCATCATCAAGGGTTCCGCTCTGAACGCCCTGACCTGCGAGTCCGGCAACGTGGACGACGCTGATTTCGCCTGCATCAAGGAGCTGATGAACGCTGTTGACAGCTACATCCCCACTCCCGACCGCAAGGCCGACCTGCCCTTCCTGATGCCCGTTGAGGACGTGTTCACCATCACCGGCCGCGGCACCGTGGCCACTGGCCGTGTGGAGCGCGGCCAGCTGAAGGCGGGCGAGACCGTCGAGATCGTCGGTCTGCAGGAGGAGAAGAAGTCCACCGTCGTCACCTCCATGGAGATGTTCCGCAAGACCCTGGATTACGTCGAGGCCGGCGACAACGTTGGCTGCCTGCTGCGCGGCGTGAACAAGGACGAGATCGAGCGCGGCCAGGTGCTGTGCAAGCCCAACTCCATCCATCCCCACACCAAGTTCGTGGGCCAGGTGTACGTGCTGAGCAAGGACGAGGGCGGCCGTCACACCCCCTTCTTCAACAACTACCGTCCTCAGTTCTACTTCCGTACCACCGACGTGACCGGCGTCATCAATCTGCCCGAGGGCACTGAGATGTGCATGCCCGGCGATAACGTGGACATGAACGTGGAGCTGATCACCCCCATCGCCATCGAGAAGGGCCTGCGCTTCGCCATCCGCGAGGGCGGCCGCACCGTGGGTTCCGGCGTCGTCATTGATGTCGCCGAGTAATTCCAACGCTTGAGCTGCTTAAAAGCCAGCCGCCTTTATGACGGCTGGCTTTTTTGTGCGGCCGCCGGGGTCCCCGCAAAGCGGGGCGGCGCGGAAGCGCCGTGCAAGCGTTTTCGCCGCAGGCGAAAACCTTGGCGCAGGGCCGGCTCTGCCGACCCGAGCATTGAAATCAAAAGGGGCCCCCACACGGCCCACCGTGTGGGGATTTGGCCGCACCGTGGGTTCCGGCGTCGTCATTGATGTCGCTGAGTAATTTCAACGCTTGAGCTGTTTAAACGCCAGCCGTCATAAGACGGCTGGCGTTTCTATTCTGCTCACTCCCAGGTGCGAGGGATGCCGCATCCCCGAATCGGGGCTTCTAAAACACCGCCTGAACCAGCACCATGTAAAGAATCGTGCCGCCCACGATGGACACCATATTATTCTTCTTCCACAGGTGGAGAAAAACCACCGCCAGGCCCGCAATTAAGCCGGGCGCCCAAGCGCTGAGCTGCGCGAAGCTGGTCCCCCTGTAGCAGTACACGATCAGCATGGCGATTACCGCCGGAGGCAGAAAGCGTCCCAGGTACAGCACCACCTTCGGCGGCTCTCCTCTCCGGCCAAAAAGCAGAAAGGGCAGGGCGCGGGTGAGAAACGTCACCACCGCCATCACCGCCACGGAGGCGGCAATCTGCGCCGTCGTCATTGTCCCTCGCCCCCTTCCAGCCAGGGGCGGAGCAGCAGCAGCCCGCCCACCAAAATGGCCAGGGCGGGGATGAGAAACCGCCCGTTTTCCGCCCCAAAAAGGAATAGGCACACCAGCGTCCCCGCCGCCCCCAAATATGCCGGAACATGGCGGGCGCTGGACTGCCACTGCTCCACGGCGATGACCAAAAACAGCGCCGTCATGGCAAAGTCAATCCCCTCCGTATTGATGGTAATGAGCGCCCCCGCCGCCGCCCCAATCAGGGACCCGGCAATCCAATACAGATGGTCCAGCAGGGCAATGGCAAAGTAAAAGCCTTTCTCGTTCACACCCTCCGGGGCCTCCACTCCGGCCAGCAGCGCATACGTCTCGTCGGTGAGAGAGAACATCATATAGAGCTTCCGCCAACCCATTCCCTTGAACTTTTCCAGCATGGACAACCCGTATACCAAATGCCGGAAGTTGATCATCAGCGTGAGAAAAGCCACGTCTCCCAAAGGGGCGCTCTTGTCCAGCAGGTCCACCCCCAGGTACTGCCCGCTGCCGGCGTAGATGCTCACCGACATCACGGCGGCCCACGTGGGGGCAAAGCCCGCCGCCGACAACATCCAGCCAAACACGGTGCCAATGGACAAGTAGCCCATGAGCACCGGGACGGTGTGGGGAAAGGCGGCGGCCAGGGTTTTTCGGTTCATTGGTGTTCACTTCCTTATAAGAAGCGCGGAGCAGGCGGCTGCGAGGGAGCTTGGAGCGGAGCGAGGATGAAAAACCAGGATTTGCAACGCAAATCTGTTTTTCATCCGAGCCGCAGTGAAAGCGACCGAGCGTCCAGCCGTCTGCGCAGCGTGACAACGTCGGAGCAAGCTTTGTATCGCTCGCTTCGCCGCAAGCGGCACAGCTCACTCACTGCGCTGCTCCTCCTTTCCCCACAAAGCCTGAAAAACGGCTTTGCGGGGACCCCGAAGCTTCGCATTACTGTGCTAAATTGACACAATTATTATACCGTCAAGCTTCCGCTCTGGCAAGGGCCGGGTTTTACAGATTGTTCATTGTAATCCCATTTGGATTTGGCTATAATATTCTTAATAACAAATATGCCCAGCCCACAAACCGGGCAGTATGGAGCGTGACCTGCCATGAAAAAGCTTCTCTACATCTATAACCCCGCCGCCGGGCGCAAGACCGCTAAGGCCAACCTGTCCGACGTGATGGAGGTATTCGCCCGCCAGGGCTATGAGATCACCGTCCACCCCACCCAGGGGCGGGGGGACGCGGTGAGCACCGTCATTCAGCTGGGCGGCAGTCACGACCGGGTGGTGTGCTGCGGCGGGGACGGCACCCTGAACGAAACAGTCCAGGGCCTGCTGGCCTTGCCCAAGGACCGCCGCCCCGTGCTGGGCTATATCCCGGCGGGCACCACCAACGACTTTTCCCGCACCCTGGAGCTGCCCCGCACCCTGCCTGAGCTGGCGGAGACGGCGGGAGAGGGCGTGCCCCGGCTCATCGACGTGGGCCAGGCGGAGGGCCGTCCCTTTACCTACGTGGCGGCCTTCGGGCTGTTCACCGACGTGTCCTATTCCACCCCCCAGCAGAACAAAAATCTGCTGGGCCACTTTGCCTACGTGCTGGAGGGGATGGGCAAGCTGGCCAATATCCCCAGCTACCACATGACCGTGTCCACGGACGACGGCCGGGAGGTGGAGGGCGACTTCATCTACGGCATGGTGGGCAACACCGTATCGGTGGGCGGGCTGGTGAACCTGCCCCGGGACAAGGTCCTGCTGGACGACGGGCGATTTGAGGTCATCCTCATCCGCCAGCCCCAGAACGGCAAGGACTGGCAGTCCATTCTCACCGCGCTGACCACTTTGGAGATGGTGCCGGACGGCGCGGTAGTGGGTTTTGCCGCCAGCCAGGTCACCTTCACCTGCGGCCAGCCCGTGGCCTGGACCGTGGACGGGGAATTTGGCGGCGAGCAGACCGTGACCCACGTAACAAACATTCCACAGGCGCTTACCATTGCTTGCGGCGCAGGAAGCGCGGAGCCGCAGTAGAGCCAAAAACAGCCCGGCGGGATTTCCCGCCGGGCTTGTTAATTATTCGGGGAATTGGACGTGGGCGTAATAGTCCTCTTGAATGATGAGCTTGGAGTAGTTCACCTTCGCCGCCACCAGGCGGTGCACCCGCTTGACGTAAGCTTCCTCATCCTCCAATTCAATGCCCTCGTTGGGCGTAAAGGTCTTGGTGTTGGCCTCGTAGGTGCCCGCGGCGGTGATCCAGCTGTTGCCCCGGCTCATGTTGTTGGCGAACACCACCAGGGGCATACAGTTGGAATACTGGTCCGGCTCATAGTTGGTGGCGAACACGTCCCGCCCGGAATAGAGCCGGGAGTCGTAGTCCAGCCCGAACAGATTGCAAAGAGTGGGCACGATGTCCACCGAGGAGCAGGGGGTATCCACCTCAATGGGCTCCTCAATGGCCCCGGACCACATGAGCAGGGTGCTCTTGTACCGGGAGGTGTCCCCCTCCGCGTCCTCAAATCCCCGCAGCTCGTTGTAATAGTCCTCCCCCGTTTTCTCGTCCACCATCAGGTAAGGATAGTGGTCGGCGGCCATGACGATGAGGGTGTCATCGGCAATTCCCGCCGCCTCCAGCTTGTCCACCAGGCACTTCAGAGCCAGGTCCAGCTCTATGCTGCAGGCCAGGTAGGCCTGGGAGCTCTCGGACAGGTCGGGGTACTTGGCCTCCACCGCCTCCCGGTGCCTGGCGGACATATCGTTGCCGCTCCAGGTGTACAGGCCATGGCCGCTCACCGTCATATAGTAGGCGTGGAAGGGGGTGCCGTCCTTCACGTAGGCGTCGATATAGCTGTCCGCCGTCTCCTCCATCATCTCCTGGTCGGACTCGGGCCACCACCTGTTCGCCACGCTCTGGGCCATCTCCAGGCCGCTGCCGATGCCCTTGTAGTCGTACCCAAAGCTGGGCAGATACTTGTCGCGGGGATAGTAGTCAAACGTGTGGTCGTGCCAAGCGGGGGTGGCATATCCCAGAGGGGCCAGCAGATGGGGCAGCGTAGTGGGCATGAACCGCTCCGCGCTCACCACGGGGGAGGAGCTGCTGCCGATCCAGTTGGGAATCACGCCGGTGGTGACGGAGAACTCCCCGCCGATGGTGGACAGCGTCCAGTCGGGCTGGTAGAAATTGTTGAATATGAACCCCTCGTGGGTGAGCTTGTACAGAGTGGGAGTGAGCTCCTCGTCAATGGCGTAGGGCGAAAACGCCTCGGCGGTGATGAGAATTAGGTTTTTCCCTGCAAACATCCCTGTGTACTCATTTTTCTGGGAGGGGATCACGTTGGCGAAATACTGGTGCATATTCTTCAGGGTCTCGTCCGTCTCCGCCTCCGCCATTCCCTCAAAGTTGATGTTCAGGGCATTGGGGCCGTCCTCCCTGGGCCGGTCCGGCCTGTCCGACGGATGGGCGGAGGGCCGCTCGCTCTCGCCGGGCGCGATGGCGGGGGTGCTCACCGGATCGTCGATAAACTCCCCCAGGGGCGGCGCGGGCACGCCCGCCACGGCGTACTCAAGCTCCAGTCGCATGGAGGTGAGCAGGCCGAAGTGGGGGACGGCGGTGTTGGTGGTGAACTCATAGGTATAGTAGCTGCCCACCGGGCCCAGGGTGGCCACCAGGTAAGCGCTGAGCTGGCAGGCCACCAGCACCGCCGC
This sequence comes from uncultured Oscillospiraceae bacterium, assembly GCA_910587285.1. Lineage (GTDB taxonomy): Bacteria > Bacillota > Clostridia > Oscillospirales > Oscillospiraceae > Enterenecus. Next base: position 30,685 of record CAJULM010000022.1, on the reverse strand, counting down.
CAGGATGATGCGCACGGGGTTCTCGCTCCCCTCCTCCAGCACCACACGGCAACGCAGCGCCACAAAGGCGGCCAGGGGCACAAAGGACAGCAGGATAAAGGGGATCATCCCCAGCACCACCTGGACCACCGTAGAGCCGAAGTCCCCGGCCACATTGCCCGCCATGCCCCCCATAAAGGTGACACCATAGTACAGGTTAAAGGTGGCCCGGCACCCCCGCTCCACGCAGAAAATCACCGCGCCCAGCCCTAAGATCACCCCGCCGGCAATCCGTCCGGCGGTCTTCCAGGGCAGCAAATCCAGAAGGAGCCAGATCACCAGCCCCGCCGCGATGGAAAACAGCGCGATGGGCAGCAGAGCCAGGTCAAAAAAGGGCGCGCTGCGGTCAAAGGCGCGCAGCAGCAGCTCGTGATAGAGTATGGCGGCCGGGAAAAACAGGGCGGACAGTGCAGGTCCTCCCACGTTTCGCCGCCCGGTATATCCGGCAGAGCCGGCATAGGGACGATACATCGTGGTCACTCCCATGGATTGGTGTGGCAAGCGGTCCGCCGCCTGCCTTTGCGCCCTTTAGCATACCACAAGAGGGACCGAAATGCAATGAATCCGTCAAAATTTAAAGAATAATAAAGGGATTCCTCCCCTTTTATATCCCCGTCTGAATGGCCGCCCCGGTGTAGTAGTGCGCCACGATCTCCCGCCAGCCGCTGCCCGCCTTGGCCATGGCGTTGGCCCCGTACTGGCTCATGCCCACCCCGTGGCCGTAGCCCGTGACGGAAAAGGTGAACACCCCCTCCGCCTCGCTCACGTCGAAGCAGGCTGAGCGCAGGGAAAACAGCGACCGGGCCGCTCCCCCGCTGAGAGACGCGCCCCCCAGGGACAGGGAGGCCACTCGCCCCGAAGCGCTTCGGACGACATTTGTAAACCACCCAGACGGCTCGCCGGACAAGTCGCAGCCCAGCCCCTCCGTCTCCGCCAGCTTGCGCACCTCGTCCGCCGTGAGGGTGACGGTGGAGCGGTAGTTGGGCACCTCCTCCCCCTCGGGGCTGTCCACCGGCACCAGGTAGGGCAGGGACCGGCCCCACACCTCCGCCGCGTCCGCCGTGGACCCCGCCGCTGAGGAGAAAAACACCGCCTGGATGGGCGCACCGCCGTAGGTGAGCACCTGTCCGTCCGTATCCGCCACCGCCCCCGCAACCTTCACTGTAAACGCCTGGGCGTCCTGCGCCCAGCGCTGGGCCGCGTCCTCCGGGGTGATGTACGCCTGACAGCAGGCCGAGTCGGCGCAGATGTCCGCTCCGTCCTCCTCATGGCTGCGCGCCCCCAGCTTCCAAAGGCTGTACGTCCGAGCGCACACCGCCTGGGCCCGCAGGGCCTCCGCCTCGAAGGAGGCGGGCATCTCCGCCGCCACCACACACCACAAATAGTCCCCCATGGTCATCTCCGTCACCGTTCCATCCCGCTGCAAAACCCGCAGCGTCTGGCTGCCGTCCCACGCCCCCGGCTGAGGGGTAGGCTCCGCCACCGGCGTGGGGCTGGCCGGGAGCAGGGGCGCTTCCTCCGCCGTCTTTCCCTCTCCAATGGCCGCCAGGGGCAGCAGCAGCAGCGCCACACTCAAGACCAATCCCGTGGCAAAGGGGCGGCCCAGCGCCCCCCACGTCTGTACATTTCGCAAGTTTATCGCCTCGATTATTCAAAATTCGCAGGAGCGCCGAAAAAACCTCTGATTTATCAAGGGTTCTTCGGAAAAATTTGCATTGACTGCATATCAAAATTGCGTTATAATTATATTTGACCCATTTGGAAGGCTGGCACACCTACACGCGGAAGGAGGCGCTTCACCATGAGTCCCACCATCTATGAGACCTTAATCGAAGCCCAGCGCAAGGCCGTTGAGCAGTACAACTCCTCAGTGGACTTCATTCAAGGGATATGCGGAGAGTTTGAGCGATATACCCAGATCTCCCCCAAGTATTACGAGAAGTACGATGTCAAGCGGGGCCTTCGCAACCACGACGGTACCGGCGTCATGGCCGGCGTCACCCTCATCGGCAACGTCCGGGGCTATGTCATGCAGGACGGAGAAAAGGTCCCCTCCCCCGGCCAGCTGTTTTACCGGGGCATCGACGTGGAGGAGCTCATCCAGGGCTTCACTGCCGAGGGCCGCTTCGGCTTTGAGGAGACCGCCTACTTACTCATGTTCGGCGGCCTGCCCACGACCCAGGAGCTGGAGCAGTTCCGGGACATCCTGGCCTATTACCGCGAGCTGCCCCCCAACTTCACCGAGGACATGATCCTCAAGGCCCCCAGTCACGACGTGATGAACGAGCTGGCCCGCTCGGTGCTGGCCCTGTACTCCTATGACCCGGACCCGGACAACAACGCCCTGCCCATAGAGATGCTCCAGGCTCTGCGCCTCATCGCCCGCTTCCCGGTGATTGTGGCCCACGCCTTCGCCGCCAAGCGGCACTATTTCGACCGGGAGTCCCTCTACCTACACCGGCCCCAGCCTGAGCTGTCCGTGGCCGAAAATTTCCTCTACTCCGTGCGCCACGACACCCAATTCACTCAGGAGGAGGCCCGCCTGCTGGACCTGTGCCTGGTGCTACACATGGAGCACGGCGGCGGCAACAACTCCGCCTTTGCCTGCCGGGTGCTCTCCTCCTCCGGAACCGACATCTACTCCGCCATCGCCGCGGCGGTGGGCTCGCTGAAGGGCCCCAAGCACGGCGGCGCCAATATGCGGGTGATGAAGATGTTCGACGACATCATGGCCAACGTGAAGGACTGGAAGGATGACGAGGAGTTGTCCCGTTACCTCACCAGGATTTTGAAGAAGGAGGCGGGGGACGGTTCCGGCCTCATCTACGGCATGGGCCACGCCATTTACACCGTCTCCGACCCACGGGCCGTTATCTTAAAGCGCTTCGCCAAGAAAATGGCGGCGGAGAAGGGGCTGCTGGATGAATTTGAGCTGTTTGAGTCCGTGGAGCGCCTCACCCCCGACCTGTTCCACGCCGTCACCGGCCAGGAGAAGGCCATGTGTGCCAACGTGGATATGTACTCCGGCCTGGTCTATCAGATGATGGGCATTCCCCCCGAGCTGTACACCCCCCTGTTCGCCATCGCACGCATTGTGGGCTGGTGCGCCCACCGGGTGGAGGAGGTCTACAACCCCTATGGCCGCATCATCCGTCCCGCCTACAAGGCGGTGGCTCCCAAGCGCTCCTTCACCCCCATCGCGGAGCGGGGCTGAGCCCAAACCGTGCTTCCGACCTGCAAAAAACGGCGGCGCATACAGCGCCGCCGTTTTTATGCCTTCTCCCCGTCCTCCAGCCGGTAGCCCACTTTGCGTAGGTTTACAACTGTCGTCCGGGCGTCAAGATAGAACAGTTTCTTCCGCAAAAAGGAGACATAGGCCTCCACATTGTTGTCCTCTGCCGGTTCTCCGCCCCACAGCCGCTCCAAAATCATCCCCTTGGAGCACACCGACCCCGCCCGCTCCATCAGCAACCGCAGCAGTTCAAATTCCTTGGGGGAGAGCTGCACCGAACGCTCCCCCCGGCTGAGGGTATGGGCAGCGGCGTCTAAGCGCACGTCGGCGAACGCCAGCTCCTGGGCAGGGCTCTCTCCCTGCCGTCGGGTGAGGGCCCGCACGCGGGCCAGCAGCTCCTCCGGGGCAAAGGGCTTGGTCATATAGTCGTCCGCGCCGCAGTCCAGCCCGGCCACCTTGTCCGCCACCTGCGTCCGCGCTGTAAGCATCAGGATGGGCACGGACTTCCCCTTCTCCCGCAGCGCCCGGCACACGCCGAACCCGTCCAGCCCAGGCAGCATCACATCCAGCACCAAAAGGCCGTACGTCCCCTTCTGGGCCAGCTCCAGCCCCCGGAGGCCGTCCTCCACTGTGTCCGCCTCATAGCCCCCGTCCCGCAGCAGCTGCGTCAGCGTCTCCGCCAGCCGGGGCTCGTCCTCTACCACCAGGATGCGCAAATGCCGTCCCTCCCGTCTGTCAAAGCAGTTTCACCGTGCCGGAGGATACGGTGTGCGCTCCGCCGCCGTCCTCCGTCACCCGCAGCGCAAAATAATCGTCGATTCCCTGGGCCGTGCCGGAGCGCACGCCTTCCCCCGTCTCAAAGGACACCCGCCGCCCCACCGTAAGGCAGTGGGCGCGGTAGCGCTCCAGATAGTCCTCCCGTCCCGCCGGGAAGGCCCCATTCATCTCCTCCAGCGCCCGCAGCAGGCACACCGCCAGGTGGTTGCGCTCCACGGGATAGCCCTCCAGCGCCAGGGAGGTGGCGATATCCTCCAGCCCCTGCTCCCGGAAGGTCCCGGCGGTTTGGTTCATGTTGATTCCCATGCCCGCCACCACGTAGTCCGGCTCGCCGCTCTCCCCCAGGAAGGACACTTCGGTGAGTATCCCGCACAGCTTCTTCCCGTTGAGATACAAATCGTTGAGCCATTTGATCTCCACCGGCGCGCCGCTGGCCCGCTCCGCCGCCTCTCGGGCCGCCACCCCCACCCAGCCCGTGAGGGTGAGCAGGTCCTGCAGCCTGGTGGGGCCGGGCCGCAGCAGCACCGACAGATACAGCCCGTCCCCCTTCGGGGACTGGAAGGAGCGGCCATGGGTGCCCCGCCCGGCGCTCTGCTCCTCCGCCAGCAGGGCGGTTCCCGTCGGGGCGCCGGCGGCGGCCATGGCCTTTAGGCGGGTGTTGGTGGAGTCCACCAACGGCTCCACCAGCACCTTCCCCGCAAACAGGCTGCCCCGGCCCAGCTGGGCGGAGATATAGGGGCCGGACAGGGCGGGGGGCGGGCCGGACAGCCGGTACCCCTTCCGGGTGGACGACTCAATGGGCCAGCCCGCCCGGCGCAGCGCGTCGATCTCCTTCCACACCGCCGCCCGGGTCACCCCCAGCTTTCGGCTCATCTCCTCCCCGGAGACGTGGCCCTCCGCTCCCGCCAGCAGCGCCGCAACCTGTTCCCGATCCATCCTTCCTTCGCCCCTTTCCTGTCCGCGAGGGCGGCTCCCATTGAGTTGGGGGCCGCCCTCGCGCCGGTCATTCCGTTTCCTCCAATTTGTCAATGAGGCCGAAGCTGATGGGCAGCTCCACCCCGTCCCGCACCACAATGCAGTGCAGCTCCTCGTCCGCCCCTGTGCGGTAAATCTCCCGGCGCAGCTCGGCCAGGGTGGCCACCGCCGCGCCATTGGCGGACACAATCAGGTCGTCCTCCTGCAGCCCGGCCCGCCGGGCGGGGACATTTTCCTCCACCGTGGCCACCCGGATGCCCGTTCGGCCGTTCATCTCCGCCTCCGAGCAGGTGATGCCGATGGAGGGCCGCCAGCTCTTTCCCGTGGCCAAAATACGGTTGACGAAGGGCAGAATGTCCGACATGGGCAGGGCCAGCCCCAGATTTTCAATGATGACGGAGTTTTCCACCGCGTCCCCGCTCTCCCGCTCCAGGCCGGAGATTTTGGCGCTGGTGATGCCCACCACCTGCCCCTGTTCGTTGAGGAGCGCGCCGCCGGAGTTGCCGGGATTGAGGGCGGCGGAGGTCTGAATCATGCCCATGCCGCTGCTCTCCACCTCGCTCTCCCGGTTCAGGGCGGAGACAATGCCCTCCGTCATGGTGCCCAGCAGATTGCCCATGGGGTTGCCCAGGGCGTACACCGGGTCGCCCACGGCCAGTTGGACGGAGTCCCCCAGCTGGGCGGGGGTGAGGTCCAGGCCGTCCGCGTCAAACTTGAGCACGGCGATGTCAAATTCCTGGTCAAAGCCGATGACCTGGGCCTCGTGATAGGCGCGGTTGGGGTCGGTGAGCAGAATCACCCGCACCCGGTTCGTCTCGTCGATGATGTGATAGTTGGTGAGCACATAGCCAGCGCGGGTGACGATGACGCCGGTGCCCGCATGGGTGGCCAGCCCGAAGGCTCCCTTCTCCTCGGCCTCGATGTACACAATGCTGGGCAAGGCCGACTCATGAATCTCCCGGCCGGACAGCGCCACGTCCGCCGCCGGGCTCAGCGAGAGCTGCACCGCCGGGTTGGGCTCCCCCCAGGGCAGGTCGTCCGTGCTCCAGTCCGAATTCCCAAAAGCCACATTCCGGCTGTGCCAGGGGGAAGGGTCATCCGGGCGCTCAGGCAGCTCCAACCCGGCCAGCAGCTCGGCCAGGCCGCTCACCGCCCAGAAGCTGATCCCGCCCAGCAGAGCCAGGCACAGCACCACGCACAGGATGGACACCGCCCAGCGCCGGAGGGACCATTTGGTTTTTTCCTTCGGCGGGGCTGCGGGGATGCGCTCCGGCACCGGGGGCGGCTGAATGCCCGGTCCCTTGGGCCAGCGAGACGATAAATAGTTGTCCATGGGAAAACCTCCTAACACAAATCAGAGCGGCTTCGCCGGGGCCTATGCCCGCGTCAGCGTAAACACAAACTTGGTCACGCCATCCTCGCTGGTGCAGTGGATTGTCTCCTTGTGGCTGTTGAGAATGGTCTTCACAATATATAATCCCAGCCCCACGCCGTCCCGGTCCGCGCTGCGGGAGTGGTCGGTCTTGTGGAAGCGGTCGAAAATCAGCGACAGCTCCTCCGGGGGGATGGTGCTGCCCTGGTTGCTGATGGCGATGGTGGCCTTGGCCCCCTTCACGCTCACCCCGATGCCCAGCACGCCGTCCGCCTTGGAGAACTTGATGGCATTGTCCAGCAGGTTATAGCACACCTGGGTGATGGCGTCCTGGTCGCCCCAGACGGGCACCGGCTCGTCGGGCAGTTGAGCGTCCACCTCCAGGTTTTTCCCGTTTACCTTGCCCTCCAGCGCCACCAGGGTGCGCACCAGGGTTTCGCTGATGTCAAACTGCTGCTGGGCGCACCGCTCGTCGGACTGCAGCCGGGACAGGTCCAGCATGGAGCGCACCAGCCGGGACAGGCGGCGGGTCTCCGAGGAGATGATCCCCAAATAGTGCCGCTCCTGGTCGGCGGGGATGGTACCGTCCAAAATGCCGTCGGCAAAGCCGGCGATGGTGGTCATGGGGGTTTTCAGCTCATGGGAGACGTTGGCGATAAACTCCGCCCGCTGCTGCTCACTGCGGGACAGGGACTCGGCCATGGTGTTAAACGCCTCGGCCAGCTCGCCCACCTCGTCCCGGCGGGAGCCCACGTCCACCCGCACGTCCAACTGGCCCAGGCCGAACTGACGGGCGGCGGCGGCGATCTCTTTGATGGGCTGAGATTGGCGCATACTGGTCACTGAGCTGATGATGGCCGCGATCAGCACCACCGCCAGGGTGGTCACCAGCAGAATGGAAAACAGGTCCTGCCACATTCCGCTGATGTTGGAGGCGGAGCAGGACACCACCACCAGCCCCTGCAAAAACCCCGTGTCGCTGGTGATCGGCAGCCCCACCAAATACCGGGCCTCCGCATACAGTCCGCCCAGATCGGTGACGCCCACAAACGTCCCCGACGTAATCTGATCCACCATGATTTGGGACAGGGGAGCGTACTGCATCTGAGAAAGCTCGCTGTCCCCCTGGGTGGCGTAGAGGATGGTTCCCTCCGGAGTGGCCACCAGCACATGGGTGTCCGACACCTGGGCCACCGAGCTGAGGTAGCTCTGGAAGGCAGGGGTCTGCCATACCAGCTCTCCGACGGTGTTCACCGAGTCGGAGGTAAACTGGGCGATATACTTGGCGTTTCTCTCCAGAGTGTCCTTCTTCTCCCGGATGGTATACTGATAGCTCAGGGTGGCGAAGGAGGCCCCCAGCAAGAGGAAGGACAGCAGCACCATACCCACCATGGTGGCGAACTGCCGGCCATACATGGTTTTCAAGCAGTCACCTCAAACTTATATCCCACGCCCCAGACGGTCTTCAGGCTCCACTGGTCGGACACGCCCTCCAGCTTCTCCCGCAGGCGCTTGATGTGCACGTCCACCGTCCGGCTGTCGCCAAAGTAATCGAAGCCCCACACCTCGTCCAGCAGCTGATTGCGGGTGAACACCCGGTTGGGGGCGGCGGCCAGGTGGTAGAGCAGTTCCAGCTCCTTGGGCGGGGTGTCCACCCGCTTGCCGTCCACCAGCAGCTCATAGGAATCCAGGTTGACCACCAGCTTGTCAAAGCTCAGGCGTTTTTCCGGCTGCTCCTCCTCGCCGAAGCGGCGCAGCACCGCGTGGATGCGGGCCACCACCTCCTTGGCCTCGAAGGGCTTGGTGATGTAGTCGTCCGCCCCCATCTCCAGGCCGGACACCTTGTCCTCCAGCTCGCCCTTGGCGGTGAGCATGATGATGGGGACCTTAGAGGTCTCCCGGATTTTCCGGCACACCGCCCAGCCGTCCATACCGGGGAGCATGATGTCCAGCAGCACCAGGTCGGGCTGGACCTGCTGAAACTTCTCCAGTCCGGCCAGGCCGTCCCCCGCCACGTGGCAGGTCATCTCCTCCTTCTCCAGATAGAGCCGGAGCAGGTCGGCAATGTTTTTATCGTCTTCTACGATCAAAATTGTGCGGGGCATGGTTATACACCCTTTCTTCAATGTAGGGGAGGAACTTGCCCCTCCCGAACCGCCTCTTCATCAGAACACTAATTTCTTTTATTATAAGCCGAACCATGTCAAATTTCCACAGGTTTTTGTAAACAAGGCGAATTTTATAAGACGTGGGACCGATCCACCTCAATCACGGGCCTACAGTCCGGCTCCCGCTCCAAGAGCCGCTGGGTCAGGGCGGCGCGCACCTCCTCGTCGGTGAGGGGCGACTCATAGGGCACCACCACGTCGAAGGCCAGCTCCCCCTCCGGCGAGCAGCGCAAATCGTGGACGGTGGCGGCCCCGTCCAGCTCCCGGGCCAGCCCCGCCACCACCGAGCGCAGCCGCCCGGTGCGGGGGTCGCCCGCGTCCACCGGGTCCAGATGAATCACCGCCTCCAGCCCGAAGCGCGCCCGCAGCGCCCGCTCCACCCGGTCGATGACGTCGTGTATCTCCACCAGGGCGCTCTGGGCGGGCACCTCGGCGTGGACGGACATCATCCGCCGCCCGGGGCCGTAGTCGTGAATCACCAGGTCGTGAACGCCCACAATCCGCCCCTCGCTCAGAATGAAGCGCTCGATGTCCTCCACCATCTCCGGGGCGGGCGGCGTCCCCAGCAGGGGGTCCAGGGTGTCCCGGGCGGCCCCCCAGCCGGTGCGCAGGATCAGCGCCGCCACCAAAAGGCCCAGCCAGCCGTCCAGCTGCACCTGGAAGAAGTGGGCCACGACCAACCCCGCCAGCACCGCCGACGTGGCCAGCACGTCCGACCGGGCGTCCGCCGCAGCAGCAGCCAGAGCGGGGGACTGGGCCCGCCCTCCCAGGGCGGCGTAAAACCAGCCCATCCACAGCTTCACCAAAATGGACGCGGCCAGCAGCACCGCCGCCAGCGGGGTAAACACAGCGGGCTCCGGCCGGAGAATCTTCGAAATGGACTCCCGCCCCAGCTCCACCCCCACCAACAGGATGAGCAGGGACACCGCCAGCCCCGCCAAATACTCCAGCCGGCCGTGGCCAAAGGGGTGGCGCTCGTCCGCCTTCTGGGCGGCCAGCTTGAACCCCGCCAGGGTGACGGCGGACCCGGCCGCGTCAGACAGGTTGTTAAAGGCGTCGGCGGTGACGGAGATGGCCCCTGTGAGTATGCCCGCCAGCAGCTTGGCGGCGAACAGCAGCAGGTTCAGCCCCAGCCCCGCCGCTCCGGCCAGCAGGCCGTACCGCTCCCGGACGGCGGGATCGTGGGTTTGAGTGTAGTTGGGAATCAGGCGGCGCAGAACTGCGTCCAGCATAGCGCGGCCTCCTCTCTTAATTTATCATATAGTATGCCCAAGGATGGGCATATAGCAATCTGCCTGGGCCTTTGCCCAGGCAGATTTCATATCCGTGCGTTTCCATTCACGCCCCCGCTGCGCGGCGGCTGGGCTTTTGCTCTCGCTCCAGTCCAAGCTCCCCTGCGCAGCTATCGTCGCGCTATGAGCTGGGCCGGCACGCCCGCACCACCGACAGGGGCGGGACCTGCCGGGGCAGCTTCATGCGAAACTCCATCTGGGGATGCCGGGGCTCCCGCAGCTCAAAGCCATCCATATCCGCCATCATGGGGGCGGCCATGGAAAAGGCGGGCACATCGGGACCCACCACCTCGATCTCGTCCCCGGCGGAAAATTTGTTGCGCAGGGACAGCACAGCGCTGCCCAGTCCATCGCAGGAGCGAACCACGGCCAGCACCTGCCAGTCCCGGATATACCGGGCGGAATCGGTGTACTGCCCCGGCTGGCCAAACCAAAAACCGGTGGAGTAGTGCCGGTGGCTCACCTTGTCCACCTCGGCCCGCCACAGGGGGTCCAGCGGGCTGCCCTCCGCCGCCCCGTCGATGGCATGGCGGTAGGCGGCGGTGGTCATGGCGGCGTAATACGCGCTCTTGGCCCGGCCCTCGATTTTCAGCGAGTGCACCCCCGCCGCCATCAGCTCGGGGATGTGATCGATCATGCACATATCCCGGCTGTTGAGGATAAAGGTCTCGCCGTTCTCCTCAAACACGGGGAAATATTCCCCGGGGCGCTTCTCCTCCATCAGAGCGTACTGGTAGCGGCAGGGCTGGGCGCACGCCCCCCGGGCCGCGTCCCGCCCGGTCATATAGTTGCTCAGCAGGCACCGGCCGGAGTAGGACACGCACATGGCGCCGTGGACAAAGGCCTCCACCTCCAGCCCACGGGGGGCCTTGGCGCAGAGCTCCGCCACCTCGTCCAGAGACAGCTCCCTGGCCAGAATCACCCGGCTGGCCCCCAGCTCGTGCCACACCCGGGCCATCTCATAGTTGGTGATGCCCGTCTGGGTGGACATATGCACCTGGACATGGGGCGCGTGCCGCTTGCACAGATCCAGCACGTCCACCCCGCCGGCGATCACCGCGTCCGCGCCGATGGCGTCCAGATACTCCAGGTACTCCGGCAGCTGGGCCGCCTCGCCGTTGCGGGCCATGGTGTTGCAGGTGACGTGGACCCGGACGCCCTTCCGGTGGGCCGTCTGCACCGCCTGGGCCAGCCCCTCCCGGTCGAAGTTTCCGGCAAAGGCCCGCATCCCGAAGGCGCTGCCCGCCAGATACACCGCGTCCGCGCCGTAGGCCAGCGCCATGTCCAGCCGCTCCCGGTCCCCCGCGGGGGAGAGCAGCTCCGGCTTAACCGCCATTGCTCTGATAGCGCTGGACCAGCGCGTCGTGCTCGGCGTAGGTGCGGCTGAACTCATGCCGCTTGGTCTCCGGGTTGAGGACATAGAAGTAGTACTTGGTGTCCTCCGGATTCATGGCCGCCATCAGCGAGGCCATGCCGGGGTTGGAGATGGGCCCCTTGGGCAGCCCCTGGTACTTATAGGTGTTGTAGGGGGAGTCGATCTCCCGGTCGGCCAGGGTGGGCATTTTGCCGCCGTTGAGGTAGACCAGGGTGGCGTCGATCTGGAGGTAGCCCACCGTCTCGGCGGCGGGGTTCTCCAGGCGGTTGTAGATGACGGAGGCGATGGTTTTGTAGTCCTCGCCGTCGGTCTCCTTCTCAATCATGGCGGCGATGGTCACAATGTCATGGAGGGAATAGGCCGCCTCCTCACCGCTGAACCGGGCCATATACTCATCCATCTTTGCGTCGAAGTTCACCAGCATTTTGTTGATGACATACTTGGGGTTTTCCCCCAGCTGGAAGGTGTAGGTGTCGGGGAACAGGTAGCCCTCCAAGCGGTGGTAGTCCCCCAGGGGGATGCCCTGGAGCCAGTCAAAGGCGTAGTTCCAGTTGGCGGCCATGTCCTGGAGCTTGTCCACCGACGTCACGCCCCGCTCGTCCAGCAGGGCGAAGACCTGGTCGATGGTATAGCCCTCCGGGATAGTGATGTCCGTGGTCTGCCGGGTAGCGGAGGACACCCCCATGTTGGACACCAGGGCGCGGTAGTCCATCTCGGTATTCAGCTCGTATTTGCCCGGGGCGATCTTCTCCTCGGCGTGGGAGAAGGCGGCGTACAGCTTGAACAGGAACTTGTACTCAATCAGCCCCTCCTTTTCCAGCGTGTCCACCACGTCGGAGAATCGGGTATCCTCCTCAATGGTGATTTCGGTGGAGGCGTATTCTTTGTTCAGGCCCAGCAGGTCGCAGGCCCAAACCCAGCCCAGGGTGGCCAGCACGGCGGACAGGCCGATGACGAACAGGGCGTACAAAAAGGCTCCGGCCACTCTGGCTCCGGCGCTGCGGCGGCGCTTGACCCGCTTTTTGGGGCGGGGCTGAGGCTGAGAGGGCTGCCGCGGCGCGGCGCGTTTTCCTTCTGCCATATCGTTCACTCCTTGCATATGATGGGTTGCCCGGCAAGCGGCGGCCGGAAAGGTTGACTGGACCGGGCGGGCGGCAGGAACCCATTTTCCAGCCGCCACATAGTATGGCCCAGAAACGGGAGCACGGCACGGGGCACGGCTCCGGCGCCGCGAAAACCGCGGCGTCCGAGCCGGTCTCTGTGACCGAACGGGGGTCGTCCCCGGCGCCGCCGCTCGGCGGCGCCGAGGCCGGTCTCCGTGACCGGGATATCAAATGTGAGGTGACAAATCATGTGTTGTGGTAACAATGGTGGTTTCGGTGGGGGCTGCTGGTGGATCATCATTCTGATTCTCCTGCTGTGCTGCTGCTGCGGCGGCGGGAACAGCTGGGGCGGCAGCAATAACGGCTGTTGCTGCTGCTGTGGCGGCAACAACAACTGCGGCTGTGGCTGCGGCAACAACGGCTGCGGCTGCAACGACGGCTGCTGCTAAGCCGGAAGCGCGGAGCGCCCGGGAGCAGGTGACTAAGACCCGAAGCGAAGCGAATTGACCGAAGCCGCCGCAGGCGGCGCAGGACAATTTGCGCAGTCGGAGGGACTTAGACACCGTCGCGGAGGGCGCGCAGCGTGACAACGCCGTCGCGAGCAGGCGAAGCGCGAAAACATCAAACGCATAACAACATAGCAAACCCAATAGCAAACCCAACGACACCCCGCCGGGGAATGGCCCCCGGCGGGGTGCCTTCTCTCCCATGAGAGAAAGCGCCCAGGTAGAGCAGCACATACGGGCCGTTCGGACGGCATGCCCAAACAGGCGCAGAAACAGTCATCGCGTGCCTTTCTTGGTTACCTTCTGCACAAGCAGAGAGTAACGTCCCCGGCAGGGGGCGTTATCTCCCCTGTGCGCCTACGCTCGCGCTTCCTCCTCAATCAAGACAAGCTTCACCGGCACATCAAATTCCTCCCGGGGGATGCGCTCGGCCAGCCGGCCGGCGCGGCACACGCACACCGTCAGGCCGGAAAAGTCCGCCAACCACCGGTCATAGTATCCCCCGCCCCAGCCCAAGCGATAGCCCTCCCGGTCGCACATCAGGTGGGGGATGAGGGCCGCCTGGATTTCATCCTTGGGAATCACCGGGCACGCACCGTCCGGCTCCGGAATCCCGAAGCGGTTGGGAATCAGCTGATCCACATCCAGCACCTGCCGAGCCTCCATCCCCCGGCGAGGCAGGCACACGGGCAGCGCTACCCGCTTACCCATATCCAGCAGGGCGCGGATGAGGGGCACGGTGTCCGGCTCCCGGCTGGTGCCGTAAAACACCATCACGGTGTCCGCCTGTTCCACTTCAGGCAGAGCCAAAAACCGCTGGAACAAAGGCCACGCATCCGGGTTGGGCAGGGCGGCGGCGTGGCGGCGCAGCTCCTCCTTGCGTTCCTTTATCGTCATGACGGGTAATGCAGCCCGGCGCGCACCCGCTGCGCTGCGTCCGCGCCCGCCAGCTCTCCCACCAGAGCCAGTCCAAAATCAAACGCCGCACCGGGGCCTCTCCCCGTAACCAGCCGTCCCTGAATCACCACGGGCTGGTCCATGGCAGGCACAGCTCCCGCCTCAATCAGCTCCCCCTCCATGCCGGGGTAGCACACCGCCCGCACCCCAGGGGCCAGCAGCCGCGCCCGGGCCAGCAGGGTGGGGGCGGCGCAGATGGCGGCCAGCCGCAGGCGGACATCGGTCCCGGCCTGACGAATCAGGGCCATGGCGGGGCCGCTGCCCTCGATGGACGCCACGCCCCCCATTCCGCCGGGCAGCACCACCATGTCGTCCTCCTTCAGCTTCACCGACTCCACAGGGGCGTCCGCTCTCACGGCAATGCCGTGGGCGCCGGTAATCAGCTCACCGCCGATGCCCGCCAACGTCACCGGCACGTCCGCCCGGCGCAGCACGTCCGCCGTCACCAGGGCCTCGGCCTCCTCAAAGCCGGAGCCGAGTAAAATGTATACCATCTCTGTGTTCCACCTTTCCGTACGTTTGCTTCTGTGGTTTTTGCGCTTATTTGCCCCGCAGCCGTTCCCCCGCCGCAGACACCAGGAACAGCGGCAGCTTGGCCATCCGCCCGATGCGGGCGGGCTGCTTGATCAGGCGGTACAGCCACTCCAGCCCCAGCCGCTGGAAGCTCTCCGGGGCCCGCTCCACCTCGCCGGCGAACACATCCAGGGAGCCCCCCAGCCCGATGAGCAGCTTGGCCCCGGTGGCCGCGCCGTTGGCTGCAATCCATTTCTCCTGTTTGGGAAAGCCCAGGCACACAAACACCACCTCGGCCCCCTTGTCCCGAATATCGGCCGCCACCGGGCCGTCCTCCTGAAAATAGCCGTCATGGCTCCCGCATATCACAAGGCCGGGGTGGGCCGTGCGCAGATGCTCAGCGGCCCGCTCCGCCACGCCGGGGGCCGCCCCCAGCAGATACAGCCGCCTGCCCGTCCGGGCCATGCGGTCCATCAGGGCGGAGGCGAAGTCGATGCCGGGCACCCGCTCCTTCAGCGGCCTGCCCAGAATTTTGGCGGCGTAGATCACACCGATGCCGTCCGGGATGACCAGATCCGCCCCGGCCAGAATCCGGGCAAATTCCGGGTCCTTGGCCGCCCGCTGAACGATCTCCGGGTTGGGAGTAACCGCCAGGTGGGGGCCCGTCTCATCCAGAAGGGCCATGGCCCGGTCCGCCGCTTCTGTCAGGGTCATATTGTCAAAGGCCACGCCCAGCACGTCTACCCGCATGGCTCGCGCTCCTCTCGCGGTACGCCGCCGGGGCATACCTGTCCATAATCTTGGTATAGTTTAGCACAGCATGGGCGAAAAGTCCAACTAATAATTTGTAAACAAAGACGCTCCCCGGTCCGGGCGCACCGGACCAGGGAGCATTTTTTGTCATCTATTCCCGGATTTTCCGGGCCTCCAGGTAGAACCGCTTGTCGTGGGCCTCCCCCATGGAGAAGGTCTTGCGGGGGAGCGCGCCGTCCCGGATGACCGAGAGGAACAGCTCCTCCTTGGCCATGGGAGGCAGCAGGAAGGCGATGTTCCCCGGCCGGGCGGCGAACTCCCGGGCCACCTCCTCGCCGTGGATATAGTCCACCCGGCCGGGATGGTCCATAAGGTATTCGTCCAAAAAATTCTGGAGCGCCCCCACGGGCAACCGCCCGCCCCATTCGGGCAGAGTGACCACACCCTCCCCTCCGGCGCACACGTAGCGCAGGGCCAAGCCGTCCCCCTCCGCGGCGCCCCGGCGCCCGCCGGGACAGCTGCGCGCCAAAGCGTCCAGCAGGGCCTCCGGGTCGGTGTGGAACACCACCCGGTGGATGGCCTCGAACTCCAGGCTGCCGTCGTGGAGGTTGACCAGCTCGCACAGGGCGTACCGGGCGGGGATGCTGTCCCGCCGCTCCGGGGGAACCAGCCGGCGCTGCCGCTCGTAGCACTCCTTGGCCGTGGCCAGGGAGTGGTTGCCGTCTCCCACGGCAAAGAGCATCACGGGCTGGCCTTCCGTGCCGTATTTGGCGTTGAAGGCGGCGCTGTCCCCCAGGGCCGAGAGGGCCCCGGCCACCTGCTCCAGCTGCTCCTGGGTGAGCCGCCAGCCCTTGATATGCCCGCCCTGCTCCATCAGCTCGAAGTCGTAGAGCAGCTCCATCCCGCCGGTCTGGGCGGCCAGCGGCTCGATGACGGTGCGCTGGGGGTCGTCGCACAGCAGCATGGCGTGGGGCAGCTCAATGGAGGCGTTTTTCCGCACCGCCACCCGGGGCGGGATGCGGGACATGACCACCCCCTCGGTGGCCCGGATGAGAGCGTCCGACCCCGGCTCGTAGTCGTAGGCGGTGAGGTCCGCCATGCCCACCAGCCCCCGGCGCACCCGGCCGTCAAACAGGGTGCGCTCCACGTAGATCATGGCCCCTGTCAGCGTCTTGAACCGGCCCTCCCGGACGTAGCGGGCCATGGTGGCGTTGATGTCCATGATGTCCATCTCCACCTGGGGGCCGTCCAGGCTGCTCTCGGGCAGGATGAGGCGCAGGGCGGAGGGAGCGCGGCCCACCCGCTCCTCCACCCGCTGCCAGTACTCGGGCTGGGAGGTGTACTGGTCACAGGCCACCACCGCCCACTTGTCGTAGTCGCAGTCCTGGGGGAGAAGAATGTCGGCGGGCTGGAAGGGCAGATTGTCAAAGGTGTTTGCCATGGCGGAAAACTCCTTTCTGCATTTCAACATTACTTGTCGTTCCGGAAGGCCTCCCAGCCGCAGACGGCAAGGCCGGCGCACATCACAATGGCGGAGAGGACAAAGGGGACCAAGGTGCCGTGGGAGACAAACGCGCTCAGCAGTCCGTCTACCCCGTTCAGTGTAACAGGATTTAACAGGGCGTGTATCAGGCAGAACGCGAAAAATACAAAACCGATGACCGTGAGAAGGACGCCAAAGACCATCCGTTTCATCAAAGCGCCCCCTTGATGGCGGCCAGCAGGTCGGGGAAGTCCTCATAGGCGGGGATGTTGGGGTAGTCCGCCTTGATCTGGGGGGTGGACTTAAAGAGGAAGCCCGCCTTGCCGGCCTGGATCATACCCAGGTCGTTGAAGCTGTCCCCGGCGGCGATGGTCTCAAAGCCGCAGGACTGGAGGGCCTTCACGGTGGTGAGCTTGGACTTGGGGCAGCGCATCTGGTAGCCGGTGATCTCGCCGCTGGGCGCCACCTCCAGGGTGTTGCAGAACAGGGCCGGCCAGCCCAGCTTTTCCATGAGGGGCTTGGCGAACTGCTCGAAGGTGTCGCTGAGAATCACCACCTGGGTGAGTGTGCGCAGCTCGTCCAGAAACTCCTTCGCCCCGGGCAGGGGGTCGATTTTGGCGATGACAGCCTGAATCTCCGTCAGCCCCAGGCCGTGCTCCCGCAGCACGCCCAAGCGCCAGGTCATCAGCTTGTCATAGTCCGGCTCGTCCCGGGTGGTGCGGCGCAGTTCGGGGATGCCGCTGGCCTGGGCGAAGGCGATCCAGATCTCGGGCACCAGCACGCCCTCCATATCCAAACAGACAATATTCATGCAAAGGCTCCTCTCCAATCAAAACAAAACGAATGTTTCACGTGAAACACCGCGCCGCCGGGCGGCGGGTCAGAGGGTTTTCAGGAACCGCTCCAGCCGGCTGAGCGCCTCCCCCAGGTCGTGCATGGAGGCGGCGTAACAGGCCCGGACGAAGCCCTCTCCGCCGGGGCCGAAGGCGGAGCCGGGGATCACCGCCACCTTCTCCGCCGCCAGGAACCGGTCGCAGAACTCCTCGCTGGAAAGGCCGGTGGACCGGATGCAGGGGAAGGTGTAAAACGCGCCCAGGGGCTCGAAGCAGTCCAGGCCCAGCTTGCGGAAGCCGTCCACCAGGAAGCGGCGGCGACCGTCGTACTCCTCCCGCATGGCCTCAATGTCCCCGTCGCCGTGGTCCAGGGCCTCGATGGCGGCGTACTGGCTGGTGGTGGGGGCGGACATGATGCCGTACTGGTGGAGCTTGGTCATGGCGGAGATGACAGGCTTGGGACCGCACACATAGCCCAGCCGCCAGCCCGTCATGGAGTAGGCCTTGGAGAAGCCGTTGACCACCACGGTGCGCTCCGCCATATCCGGCAGGTTGGCCATGGACACGTGCCGCCCGCCGTAGGTGAGTTCAGCGTAGATTTCATCGGAGATCACCATGATGTCCGTGCCCCGGAGCACATCGGCCAGGGCCTCCAAATCCTCCCGGCCCATGACGCCCCCGGTGGGGTTGCAGGGAAAGGGGAGGACCAGGGCCTTGGTTTTGGGGGTGATGGCGGCGCGCAGCTCATCGGGGGTGAGGCGGAACTCGTTTTCCGCGTAGGTCTCTACCAACACGGGCACGCCGTGGGCCATGGACACCAGGGGGCCGTAGCACACAAAGGAGGGGGTGGGGATGATTACCTCGTCCCCCGGCTCCAGCAGGGCGCGGAAGGTGAGGTCCAGCCCCTCGCTGCCCCCCACCGTCACCAAAACCTGGCCCACCGGGGCGTACTCCAGGTCAAACCGGCGCTTGAGGTACCGGGAGATGGCGGCGCGCAGGTCGGAAAGGCCGGCGTTGGGGGTGTACTTGGTGAAGCCCTTTTCCAAGGAAAAGATGCCCGCGTCCCGGATATGCCAGGGGGTCTGGAAATCGGGCTCGCCGATGCCCAGAGAGATGCCCCCCTCCATCCCTTGGAGGAGGTCAAAATATTTTCGAATGCCGGAGGGCTGGATGTCCTGCACCCGCCGGCACATAATCTTGCCGTAATCCATCATTCAAACACGAACCTTTCCTCCTGAACCTCCTGCACGGGGAAGATCAGGTGCTTTTCCTTGTATTTCTTCAAAATGAAGTGGGTGGCGGTGCCGGTGACACCCTCGATGGGGGCCAGCTTCTCTCCCACAAACTGGGCCACCTCCTTCAGCGTGCGGCCCGAGATGGTGACAATCATGTCATAGGCCCCGCCTGACATGAGATAGAGGGACTCCACCTCGTCGTACTGATAGATGCGCTGGGCCACCCGGTCGAAGCCCTCTCCCCGCTGGGGGGTGACGCTCACCTCGATGAGAGCGGTGACGGACTCCTGCTGGGTGCGGTCCCAGTCGATGATGGTTTTATAGCCCAAAATCACGTGGTCCTTCTCATATTGCGCCACCGCTGCGGCCACCTCGCCCTCGGTGGAGCCGGTCATGGCGGCCAGCTGGGCGTGGCTGAGGGTGGAATCGTTTTCCAAAAGCTGAAGCAGGTCTTTCATGGCGTGTGCCTCCTATGACGCTCTTACCAGGTAAAAACGTTGATTTTATTATTATATACTCTGTTAGAACAAATGGCAATCCCTATTTCTGGCGGTACATAAGACGGCGGTCGGAAACGCATACTATCCCCAGCTATGCAAGCAATCAGAAAGGCGGCGAGGCGCGTTGTCAAAGCATCCTCTCATTTTGCGCGCGGGAGCGCTGGCCCTGGCCGGGGCGCTGCTGGCCCTGAGCTGGACCTGGTTTCCCGGCCGGCCCTTAGGGCAGGCGACCGCCGGCCCCGCTCAGCTCCCGGACGGGCCATTTGTGGCCCTCACCTTTGACGACGGCCCCCGGTCCTCCACCACCACCGCCCTGCTGGACGGCCTGAGCCGGCGGGGGGTGCGCGCCACCTTTTTTGTCATCGGGGAAAACGTGGCGGGCAATGAGAACCTTCTGATCCGCATGGAGCGGGAGGGGCATCAGATCGGCCTGCATACCTTTCACCACAAATCCCTGGCCCTGGTGGGGGGCGCGGACTTCTGCGCCGAGGTGGACCAGCTCCGGGACACCCTCCAGGGCCTGCTGGACCAGGAGAGCTTCATGCTTCGCCCGCCCTACGGGATGATTACCCCCGCCAACCGGGCGAGGGCGGGCTCACCCATCATTTTGTGGTCGGTGGACCCGGAGGACTGGTCCGACCAGGACACCGCCCGGCAGGTGTCCGTCATCCTGGAAACCGTCCAGGACGGCGGCATCATCCTGCTCCACGACATCTACCCCTCCAGCGTGGACACCGCCCTCCAGGTGGTGGACGAGCTGCTGGCCCAGGGCTACAAGTTTGTGACGGTGGAGGAGCTGTTCGCCGTTCGAGGCGTGACGCCGGAGAACGGGAAGGAGTACCGGAAGCTGCCGCCTTCATCGGAGTAAAGTCCGCCCCCCTCCCACGCGCCCCGCTTCGCTGGGCTCGCGCGGGGGCCCCATAGGTAAAGTCCGCTCCCCAGACGGGTTGACAGCGGGCCGCCCTTGTGGTATACTGCGCTCAGTTTTTGAGAAAGGGAGGGAAGTTTGTGTCGGCCATTTGCAAATAACAGGACAACAAAATTCGCGTTCATCTGAACAGATGGAGTTTTTTGTCGTGCCTATTTTGCAGACTGCCGTACAAACCGCCCGTTCTCCCTGCCCGTTTCAGGGTGCGGCCTGTTTTCGTGCGCTTTCGCGGACCGTGAAGTTCGTTCCCTGCAAAATTCTGCTTCGGCGCGTCGTCCGGACGATCCATCTCCTTCAGAGTGGGTCGTCCGTTTTGTTGTCCTGCACCGCTCTGCAAACCAGTATTTCCATATGTGCAAGGAGAAATCAAACGATGAACCGCGAAAACAAACGCAGACAATTTGAAACTCATTACTACAAAAACCACCCCTGTACCCACAGCTTTACCTGCAAAAAATGCGGCCGTTCCGTTGTGCCCGCCGGTGCGGGCACCGACCACCGCAACCACTGCCCCAACTGTCTCACCAGCCTACACCTGGACGTGGAGCCCGGCGACCGGGCCGCGGACTGCGGCGGGCTGATGGAGCCCATCGCCGTGTGGATTCGGGGCAGGGGGGAGTGGGCGGTGATTCACCGCTGCGCCCGCTGCGGCGCGCTCAGCTCCAACCGGGTGGCGGCGGACGACAACCCCATGAAGCTGATGTCCATCGCCCTGCGGCCTTTGTCCCTGCCCCCCTTCCCCCTGGAGCGGATTGAGGAGATGACCCGGCTCATGGCGGGGGACGGCGCGCTGAACATCTGACCGCGCAGAAAAGCCCCCCGGCTCTCGCCGGGGGGCTCGTTTTGCCTATTCCTCGTCCTCTGGCCCGTCCTTGTCGTCTTCAAAGGACAGGGCGAACTTGCCGCCGCAGGCGGGGCAGTCCACCACGCCGGCGGACAGGACCTCATCGTCCACCACCAGGTCCTCCCCACAGGTGGGGCAGGGGATTTCAAAGAAATCCTCGTCCATGCCGTCCAAGTCCCCCAGGAACTCGTCCTGCTCGTCCTCGTCGTCGAATACGGCGTCCTCCAGGTCGGCCACGCTGTCGCCCAGGGCGTCCAGCTCCTCGTCGAACTGGTCCATGGCCGTGTCCATACCCTCCAGCTGCTGGCCCACTTCCTTCATCACATCCAGCAGCTCGGACAGGATGCGGGCCTCGCCGGACTTCTCGCCGTCCAGCCCCAGGCCGTCGTACAGGCCCTGAATATAGGCTACCTTCTCGGTAATGGTCATGATACGCTCCTTTTCCTTGTCACGCTGCGAAGCGGCCAGAACGTTCGGTCGCTTTCGCTCCGACTCGGCCTGGTCTTGGGGCGTGCGCGCCCCGGCGCTCGGCCTCGCTTCGCTCCAAGCTCCCTCACTGTCCGCTTCTCCGCGCTTCTTGTTACCCCTTGCACCTTTCCAGATATTCGCCCGTGCGGGTGTCGATGCGGATTTTGTCGCCGGGGTTGATGAACAGCGGCACCTTGATCTCCGCGCCGGTCTCCAGGGTGGCGGGCTTGGTGACGTTGGTGGCGGTGTCGCCCTTCACGCCGGGGTCGGACTCGGTGACAACCAGCTCCACGAAGTTGGGGGGCTCCACGCCGAACACGCTGCCCTTGTAGGACATGACCTTACAGGTCATGTTTTCCAGCACAAACTTGAAGTTGTCCCCCAGCACGTCCTTGCCCACGGGCATCATCTCGTAGGTCTCCATGTCCATGAAGTAGTACAGATCGCCGTCGTTGTAGCTGTACTCCATGTCCTTGCGGTCCACAAAGGCCTGCTCGAACTTGGCGGTGGGGTTGAAAGAGGTCTCGGTGACGGCGCCGGTGATGACGTTCTTCATCTTGGTGCGCACAAAGGCCGCGCCCTTGCCGGGCTTGACGTGCTGGAACTCCACCACCTGCATGACCTTGCCCTCCATCTCAAAGGTCACGCCGTTGCGGAAATCGCCTGCTGTGATCATTGCCATTGGTCTCGTCCTCCAATATTGAAAGTTTTGTAAACGAAGAAATAAATCACTATATTATACCCCATATTTGCCCAAATTGCAAGAGGGTTCTTGTCACGCTGCGCGCTTCTTACAGGATAATCAGCTGCTTGGGGGAGCGGGTGATGTCGATGCAGCCCCCCTCGGTGAGCATAATCACGTCCTCAATGCGCACGCCGAACCTTCCGGGCAGGTAGATTCCCGGCTCGGCGCTGAGCAGCGCCCCGGCGGGGATGGGCTTGTCGTTGCGGGTGTGGAAGCCGGGGTCCTCGTGGATCTCGATGCCCAGGGAGTGGCCGAAGCCATGGCCGAAGTACTCGCCATACCCCGCGTCGGCGATGACCTTGGCCCCCGCCTCGTGGACCTCCTTGCCGGTAACGCCGGCCTTCGCCACGGCGATGCCCGCCAGCTGAGCCTCGAGCACCGTGTTGTAGACCAGCTCCATCTCCTCGGTGGGCTTGCCCACCGCCACGGTGCGGGTCATGTCGGAGCAGTAGCCCCCCACCACGCAGCCGAAGTCCATGGTGACGAACTGGCCCTTCTCAATCACGGCGGGGCCGGGGACGGCGTGGGGCTTGGAGCCGTTGGCACCGCAGGCCACGATGGGGTCGAAGGAGTTGCGTTCCGCGCCCTTCCGGGCCATGATGTAGGTGAGCCGGGCCGCCACCTCGCTCTCGGTGAGGCCGGGCCGGATGAAATTGAGGATTTCCAGCAGGGCCTCGTCGGTGATGCGCTGGGCCTCCCGCATGGCGGCCAGCTCGTTCGCGTCCTTCACCTGGCGCAGCTGGGTGAGCAGCTCGGAGGCGGGGACGAACTCGGCCTCCACCGCCTTGGTCCATTCGGTGTGGCTGGCCACGGACATATACCGCTCCTCGAAGCCCAGCTTGACAATGCCGTGCTCCTTCACCAGTCCGGCGATGAGCTTGCGGAAGCCGCCGCCGAGGGCCCAGTCCGCCACCTCCGCCCCAGTGATGAGCTGCTGGGCGGATTCAATGTACCGGGAGTCGGTGTAGTACCAGGTCTTGTCCGGGGTGATGAGGGCCGCGCCCTCCCCGTGGAAGCCCATGGCGTAGAACTCGCCGGGGTCGCTGGTGATGAGCATGGCGTCCAGGCCGCGGTCTTTCAGCTGCGCGGCGATTTTTTCAAAATGGGTCATGGGAAACATCTCCTTTATAAAATGTCAGCTTTATTCAGCAAGGTGTTCAGCAATCATGCCTCCGGTGTAGAACAACCCCATCAGGATCACGCACACCCCGATGATTTTACCGAAGGTTCGATCCACGTCATCCGGGGGACTGTTCCGCTCCGTTAGGGTTATAAACGGCCATCTCCGCCACAGGGCCTTGGGATCAAAGAACAGGAGCACCCCCATCCCCACGATGGCAAGGCCCTCGATCACGTCCATCGCAAACCGGCTCATCCCGGTACGCCCCGCTCAAATTCCTGATAGATA
This sequence comes from uncultured Oscillospiraceae bacterium, assembly GCA_910587285.1. GTDB lineage: Bacteria > Bacillota > Clostridia > Oscillospirales > Oscillospiraceae > Enterenecus. Next base: position 7,179 of record CAJULM010000022.1, on the reverse strand, counting down.
CGCTTCATGGCCAGCGCGTCCTCCGCCTGGGTGCCCGCACTCTCGCAGATGAAGGTGGGGCTCCACCCCCGCCGGGCCACCGCTTCCGCCAAAGGCGCCCAGTCCGGACCGTAGCCCCCGTCGTCGGCAAAGGTGCGGTGGCACTTCTCCCCGCCGCCGGGGGTGAACTCGATGTGGGAAAAGTGGCTGTGGAAGCGGGAGGCCCGCTCGCCGCCCAGGACCTCCTCCATACGGCTCAGCATCCGCTCCGCCGCCTCCGCCCCCTGGTCCGCGCCCAAAGAGCGGGCGTACAGGTGGCCGAAATCCACGCAGGGGAGCAGGCGCTCGTCTAAAGTGCACAGCTCCAGCACCTCGTCCAAATCCCCCAGCTGATTGATTTTCCCCATGGTCTCGGGGCACAGGGTGAGGTGGCCAAACCCCTCCCCGTCGCAGGAGGCGATAACCTCCTTTAACGAACCCAGGGCGATATCCAGCGCCTCCCGGCGCGTGCGACCCATGAGCGCTCCGGAGTGGATCACCACACGCGCGGCCCCCATCCACTCCGCCACCCGGCAGGCCCCGGTGATATAGCCAATCGTTTTTTGCAGGGCGTCCGGGTCTGGGTTGGCCAGGTTGATGAAGTAGGGCGCGTGGAGGGACAGGGATATCCCCTGCTCTGCGGCGGCCGCGCCCACCTTTCGCGCGGTGGCCTCCCCCACGTGGACGCCCTTGCCGCACTGGTACTCGTAGCAGTCCAGGCCGATCTCCTTCAGCCATTTTGGCGCATCGGCAGAGGATTTGTACGGGAAGCTTTCCGCGTTCCCCGCGGGGCCGAAGATTGCGCTCACACCTTCTCCCCCTTTCCCGACAGCAGCCGGAAGGGCCACTCCGCGGCGTACCGCAGATACCGCCCCGGATTGCCCGCCAGCCGGATGGGCTCCACCAGGATGGTGGACACCCCCGCCCGGTTTCCGCCCAAGACATCGGTGAAAATCTGATCTCCCACAATGGCGGTCTGCTCGCGGGTCACGCCCATCCGCTCCATAGCCTTGTGGAAGGAGAGGGCCTTGGGCTTGCCCGCGTGGCCGATATAGGGTACGTCCAGCCCCTCGGAAAAAACGCGGGGGCGGCTCTCGTGGCGGTTGTTGGACAGAATAAACAGCGTCACCCCGTGGGCGCGCAGCTCGTCCCGCCACGCCGTCAGCCTTTCATCGGGCAGGGGCACGCCGTAGGGGACCAGGGTGTTATCCAAATCCGCCAGCAGCAGCTTGATGCCCCGGCGCTCCAGGGCCTCGCCGGAGATTTCGTAAATGTCATGGGCCTTGAACCGAGCCCGGAACCACACCATACTTAACCCCTTCTATTCCGCCCCGGACGGGCATAGGATTCAAAGAGAACGCATTGACTATATCACAAAATTGTGCCGTCTACAAGGGGGAAGTCCCATGAAAGAATTGCTGCTGGCCCTGCCCGCCGGGCGGAGCACCCAGGGCGCGCGCTTCGGCCTCACCCCCGCCCATATGGCCTACCGGGTGGGGCCGGGACTGCGGCTGCTGGGCCAGCGCCTGCCCGATGGGCTGCGGGGCGGACTGATGCTGCTGAGCTGCGCCGGACTGGAGGGCGGGGGGGACCCGGTGAACTGCTGCCGCCAGGTTTTGGGGGAGTGCCGCCGCCGGGGCTACCGGGGCATCGTGTGCGATTTTGAGGGGATGCCCTCGGACATTCTGGGCCGGACGGCGGAGATTCTCGCCCGCAACTGCGCCGCCCAGGGCTGGCCGCTGTATGTCCCAGAGCCCTATGCCCCCCACGCCCCCGGCAGCCGGGTGCTCATCCCCTCCGCCGTCACCAGCGGCACGCTGGAGCGGCGGCTACGGGAGGCGGCGGAGCGCTACGGCCCCCACCGCGCAGCCCTGGCGGTGGAGTGGGTGCGGGAGGATTTCCCGCTCCCCGCCGCCGGCCGGGGGGAGCCGGTGGACCGGGAGGCGCTGGACGAAATGCTGCGCCGGCTGCAGCCCGCCACCTTTTTTGACCGGGGGCTGTGCGCCCACTACTTCACCTATATGGCCGGGCCCAAGGCCCACTTTGTGCTGTACGATTCCCCCCGCTCCATCCGGGAGAAGCTGGGCCTGGCCCGGCGGCTGGGGCTGTGCGCCGCCCTGCTGCCCCAGCCGGAGATTGAGGCCCACCTGGAGGAGATTTTCGGCCCAAATGCGTAAAAAACCCGGCCCCGCAGGCGCGGGGCCGGGTTTTTTCATGCTTTCTCAGCGGGGCGGGTAAACTGCTCCACGTAAATCCGTTTATAGATGTCCAAAAGCTGCTGGTTGGTGGTCTCCCGGCAGCGGACGATGTCCCCCAGGGCCTCCGCCTTGGCCTGACCCATGACGTCCCCCGGCGAGCCCGCCTCGCCGCTCTCGCCCACCCCCATCTCGGCGAGCTGCTGGA
>CAJULM010000022.1:0-4658 GCA_910587285.1 uncultured Oscillospiraceae bacterium | reverse complement strand
CTGCTGGAGCAGCCAGCTCAGTTCTACTTTATTATCGCTCATTTCAGTGTCCTCCAAATCTGTATTTGGCGGGCACGCAAGGCATATCGTATCTTCGGATAGGAAGCGTGCCCTGCCATGTTTCACAAGACCTCTGGCCCGTCTCGGCCAGGTCGCTTCATATTCTCTGCCCCGCTCATCAACGACGCGAATGTTTTTTTCGATGGGTGTCATCCCCCTGTTGTGAGATTCGCGGGTGTTTGGACGCCGTTTTTTATAATGGGTGCCTACCCCTGTCCAGGTCCAGTTTACCACCCGGCGGGCGTCTTGTCAAGCTCGCCTGGCTGTGCTATACTATAGGGCAGCGTTCAGCATACGGCCATGAGAAGGAGCGATGAAAGATGGCAGAGCAGTATGGCAGCGCCCCCAGGGACGATGGGCAGAACACAGTCATGGTATACATCAATCCCGAGCTCATCCAGAGCATGGCGGATATGTCGGCGAAAAAAGAACGGGGCTTTCGGGAGCTGCTCAGCGCCGCCGAGGAGGGGGATTTGGACGCCCAGTATAAGGCGGCGGTCCACTACTGCAACGGGACCGGCGGCGCGCCCAAAGATGAAACGCTGGCCTTTCAGTGGTTCGCCCGCGCCGCAGAGGGGGACCACATCTCTGCTCAGCACAGCCTGGGGCTGTGCTGGCTGCGGGGCATCGGCACAGAGAAGGACCCCGAGCGGGCCATCCCTTTTTTGACCCAGGCCGCGGAGCAGGGCTATCCCCCCGCCCAGTGCGAGCTGGGGCTGTGCTACGAGCTGGGCGCTGGCGTGGAGATGGACAAGCTGCGCGCCGCCGAGCTCTACCGGGACGCGGGGGAGCAGGAGTATCCCCCCGCCCAGTGCAATCTGGGGTTTTTCTACTATCGGGGCATCGGCGTGGAGCAGGACTATCAGGAGGCCGCCGGCTGGTTTACCAAGGCGGCCCAACAGGAATACCCCCGCGCCCAGGCCCTGCTGGGGGAGTGCTTCGAGGCCGGACTGGGCGTGGAGCAGGACGTGCAGCGGGCGGTGGAGCTCTACCGCGCTGCCCACGAGCAGGGATATGAGGCGGCCACCTGCGCCCTGGGCGTGTGCTACGACCGGGGCGTCGGCGTGGAGCAGGACGAGACCAAGGCCGCCCAGCTCTATCAGCAGAGCGCCGAGCAGGGCTATGTAAAAGGCCGCTTCCTGCTGGCCCAGTGCTATGAAAGCGGAACCGGCGTGGAAAAGGACGAGGCCAAGGCCGTGGAGCTGTATCGTCAGGCCAGCGAGGAGGACTATCCCCCCGCCGCCTGCGCCCTGGGCCTTTGCTATGAGCTGGGCACCGGCGTGGAGCAGGACTTGCCCCAGGCGGTGGAGTGTTACCGCCTGTCGGCGGAGCGGGGCTATGTGCCCGCCCAGTGCAATCTGGGCTTCTGCTATTACCGGGGCATCGGTGTGGAGGTGGACGACAAGGAGGCCGTGAAGTGGTTCGAGCTGGCCGCCGAGGCGGGCTACCCCCGCGCCCTGGGTCTGCTGGGAGACTGCTACGACTTCGGCTACGGCGTGCAGGCCGACCCGGACAAGGCCATGCGGCTGTACCAGGCCGCCAGCGAGGAGGGCTATCCTCCCGCTGTGTGCTCCCTGGGGCTGTGCTATGAGCTGGGCCAAGGGGTGGAGCAGGACAAGGCCCGGGCGGTGGAGCTCTACCGCCAGGCCGCCGAGGCGGGGGACGCCCGCGCCCAGTGCAATCTGGGGTACTGCTACTACCGGGCCATCGGCGTGGAGGAGGACAACGACCAGGCGTTCCACTGGTTCCGCAACGCGGCGGAGCAGGGCAGCGTCAGGGCGCTGTACCTGCTGGGCCAGTGCTATGAAAACGGCTATGGCGTGACGCCGGACCTGGCCCAAGCCGCCCAGCTGTACGCCCAGGCGGACGAGAAGGGCCACCTCCCCGCCGCCTGTGCCCTGGGTCTTTGCTATGAGCTGGGCCGGGGGGTGGAGCAGGATAAGCTCCGGGCGGTGGAGCTATACCGCAAGGGTGCTCAGGCGGGAGACGCCCGCGCCCAGTGCAATCTGGGCTTCTGCTACTATCGGGGCATCGGCGTGAGGGAGGACGACAAGCAGGCCGCCCACTGGTTTGAGCAGGCTGCGGGCCAGGGTTTTCCCCGGGCCCAGCAGCTGCTGGGCGAGTGCTATGAAAATGGCTGCGGCGTGGAAAAAAGCATGGAACGGGCGGTGGAGCTCTACCGTCTGTCCTATGAGCAGGGCTTTCCTCCCGGCGCCTGCTCCCTGGGCCTTTGCTATGAATACGGCCAGGGAGTAGAGCAGGACAAGGCCCGCGCCGCCCAGCTTTATCTGGAGGCGGCGGAGCAGGGGGACGCCTGGGGGCAGTGTAATTACGGCTTTTGCTGCTACCAGGGCATAGGCGTGGAGGAAAACGACACCGAGGCGGTGAAATGGTTCCGCAGGGCCGCCGACCGGGGCAGCGCCAGGGCCCACCTCCTGCTGGGCGAATGCTACGAAAACGGCTACGGCGTGGAGCCCGACCTGGACACCGCCGTCCGGATGTACACCACCGCCCATGAGATGGGCTATCCGCCCAGCGCCTACGCCCTGGGGCGGTGCTGCGAGCTGGGCATCGGCATGAAACAGGATTTGGAGCAGGCCAAGGCATATTACCGCGCCGCGGCAGACCGGGGCAACCGCAGCGCCCAAGAGGCCCTGAAGCGGCTGGCGTCCGCCGCCCCTGCGCCTGATCCCGCGCCCCAACCCCCGGCGAAAAAGAAGCGCCGCCGCTTTTGGCCCTTCGGGCAGCGATAGCGTTGGAAGCCATACTTAACCATCCGTATTCACAGCCACACCCTCCTCCGGCCCAGCACCGGGGAATTTGCGGCGGTCGATACAGCGTCTCAGAGATACGAGAAAGGGGGCGGCAGCCGTGGAGCTGGTGCAGAAACAGTTACAGCAGCTGGACCAGCGGCAGATCCAGCGCCTGGAGGTGCTCCAGATGAGCGCTCTGGAGCTGCGGGACTATTTACAGGAGCTGTCCCAGGAAAATCCGGTGGTGGATTTGAACGAATCCGCCGCCACATCCGAGCCGGGCCGGGAGGACGAACAGCTTCAGCACCTGCGCTGGCTGGCGGACAACGACCGGCAGAACCGCTACTATCAGGGGCTGTGGGACTACGAGTCCGACCCCATCGCCCGCATCGGCGTGAGCGGCGGGCTGGAGGAGACTCTGCCCCAGTTCCTCTCCCGCCAGCTGGACCGTCTGGCCCTGGACGGGGAGACCGCCCGAACGGTGCGCTTTCTCGCCTCCTGCTTGGACGAGGACGGCTATCTCCGCGCCAGCCCGGAGGAGCTGGCCCAGGACGCCTCCATCCCTTTGGAGACGATCCGGGCGGGCTTAGCCGCGCTGCGCACCCTGGAGCCCGCCGGAGTGGGGGCGGAAAACCTGTCCCAGTGCCTGGAGCTCCAGCTGGAGCGGGCAGGGGTGGGAGGGCCCGCGTTGGCCATCGTCCGCGGCCACTTAGAATCTCTGGCCCGGTGCCGCTACCGGCTGATTGCGGATAAGCTTGGGGTGTCGGTGGATCAGGTGCTGTGCGCCCAGCGGACCATCCGGGAGCTGGACCCCAGACCGGGAGCGGTGTTCAACCGGCCGGAGCCCGCGCCCTACATCTACCCTGACATCTTCGTGGACGAGCAGGACGGCCGTTTTGTGGCCCGCTCCAGCCACCCGGAGCGCCCCGCCTTTCACATCAACGGCTACTACCGGGACCTGCTCGCCCAGTCCCAGCAGCGGGAGGTCCGGGACTATCTGCGTCAGAAGATTCAGGCCGCCCAGGAGGTCCTTCAGGCTATCACCCAGCGGCAGGACACCCTGCTGCGCTGCGCCCAAGCCATTGTGGACCGGCAAGAGGAGTTTTTCCGCACCGGGGAGGAGGCGCTGCGCCCCCTGCGCATGGCCGACGTGGCTCAGGCTCTGGGCATACACGAGTCCACCGTCAGCCGGGCCGTTCGGGAAAAATACCTGCAATGCCAGCGGGGCGTGTATCCCCTGAACTGGTTCTTCTCCCGAGGGGGCGCGGGTGGCGATGTGGGGGGCGCGGCGGCCCGCGTCATGCTGCGCCGGCTCATCGACGGGGAGGACAAGGCCCATCCCCTGTCCGACCAAAAGCTGTGCGAGGCCCTGGCCCATGCGGGCTGTCCCATCTCCCGGCGCACCGTGGCCAAATACCGGGATGAACTGAACATTCCGGGCACCTCCGGCCGAAAGGCGCGGAAGGTATAGCTTGAAAGCGGACAAAAAGCGCGCCGCCGGTCTGACAGGCCGGCGGCGTAAAGCTGCGCGGGCCCAACAGTACCCGCAAAACAGCTCGTTTTTTATGACAAACAGTCAAGTGTATTTGACAAGGGCATAATAACACGACACCTAAAGAATGGAGCCAACCTACACGAAACCGCCACTATTGGGGAAACTCAAAGCGGCGGTTTTTTCTGCGATATGGCCGGAGTCCACTGGGGCTGCCCTGTTTTGGTTATCAAGGCGGCCCCCAGCAGACCCCGGCCATTCCACCCGCAAAGTCAAATTATCACCATAGCAACTTTGAGACAAAATGATATGCTCCCTAAAAGGCAGACAGGGAAATAATAAGAGGGAGAGGG